>JANQES010000033.1 GCA_028278205.1 Rhodothermales bacterium
TTGTTTCTTCGATGGTATGGACGGAGCAGCTTGCGTGGCTAAGATATCAACCTGCATCTGGCCTTGCCAGATAACTCCCTGGAACCCATATTGAGCCAAAAGTTTTTTTTGTACGTTTTTGTATTTTCTTGTGGTTTTATGTCAATCCTGGTTAAGAAGAACATGGGACGATATCGTTTACGTAACACAAAATATGAGGAGTTAGAGCGGCTCCTCAAGAACAGTCGCGGGAAAAAAGATATTACGATACCCAGCCCTGATTCGAGAACCCTTACCAGGATGTATGAGGGTAAGAGCATTAATGAACCAGTCCTTGAAAGAGTCTTTAACCTGATATCTCTAGAATGGGGAGACGATTTCTACGGCTTTCTTAAGGAGTTTTATAAATCAGAATCTACTACTCAGGACCATTTCATCACGGCTCCTATTAATACTCGACTGAAAGACCACAACAGATCTTCGTTGGGACGCAGAGTCGATGAGACCTTTCTCGCCATTCAAAAAAACTTTGCAAACTTTCCCGCTCTCGAAAATGATGTGTTCTCACAAGCTATTCTGGAGGTTAGTCGTCATTATCTGGAGCAACTAAAAGAATGGTCTCGTGGTGAGCTTTTTAGTCATTCTTCAGAGGCTTTCTACCATAACGTTGCTGTAGCTCTGTATGAACATGCAGAAGACACCGTCTTTTCTACCTGCATTCCAAGATACTTGCACACCTGGGAGACCGAGCTTGGGCAAGAACTTCTTAGAGCCCATAAAGCTGCCAATGTCGATGTCACACGTGTTTTTCTGTTCGAAAAGCGAGTGGACGTAAATGATGATGCCATCCACATCATGAGGAAGCAGGCGAAAGAGTACGGCATCAATGTCCGAGTCTTGATCGAAGAGTATAATCTTCCCTATCGAGCCAGGCCCGGTGTGAGCAAGGATTTTACGATTGTAGACAATGGTACTATGATCGGAGTTACCGAGTGGAAGGATGGTAAAATAGGAGCCCGGTGGTATTTCGCAGACAACAACATCAAAGGGATGTATACCGAATTCAAGGAGAATATTATGAATACTAGCCAGAGTCTGGAAGAATTTCTAGAGAGCCGAAGCAGAGCATAGATACCAACGTCGTGGCGACGCGCAGACTCAGTAGATCCGGATTTCAGTACATCCCGGTCGCCGAACGGGATTTCTGGCGCGTATTCGTGCTTTTGGTCCCGTTCGGCGACCGGGACGTACTCGGGCATCGCCCAAATCCGGATCTACTGAGACTGCTGAAACGCACCAACTTCCCATGACCCTTTCCTCATCAACAAAAGACGACGGGCTGGCGTCTGTTCCGTTGATCGACATCAACCCATTGGTTACGGGCATCGGCGATGCGCAGGCTGTGGCCTCGAAAATCGGGCTGGCGTGCCGAGAGTACGGGTTTTTCTATATCGTCGGGCACGGCGTAGACGAAGGGTTGCAGCAGCGGTTAGACGATCTCAGCCGCCGGTTTTTCGCCCAGGATCTCGAAGAAAAACGCCGGATCCGCATGGTGCGTGGCGGCAAGGCGTGGCGAGGGTATTTTTCCCTCAGCGAAGAATTGACCTCCGGCAAGCCCGACGCCAAAGAAGGCCTCTACTTCGGCGCCGAGTTGGGCGACGACGATCCCCGCGTGCGCGCCGGGCTGCCACTGCACGGGCCGAACCTGTTTCCGGAAAACATGCCGCGCTTCCGCGAAACCGTCCTCGCCTACGTGGCCGCCCTGACCACGCTCGGCCACACCTTGATGACGGGCCTGGCCCTGAGCCTGGGCCTCGAACCCTCGTACTTCGCCGACCGCTACACCGCCGATCCGCTGATCCTGTTTCGCATCTTCCACTACCCGCCCGTGATCACTCCGCCCGGCGACGAAGCCCCCTGGGGCGTCGGCGAACACACCGATTACGGCGTGCTGACCATCCTCAAACAAGACGACACGGGCGGCCTCCAGGTCAAATCGCGGAATCGATGGATCGACGCGCCGCCGGTGCCCGGCTCGTTCGTCTGCAACATCGGCGATATGCTCGACCGCATGACGCGCGGGCGCTATCGCTCAACGCCGCACCGCGTGCGCAACGTGACTACGCGCGGGCGGCTGTCGTTCCCTTTTTTCTTCGATCCCAACTTCGGCGCCCACATCCTGCCCATCGACCTGCCCGGCGCCGATACGCTGCACGACGATAAGGACGAGCGGTGGGACAAAGCCAGCGTCCACGCCTTCGAAGGCACCTACGGCGATTATGTCTTGAACAAGGTCTCGAAGGTCTTCCCGGAGCTACGCCGAACGGTGAAGTGAATTGGGGATTTTAGATTTTGGATTTCTATCCTCTCAACGAATAGACTCGGAGACCCCCGATGAGCATCACGCGGATCAACGAATTCACGGCGCAGTTAAGTCGAGGCAGTGATCGTACGATACGGCTAACGGGAAATGACGGATCTGATGTAATTCAAAGATCCTGATCCGGGCCGATTCGACCGGACTGCCAGACCGTTTTCCCGGAAGGGAGGATAGCATGGAGCGACCAATCGATTACTTGCGGGCGGAATGCCTGATGCTGGTGCAGAACTTCGAGACGTTCTGGGCCTACTACCATCAGAGCGGGGGGCACCTCTTCGACCAGGAATGCCGCCGGGCCGCCGACCTGTTCCTCTCGGTGCTCGATGAACTGACCGAGAAAGACCCCGGCATCAAAGAAACCTTCTACCTCGAACTGCGAGGCGCTGCCGCCGAACACCTCGAAAAGCTTCAGGGTTGGGCCAAGAGCAGCGAACCGTTTCCGTTTCCCAGAGGCGCCTTCAGCCGCTTTGCGCTGTTCATCTACCTGTGGGAAGTCAAGGAATATCTCGTCGATAAGCTGGGCTTCGTCCGGACGTTGCCCATGAGCCTGACGAGCGAGGAGATCGAACATTCGCGGCATGTGGTGCGCTGGAAAGGCCATCTGCCCTACGCCGCGCTCACGGGCGATCCGAACAAGCTCCTGCGCGAAGCCTCCGACACCCAGACCATCGTCGTCGTCGGAGACATCCGCCGCTCGCAGGATCTGATGACCTACTCGGTCAATCCGCAGGATTTCTCGCAGCGCATGGTCGAGTTCATCACCGTCACGCGCCACCTGATCGATAAATACGGCGGGCTCTTCGACAAATTTACGGGCGACGGCTTCGTGGCCTATTTCAACGAGGCCGTCTGCCTGACCGCCGGCGTTGACTACGTCGAGGCGTTTTTGTCGTTCATCTACGAAGAACTCGATTTCAGCCGCGACCACTTCGCCGAGTGGTCGAAGTGCCTGCGGAAGCTGCCCGAAGAAGAGATCGGTCTGGCTATCGGGGCTGACATGGGCAAGATCGAATTTAACGACCTCGACCACCACCTCGTGGCCGTCGGCGAGCCGCTGGTGTGGGGCGCGCGTATGGAAGCCGTGGCCAAAGCCAACGAGGTCATCGTCAATAACTTACTCTACGGCACGCTGGCCGAGCACGTGGGCTTCGAGTTTGAACACCGGCAGGGCAAGACGAAGACGGGCGAGGCCTTCCTGGGCCGCGTGCTGGTCTTCAACGACGCCTGCGATTTTGAACCCGCCGTGCCGGCCTCGGCCCAACCCAACGGCCTGCGCGCCGCTTAATAGATCATACCGCGAATCCCGCCAACGAATGGGAGTATTCTCCAGAGGCAATTGGGATTTATCCCCATGGTCAAACGATCATAAATAACGGAAATTCTTACACGCTGAAACCCGCCGTACCGAATCTGCTGTAGTGGTCACAGGGCATCTCGACCCGGCAGAAGGCGCTCTTGAAGTTAGTAATCGAGCGGATTCAGTACGATTTACCCCCACGAAAAAACGCCGGGGGGCCTGCATCCTCACTCCTCTTCTGTTTCTGTTGAAGAAACCAGTCTTCGAGCACCCGTTCCGGGGTGATCTCGCGCGGTGGTGATGTGCCCCTTCCATACCACTAAATGATGGGCGAGGTGCCCCTATTGCGTACTGCGTACTTCGTATTGCATAGGGTACCTTTTCTACGGAGTACGCAATACGAAGTACTCATCCGATGCACCCAGCACTATCACAGTGTCAGCGCATCAAGTATCTAAATCAGGTTATGTGAACCAACAGGTGAAGCCATGCCGCTTGCCAAGATTCCACCCCCGCAAAACCACAAAATCCTCATCGTCGACGACGAGCCCGACGTCCACCAGATCACCAAGTTGAGCTTGAAAGGGCTTCAGGTGCGAGGCCGCGAGATCCAGTATCTCTCGGCCACCACGGGCGAAGAAGCCGTCCGCACGATGCAGGCCCACCCCGACGTGGCCGTGATCCTGCTCGACGTGGTGATGGAGACCAACTCCGCCGGGCTCGACGCCTGCCGCGCCATCCGCCAGACGCTGGGCAATCCGTTCGTGCGCATCCTGCTGCGCACGGGCTTCCCCGGCGAAGCGCCCGAACGAGAAACCATCGATACGTTCGACCTCGACGGCTATCTGCCCAAGGCCGAGTTGACCTCGGCGCGGCTCTACGCCTCCGTCCGGACGGCGCTCAAGGCCTGGGAAGAACTCGTCGAACTCGAACGCCACCGCGAACTGCTGGCCGAGATCCACGAGGGCATCCTCTCGCTCCACAGCTTTGCGCCGCTCGACGAGACGCTCAACCGCATCCTGGAGACCGCCGTGGAGGTAAGCCCGACGCCGTTGGGCATGCTCCAACTCGAAACCTTCGACGACCAGGGCAACCCCCGCCGCCTGTTCCTCCTTCAATCGACCGCCTCGGATGCGGCGCAGGCCGAGGCGGCGGCGCAGGCGGCCACGGCCCGCATCGTCCAACACCTGGCGACGCAGGAACGCCGGCAGGCCGGCCCCGTCGAGGGCGGCTATCTGGTGCCGTTGACCCTGCATCGCGAACTCGGCCACGGCTGGTTCTTCCTGGCCGACGTGACGCCCGATCCGCTGGCGGCGATGGCGCTGCCGCTTTTGGCTGCTCATGCATCCAACGCGCTCTACGCCGCCGTGGCCCAGGCCCTGCTCGAAGGCCGCGAAGGTTCGATCTTCGATTCGTTTTCGATTTGACTTGTATTGCGTACTTCGTCCTGCGTAGAGGTGCCTCATTCAACGCAATACGAAGTACGCAGTATGCAGTATGCAGTATGCAGTATGCAGTACGATCTCTCTACAACCTCCCTCTTAGTAATGCGAATTCTGCGTTGAAATAGGAAGCCATTGAAAACAAGCTAAAAACGGCGTAAACCATACCTGCCAGGTTTCCAAAACCTGGCAGGTATGATCAAATTTCCCAACCCTTAACTCGCATTAGTACAAAACAAGTAGTTCTATGTCTGCTGATCGTAAATCAGCCATCACCGCGTTGGTGATGAGCACCCTCGCATTCACAGTGTGCTTTGCATGCTGGGTGATTAATGCGGTGCTGGCGACGTACCTCGTCAGCACCGGCACGTTTTCTTTCGACCAGGGGCAGCTCGGCTGGCTGCTGGCGCTTCCGATCCTCACCGGCGCGCTGAGCCGCGTGCCGCTGGGCATCATGACGGACAAATACGGCGGGCGGACCGTCTTCACGGTCGTGATGCTGGCTGTCTCCGCGGCGATGTTCATGCTGTCTTTTGCCGACAGCTATAGCGATTTTCTGTGGGCGAGCCTGGCCTTCGGGCTGGCCGGCGGCAGCTTTGCCGTGGGCGTGGGCTACGTCTCGGTGTGGTTCGAGAAGAAGCGGCAGGGCACGGCCCTGGGCATCTTTGGCATGGGCAATGCCGGCGCGGCGGCCACCACGATGCTGGCCCCCTCGCTGCTGGTGATGTTCACCGACGGCGGCGCCGTGGCCGAAGGCTGGCGCATGCTCCCGAAAGCCTACGCCGCCCTGATGGTGGTCATGGCCCTCGCCTTCTTCTTGCTGACCAAGCATCGCGTGGCCCCGCAAAGCCAGAGCAAACCCAAGACGCTCGGCCAACGGCTCAAGCCGCTGAAAAACATCGTCGTCTGGCGCTTCGGGTTGTACTATTTCCTCGTCTTCGGCTCGTTCGTGGCGCTGGCCCAGTGGATCGTGCCCTACAGCGTCAACGTCTACCAGATGTCGGTGGCGCAGGCGGGTCTGCTGGCGGCGGCCTTCAGCCTCCCCTCCGGTGTGATTCGCGCGGCGGGCGGCTGGCTCTCGGATAAGTTCGGCGCCCGTACGGTGATGCGGTGGGTCTTCCTGAGCTGCATCGTCGCCTGCGCCATCCTGTCGATTCCCAAGATGAACATCAACTCGCCGGGCGAAGGTGTCACGGCCAAAGCCGGCGGCACCGTCACCGAAGTCTCGGAAACGAGCATCGCCGTCGGCGACAAAGTCTACGACCTGATCCCGCCCCCGGCAGAGATCCCCGCCGACATCGACCCCGGCACGATGGTGCTGCCGAGCGTGACGAGCTGGCAAGAGCCCGCCGTGACCGCCGGCGCGACAGTCCAGAAAAAACAGCTTCTCGCGCGCGGCGTCACCAACATCTACTACCCGTCGAACATGTGGATTTTCGCCCTGCTGATCATCGTCTTCGGCGTGGCCACGGGCGTGGGCAAAGCGGGCGTCTACAAGTTCATCCCCGACCAGTTTCCCAATGACGTCGGCGCCGTCGGCGGCATGGTGGGCCTGCTGGGCGCGCTCGGCGGCTTCTTCTTCCCCCCCGTCTTCGGCTACCTCCTCGAAGCCATGGGGCTGTGGTCGAGTTGCTGGATCGTGCTGATGGCGATTTCGGTGATCTGCCTGTTCTGGATGGAGCGCGTGGCGCGCAAGATCGAGCATGAAGAGGCGCCCGAACTGTCTGAACTCATGGAACGCCGCCCCAGCCTGAACCTCGGCGAGCCTGTGCTGATGACCTCCGGCAAAGAAGCCAAGACCGTCGAAATGCTCTTGCAGGGCCTGCCTTTCTTCGGCAACCTGACGCCGGAGCAACTCAAGCAGGTAGCCCGGCTGGGCCGGATGCAATCGGTCGAAGCCAGCACCGTCGTCTTCGAAGAGCACGATCCGGGCGATACGCTCTACGTGATTCTCGAAGGCGGCGTGCGCGTCTACAACACCGGCGCCGGCAGCGAGGTCGAACTGGCCCGCTTCAAAGCCGGCGATTTCTTCGGCGAACTGGCCCTGATCGATGGCAGGCCGCGCTCGGCAGCCGTGGCGACGCTGGCGCCGTGTCGGTTCTTCCTGCTGGGCCGCACTGACTTTTTGAACCTCCTCTCGAAGTCGCCCTGGATGCTTTCCGACGTGCTCGTCGGGCTCAGCACGCGGCTGCGGGAGACCTCGGAGAAGATGAGCAATGACCGTAGAAAGTTATCTGAGAAAGGTACCCTTCCTCCGGGACCTGACCGAGGAAGCCTTGCGCGACCTGACGCGCCTCGGGACGACGCGGACCGCCAGAACCGGCGAGATACTATTTCGTGAAGGTGATCCCGGAGACGCCCTCTACGTCGTGCTCAGCGGCGCCGTCTCGGTGCACAGCCTCGACGATCAGGGCGAGGAAGTCGAACTGGCACGGTTCCAACCCGGCGCCTTCTTCGGCGAACTCGCCCTGATCGACGCCGAGCCTCGCTCGGCCACGGGCGTCGTCGTAGAGGATTCCGACCTCTTCAGACTCGACCGCGCGGCCTTCCTGGGCCTGCTCGACCGCGCCCACCCGATGCTCAAGGATCTGCTGGCCGGCCTCAGCGCCAAGATCCGCAACAACAACGTGCAGTACTTCGAGTTGCGCTTGCAAAAAGAGCGGCTCCGGGCGCAGGCCGAGATCGACCGGCACCGGTCGATCTCGCAGATGGTGGCCGGCGTGGCGCACGAGATCAACACGCCGCTGGGCATCGTCAACAACGCCGCCAGCCTGATCACCGAGATGATCACGCCCAAGGCCATCCCGGCTTTGGCCAAAGACGCCCGCGCCGAGGCTGTCCTGACCGACCTGCACGACGCTGCGACGCTCATCCAGAACAACATCGTCCGCGCCGGGCAACTCATCGAGGCGTTCAAAAACCTCTCGGTGCGCAACGTCACCGGACGCAAAGAGCAGGTGGATTTCGGCGGGCTCACCGAAGAGGCCGTCGGGCTCTACCGGCTCAAGGCGCAGCAGTCGCGCCTGCGTCTTGAGGTGATCGATGAACTGGGCGAGGCCGGGCGCACCTGGGAAGGCTTTCCGGGCCATTACACGCAGGTCATCCTCAACCTGCTGACCAACATCGACCGCTATGCCTACCCGGACGGACAAGGCGGCGCCGTGAAAGTGACCGTCGCCCAGGAAAACAGCCCCCGGAAGGCGCCCCGCTTCCGCGTCGTGGTCGAGGACTTCGGGCGCGGTATCCCCGAAAAGGATCTCCCGAAGGTCTTTGACGCCTTTTTTACGACCGGACGCGCCATCGGCGGGACGGGCCTGGGGCTTGCCATCGCGCATAACCTCGTCACGTCGGCGCTGCAAGGAACGATCTGTATCGCCTCAGAGCCCGGCGAGGGCACGCGTGTGGTGATGCGCCTGCCCAAAATCGTCGAAGATGAACCCGCAGAAGAAGCGCCAAGACTCAACGAACGGCCATGCTAAGAAGAGCCCTATCCAGCCTGCTACAGAAGTTTAAAGCACCCACAGAGGCGGAAGAAGAGATGTACCATTTCGAACGGTTACCCACCATCGAGCACGCCAGTGAACTCGAAGATCTGGACGTGATGCCGTCTTCGGTGATGCCCAATCACGAAGACGGCTCGCCCCAGACCGGACGCTACTCGTGCTCTTTCTGCGGCGTGGGCGACAGCGGCTTCCTCGTCCCCAAAAACGGCCAGGCCGCCGCCAAGACGCAGGCCGCTCCGTCGGAGGGCGAAGGCACCCTCCGCCTGACGGTGCGCGGCGAGGCCCTCGAACACGAAGCCGTGCTGCACGCCGATGGCCGGCTCGACGTACAGACCAGCGAGGCGCTAACCCCGCCCGGCGGCACCATCAAGGGCGAACTCGAAATCGGCGGCGCGGTGGGGGCCATCTCGGCGCGCGAGACGGGTCGCCAGACGGCGCCGGACGGCACGCTCGCGACGCAGCAGTTTGCGCTCTACCACAAGAGCACGCAGGTGACCGAAAAGGTCATGAAAGACACGATGCCCACGAAAGGCTGCGTCAAGCTCAAGCTTTCGATGATGCGGCAGCGGCCTGTCTTCCCCATTCACGCTGCCCCCAGCGCCCTCGACCGCGAACACAACCGCCGCTCCCCGATCTCGTACGAAGACGCCATCAACCGGCTGGCCGACCTGGTGCTGGAGCATCGCAATCCGGACGGGCGGACGCTCATCTATGCCAGCGGCCAGATCGATTACTTTACGATCTTCGCCATGCAAGAGGTCTTCCGCCTGCTCGGCGTGCGCAACCTCACCGGCAACGCCGAGCACTGCCTCAATGCCGGCGCCGTCCACAACGAGATCCTCACCGGCCAGGAAGGCCCGTTCCTGACCATCGAACAGAGCATCCACGGGCCGGGCCGTGTCTATATTTTTAATGGATGGAACGGCTTCGTCACCCACCCGCCCGCCTTCGCAGGCATCGCCCGGCGCGATGACTTCGACGCCTATTTGATCGAGGTGATGGAGACGGAATCGGCCAAGATCGTGGCGAAAAAACTGGGCGACGAGCGCCAGCTGCTGATCCGGCCCCGCACCGACACGCACCTGGCCCTGGCCGTGGCGCACGAGGTGCTGACGAACCATCCCGGCGCCGTCGAAGACCGTTTCATCGAGCATTTTTCGGATAAAGAGTCGTTCGAGAAATACATCAATCTGGCGACGTCGGACCGATTCGAACCGCGCGCCGTCGCCGAGCGCATCGCGCCGGAGCCGGAGCTCGTCGAGCGGCTCCACAAGGGCATCCAGGGTCTGGCGGCCAGGCTGGTCGATCCGAACACCGTGCCCGTCAACATCCCGTCGGTGGGGCTTTCGCAGACCAGCGGCGTGGTGGCGCACTGCCTGTGGGGCAACCTCCTGGCGATGGTCGGCAAGTACGGCCTCAAGCCGGACGGCACGCTCGCCGGCGGCACGCTGCGCATCCCCGGCCAGATCAACGCCGAGAGCGAGGTGCAGGGGCTCTCGCGCAAGTATTTCATGGGCCGCGTCCCCTTCACCGACCGCGCCGAGGCCGCCCGGCGAATGGGCCTGCCCGAAGACGCCTACGACCTCGCCTTCGAAGACGAGCCCCGCGCGGCGCTCGACTATTCGGAGGTCACACCCGGCGTGCGCGAACTGTTCATCTGCTTCGGCACGCAGTTCGAAGCCAACATGATGGAGCGCGAACGCTGGGTGCGCAAGCTCCAAGACCCCGACGTCCGCCTCGTCGTCGTCGATCCCATCCCCGATCCGTTCACCCTCGAACACGCCGACCTGATCATCCCGTCGCCGCCGCACCCGGCTGTCACCAAGGTTTATCAAAACGGTGAGTGGAAGCTCTCGGTGTCGGTGGCGCAGAAGAAAGCCCCCGCCGAGACGCGCTCGGATGCCACCATCATCTACGACATGATGGCCGAGATCGCGCTGCGTGTCGAGGAGGATTACGAAGTGGCCGAGGAAAACCCCGACCTCGTGGATCACGTCGAGTCGGGCTACCTGCACGAGCGGTTCGTAGATCCGGAAGAACACGAGTCCGGCGGGCTGCTTCGCCTCGACGGCGAGGTGAGCCGCCCGCAGCTCTGGGGACGCATTCTGGATTACATGAGCGGCGGCAACGGCCCGCTCTACTGTCGCCCCGAACACGCCGACGGCACACCGATCCAGTGGGAGGAACTGCTCGAAGCCGGATCGATCATCTATGGCGGCGTCGGCACGAGCCGCTACGTGCTCGACTACAACCAGCCGGAGCGCTCGCCCTTCGGCGACATCTATCGCAATCCCGGCAAATTCACGTTTTTCTTCCCGACCGAACACGACCTGAGCTTCCCCGACGGCATCATCATGAATTCGGGCCGTTCGCAACTCTCGGACGACCGCGAACTCATCCGGTTTGCCACGAGCACGTTCAACTCCGGCAAAGCCACGCCGGCCGTCGGGATGCCGGACGAGAACCCGCTGCACGTCTCGAAGATGCTGGCGGTCAAGCACGGCTTCCGCACCGGCGACACCGCCCGCGTCACCAACCGCCTGACCGGCGCCTCGATGACGCTCCCGGTGGTCGTAACCGACCGCGTCAAGGGCGAATCGACCTACGTGAGTTTCCACAAGTCGAAGGCGCAGATCGAGAAAGGCAGCTACATCAACGCCGTCACCGAGCACGTGGGGCGGTGCCCATACAGCGGCCAGACCACCGTCAAGGCGACGCAAATTCTGCTCGAACGCGTCGGTATGCCGGAGGCGAAAGCGCCGATGCCCGAGACCACGCGTGTCATCCGCCAGGCCTCCGAACGGCTGCCGCGCCCGGCCATGCCCGTCGATACGACGCTGCTCGACCCGAAGGCCGATATACCGGTCTGGCAGGGCCAGGCTTCGCGGCTGTTCGTGACGGATATCTTCCAGGAAACGCACGACGTCTACACGTACCGTTTCCAGGGCAATCCGCTGGTGCGCTTCGTGTACTGGCCGGGGCAGTTTGCCACGCTGGTGCTCAACATCAACGGCAAAAAAGTCCTGCGCTCTTATACGATTTCCTCGACGCCGACGCGGCCTTATGTGCTGGAACTCACCGTCAAGCGCGTGCCGGGCGGCCTCGTCTCGAACTGGCTGGCCGATAACCTCCGGGTGGGCGACGAGATCCAGATCGCCGGGCCGAAGGGTAAGTTCTGCCTCGTGCCCGGCCAGATCCCGCAGAAGGTGCTCTTCCTCGGCGCCGGCAGCGGTCTCACGCCGTTGATGTCGATGGCGCGATGGCTCTGCGACGTCTCGGCCAACGTCGATGTCAAGTTCTTCAACGCCATCCGCAGCCCCAACGATTTCATCTTCGAGAAAGAGTTGGAGCACATGACGTCGCAGTACCGGATGTTCACGCCCATCTTCTGCGCCGCCAGCCGGGAGTCGGACCCAGGCTGGACGGGTCTGGAAGGACGCATCACCAAAGAGATCATCCAGGACATCGCGCCGGATCTGCACGAGCGCCACATCTACATGTGCGGCCCGCAGGGCTTCATGGAGGCCGTCAAGGGCATGCTCAAGGAGTTGGATTTCGACCTGGCGAACCTCCACCTCGAAAGCTTCGGCGGCGTCCGCACGGCCAGGGACAACAAAGCCACGCCGCCGCCGCCGATGATCCACCGCGTGCGGCCCCTGGCTCCGTCGGCTCCGGCTGTAGCCGCGCCCGAAGAAACCCACGCCATCACCTTCGCCCAGTCAGACATCGAGATCGAAGGCGACGCCGAGCTTCCGCTGCTGGACCTGGCTGAGGAAAACGACATCGACCTCGACTACGGCTGCCGCTCCGGCAGTTGCGGCGACTGCCGCGCCCGCCTGCTCAAAGGCACCGTCGATCAGATGACCGACGAAGGCCTCACCGAGGACGAGATCGAAGCCGGCTACATCCTCACCTGCGTCGCGACGGCGACGTCGGATTGTACGCTGGATGCGTGATGTCGATTTGATGAGATGAGGGCTTGAGGTCCCCGGCTCTTCAAAAGTGCCGGGGACCTGCTATTAACGAGCGCCATGCCACCCCCAGGGAGTCTTGGTACGGTCCCCTGGCGACCGCCGCATCAACCCCTTTGAGTTTGTTCAATCGGCTCCCTGGAACCCTTTCATCCCCATATAATCTTTGATCGATTTGCAGTACTCCTCCATGCCCAACAGCAGTTCAAGTTGCATCAAGGTTTCCTCTGTTTGGCCTGGGTCATGAACGAGATCGAGCCCCACGAACCGACTTTCATTATCTTCAAGCCGTCCATATACCGATCTGAAAAAGTAGGTGGCTTTCCCATCGGGTTTGACACAGAGGACTACATTGTGCGGAAAAACCTCCCTGAAATACATTTCATTGCCAAACACGACGGTGTTGAGGCCTTCCTCGTGCTTTTCTTGTAAACTGAGATGGTGTCGTAGGATGCTCTTCTGGGCATCAGTAAGGCCGGCATAGGCCTCGCCTATGACGAAGACGCGCGTTATACTCACCCCTTTTTCTAACGCCTCAACGTTGCATCGAAGGAATTCGTGGAGATTATCGAGCACCTCTCCTTCCCAAAAATTCAGTTGCGTCGTGACGAAATAGTGATAGCCCGAGGTTAGCGACTTGAGGATATTTTTATACTGCCTCTGTATGTCTTCGCGCCGTAGCGACCAGATGGTTAAGGGGTCGTTGCCGACGAGCTTGATATAATCCAGGGACGTACGCTCAAGATAATTCTTGAAAAAGAAGAAGAGCGGCTCATTGTCTCGAATCGCAAGCATACCACGGCTAATATCCCGCATCATCGCGATGATGTGTCTGTCTTGAATTTTTTCCAGACAGGTGTATAGCTGGGAGTAATTTTCTAGACGCTTCGTGAGCCCATTGATGGTGCGTTCTACGGCCTGGTTATGTTCTTGCACATCGGTATGAACACGCTGGATGAAACGGTTGATGGTCTCAATATTTTGACGATTCTCCTGTTCATCACTTTTTATCGTCTGGATTATGGCGGCAACGGCCTCCATGTTCTGACGACTCTCTGATCTATCATGCCCGAGCGCCTGGACTTCGTGGGCAAGGATCTCAATAGGCTTTGTGTGCTCGGCGAGCGTGTCATAACGGCCAAGGAGTTCACGATAACTTTCATGGAGACGCACCCCGATGGCCATCCCGATACCGCCGCCCCACGCAAGCAGCGTTACGGCTGTCGAAGCAATAATTGTCGTTACCGTGTCTGCCGCCGGAAAGAAGATGCTAAATACTATTCCAAATACTATGGGGACGAAAACCAGGATCGACGCCCAGGTAAGCTCGCGTTCTTTCCAGCGTTCAAAAATGCGAATGTACTGAGCCCTTTTTTTTTGTGGAGAGATTTCTTTCTCGGGTTCGAGAGCCAGATCGCGTTGTGTCATGGTCTCACATGGTTATGTGACGCCTTCCGCTCTGACGACGACACACTACCGCTCACGCGTTCTTACCCTGAAAACCCTCGCGTTTAGACGATGCAGGGTCGTACGGATTAGCCGAGCGCTTGTGCTGATTCTTCGCCGCTGTCGAGAGTCTGGATGTATTCAGTCATCAAGGTGTGGATACTTTCTATTCCGAGTGCCTGATCGCCATTATTGAATCTCCTGGCTGCCTCTCGCACGGCACTTACGGTCTCTTGGATAGCGCTCCCGACCCCTATGGCGACCTCATATAAAATCACGGCTCCGTTGCGCGCGAAAAGTCCGAGCGCCTTCTCTCGGTCTGGAGATTGACGATGAAAAACATCAGGCTGTTTTCCTTCGGCGATGTCGTCCAGAGCATCAAGAAAAAGCGTCATATCGTTTCCGGAGGCTCTCTTGCCGTTTAAATAATTGCGGGTGCTCAATGGTCTCGGCGGGTTCGGGGGAAGGATATATTCCATGGTCCTCTCGCCAAGCGTATCAAGAAAAACTTGAACGGCTTCTATAAGTCGTTGCGGGGGTCTGTGCGGCCCTTCGCACGTTTCTGCCTTCGTACCTTTTGCTCTATTTCGCATTGTTTAGCTTACCTCCCAGTATAACAGCCAGAATCAACGTTTGCAAGATCCACACGATAGGAAACCCGTTGGTTTATCGTTTCCCGAACCTGTCCCTTAAATACCCAGGGCTGGATGCAAGCAGTAGTATAGTAGACGTCTGGCCGTGCAACTCCCACCGTCCCGCTTCGATATGATGATGGGGTTGCCGAATCTCGCCCATCTGCGTCCATCCGCGCCCATCCTCACCCATCTGTGGTTGCCATGAACAAACAGAAATGCCTCTCTATCACATTATTCGCCGTAACGTCGCTCAGCGGCGCATTCAGGGTGCCCTGTGCGGCGCAAGACTACGCCGTCACGCGGCACAACGTCACGTTCGAGAGCCGGGGGACGACGCTGGCCGGGACGCTCTGGCTGCCCGACAAGCGCGGCCCGCATCCGGCCATCGTCACCGTCCACGGCTCCGGGCGGACGACGCGCAACGACCCCTACCAGCGGCAGACCGCCGAGCATTTCTCCAAACGCGGCGTGGCGGTGCTCTCGTTCGACAAGCGTGGCACGGGCCAATCTGAAGGCACCTACGCCGGCAGCTACAGCAGTTCGATGGTCATCTATGCGATGGATGCGCTCGCAGCGGTGGCGCATCTCAAAACACGCGACGACATCGATGGCGGGCAGATCGGGCTCTGGGGCACCAGCCAGGCCGGGTGGATCATCCCCATCGCCGCCACCGTCGTGCGGGGCGACATCGCCTTCACGATCATCGTCTCCGGCCCCACCGTCAGCATCGCCGAGGAGAACTACTACAGCGAACTCACCGGCGACGACCCGATGAAACCCACCAACCTGTCGCGCGCGGAGATCTCGCGCCGTCTCAAAACCATCGACGGTTACTTCGAGGCGATGGATACGTGGTTGTTCGGGCATGCCGGCGTGAAGGTGCCTTGAGGTGGTTTTGCGTACTGCGTACTTCGTATTGCGTATTTGTTTTGAAAGGCTCCCTTACGCAATACGAAGTACGCAGTATGATCCCCTTTTGAATCAGCAATACGTTGTTTTCATGCCCATATACTTCTATTCTCAGATCGACGAACACGCCTATCTGTCCAACTTCTCGCCCCACGGCTTTGAACTCGACGGCGTGTACTGGCCGACTGTCGAGCACTATTTTCAGGCGCAGAAATTTGCCGGTCATGATCACGCAGAGCACATCCGCCGGGCGCGTACGCCCAAAGAAGCCAAGCGCCTCGGACGGAGCCGCGCCCATCCGCTGCGGCCCGATTGGGAAACCGTCAAAGACGACGTGATGCACCGCGCCATACAGCGCAAGTTCGAGACGCATGCCGACCTCCGCGAACGACTCCTGGCTACCGGCGATGAGACCCTCATCGAGAACGCCCGCCATGATTACTACTGGGGATGCGGCGCTGACGGATCCGGCCTGAACCGCCTTGGAACGATCTTGATGGAGATCCGGGCGGCATTGCGAGAACAGAATGAATTTCTGTAACCAATCGCGCAATATTTGGTAAAAGCCCGGCTTCGAAGTAATTTTTCACCGTTTTTAACCAAAAAACGGGAATTCACCATGCAAGGAAAACAAGGTTTTGCGATACAGACGCTCGTCGTCGCGCTCGTGCTCAACGGCATCTTGCTGGCGGTGGTTTACTTCGTCGGCGGCGCTTTCGTCACGTTCGGCGTGGGCTTGTTGATCACGCTGTTGCTCTGGTTCGGCGTGCAATCCATCGGCAAGCGATTCATCGAGGGCGCGACGGCGGCCCAGGCGCCTGCCGTGGCCGCCAAAGAACCGGCGGCGCTGCCGCCGCAACCCCCGGCGCCGCCCCCGCCGCCGTCCGAGGCGTCGGCCATCCAGATCCTCTCGATCTTGCAACGCAAAGGCCGGCTGATCGACTTTCTGCAAGAAGACCTGAGCGCGTATCAGGACGCCCAGATCGGCGCGGCGGTGCGTCAGATCCAGCAGGACTCGAAGGAAGCACTGGCCGAATACATCACGCTGGAGCCTATCTACCAGGAAGCCGAAGGCAGCCCCATCACCGTAGCGCCCGGCTTCGACGCCAACGCCGTCCGCCTGACCGGCAACATCACCGGCGACCCGCCGTTTAAAGGCGCGCTTCGCCATCGGGGCTGGCGCGTGGCCAGGGTGGATCTGCCGAAACAGACACCTGCGCAGCAAAAAGAACGCATCGTCGCCGCTGCCGAGGTGGAGGTGGGAGGCTGAGGGGTCATTTGGCTCGCTGGCGCTCGCCGTCATATGCTTCGCGTCATTTTGCTCGCTTCGCTCGCGTCATTTATTGTCTTGATCGAACTTGACAATAAATGACGCGAGCGAAGCGAGCTATTGACAACGACCGCAGGAAGTAAATGACAGTGAGCGCCAGCGAACCAAATGACCCCACCAAAACGGCCTCCACGTCATAAAAACTGATAATGCATCGCGAAAAGAAATCGCCAGGAGGACAACCTTGAGCGATCCTAAATACATCGTCGGCATCGATCTGGGGACGACGCACTGTGTGCTGGCCTATACCGCTGCCGACACGCCGGAGGAAGAGACGCCTGAGATCCATCTGCTGGAGATCCCGCAGGTGGTCAGCGCGGGCGAGGTGAAGGCGCAGCCGTTGCTGCCGTCGTTCCTGTTTCTGCCCGGCCCGCACGACGTAGCCGAGGGCGGCCTGGCGCTGCCCTGGAATCCGGACGCCGGCTATGCTGTGGGCGAGTTCGCCCGGAGCCGGGGCGAAGAACTGCCCGCCCGGCTGGTGGCCTCGGCCAAATCGTGGCTCTGCCACAGCGGCGTCGACCGGACGCAGGCGATCCTGCCCTGGGATGCCCCCCCCGACGCCCAGCGCGTCTCGCCGCTCGACGCCACGGCGCGCTACCTCGAACACCTCTGCCACGCCTGGAATCACCAGATGGCAGCCGACGACCCGGAGGCGCGGCTGGAAAATCAGTTGATCTTTCTGACCGTCCCGGCCTCGTTCGACGCCGTGGCGCGCGAGTTGACGGTGCAGGCGGCGCGCTCGGCAGGACTGGTGAACCTGACGCTGCTCGAAGAACCGCAAGCCGCCTTCTACGCCTGGCTCGAATCGGAAAAAGACTCCTGGCGCGACCGCATCGGCGTCGGCGAGTCGATCCTGGTGTGCGACGTCGGCGGCGGCACGAGCGACTTCAGCCTCATCCAGGTTACCGAAGAAGACGGCTCGCTCGATCTCGAACGCGCCGCCGTGGGCAAGCACCTCATGCTCGGCGGCGACAACATGGACCTGACGCTGGCCTACGCCGTGCGCGGCAAGCTGGCGCAACAGGGCACGCAGATCGACACGTGGCAATTCCGCGGCCTCTGGCACGGATGTCGACGGGCCAAAGAACGCCTGCTGAGCAATCCGGATCTGGAATCCGAACCCGTCGTGATCCTCGGACGCGGCTCCTCGCTCATCGGCTCGACGATCCGCACCGAACTGACCCGCGCGGAGATCGAAGCGATCCTCACAAACGGCTTCTTCCCGCAGTGCGCCGCCGATGCGTATCCCGAGAAAAAGCCGCGTGTGGGCTTACAGGAGATGGGCCTGCCCTACGAGTCGGACCCTGCCATCACACGACACCTGGCCGAGTTTTTAGGCCGCCAGGCTTCCGGCGGCGAGGGCGGCGTGGCGTTTCCGTCGGCGGTGCTCTTCAACGGCGGCGTGATGAAAGCCGAACCGCTGCGCACGCAGGTGCTCTCGGCGCTGCAAAGCTGGAACCCCGACGGCGAGACGCGCGAGCTGGCGTCGATGGATCTGGACCGGGCCGTGGCCCTCGGCGCGGCCTATTACGGCCTGGCGCGCAAAGGCCGCGGCATCCGCATCCGCGCGGGCGCGGCGCAGACCTATTACATCGGCGTCGAGAGTGCGATGCCGGCGGTGCCCGGCTTCCCCACGCCGATGAATGCGCTCTGCGTAGTGCCCTTTGGGATGGAAGAAGGCACCGAAGCCGAGATCCGAAGCAGACCGTTCATGCTGACCGTGGGCGAGCAGGCCACGTTCCACTTGCTGGCCTCGACGACGCGCAAAAAAGACCAGGCCGACGAGACCATCGAAGACTGGACCGGCGAGATCGAGGAGGTCGCCACCATGGAGATGCAACTCGACGCCGCCGACACCGAGGCCGGCGAGACACGCATCCCCATCTCGTTGCAAAGCAAAGTCACCGAAATCGGCACGCTCGAACTCTGGTGCGTCGCCCGCGAAGGCGACCGCCGCTGGAAGCTAGAGTTCAACATTCGGGAACAGCAGGAGGCGTGAGGTGTCGCTCCTTTAGAGTGGGCGTGTGGAAGGATTCCGATTCAGGAATGAGACCTGCAACTCTTGTAAAGAATTGTCTACACACTTGTGTCACATACGTAACAACGGTTAACTTATGTGCGTACAGTGTACATCATCGCTGAAGGAACGGAATTTGCTCGCCCACAGTTGAAAATATTGAAACGACTCCCCTCAAGGTTTCGACCTTGGGGTGCGGGGAGCACTGGCGTTTGCTGGTGCTCCCCTGCTATTTTTTATAGCATGCGCAGGTAGTGTCTTGATCTGAATCTTGTTTATTTGATGACCTCTTTCTGAGTCGAAATGTCTCCTTTAGTTACAACCCATGCGCACGTACGTCTACATAGACGGTTTTAACTTCTACTACGGTGCCGTCAAAGGAACGCCGTACAAGTGGCTTGATTTCAAGTCGCTCCTTCAGAAGCTGTTGCCAAAGCATCTGAACGTTGAGCGCATCAAGTATTTCACCGCACGTGTCGATGGAAAGTATGATCCTCAACAACCCATTCGACAACAGACCTATATTCGTGCCTTGGAAGCATCAATTCCTGAGATCAAGGTTTATTATGGTCACTTTTTGACTCACAATGTCACTATGCCTCTTGTGAAACCGAAGGGTAAAAAAACGAAAGAAAGAGTGGTTAAGACAGAGGAAAAGGGCTCAGACGTTAACCTCGCCGTCCACCTGCTAAATGATAGTTGGCTTGATCGCTATGACTGTGCTGTAGTGGTATCCAATGACAGCGACCTTGCCGAGGCGCTAAAAATCGTCCGCAACCATCACCACAGAGATGTCGGCGTAATCAAAATCAACAAGAAGTGGCGTTTTTCAAGGCAGTTGCAAAAGTATTCCACATTCACAAGGGAGATCAGAACGGGTATGCTGGCCAGTAGCCAACTACCCGACCCGATTCCTGGCACTACACTCCAAAAGCCAGCATCTTGGTGAACAACACACGTGTAACCGCATTACAAGCGCGCTGTGATAATCTCTCGCATCCGTGTTAATCCGTGTGCTTTTTATATGCACGGCGACAATGGCTCGAAAAACCAAGAAACATCAGCCCCCTCCCCAAGCCTTCGATCACCGATACGTCATCGGCATCGACCTGGGCACTACCAACTCGGCGGTGGCGTATGTCGATCTGACGGAGGAAGCGGGTAAATCCTCCCGCCGGCCTATCCAGTTTTTTGAGATCCCGCAACTCATCGAGCAGGGCGAGACGACGGCGCGGGCGGTGTTGCCGTCGTTCTTGTATCTACCCGGCGATTATGACCTGCCCGCCGGCAGCACCGTCCTGCCGTGGGATGCCGAGCGTCCGTATGCCGTCGGCGAGTTTGCCCGTGAACAGGGCGCGCGTGTGCCGGGGCGGCTGGTGGCCTCGGCCAAGTCGTGGCTGTGCCATGCGGGGGTGGATCGCACCGCCGGCATCCTGCCCTGGGGCACCGACGACGACGTCGCGAAAGTCTCGCCCGTCGAAGCCAGCACGCGCTATTTGCAGCACATCCGTGAGGCGTGGGATGCCGAGATGGGCAAAGGTCGCGAAGGCTACGGCTTCAACGAGCAACTCATCATCCTGACCGTCCCGGCGTCGTTCGACGAGGTGGCGCGCGAGTTGACGATCACGGCGGCGCAGCAGGCCGGCATCGCCCGCGCCATCCTGGTCGAAGAGCCGCTGGCGGCGTTTTATGCGTGGCTCTCGGCGCACGAAGATGACTGGCAGGAGCAGATGGAAGACGGCCAACTGATTCTCGTCTGCGACGTCGGCGGCGGCACGACGGACTTCTCCATCGTCGGCATTCGCGAGGGGGAGAAAGGCCTGCGCTTCAACCGCCTCGCCGTCGGCGATCACCTGATGCTCGGCGGCGACAATATGGATCTGACGCTGGGGCGGCATCTGGAGATGAAGCTCCTCGGCCAACCCGGTAAGCTCGATGCGCAGCGCTGGCATCAACTCGTCCATCAATGCCGGAAGGCCAAAGAGACCCTCCTCAGCAACACCGACGCCGGATCCGTCGACGTGACGGTGATGGGATCCGCCGGGAAGCTCATCGGCGGCACGCTCAAAGACAGCCTCTCGCAAGACGAAGTCCAGCAGCTCATCATCGACGGCTTCTTCCCCGACGTCGGCCTCGACGCTTCGCCGGGCGACGTGCCGCGCCGGGGGCTGACCGAGTTGGGCCTGCCGTACGTCCACGACCCCGCCATCACCCGGCATCTGGCGGCGTTCTGGCAACGGTTTCGGGCCTATCTGCGCGAGGAAACAGGCCGCGAGGCGCCGTATCCGGACTTCCTGCTGTTCAACGGCGGCGTGCTGATCCCGGCGTCGCTCAGGAGCCGGCTTGTGGACATCGTCGGCGGGTGGTTCAGGAAGGCGGCGGGCAAAAAGTGGAAACCGGTCGAACTGGACAACCCGCGTCCGGATCTGGCGGTGGCCATTGGCGCGGCGTATTACGGAATGGTGCGCCTGGGCGAGGGCGTGCGCGTGGGCAGCGGCAGCCCGAGGACGTATTACGTGGGCGTCGAAGCCGCTGCCGGGGCCGAGCACACGGGTGTCTGTCTCGTGCCGCGCGGCACCGAAGAAGGCTTCGAAATCCAACTCGACGAACCGGATTTCGAGGCGCTGGCGAATCAACCCGTGGCCTTCCAGGTCTTCACATCGAGCACCCGGCTGGGCGACGGGCTCGGCGAGGTGGTGCATCTGGAACCCGACGAGATCACCGTGCTGCCGCCGATCCGGACGGTGCTGCGGTACGGCAAAAAGGGCGAAGCGCGGCGCCTGCCGGTGCATCTGGCCGTGCGCCTGACCGAGATCGGCACGCTCGAACTCTGGTGTCAATCCGAAAAAACGCATCATCGCTGGCAGTTGCAGTTCGACGTGCGACAGGCTGCCGGAGACGAGGCGCAGGCCGCCGGCGAGACGATTGAGCAGGCGTTGATCGAGGCGGCGCAAGACGAGATCCGCAAGACCTTCGAGGGCGGATCGCACCGACAGGCCCATCCGCCGGAGCGCCTGCGCAAGAAGCTCGAAGCGCTGCTCGACATCCCCAAAAACGACTGGCCCACCTCGCTCATCCGTCAACTCGCCGACACCCTCCTCGATGTCGAAAAAGGCCGCGCCCTCACCGACGCGCACGAGGCGCGCTGGCTCAACCTGCTCGGCTTCTGCCTCCGCCCCGGCTTCGGCGATCCAGTGGACGAATGGCGGATGAAACAGGTCTGGAAACTCCAACACGACGGCCTGGCGTTCCCACGTCAGGATCAATGCCGCGACGAATGGTGGGTCTTCTGGCGCCGCGTGGCTGGCGGGCTGACGGCGGGGCAGCAGCAGCAGATCTATCAGCAAGTGCAGCCGTATTTTCTTTCCGGCAAGATGCAGCGCAAGAAGCCGAGCCGCATGTTTCCCAAACGCCTCGGCGCGCGCGAAGAGTTGGAGATCTGGATGGCCCTCGCCAACTTCGAACGCCTCCCGGCCAAAACCAAGACCGAGATCGGGCGGCTGCTTTTGAAGAAGTTCAAGGCGAAGAAACCACGCGCGCAGGAACTCTGGGCCATCAGCCGCCTCGGCGCCCGCCACGCCATGTACGGCCCGCTCGACCGGCTCATCCCCAGCGCCGAAACGGCCTCCTGGCTCGACGCCCTCCTGGCCCTCAAGCTCGATCCGTCGGACCGCATCGCGCACGCCCTCGTCCACCTCGCCCGCTACACCAGCGACCGGGCGCGCGACCTGCCCGAAGCCGCCCGCAACAAAGTCGCCGACTGGCTCAACGACGCGCCCAACGCCGAACGCTACCGCGAGCTTTTGACGAACCCCGAAAGCGCCCTCCGCCGCGACGAGCAAGCCTGGATGTTCGGCGAATCGCTGCCTGCCGGGCTGGTGTTGTTTGCTTCCACAACTGAACAAGAATAGAACGCGGATAACGCGGATGTTGCGACACGAGCACTGAATCAAGTTCAGCACAGGCTCCGCGACTGACGAAGTAATTTGCGCGGATTTGTGTCGATATTAGATCCGCGACCATCCGCGTTCTATTTTTTAGCCCATGAACCAGCACCCCGATCCCCCCGAAACTACCCACCGCGACCTGTCGATCTCGATGAAGCAGGCGAACCTGATCGGGATCGGGCTGTTTATTCCGGCGGCGGCGTTGCTGGCATTGCCGTACGTAGCGCTCTGGGGCGGCGCGGCGTTCGTCGAGGCGATGGTAGACGTGGTCGATAATCTGCTGCCGGCGCTGGGGGTGATTGTCGTCGGGATCGTCGCGCACGAACTTATTCACGGGCTTTCGTGGAGGGTCTTTGGCAAGAAGCCGCGCAGCGCTATCAAGTACGGGTTTCAACTCAAGACGCTCACACCCTACGCCCATTGTACCGAGGCGATGGATGCGCGCGCCTACCGCCTGGGCGCGGCGATGCCGGGCCTGATCCTGGGCGTGCTGCCGTGGCTCGCCGGTCTGGCCCTGGCCAGCGGCCCGCTGATGGCTTTCGGCCTGCTCTTCACGCTGGCCGCCCTCGGCGACGCGATGATCCTCTGGCTCCTGCGCCACGTCGAACCGACGGCGCAGGTCATCGACCATCCTTCGCGAGCAGGATGTTATGTGATCGATCCGGATATGCCCAATAAACACGAGGACGCACGATGAACCTCAAACGCATTCACCGCTGGACCGGCGTCGTGACGGTCGTCGTTTTTCTGCTGACGGGGGCGTACCTGCGATGGCGGTTTCCGGGCCTGTACGAGGGCAATGAATCGATCCGCTACCTGTTTCGCGCCAATCACATTTACATCCTGTTGGCGGGCCTGATCAACGTCGGGCTCGGCATCTACTTTGAGGCGCATCCGGCGGGCTGGCGGCGGACGCTCCAACGAATAGGCTCGGCATTGCTGCTGGCCGCCCCGGTGATTTTGCTGGCGGCTTTCTTCCTCGAACCCCCACAGGCCGTGCCCGAACGGCCCCTTACGTCGGCAGGGCTTTTTGCGTCGCTGATCGGCATGGGGCTTCATTTTATTGCCGCATTCTTCCGACGAGGCAAATGATGCAAAAGGGCAAATGGCAAATAGGCAAATGGCAAATCGTGGTTTGATTGCCATTTGTAATTTGCCCTTTTGCATCATTTGCCCTTTTGCATCATTTGCCTATTTGCCCTATCTCGCCTGCAACCTCTTCGCCCCTGAAGACGTTATTGCCCCCGACCCGGTGCGGCCTGACCGACCGAACCGTCCCTCTGACATCTTTTCTCGCCCCCATGGCTGTCGACATTAGCCGCTCGCACCATATGGACAAGGCCACCACGCGCCGGGTGGTCGAAAAGATTGCTGCCTCGCTCCGCGAATCGCTCCATTTTGACTATCGATGGCAGGGAGACCGCCTGACCTTCGAACGCATCGGCGTCAACGGCTACATCGACATCGCCGACCATCGGGTGCGGGTCTACGTCAAGCGGGGCTTCCTGCTGCCGGTCTCGGAAAGCTGGATCCGCCAGCAGGTCGAAGAGGCCCTCGACGAGTACATCATGAATGGGGAAGCGTAAATGGATCCCTGACATCAATTCCAGAATCGCCTCATTTCACCAGTCATACCGCGCAACTCTCACTTAGCATGATTGATACCCAAGAAGCCCTGGAGCGGCTGGTCGAACGCGCTTTGAACGAGGAATGCGTGGCTCTCGATACCGAATTTGTCTGGGAACGGACGTACTATCCCCGGCTGGGTGTGGTGCAGGTGGGCTTTGCCGAAGACGACAGCGCGCTCATCGACGCGGCGGCCTTGCCGGACCTGACGCCGCTGGGCCGGGTGCTGGCCGACCCCGCCATCGTCAAGGTGCTCCACGATGCGCCGCAGGACCTGACCATCCTGCGCCGCGCCACCGGCGCCTATCCCAAAAACATTTTCGACACCCGCCGCGCCGCCGGTTTCGTCGGCCTCAGCGCCACGATCTCGCTCGGCGACCTGTTGCGCGAGACCCTCGGCGTGACACTGACCAAGACCGAGGCGCGCACCGACTGGCTCCGGCGGCCCCTCTCGGCCAGCCAGCAAGCCTACGCCCACGACGATGTGCGCTTCATGCCTGCCGCCCGCGCCGAACTGCTGGCCCGCGCCCGGCAGCGCCAGCGTGAAGCGTGGCTTCACGAAGAACTGGCCGCCTACGACGACGAAGCGCTCTACGAAGAAAAAGACCCGCACCTCCAATACCTCCGCCTCGGTGGCACCGGGCGGCTCTCGCCCCGGCAACGCGCCGTGCTGCGCGAACTGACGGCCTGGCGCGAAGAAGAAGCCCGCCGCCGCGACCGGCCCCGAGGCCACATCGTCGCCGACAAGGCGCTCACCGCCCTGGCCCGGCGCCTGCCCCGGTCTAAGGCCGACCTCTCGTCCGTTCACGCCCTCGGCGACCGCGCGGCGCAACGCCACGGCACCGCCATCCTCGACGTGGTAGCGCGCGGCCTGGCCCTGCCGCCGGAAGACCACCCGCCCCGCCCCGAACGACCCCCCGACGACGAGACCCTCACGGCCCGCGTCCACTTCGCCCTGGCCTATCTCACCGGCAAGAGCCTCGCCCTCGGCATCGATCCGTCTATGATCGCCTCGCGCGCCGAGGTGACGGCCTTCGTCGCCGGCGGCCCGGAGGCCGCGCCCGACGCGCATCCCCTGCTCCGGGGCTGGCGCCGCGCCTTCATGGGCGACGACCTGCTCAGCCTGATGGCCGGCCAAAACGCCGTCCGCCTCGACCCCGAAACAGGGCTGCCGGGGCTCGTTCAGGTTTGACGATGACGGCCCGTTGAGCCTCTTTCAGAATACATCACAAAAAAGCCCGGCCCCTCACACAAAGAGGCCGGGCTTTCCATTCCCCTCAATTTCCAAAAATCCGCCAGGATTTTTGGAATGTTACTTGACCAGAATCAGCGTGCGCGTTTGCGAGAAGCCGTCGCCGGTCATCTTATAGAGGTAGGCGCCGCTGGAGAGGCCCGCCGCGTCGAAGGTCACCTTGTGGACGCCGGCGGCCTTTTTCTCATCCACCAGCACCGCCACGAGCCGGCCCAGCATGTCGAAGACTTCCAGGCGCACCGCGCTGGCCTGCGGCACCGCGTAGGTGATCGTCGTGGAGGGGTTGAACGGGTTGGGATAGTTCTGCTCCAGCGCGAATTTCGCCGGCACCTCATCCGTCTCCTCCGTCGCCACACCGGAGACGACCACGAAGCCCGCCGAGAATTCCGACGTGCTGCCGTCGGGACCGGTCGCGGTGGCATAGACCTCCTGCCCGATCTCCGCCGTGCCCTCAACGACCACCTCGAAGCGGGCATCACCGGCGGCATCGGTATCCACGACGGTCTCGCCCAGGAAGCGCGTCAGCGAGTCACTCCAGGCAAAGAACTGGAGCGTGAAGCGGCTGTCGGGCGTGCTGTTGAGCGTGCCTCGGATGGTGGTACTGCCGCCCATGAGCACGTCTTCCAGGACCGGGTAGTTCTGGAGGTTGTTGGCCCCCTCGTCGCGGTCGCCGTCGTCGTTGGGCGTCCTGCCCTCGCCGCCAAGGTCGATGAAGGGGACGCTCGGATCGGTGAATTCGTTGAAGAGCAGGCGGTTGCCCGTACCGCCTTCGACGATGATGCTGGCGTTGCCGTTAGTCTCGAAGCGGTTGGCCCGCGCCAGCGAGTCGGCCACGAAGTTGTTGTTGCCGTTGATGAGAATGCCGCCCTCGCCGTTTCCGTTGAACTCGTTGCCGGCGATCCACAGGCTGTCATTGATGATGATCATGCCGTGGTTCGGGAAGTTCTCGAAGCGAATGTTGCTTACGCCGCCGCCCGGCGCTTCGATCACCAGGCCGCTGCACGGCGGCGGGCACCGGCTGCCATCGAGCGTCACCGGCGCCTGCGCGCCTTTGCGGAAGCTCTCGAACTCGTCGAAGAAATACGTGCCGCGTATCGGCGGCAGCGGCACCTCAATGCCGAAGCGCTCCGAGACCAGTCCGATGGTCTTCTCGTCGAAGACCACGTCGTCGTTGAACAGTTCGATGGCCTGCCTCAACTCTTCTTCGGTGAACACCGGCAGCTTCTTATCCTCGTCGAGCACGCCGGTGGGTTGCTGCTTGTCCTTCTTCTCGGAGTTGTCCGCCGCCGCGCCGGTGCTCCACGAACTGACATCGCCGCTCTCGAAGCCGTCTGCGAAGATCCGCGACTCGAACGTAAAGCCGTCGCCGAATTCGATCTTGCCACACTTCCAGACCCCCTCGCTGCACCGGTTGATCGGGTCTTCGGGGAACTTGTTTTTCAGCCGATCCAACTCCTCCTGCGGCGTGTTCTCATCGATGGTGACGAAGGGGAACGGCTCCGGAATCTCGATCTCAATCGGATCGTTGGTCTCGATGCCGATGAAAAACTCCATGTTGAAATACGGATCGACCGGCTGCGGGTCGAGCGGCGGGATGAAGATGCCGGCGTCAATCCCCTGGCCGACCTGCGTCAGCGGCGGGAGGTCGAGATCGTAGTCGGGCAATGGCAGCGGCGGCAGCGGCGGGGGCAGGCGGCGGGTCAGCACCGGCACCGCCAGCGGGCTGTTGATGGCCTGGTTGTTCTCATAGATCAAAAAGCCCAGGATCTCGTCGAGCGGGTTGGCCGGATTCAGCACGTTGGGGTCGATGAAGATCTGCGAGCGCCCCCGGCCCTGCGTGCCCACGATGGCCACCCCGCCGCCGACACCCAGTTCTTCGAACTCGACCTGCCACTCCAGTTCCCGTTCGAGTTCGTCAAGGATGCGAATGGCGCGCTCGACCGGATCTTCGTCTTCGGGCTCGAAGTTGTGTACGACGAACGGCGGATCGGCCACCATGAAGGGCCGGTTGAGCACGTCGTTGATCGGGAAGATGGTCCGGCACGTCAGTTGGTCGATGTCGATGTTCGGATCGGCCTTCAAATTCCCGATGGTGCCCTGCTGGACGATCTGGCCGAATTCGTTACGCAAAATCACCGGCGTATTTTCGTCGCAACTGTTGGAGACGTCGGCTTCGACTCGGAGGAAGTTGGACGTCCCCGGCGCCGGATTTCTCAGCGTGATGTTGGGCAGGTTACAATCCTGGTCGATTTGATCGATCCCGGCGAGGACCATCTGGTTGTCTCGCCGCTCGAAAAACCCGGGGCGCTGCGGATCTTCGATGAAGAAGATGGCATCCCACTGCACAGCGTCAGGCAGCCGCGGCAACGTGATCTCGTCGAACCACTGATTCGGGAACTGCGGCAGAATCGGATCTTGCTGGATCTGATCGCCCGTCACCTGAATGGCCGGCAGGGGCAGAATAGCCTGGATCAGATTGCTCTTGTGCGTTTGACCGAGCAGATCACCGCCCTCGAAAAACGAAAGGTTGGACCACTGTGAATCGGTATTGGGCGCTACCTTGATCTCTTCGGCATAGGTGATGCCGGGATAACGCGGGTCCCGGCTGTTATCGACGAGGTAGTTGAACTGGAGGCAGGCCGGATCGCGCGCCACCTCGTTGCCGTCTTCGTCGAAGAAAATGCCCGTGCCGCAGAGGTTGCGTTCGTTGCACGAGCCGTCGGCGCAGGCGCCGAAGCTGTTGATGGCAATGCCGAAGATATCCACCTCGCCCGGTTCGAGTTCGATCCGCGTTTCAATCCTCCCGTCGCCGATGCCGCCGGGCTCTCCCGGAATCCGGTCGAAGGGCAAGGGTTCGTCTTTGAAGAAGAAATCGGCGGGGAAGGTGTCATCGGGGTCTGAGATGCGGAAGACGCCCGCGCCGTAGGCCTCCTCGTCGCTGTCGAATTCCGGCAAGAAGGGGAAGATCGACATCTGCCGCCCGATGCTCTCGAAATCGATTTC
Source organism: Rhodothermales bacterium (assembly GCA_028278205.1). Lineage (GTDB taxonomy): Bacteria > Bacteroidota > Rhodothermia > Rhodothermales > Bin80 > JANQES01. The sequence continues at coordinate 28,738 of JANQES010000033.1, forward strand.
GAGTTTGTTTTGGAGGTCGTTGTTTTCGATGCGGATGTAGATGTACTCCTGGTCGCCGGCGTGGAAGGTGTAGGTGCCGTTTTCGCCGTCGCGTCCGGGCAGCGGCTCGGGCGTGAGCAATTCAAGATCCAAACGGGGCGTATCGCCGGAGGGATCGGCGGGGGACGGTTCGACCAGGCAAATCTGGAGATCTCCCCTGGCCACGAGCGGGCTCGTGCCGATGCCGCCGAAGAACTCCACCTCGTAGTCTGCCACGACCTCGCAGATGCTGGGCAAGACGCCGCCGGGGAACGGGAAATCGACCGTCAGGCCGCCGGCGGGTTGGGCGCCGGGCGACGCCGGCACATCCACGTCGAACATCTCGTCGAGGGTATACGTCGCCCCGGTGATGTCGGTGCATTCGAGCATCACGTCGAGGCTGGCCGTAACCGGGTCGGCGCAGGCGCCGGTATCATCATCCCAACTGACGAACGGAAACATCCCAATCGGGACGGTAAAATCATCGCCGCTTGGGGGGATGACAAAAACCCCCGGCGCAAACTTAGCCAGGAAAATGCTCTGCGGGCATTCCGGCGGCTGCGGGCTAGGGTCGCACGCAATCACAATGGCGATAGCGCCGAGGACGATGGCAAAGCTGGCCGAAATGGAGAGCAGTACTTTCTTCAAAAGCATGAGAGCCTCCTCTGGTTAAGGGGAAGAACGGCGGAGGCGCAAGACGCGCCCTGGCATCTTGACCTTCGATCTCCCATCCTTCAGATCAAAAGTCAATACGCCTTCTCTATAATGCGCAACGAGGATTCAAAAGAGGACATCGATCACGGGGCGGAGGCAGATGAGCCGTCGCCGGAAACACCCCTGCACTACTAGCCGTGGATTCAGGCACCCACGGTAACACTCAGAAATTCATGACCTACTTAAATGTAACAATATCAGAGAAAGTATCCAGTGCAATTTCTTATTTGATTTGTTCTCACGCCGCCTCCGCCGATTCGCGGAACTGGCGCACGGCGAGTTCGCGGTAGAGCCCTTCGCGGGTGAAAAGCTCGTCGTGGGTGCCCTGTTGGACGATGCGCCCGTCCTCGAACACCAGAATGCGATGGGCGTGCTGGACGGTGGCCAGGCGATGGGCGATGATAAACGTGGTGCGGCCTTCCATCAGGTGGTCGAGCGCCTCTTGCACGAGCGCCTCCGAGGTCGAGTCGAGCGCCGAGGTGGCTTCGTCGAGCAGCAGGATGGGCGCGTCTTTGAGCAGCGCACGGGCGATGGCTACGCGCTGGCGCTGCCCGGCGCTGAGCTTGACGCCCCGCTCGCCCACCATGGCGTCGTAGCCTTCGGGCAGCGCCGCGATGAAATCGTGGGCGTTGGCCGCCCGCGCCGCCGCCTCGATCTCGGCGCCGGTGGCGTCGAGCTTGCCGTAGCGGATGTTTTCGCGGATTGAGATGCCGAAGAGGTGCGTCTCCTGCGGCACCACGGCAATCTGCCCGCGCAGCGTCTGAAGCTGCACGCTGCGCAGATCGTGCCCATCGATCAGGATGCGCCCGCCGATGGGTTCGTAGAAGCGCGGGATGAGGTTGAGCAGCGTCGTCTTGCCCACACCGCTGGGGCCGACCAGGGCGATGGTCTGGCCGGGTTCTACCGCAAAATCGATATCGCGCAGGACGGGCTTTTCTTCGGTGTAATGAAAAACCACATGCTCGAACCGGACGGCGCCGCGCACCGGCGGCAACACCACCGCATCCGGCGCATCCTCGATCTCCGGCACCGTGTCGAGCAGTTCGAAAAGGCGCTCCGAGGCCCCGGCGGCGCTGTTGAACGTCGCATAAAGCCGCGACATCCCGGCCACGCTGCGCGAAATGCTGAAGGCATAAAAGATGAAGGCCACCAGATCGCCCGCGCTGAGGCGTCCGGCCAGCACCTCGGTGCCGCCAAACCAGAAGATCGACACCAGCGCCGAGAGAAAAAGCACACTCATGCACGACCAGAAAAACGTCGTGATGAGCACCCGGTGCCGCGACGTCTCGAACAAAGATTCGACGGCGTCGCGGTAGCGTTTGACTTCGTACGGCCCCCGCGCAAACGCTTTCACGACGCGGATGGCGCCCAGGGCTTCCTCCGAGACCGCCGTGGTGTCGGCCAGGCGGTCTTGTACGTCGCGCGAGAGCTTCCGGATTTTCTGGCCGAAGAAGCGCGCCGCCAGCGTCGCCAGCGGCACCACGAAAAAGATCAGCAGGCTCAGCCGCCAGTTGAGCACCACCATCAACGTCAACGAACCGATGAGCGTCAGCGACTGGGTCAGCAGTTCGGTCAGCGCCGTGGTCACGGCAGCGCGGATCGAGCCGACGTCGTTGGTCAGGCGCGAGGTCAGATCGCCGATGCGCTGATCGGCAAAGAAATGCAGGCCGAGGCGGTGCAGGTGTTCGTAGACCTGCTGGCGCAAGTTGGCCACGACGCGCTCGCCCGTCCATTCCAGCAGATAATAGCCGGCAAAGGAGAACGTGGCCTGGATCAAGAAAAGCACGAGCAACCCCAGCGCCAGGTTGTTGAGCAAGGCCCGGTCGGCGTCTTCGAAGACGGCGTCGAGCAGTTCGCGCAGCCCCAGCGGCACCACCAGCCACACCAACGCCGAGATCGACGTCAGCACGATCGCCCATCCCAGGCGGCCCCAGTACGGACGGCTCAGCGCAAAAATCCGGCGCAACGCCGTCCACAACGCCGCCGGGCGGCGACGGATCGGCTCTTCTTGAATATGGCGCCCGTGCCGAGGCATAGGATTCGGTGGTTCGTGGTCCTAAAAAGTACATCCCGTTCGCCGAACGGGATCTGAAGCGTTGGGGTCCCGTTCGGCGAACGGGACGTACTTCTGCCTGATCAGATTCCGACTGATGCCTCTACGATGAAGCCCGTCTTGAAGGTTTCAGCCGGGCAGATGTTTCGCCAAAAGCGAGGGAGACGCAGCCTCGTCCCTCCAACGGACAACCAACCACGAACGACGGACCAACCCTATTGAGATTTTTTTCATTTAGCCGATATAGAAATCTATTGTTGATGAGGAATACGGTTTGTTTATCTCTCGAACCCGCGATGTTGACCACGATCCCCCTAGCGTAGTGCTCTCCCACCTGTGAATCGCTCTCCCGCCACCAAAGATCGCATCAAAGTACACAGGCCCTCGCAGCACAGCGCAGTGTCTACGGCACCGGTACATCCACGCCTGAGCCGTCCGGGGCGCCGTCCGAAGAAACCCATCATCCCCACGCTGCTGCGCTTCATCGACGGCTTCCTGCCGTTGCCCTCCTACGGGACGTTCGATGCCGAAATGCACCGGCGAGGCCGGCTGCTCGTGGCCTCCTGCTTCGGTTTTTTCGTGATCGCGCTCTTCTTTGGGATCCAGATGAGCCAGGTGGATCAGTACCCGCTCACCAGTGTGCTGATCATGTTTTCGGGCTGCGGCCTGTCTATCGCCAACCTGATCCTGTTTCGATGGACCGGCTCGACGACGGCCCCCGGCGCGTTGCTGTGCATCGAAGCCCTGGCTATCCAGTCTTTTCAGGCCTTCCACGACATGGGCCTCAACGACCCGGTGCTGCTGTGGATGCTTGTGATTCCCTGGCTGGCAGCGTTCCTCGTCAGTCCGTTTTCCGGATTTATCTTCGGCGGCCTGGTAGCACTGATCGCGGGTGCTTTCTTCGCACTCGACCTCTCCGGGTACGTCTTTCCGAACTTCACCGAGCAGGCGTATTCCCTGTTCTATTTCCTCGAACTCTCCACGCTGGGCCTTTTCCTCGGTTTCCTGGGATGGCTTTATGAAGGGCAAACCCTGAAGAACCTGCGCGAAGCCCACCATAAACTCGCCATCGCCCACACCGATCTCCAGAAATCGAACCGCCGCACCGAACAGATCCTCGAAAGCATCACCGATGGCTTCTTCAGCCTGGACCACGACGGGTGCTTCACCGACCTCAACCCGCAGGCCGAGTTTTTCCTCGAAGAGCCCCGAAGCGCCTTGCTGGGCCGCGACGCGCGGGAGTATTTCTCCGGCGACGTCGGCCAGGAAATACGAGGCCGGTTGCGCAGCGCCGCCAAAGAGCGCATTCCGGTTGATTTTGAAACGTTTTATGAGCCGCTCAACCGCTGGTTCAAGGTGCACGTCTACCCCTTTGCCGAGGGGCTCTCGGTCTATTTCAACGACATCACCGAGCGCAAGAACTACGAGCGAGGGCTCATCGAAGCCAAAGAAGAAGCCGAACAACTGGCTCAACTCAAAAGCACGCTCCTGGCCAACATGAGCCACGAAATCCGGACGCCGCTGACGAGCATCATCGGCTTCGCCGGCATCCTGGCTCAGGAAGCCACCGGCAACCACCAGGAATTCGCCAGCCTCATCGGGCAAAACGGACAACGCCTGATGGACACGCTCAACTCGGTCCTGGACCTGGCCCAACTCGAACGCGGCGCCCTGCAATACAACCCCATCTACGTGGACGTGGCTGACGAGACCGCCCAGATCGTGCAACTCTTGAAACCGCTGGCCGACGACCGCAGCCTCTACCTGCGCACCGAATGCGTGACCGAGGATGTGATGGCCGCCGTCGACAAAAGCCTGCTCAACCGGGTGCTCAATAATCTCATCGGCAACGCCATCAAATTTACCAACGAAGGCGGCATCGTCGTCACCGTCAGCGGCTGCGAAACGCGCGTCTCGGTGGCCGTCTCTGACACGGGCATCGGCATCTCAAAAGAATTCATGCCACACCTCTTCGACGAATTCCGGCAGGAATCGACCGGGCTGGCGCGGGCCTACGAAGGCAGCGGCCTGGGCCTGGCTATCTCTCGCCGCCTCGTCCAGACGATGGGCGGGCACATCGAGGTCGAGAGCGAAAAAAACGTCGGCGCCACCTTCACCGTTCACTTCCCCCGCACCGTCGCCGCCCAGCCTTCAGAAGACGACTAGATTTTTTAAAACGTGGAACGTTTTAAAAAGGGCAAAACTACCCAGCGGCAGGTAGTTTCGCTACCTGGGATGAAGCGCCCAAAAAGACCGCGAGGCCGGGCAGGCCCTACGCCATTACGGCTGCATGAACTGCTTTTGCTGTGCGAGCCAGACGAACATACCGTCTTCGGTAGGCCCGAACGGGCGGTCGGCCTCGCAGTAGGCGTGCCAGATCATTTCGCGCAATTTCGCCTCAAAAGCAGGATCGCCGCTGGCTACCTGGATGAGGTGTAGGCGGATGTCTTTGTCGCGCGGCTTCGATGCGGCGGCGTCTCTGAGCCGCCGCGATGCTTCTCTTTCCATTCTTCCGCTCCTTCTTCGGGAGGACACAGGATTGGCGAGGTTCTGCAGCAGGATGCAGACGCCCTCTGCCCGTGCTTCCTCGACAAATCTTGTGCCACCTGTCCTCCTCCCAGCACCCACATCGTTATAAGCAGGTAGACGAAGCCAGGGCTTGTTATGATTGTTTGTATTGGTAAAATAAACAGGGCTTTCTAAAAAAACACGACATTTAAATTTTTCCTCGTTTACTGAGTGTGATCGAAGAAGTCTGGGCCATTCATACCGAAGGGCACCGCTTCGGCGCACACGCCGCCGCTCCGAATTAACAGGCTGCCGCTTTATTCCGTTTATTGGTGAACGCAGAGAGCGTACACGGCATCGCCCCCACGAACCGTGTACGCTTTTTCTGTTAAGTATCGAAGGCAAAAATGACGAAACCTCAATTCTCTGACACTGTAAAACTTGAACCATGAGCGCAATCACGATTCGCTTCCCCAAAACGTTGCACCAGGAGGTAAGGCGCCTGGCCGAGGAAGAGGGCATTTCGATTAACCAGTTTGTGGTGCTGACACTGGCCCAGAAGGTGGCGGTCATGCAAGACAGGCAAAAACCCCTCTCGCCTGCCGAACAGCTTGCCTACCTCGAACGCAAAGCCCAAGCTGCTCCCAAAGATGAAACGTTGGCGTCTTTTTTGGAAAAACATGCCCTGGACGAAGAACCTGCCCCGGAAGATCGATTGGATTAGGACGTGGTGCCCGCACATCGCGGCTTTTTTCGGAGGCTAGATCCGCATCAGATCAACAATCCAAAATCTATTGAGCTTACGCCTTGTTTTTCTTTAATTGAAAGACTGCATACTTCTCCCCGCCTACATCCCCGCTTCGCATTTTCTCGAATCTGCCCATGCACGGCGTGCCGGCAGGACGACGGACCCCGTCCTGCCTCGCGCGCTACAGACCCCGGAGAAAGGATCATGGTACCCCCTACTGCCTTCAAACGAATCGTCCCCCTCGTACTCGTTCTCGCCTTGATGGCCCCGCTGACGGCGCAGGCCCAGGACGAAGGCCTCAAAATCAAAGTCGATCAGCCCGAAATGACGCTGACGGTCGGCGAGACGGCTCAGATTTCGGCACAGGTGGTCGATGCCTACGGCGTCGATCAGCAAAAGCGCTTGTTCTATTTTTCGACGAACCGGCGCGCGGTGAGCGTCAGCCGGACGGGCGAAGTGACGGCGCATAAACCCGGCACCTATGCGCTTCTGGTGAGGATGAACCGAGAGATCAGCACCCAGGTGACGGTGAACGTGCCGTATCCGCCGGTCGAACGGGTGACGATTGTGGGCACGCCGCATCACGTCTACGAAGGCACCCGCGTGGCGCTAGTCAGCGAGGTCGAAGACGCCACCGGCGCCATGCGCGACAACGTGACGGTGCGCATGACCAGCAGCGACCCCAGCGTCGCCTCGATCGATAGTTTCAACCGCCTGACGGCGCACAAGCCCGGCCAGGTCACGATCACCGCCGAGGCCGAAGGCGCGCAGACCGAGACGGCCCTCGCCGTCGTCGTCAACCCGATTGCGCAGGTGCGGCTCAGCGGCGGCCAGCCCGAAGCACGGACGGGCGACGTGCTCACCTTCGCCGCCCGCGCCTCCGACGACGGCGGCAACGCCATCGACGACGCGCCCATCCTCTTCACGGTGCATGCCGACCCCGACGATCCGCTGGCGCCCTCGGCCTCGGCGCAGATCGATCAGCAAGGACGGTTCGTGGCCGAGACGCCGGGCTTCTACACCGTCGTTGCCTCGGCGGGCAGCCTTTCGGATCAGACCACCGTCCGCGTCGAGCCGCGCAACGTCCGGCGCGAGATCGAACTCATCGGCCAGGGCGCCGTCGGGGAGGTCCACACGTCGGATCTCTGGGTCTGGGAAGGCGTCGATGGGCGCGACTACGCCGTCACCGGCACCTGGAACGCCGACGGCGAAGCCTACTTCTGGGATGTCACCGACGCGGCCACGCCCGCCCTGATCGACACCGTCACGGTCGATGCGCGCACGGTCAACGACGTCAAGGTGTCGGAGGACGGGTCGTTGTGCATCATCAGCCGCGAAGGCGCCTCGAACCGCAAAAACGGTATCGTCCTGCTCGACTGCACCAACCCGTACGACGTCAAGATCATCTCGGAGTTTACCGAGAATCTGACCGGCGGCGTGCATAACCTGTTCATCTATCAGAACCACGTCTTCGCCCTGAGCGCCGGGCAACGCTACGACATCATCAACATCGACGACCCGGCCCAGCCGCACCGCGTGGGCAGCTTCGAACTCGACACGCCCAGCCACGCCATCCACGACGTGTGGGTCGAAGACGGCATCGCCTACTCGTCGAACTGGAGCGACGGTGTGGTGATGGTGGACGTGGGCAACGGCATCGCCGGGGGCTCGGTGACCAACCCGGTCAAGATCGGCTCGTATGCCTATCCCAGCGGCTGGAACCACGCGGCCTTCCCCTACAAAAGCAAAGACACCGGCAAGTTCTACATCATCGCCGGCGACGAAGCCTTCCCCGACGGCAAGCCCGCCGGCTGGATCCATTTCATCGATTTCACGGATCCGCAAAACCCGAAAGAAGTGGCGCGCTACGAGGTGCCCGAAGCCGGCACGCACAACATGTGGGTGGAAGACGACAAGCTCTACGTGGCCTATTACCAGGGCGGCCTCCGCGTGGTCGATATTTCGGGCGATTTGATGGGCGATCTCTACAAACAAGGCCGCGAAATCGCCAAATACCAGGCTGCCGACCCGAAGGGCAAGATCCCCAACAGCCCGATGGCCTGGGGCCCGCAACCCTACAAAGGCCGCATCTTCTTCTCGGATATGAACAGCGGCCTGTGGATCGTTAAGATCAAGGGCGATGAGGAGAAACCGGGGTTGTAAGGGTGTTTTGGTGTTTGAGTGTTTTGGTATTATGGTGTTTTAGTTTTTTCCTCGAACACCCAACACTAAAACACTATAACACCTTAACACTAAAACACTTATAAAAACGATGCGAACAGCAATACGTATCCTCAGCCTCCTCTTTCCGTTGATAGCCGGAAGCTGGACGGCGCAGGCACAGAGCTACTACGTCTACGTCGCTGCCGAGTCGGAGGATCAGGTGGCCGTTGTCCGGTTCGACGGGGCGCAGGTCGAGGTGGTCAAAACCATCGAAGTGGGCCAGTGGCCGACCGAGATCGAAGGGCCGCACGGCATGACCGTCAGCCCCGACGGCGAGCACTGGTATCTGTCGATTGCCCACGGGCTGCCCTACGGCAAGGTGGTCAAGTACAAGACCGGCACCGATGAGAAGCTCGGCGAAGCAGAACTGGGGCTGTTCCCGGCGTCGATGCAGATCTCGCCGGTGACGGGGCTGCTCTACGTGGTTAACTTCAACCTGCACGGCAAGATGGAGCCGAGTTCCGTCTCGATTGTCGATCCGGAGATGATGATCGAGGTGGCGCGCACCACCACCGGCATCATGCCCCACGGCTCGCGCCTGACGCCCGACGGCCTCAAACATTACTCCGCCGCGATGATGTCGGGCGAACTCTTTGAGATCGACGCGATGACGTTCGAGGTGACGCGGCGCCTGCACACCGGCACGGGCAAAGCCATGCCCGCGATGATGGCCGACGCCGAGGCGCACACGCACAAACCCGGCATGACCATGCCGATGGATGACGGCGCCAAACCGCCCAAGCCCACCTGGGTCCAACCGCATCCGTTGAAACCCCTCGCCTACGTCGCCAACAACGGCATCGACGAGATCGTGGAGGTCGATCTGGAAAGCTGGACCATCGCCCGCCGCTTCAAGACCGAAGGCGCCCCCTACAACCTCGACGTCTCGCCCGACGGCAGGTATCTCGTCGCCAGCCTCAAGGCAGCCGGCGCTACGGGGATCATCGACCTGAGCACGGGCGAGGAAATCGCGCGCATCGCCAACAGCCGCAAAGTCACGCACGGCGTGGTGATGTCTCCGGACAACCGCTACGCCTTCATCTCGGTCGAAGGCATCGGCGGCGAGCCGGGTTCGGTCGATGTGATCGATTTGCAGACGACAACACTCGTCGCCACCGCCGAAATCGGCAAGCAAGCCGGGGGGATTGCGTTCTGGAAAATGGAGCGGTAGGAGGTGAGGACGATCTCTGATGTGCAATCAAGGCGTCTGCTTTGCACAGACCTATTCAGCGATAGGGTGTTTGAGTGTTATAGTGTTTTAGTGTTTCAGTTGATTGGACTTAAAACACTATAACACCGTAACACTATAACACTCAAACACTCAATACCGTGAGCGACAAAGACGCCGGCTTCGACCTCACCGACGACTTCGAACGGTTCAATCAGAAAGACGATGTGTTCCGCCGGTCGTGGTGGGACGAGCGGATCCGCAGCAAGAAAGCCCATCGGTTCTACACCACCTATCGCGAGCCCCTGGCGACGTGGCGCAAAGCCGACGGCTTCACCCAGAAAGACTACGCCCTCCGCAACGCCGCCTGGCACGTCAGCGACCTCTTCACCGAGATGAACGAGGGCGACGACCGCCGCGAAGGCTTCTCCGACGCCTTCACGCTGCAACGCGACCCCGCCAGCGAGAAGATTGCCTTCCCCTCGCCCGAAGCCGCTGCCGACGAAGTCAAGCGCGTAGCCCGAAGCTTCGGCGCCGACCTCGCCGGCATCACCCACAACGATCCGCGCTGGCGCTATACCCAAAAGTTCAGCGACATCAGCGGCACCGAACGCCCCAACGACATCACCGACGACCTGCCCTACGTGATCGTCACGGCGCAGGCGATGGATCATGAGTGGATCCGCACCGTGCCCTCGGCCTTGAGCGGCGCGGCCACGGGGCTGGGCTATTCGCACGACGCGCTGGTGGTGCTCTCGACGGCGCAGTACATCCGCAACCTGGGCTACAACGCCGTCGCCAGCATGAACGACTCGGCGCTGGCTATCCCGCTGGCTATCAAGGCCGGCCTCGGCGAATATGGACGCCACGGCCTGCTCATCACCAAAGACTTCGGCCCGCGCGTGCGCCTGGGCAAGATCTTTACGGATCTGCCGCTGGCCGTCGATCAGCCCATCCATTTCGGCGTCAAAGAATTTTGCGACATCTGCCGGCGCTGTAGCCAGGCCTGCCCCGTCAAAGCCATCCCCCACGACGAGCCGTCGCTGGAAGTTTATAATCAATCGAACATCAAAGGCGTCCGGAAGTGGTCGGTGGATGGGGAGAAGTGTTTCAGCTTCTGGGTCGGCCAAAACAGCGATTGTTCGATCTGCATCCGCGTGTGTCCTTATAATAAAGACTACTCGAAATGGTGGGTGCGGGTGGGCCGCCGGCTGGCCGGCACCCCCCTGCGCCGCCTGATGCTCTGGCTCGACGTCAAGCTAGGCTTCGGCCAGCGCATGCCGCCAGGGCAATGGTGGCAGGGCCGGTGATTTTGGATTTTAGATTTTGGATTTTGGATTGTTTCTTTAGGGCACTCAATCCAAAATCGCAAATCCAAAATCAGAAGCCCCCGCCGCATGAGCCAACGCGACACCTTCTCTTCGAATCTAGGCTTCGTCCTGGCCTGCACCGGCGCCGCTGTGGGGCTGGGCAATTTGTGGATGTTTCCGTGGCGGCTGGGGCAATACGGCGGGGCGGCGTTTCTGATTCCGTACCTCTTCTTCGTCTACGTGCTGGGCACGACCGGCTTGATGGGCGAGTACGGCCTGGGCCGATGGGCCGCCAGAGGTCCGATGGGCGCCTACGACAAGGTGCTGCGCCCCAGAGGGCTTCGTTTCGGGCGGCTGCTGGGCGCCTACCCCGCCGCCACCATCTGGGCCATCATGATTTTCTACGCCATCGTCACCGGCTGGGTGATCCACTTCGTCTTTACCTCAGTGACGGGAGCGTATCTGGAGACCGATAGCGCCGCGGCGTACTTCGGCGGGTTTGCCGGGCAGCCCGGCACGATCCCCTGGCAAGCCCTGGCGCTGGTGCTGGCGCTGGGCATCCTCGTCTTCGGGATTGCCAAAGGGTTGGAACGCGCCAACAAGATCATCATGCCCGTGCTGTTCGCGCTGTTTCTGGTGCTGGTGCTTCGCTCGATGACACTCCCCGGCGCCGGGGCCGGCCTGCGGCACATCTTCGTGCCCGACTGGTCCTACCTGCTCGAACCGATCACCTGGGGCATGGCGCTCGGCCAGGCTTTTTTCACCGTCTCGCTCAACGGCGCCGGCATGGTCGTCTTCGGCAGTTACCTCCGCCGCGATGCCGACCTGCCCGCCTCCGCCATCCAGACCGTCACGCTCGACACCGTGGCTGCGCTGATGGCGGCGCTGATCGTGATGCCGGCGGTTTTTGCCTACGACCTCGATCCGGCAGCGGGGCCGCCGCTGCTTTTCATCACCCTCCCCGAAATCTTCCGAGCCATGCCGGGCGGCCAGATCGTCGGCTTTGTGTTTTTTCTGAGCGTCTTGCTGGCTGCGCTCTCGTCGCTTTTGAGCATGATGGAAGTGTGCGTCGAAGCGATGATGGATCAGTTCCGATGGAGCCGGAAGACGAGCGTGGCGGTCGCCGCCGCTTCGGCGTTGGGGTGCGGCCTGCCGCTGGCGCTCAACATGAACTGGTTCACACTCTTCGTCGATGTCATCACCGTCTACATCGCCCCGGCGGGCGCCGTCGTGGCGGCGGTTCTGTTTTTCTGGATTTACGGCATGGACAAAGCCCGCGAGGCCATCAACATCGGCGCCAAACGCCCCGTCGGGCCGTGGTGGAACCCCGTGGCGAAATACCTCTTCGTCGGCGTCGCCTCGCTGATCGTGCTCTTGCAGATCCTTTTCAAAATTGGCTAGCGGATTAACGCGTTTTGCTTGAATCCGAAGCCCGCCCGGCGAATAATCACCGGGCTCTGTTATGAAGGCCCGTTGGGCCTAAAACACAGCGCGGCGCGTCTTCTAACTCCTCTTCTCCCCAACTCTTCGACCCATCAATCCACAAAAAAGGCTCCACCCACTCAGGGGTGGAGCCTTTCCTTCACAGTTATAAATTTTGACTTTGTCAAAATTTATTTGGGGAACTTGATGCCGCAGCCGATGGATCTGGTCTCGTTGGGGTCGATGGTCTCGCCGGCGACCATGCGTTTCATGGCGTCGGCCAGGAAGTGTTGCTCTACCTGAGCCGGGTTCTTGGCGTTGTCGTCGATAGCGCCGTGGTAGGCGAGCAACATCTCGTTGTTGAAGAGGAAGGCTTCGGGCGTCTTCGTAGCGCCGAAGGCCGTCGCCAGTTGCGCGTCTTTATCAACGACGTAGGGGAAGTCGTAGCCCATCTTCTTGGCGCGCTCCTTCATGTCCTCATAGCCATCGCCCCGTTCGCGATACCGGGCGTTGGGGTTGAGGACGATAAAACCGATGCCCAGTTCTTCGGCCAGGTCGGCGATGCCTGGATAGCGATCTTCCCAGGCCTCCACCCACGGGCAGGTGTTGCACGAATACATCACGAGCAGCCCGTTCTCGCCGGCGATGCCTTCGAGCGTGAAGGTCTCGCCGGAGACGCCGAGCATCTCCACATCCGTCAGCGGCGCCTTGTCGCCGATCTGAAGCGCCTCGCCGGTGGGCTGGGCAGTGAAGGCCGCCAGCACCAGCGCAGCCAACACAAACACCGATAGCAACAGTTTCTTCGATTTCATAGCCGGAGTACCTCGGTTTGCTGGTGGGAAAGGATACTGATGGTAGTTTTTTAGCGGGCGTTGGTTCCTGATGGAAGGTCACTGGTCATTACGCTCCCCCCGCCTTCGCGGGGGTCGCTGTCACTGGTCACTGGTGGCTTCGTCCTTCACCAGTGACTAGTGACCAATGACCAGTGACCAAAAAAATCACCACTCCAACCATTCAACCTGAACGACCGTGCCGGCAGGCGGGTCTTCGAGGGCTTCGGGCAGGTGGAAGAGGCAGTTGGCTTTGACCATCGATGAGTAGAGGTTGGAGGCCTGCGGGCCGGTGTCGCGCACGCGCAGGCAGCCCGCTTCGTCGAACGAGGCGCGGCCCCGGGCGAAGTAGTGGAGGCCGGCTTTTTTGGGCGTCGGCGCGTCGAGGCGGGCGTTGTAGCGGGGGCGCAGCAGCGCGCGGCGACCCAGCATCTTCGCCAAAGCCGGGCGGACGTACTGCTCGAAGCAGATGGCCGACGAGACCGGGTTGCCCGGCAGCCCGAAAACGCGCCGCCCCTGAAGCAGCCCGAAGGCCAGCGGCTTCCCGGGCCGCTGGCGCACTTTCCAGAAAAGCAGTTCCATCCCCATCTCGTCGAGCACCTGTTTGACGAAGTCGTAACTGCCCACCGAGACGCCGCCCGAAAACAGCAACACGTCGGCGTCAAGGGCGGCTTCGACGATGGCGCGGATGCTCTCCGGGGTGTCTGAAGCCCGGATCGGCGGCAGCGCCTCGCCGCCTGCCGAGACCACCTGCGCCGCCAGCGCCGGCCCGTTCGAGTCGCGGATCTTGCCGGGGCCGAGCGCCTCCGACGGATCGACCAGCTCATCGCCCGTCGAGATGACCGCCACGCGAGGCCGCTGCGCCACCTCGACCGTCGGATAGCCCAGCGTCGTCAACATCCCGACCATCGGCGGCGTGATGACCTGGCCCGGCTCGAAGACGCGTTCGCCGTTGCGCACGTCTTGCCCGGCGGCGCGCACGTGCTCGCCCGGCTCCGGCGCCCGGTTGAACTGCACCCGCCCGGCCTCGCCCGCCTCCGTCCATTCGACCGGAACGACGGCATCGGCGCCTTCGGGAAACGGCGCGCCCGTCATGATCCGCGAACAGGCCCCCGGCTCGACCGTCTTCTGCGGAAACGTGCCCGCCGGGATGTCTTCGATGATGGGGAGCGAGACCGGCAGCGATTGCAGGTCGGCGCTGCGCACGGCATAGCCGTCCATGGCCGAGTTGTCGAATGGCGGGATGTCGTCGCGGCTGCGGATGGCCTCGGCGAGGGTGCGCCCGACGGCATCGGCCCACGCCACGCGCTCAGCCGGCATCGGCGTCATCTGCCCCAGGATGATCGACCGGGCTTCGACGACGGAAATGAATTCTTTCATGGGCGGATGCTGATACAATTTTCATACTAGCGAAGAACCCTGATGCCTCCTGCCCAACGTACAACGCCGCAACCTCAGAGGCTGTTAGGATTTTAGATGGGAAGGCGAGCACGAGGGCTTTTGAGTCCAGCGTTGGACGACTTTCGAGGTTCGTACTGGAAGTACGGATCGAGAAAGCGGGCATCGTTGGACTCAAAAGAACCGTGCGCAGCCCCCAGATAAAATCCTAACAGCCTCTCAACCCAGGAAACATCGATCTCATGGAAAATAACGCTAAGCTGCTCATCATACACGTCGATGCCCTCAACGACGGCGCGACAATCGACGAATTCGTCCGGCATCTTTACGAATGGAAAGCCCTCCACGTCCAGGTGATGACCACCACGACGCGGCACAATCAGGCGGGCTATACCGTCATGGTGGAGGTCGAAGCCGTCGACGAGTGGCGGCTGGCGAAAGGGCTGGCGCAGACCTACGGCATCGCCCGCTATCACCGCCTCGAAACCGTCCTGCGGTATCAGCCGATGGCCCAGACGCGGCGCCCCATCGTGGCTACCTATCACGAAAAACAACTCGGCCTGACGGTGCGCTTCGAACTCATCGGCACCGAGCGCGAGCCGCTCTACGTCCGCGTCCAGGACGAAGACATGACGACGCTGCACAACCGCGTAACGCAAGAATTCGACCTCGACATCGACGCCCTGACCCTGCGAAAACGCCTGGAAACAATCCTGATGCGCGAAGACGGCTTCGTGTTGGAATTGGCTGATGCGTGAGATCGAAAGGGGGAAAGGGAGATCATGATGGCGACTAGCGAGTAGAGCAACATCGCACTCGACATTCGACATTCGACATTCCTGATTATCTCCCTCTCACCCTTTCTCCCCCTCACCCTCACGCACCACGTCCACCCCCATCGCCTGGATGTCGTCGAAGAAGCGGTCGGGATCGACGAAGTGGGCTTGCGTCCAGAGGCCGGGTTTGGGCGGGCCATCGAGGTATTGGAGGAGGGCGGCGGCGGCGGGCACGGCGGTGAGGACGTACGGGTCGTCGTGGGCGATGCGCAGCGTCAGGCGCTCGCCTGCGCCCTCGGCGTCGAGCAGGAGGACGGCGGCCATCGTCGAGCCAGCGAAATGGTCGAGGCCCCAGCGGAAGAACTTCGCCACGGCGCGGGCGCTTCGCGGCATCACGGCCAGCCCGGCGAAGGCGAGCGGCATGATCCCATAATCGATCACCGGGCCGAAGCCGGCGATGAAAAAGCCCGTCTCGCGCAGCGTCGGGATCTGTTCGGGCAGGCTGCGCATCTCCTCGAAGCACATCGGCACGCAGCCCTTTTTGCCGAACGGCGGGCCGAAGTCGAATGCGCGAGCGAGCGTCATGCGGCGGACCCAGCGTCCCTCCATAAACACCGACGGATCGTAGGCTTTGAGTTCGGTGACGAATTCGTCGATGGTTTCGTCGGAGAAGGCGCGGTCTTTCCAATCGAGACAAAACGCGCCGCCGACGTTGGCCTTTTCGAGCTGGGGAAGGCGGCGGTGGGCATAGCGCACCATCGCCGCCGGCACGCCGGGATGATACCCGCCGTCGGTGATGAAACAACGTTTCTGCTCGCGGATGGCGGGCTCCAGCCGCTGTAACACCGCCAGCTTCTTCGGCGACGAGAGCTGGATGTCGAAGTAATCGGTGTGCGTCTCCAGCGCCGCCTCGGCCACGTTCTGCGCGTGATCGACACTGCTGGCGGCAACCACGAGCATGTCGGCGGCGCGGAGGACGGACAGGAGGCTGGCTTTGTCGGCGGCGTCGGCCCGGCCCCCGCAAAGCGAGCGGCCCGTCTCCTGCGACAACGCGGCGGCGGCCTCCCGCGCCTTCTCTTCATGACGACCCAGGAGCGTGATCGTCGCCGGGGTGCGCAGCGCGAGGTACCGCGCCACCAGCCGCCCGGCGTTGCCGTAACCTCCAAGGATGGCGATGTTCATGGTGATAGTGTTTTGGTGTTATAGTGTTTGAGTGTTTTAGTGATCTGATTTCAAAGAACTAAAACGCCATAACACTCAAACACTATAACACTATGCAAACTCCGTCTAAGGCGTCTCCAGCGCCGGCAGCATCGGCGCTTTCTTTTCTTGATAGGCCTCCGTGCTCTTGAGGATGGTGTCGAGCATGCGGATGGCGCTGCGGATGTGGGGGCCTTTGTTGAGCATCACACATTCGGCTCGCTGCGCCGTGGCGGCGTCGGTGATCTCGGCGCGCGAGGGCAGGCCTTTCTTGGCGAGATTCTCCAGGACCTGCGTGGCCCAGATGTCCGGCACGTGCGCCGCCTCGCACAGCGACAGGATCTCCTCCTGGATCCGCGCCATGTTCTCCCAACCGCATTCGATGGCGAGGTCGCCGCGCGCGATCATCACGCCGAGCGGGTACGTCTGCATCGCCGTCAGGAGGATCTCGGTCAGGTTGTCGAAGCCCTGCCGCGTTTCGATTTTGAGGATGATGCCGAGCCTGCCGGCAGCATCGTGACGGGCGATCTCGGCCTGGAGGTCTTCGACGTCTTGCGACGTGTTGACGAACGACATATTGACCACGTCGGCGTGCGCGGCGACGAAGGCGAGGTCGCGTTTGTCTTTTTGCGTCAGACCCCGGATCTGGAGGTCGCTGTCGGGGAAGTTGATGCCCTTGTCGGCGCGGAGGCGGGCGCTTCCGGCTCTGGCATAGGTGATTTCGACGAAGAGTTCGCCGGACGCAACGTTCGCGATGACGCCGCCGATCTTGCCGTCGTCGAACAAAACACGATCGCCGGGGCGGACGCGGTCAAAGATCTGAGGCGCCGTCACCGAGATGTGGGCCGGTTTGACCAGCGTGCCATCGTCGTTGTAGGCGGCAGGCTCGCCGGGGCGGGGGTCTTTGTGGAGGATCAGCACGTCGCCGGGTTTGAGCGTGATGCGTTGTTCCAGCGGGGGCAGCGCGCCCACCGGCATGCCGCCGGAGTCTTCGCCCAGGAAAAGCATCGTGCCGGTCATGACGTAGGAGGTCTTGCGGCACTGCGCCCACCGGCCCTGCTCCTCCTCTTCGGCAATCCGCAACACGCGCCGCTTGCCCCGCGTGTCTTCGAACCAGACGACGTCGCCCTTGCGCGTGCGGGCGATCCAGTCTTCGGGCACGGGCAGGCAGGCGTCGGCTTCGGCGCGCGGGCACGAGGCCGGCGGCCCCAGCCACACCAGCGCCGGTTGCGCCACGCGGCCCAGCACATCGCGCTCCGGGCGGAAGTGCGCCACCTGCGGGCCGGGCGCCATGCTGCCGGTGCGGATCTTCGGCCCGCCGAGGTCCATGCAAATCTTGCAATTCTTCCGGACTTTCTCCCGCGCCGCCTGCACGTGGCCAATCATCTTCTGCCAGGCCGCCGGCCCGTCGTGCGCGCAGTTGATGCGCACGCTGTTCATGCCCGAGGCCAACAGCCCGTGGACGAGCGCGCCGTCTTCGGCAGCCTCGCTCGGCAACGTCACCATGATGCGCACCCGCCGCCCTTTCGACCGGTAGCCGAGCAACGCTTTGGTGTTGGCCCTGAGCAGCTTCGGCGACTGTTTGAAGGTGAGATCGGCTTTTTTGATTTTGAGTTTTTTAGACTTGATGAACCGCTGCAAGATGCTGCGGGTCATCAGCAGGTTCGCCATCACGTGGCCCTCGGCTTTGCCCAGACGCGACAGGCCCAGGTAACCCAGTTGCTTTTGCAGCTTCCGCAGATCGTGCCGGCGCAAAGCGCGGTAGTGGATCAGGTTGCGAGCGCTTTTCTGATAGGCCGGATGCACGCGATCGAGCACCTCGGCGTAGTGCGCTTCGAGGGCGCGGGCGCTCTCGATGATCGCCTCGACTTTGGCGATCATACGCTCTATTCTCTTTTCGCGCTTTGTCTTTTTCGTCTTCATGGAATGGGTTATGGTGTCGGATTCTCTGGCAAATCCAGTTGAATTCCAGCGGATTGGCGCAGGCTAATGCTTTTTGAAAATTTAATCGGCTGCTCGTGTCAACACCGGAGATTCCCCCTTCGAAGGGGGACAGCGACCGGCAAACGAAGGTGCAGCCGGGCGCAGGGGGATGTTGGCGCGGCCTGATAAGAGGTTTTCAAAAGGCTGCACGAACATCCCCCACCCCTCCTTCGTCGGGGCACCCCCTTCGAAGGCTTTTAGGGGTAGGTTTTTGCATAAGGTTTTGTGTTTCATGCTGCTAGCGAATACGAAATTGCGCCTGAGCAGGACCTTGGGACCGTCCACGCCTCC
>JANQES010000080.1 GCA_028278205.1 Rhodothermales bacterium
TTGGGGCATACCTGCCAGGTTTTCAAAACCTGGCAGGTATGGTTTTCGCCGTTTTCAGCTTGTTTTCAACGGCTTTCTATTTCAACGCTGAATTCGCATAAGTAGTTGTGTGAAACGTGAGGGTGCCTGCCACAACGTTTTCCCGTGGCACCCTCACGTTTCACGTTTCACGCCCCGAATCATCCGGATCAGCGTGGTTGCCGCGCGGAGGCCGTGTTTGGGCAGCGGCGGCTGATGCACCTCCAGGCTCACCGGCCCGTCGAAGCCCGACGTGTGCAGCAGGCCTAGCTGCGCGGGCCAATCGACGAGGCCGTCTTCGAGGGAGGCGGCTTTCCAGGTTTCGCCCTGCTCCGAGACGTTGTAGCACCGCACCAACCCGATGCGCCCGGCCAGCGCCCGGAGCCCGGCCTGCGGATCTTCGCCGGCCTGAGCGGCGGCGGCAGGATCCCAGGCCGCTTGCACCGCCGGATGCGCCACGGCCTCTAACAGCCCCGCTAACGACGCGCCCGTCGGATGCGCCATCCCCACCTCGTTGAGCACGCATAGCGTACCGCCCCACCGCGCCGCCGCCGTGCCGGCCCGGCGCAACGCCTCGGCGGCAAGAGCAGCATCGTCGGGTCCGGCTTCTGCAAACGCCGAGACGACGACGCGCGAGCATCCAACCCGGCGGCAAAAGGCCAGCGCCTCGTCGCAGAGCGCCACTTCATTGAGCCACATCGCCCGGTCCCGCGCCGCTCCCATGAACAACCCCGGCACGACAGCAGCCACCGGCACCTCGTGCTCGGCCAACCGGCGCCGCAGCTTTTCCTCGTTGACAAAAGGCACCTGTTCCGACGCCTTCCCCACCGTGCGCAACTCAACTCCTTCCAGCCCCCACAACAGCGTATAATGCAACGCGCGGTCGAGGTCGGTCGTGACGGTATCGGTAAGCCAGACGGTTAGCATTTTGGATTTTGGATTGAGATGACGGTGCCCGATCAGACCAATCCAAAATCCAAAATCTAAAATCCAAAATCTAATCACTGTTTCGCGTCGGGGATGCGGAGGGAGTCGACGGCGACGGGCACCAGGGGTCCTTCGACGGCTTCGCGGAGCAGCAGGGCATGGGTGGCCTCGGCCATGAGACGCGCGCTGACGACCCCGGCGTCGATCAGGTCGGAGAGGCGAGGCGGGTCGTCTCGGAAGGGTTCTTCGTCGCGAGACCGGATGGTTCGGCGGCGGGGTGGGCGACGGTCGGGCAACAAGAAGAGGCCCGCCGCAGCCAGGGTGTCGGGCGGCGGCGCGACGGCGAAGAGCGGCAGGTCGTAGGATGCCAGCAGATCGCGCACCGCCGGCTCATGGGCAGAATCGAGGCCGACGTAGACGACCGCCTTCGTCTGGTCGAGCGCCCAGAGCGGTTGATTGAGGTAGGCGCGCAAGCCGGCATCGCCCAGTTGCGCGCCGGAGAAGACGACGAAGAGCAGCGTCCGCTCCGGCACCGTGGCGAAGCGGGCAAAATACGCATACTGCCGGGCCACTTCGAGCATGGCCGCCGTGCCCGTACCCAGGTGGGCCGCATCGAGCGTGGGCACCCCCGCAAACGTGCCGACGGCGTCGAGATCGGTACAGACGATGACCAGTTCACGCGCCCGCGCCGGATGCTTGCCGGGCGCATAACTGAGGACATTGAGAGCGCCGGTCACGGGCAGCGCCTGAGTTTCTACGCGCAGGCGTACGGAGCGCTGCAGCCGCCGGGCAACACGCGTATCGCGGCTCAGTTGCGCCATAAGATTGGTGCGCGAAGTGCGCATCAGCCGCATCGCCGTCTCCGGCAGGATTTGCATCACCATCAGGCCGTAAACCGGGCGGGGCGCCGGGCGCGGCGCAAGCGCTCCGACTACCAACACCGCCTGCGCCCCGGCCCTGCGGAGCGCCGCCAACGAATCGGTTGTTGCCGCGTGGGTCGGTATCAACAAAGCCGTTCCCGGTTGCTGAAGGGCTGTAGCCGCCTCTGCCGGGCTCCCCGGCCCCATCATCAGCGTGTGTATCTCGACGCGGCCCGAGTCGCTCCGGCCATCAGGCAGAAAGTCGACGCCGGGGTAAAACAGGGTGTCAGACTCTGCGTCGGCGAAAGTAAAGAGGCTGGCGCGGATCTCGTTGATGGGCGTCGGATAGACGATCTGGGCCGTGCCGGCCAGCACCGGCTGCAATTCGAATTCGGCCATGCGGGCCGCTACGTAAGATGCCGCCATGGCATATCCCGACGTGCCCGTGGCTCGCCCTTCGACGTCGGGACCGTTGAAAAACCGGAGGTGTTCGCGCAACGCCTCGTCGCTCCACAAGGGTTGTTCGGGGGTAGACCGGGGCGGCTCCTCCGCTACCGAAAGCGACTGGCACCCCATCGCCTGCACCGCTCCCAAAAGAAGCAACAAGGCCAACAACAACCCGATGGAAAAACGAAACGGTCTCATCGACGCGAAACAGAAGAGAAAATGTATTGCGGCATTACACGCTCAGCATTTTAACCCAACAGGGGTGTTAGTCACTGGTCATTAGTCACTGGTCACTGGTGTTTTTTACTGGTGACCAGTGACTAATACGCCACGGCGGAGCGAAGTCAGGCGTAAAGAAAAATCACATAACTTTTCCTCGCCTGCATAAAATTAAACAAATTATTGCGCAACGGTTTCAAATTTATTAAGATATGTCCCCCCATTCGTCTCCGGCCAGTGCCCCACCCTTGCCGCCTTGATCCCATGTCGCGTCATCTGTTTGCCCACGTTGCGGCTATGCGCCATCAGATTCGGCGTATCCGGCGCGCTACTGCGCTCGGCACCGCAGCGATGCTCCCCTGCGCCGTCATCTTGCTGGCTACCACGCCGGCCACCTGGGTAATTCTGCTTCTGATCCCGGCTCTGGCGGGCTACCTGCAGCGCAAAGTGCGCCGGATCCTCTGGGCACGCCGCGTGCTCAAGCAACTACGCCTCGAAGAGCAGTTCGTCCGCCACAGCCCGACGCCCGAGCACGTGCTCACGTGCATGCGCCGCACTAACCACCTCTGGACGCAGAGCCTGACGCTAAAGGGCCTCAAAACCCTCGCCGCAGACCAACCGGCCCTCTCGTTGCCGAACAGCACCAAACAGGCACGCATCCACCAGCATTACACCCGTTCCTTCATCCCCCTCCGCCCGGCGCGCCTCCCTGCCGACCTGATCTGGTTAACGACGGTGGGGTTGCTCTGGCTTTGGTTTGTCCCGGAAGCGCTTCTAGCCCCCATGCCGGCGCTTGTCTTTGCCGGTATGACGCTGCTCTTACTCATCCTCACTGCCGAAGTGATCCAGGCTATCCTCGGCGCCGACCTCCGAGATAGCTTCTCGCCTTTTGCGACGCTGCTGAGCACCTGGACCCTCGCGCACGACTTCGAAACCGCCTTCGCGACCACCCGCGAGAAGCCCTATCGCCACACCGCCCTCTATCGCTCCTGGGTTTTCAAAAAACCATCCGACATCCTGGAAGAAACAAAAGCCGCGACGCCTGTCCTTCCGTTACAACCGCTCCAGCTAGAGGTCGATGAATTAGTCCTACAAGCTGGATAGCAAATCGTTATTTAAGACATGAGTCATCCTGCTTTTTTCAGCCCCGTAGGGGCGTCCTGTTTGTAGTACAAAGCTTTTAAAAATAGATAGCTCCGTAGGAGCGGCCTGTTCAAAAAAATCCGCCACATCGGCTTTGAATAGGTCGCCCCTACGGGGCTCATTTTTAGGAAAGGGCCGTTTTCTACAAACAGGACGCCCCTACGGGGCTCTAAAATTCGGAAGGACTCATGAACGAGCAGAAACTGTACAATCAAGAACCAGACACAAAGCACAATACACAACAAGCCCCGCCAGTCGATGCCGGCGGGGCTTGTTGGTAAAAGTGGATCGGATGCGAATCCGCTTAGCGGCGCGTGCCTTTCTTACCGCATTCCTTGTCGAACTCCGGATCGCATTCTTTGCTGAGGCCCTCGATGTCCTGCCGGACTTTCTGACGCCAGCGTTCGAGCAGATCTTGATCGAATGGCCGTTCGCTACGGTGGACGACCGGATCGACCATCTTGGCCCGCAAGAGGATGACCAGTTCGCGCTGCACGTTGGTGCGCTGCGTCACGCTCACGAGATATTTGATGCCGAAGAACCAGCCCGGCAGATCTTTCAGGAACGGAATGCCGCGCCGCGAGACGACTTCATCCGTCGAGTAGAGCCCGCCGATGACGGTCTGCTCGCCGTCGAGCAAGAGGATCTGCGTGTTGGCCGTGCTGCGGTCTACGATGGGGCCGGCAGGCGAGATCTGGCCGCTCGAATTCTCCACATTGACGTTGAGGTGGATGAAGTCGAGTTCCGGGGCGCCGAGCGTGTCTACGAGGGCTTCGGTGAGCAACGTCGGGGTGACCTCGATGATGATGCCGGTCGAGACAAACTGGGTAATGGTGTTGCCTGCAAAGTCACGCTGGACGAACGGGAAGTCTGTGCCGATCTGAATCCGACCCAGTTCGCCGCTCTGCACGGTAATGCTGGGGTTAGCGACGGTTTCGCCGGCGCCGTTGGTTTCGAGGAACCGGAAGAGTTGGGTCAACGTCGCCACGTTGAACTGATCCGGCATCAGCAAATAGTCATCAACGGCATCGGCCAGGTCGTCGGTCTTCAGGAAGAACTGCGGGATGCCACCGCTCCCCGTGGATCCGCCGTCAAAGCCGCCGGCACCGCCGCCACCACCATCGGTTGCGCCGCCGCCGCCACCGGCAGCACCGCCGCCGCCGGCAGCCGTCTCACCGCCGAAGAAGACGTTCCAGTCGGTGCCCAAGCTCTTGGCTTTGGTCTTGTTGATCGAGAAGAGCACCGCGCTGATCTGGATCTCCCGCGTGTCGAGCGTAGCCGGCACGGCAGCGGTCTCGGCCAGTTCGGCGCCGGGCTGCTGCACGGTCAGGACGGGATCGGGCAGTGCCTCTTCGATGATGAAGAAGCGATCGGTCTCGCGATAGGCGAGGTTGTTGTAGTTCAGCACCAACTGGAACGCATCGAAATAGTGCATTCCGGAGATGGCGATGCCGATGGGAAACTGCCGGGATTCCGGGTCGATGGCCTGCTTACCGCTGATCCGTTCGATAATCGGATTCAGGAAATCGATAAACTGGGTAAAGGGCGTTTCGGGCCGGAACGAGACGAGTTGATCCGGCGGCACATAACCCCGGATCTGCCGCCCCTCTTGCGGAGGGATATCCTGGGCCTGTACGGGAATGCTGCTGAGGCCGGCGGTCGCCGCGAGGACGAGCGCAAGGCCCAACAAACCGAAATACGAACGCGTAGTCTGCTTTTTCATTACGATGCCTTTTCGTTAACGGGCACCACACGCTGAGCCGCCGTTTGGTCTGAACGGTCTCGTGCCGGTGCGCTGGGGGGGGTTACAGGCTTTCTATCGAAGACCGGCACGCGAGGGCCGCGCACCGGCGTACGTTCTACGTTCGGATACGCGCCGAGCTAGCGGAGCGAAGGAGCCCGGCGGACAGCGCCCATCGCTTGCTGGAACTGCTCGCCAGACTGCAGATAGAGTTCCACCGCGTCGATGATGCCGCCTTTGTTGAGCCGCGCTTTGACCCGGCCTTCCAACGGATCGATATCGACGATCTGGCCCAGGTAGACATCGTCGCCCACACCCACGGCGCGGAACTGATCGCCCTCCTGGAAGACAGCCTCGTCGCCGATGATCGAGACAAATTTGGCCGCCTCGATGTTGATCAGGTTGTGCGTGTTAGGCGGCAGCTTGTCCATGATCAGCGGGAAGAACGGGTTGAGTTCAGGCCGCTCGCTGGGCAATACCGACGACGGCACCGGCGGCCGTTCGCTGCGCGCCTTGCTGAAGGGCAGCGCGTCGGTGCCTTCCCCGACGCCCTCTTCGCCGGGCGCGCTCATGCCTTCGGCGCCGCTGAAGATGGCGTCGATCTGCATCTGGAACGAGACCATGATCTTCATCACCTCGTTGCCGGTCTCTTCATCCTCGGTGACGATGTCCATGTGGACGAGCGTCAGTTCGGGGATGCGGTAGAAATAACGATTGTTCTCCAGTTCCCAGACGATGCGGTAGAGTTCGGAAAAGTAGCCGCGCCCGCTGACGCTGAAGCTGTGATAGCTGTAGTCGCCCTGTCCCTGCGTGCCCGAATTCGACACGTCAAAGACCTCGAAGCCCGTGCGCGTCAGTTCGTTGAGATAGCCGATGACTTCGGGGCTCGAAAGCCGGTCCGGGATCACTTTATAGCGCGCCTTCCATTTGTTGAGGGCGTTATCGGCCTTGCCTTCCGAGACCGCGTGCTCGTTGATGAGCGAGGCCAGTTCGGCCTGCTTGAGCCGGATCACCTTGCCGGCCTTTTCGACGCGGGCCAGTTCGTCGGGCTGCTTCATCATGGTGACGTAAGCACCGGCGATGATGATGCCCACCCAGACAACAGCCAGGATGATGATGTTGTAGAGGACTTTGTTAGACATAACAGTCAGTGGGGCGCTAAGTTGGCAAAAGACCGAGTTCCCGCAGGGGTATTAGGGTCTCGTTACGGCTGCTCGTCGAGCGCCGTGGTGGTGATCGGAACACTTTCAGCCGCTTGCTTTTCGGCCTCGGCCACCTGCCGGCGTAAATATTCAGCCGCCTTGGGCAAGCCTTTGTCGAGCGGCGCTGTCATCTTAAAGGAATAAACCGGCCAGTCCCGGATCTCAGAGAACGTCAGCGTGCTGATGGTGCCGTCGAGCCGTTCGGCCAGTTCGACGACCCGGTCGCGCGCGGTGGCGTTGCCCGAGACTTCGATGCCATTGCCGCGCGGATTCCAACTTTCGATCCAGACGCCGGTGACTTCAGAGACTTCGGTCGACACTTTCTCAAGGGCGCGGCTCCATTTGTCGCTGCCCTGGAGCAGGCCTTCGAGCACGTTGATGGCGCGCATATACTGCGCATGCACCGCCTCCAGGCTGTCGATCTTGTGTTGGAGCGTCTTGGCATCCAACGACACCGGCCCGACTTCTTGCTGGAAGGCCTGGATGCTGCGCTGGTGCTCGGCAATCTCTTTTTCGAGCGTGAAGTAGCGCGCGATGAAGAACAAGACCGTGCAGAACATGAGGGCGTAGAGCGCCAGCACGTGCCACGTCACGGGCAGGGTCACCCGCCGCCGCATGAGTTGCCGAGGCAACAGGTTGACGTCTTCGAAGACCCCCTTGTAGCGCGCATCGTCGCTCAGGCGCAAGCCCACGCCTACGGCCGGCAACAACGCCCCGGCTGCCACGTCGGCGGCATACTCGTCTTCGAGTTCGGGCACGTACTGCCGCATCGATTCGACGCGGGCGTCGGGGAAGAACATTTCAAAGCTTTCGATGAGGTCGTCTTCGCGCTCTTCGCTCAGAAGCAGCACGTGCTGCACCTCGCCGATGCCGTATTCATCTTGCAGCAGCAGCACGCGGCTACAGATCGTCTCGGGCGCTTCGTAGGCCGTCAACGAACGCAGGTTCTCGCTTTGTTGCAGCGTGCCGTCTTCCAAAAACATGACCAGCGTATCCTCGGCGCCGGCCCGAACGATCAGCGTATTGTAGGCCGCATCGGCACTCAGCGGGGCCGCGTCTTCGAAGGCGTCGGTGGCGCGTTTGGGCTTCTGGGGCACCATGTTGCGCGTGGCGCGGGCCAGGCCCAGATACAGCGGCACCTCGGAGTCGAACAGCCGGATAGGCGGCATACGGCGGCCTTGCTGCTCGCGCATCGTGCGCAAGGTAGAGGCCACCGGGTCGTTAACTTTGGGAAACAGGGCCAGGTAGCGCGCCATGCCGTCTTCGCTGGGCGTCATCGGCAAAAACGCCACCGTCTCTTCGTCAATCGCAGCGTTATTTTGTTTGTGGAGAAGCTCCAAGAGTTGGCTGCGACGCGCCGACTTGGGCGACTTCTTCTTAGCTTTCTTTTTCTCCGAATCGGCGTCGCCCTTGCCACTGCCGCGCATGACGGTCAGTTCGATCTGGTTGATCTCTGAAGCCGCCGCTGCGAAAGCGAGTTGCGGTTCCGGATAGCCGGCTTCGCGGCATTCAGACAGGAGGTCGCCCAGTTCGAGCGCGAACGTAGACGACTGCTCTTTCTGCTCGCCGAATTCGCCCTGCTGGCCTAGATCCAACCCGCTAAATTCGCCTCCGATGAACATATTTTCCATCGAAGACGAACCGCTGCTGGTAAACTGGATCGAAAAATCGCCGTCTTCCTCCGGCGATTGCATATCGGGTAGCACGGTTTGAGATGCCGAAAAGCGCGCCGTCCGCTGGCGCATAAACCGGCGGATGACCTTCAGCCCGTCAGGGCCTGCTTCGAGCAACGCTGCGTGGACGGCCCGGCCCGTGACCATCACCCCCAGAGTCTGCTTGCTTCCTTTAGTTTTTGACATGGCCCACGAAGAATGAGTACTGAGTTGACGCGAACAGTATCGGATGTGCAGAAGCTCATCTTAAGAGTTGCTGCATCCGTCGCTTGTTATTGGCAAAATCCATCGCCGTCTCCGGCGTGATGAGGCGTTGCTTGGTCAGGCGCAGCAGGTCTTGTTCGAGAGTGGTCATCCCGGCTCTGCTGCCTTCCCACATCATCTGGTAAATCTCGCCCGTGTTACCGTTTTTGATAGCCGCCCGCGACGACGAATCCATCCACAACACGTCTTTCGCGAGGATACGCCCGCCGCCGATCTTGGGGCAGAGCTTCTGCGAGACGATACAGCGGAGCACATCGGCCAGGCGGATGCGAATACGCTCCTGCTCTTCCGTCGGATATTCGGCGACGATACGGTCGATGGTTTCGACCGCCGAGATCGTGTGGAGCGTGGAGAAGACTTTGTGGCCGGAGTCGGTGATTTCGAGCGCCGCCGAGATCGTCTCCGGATCACGCATCTCGCCGATGACGATGATGTCGGGGTCCTGGCGCAGCGCCTGCACGATGCCGGCTTTGAACGAGATGACGTCTTTGCCTACCTCGCGATGCCGCACGATGCACCGCTTCGAATCGTGCATAAATTCGATAGGCTTGGCGATGATGACGCAGTGCGCCGGCACGTCTTCGTTGTTGGCGTCGATGATGGCGTCGAGCGTGGTACTCTTACCCGAGCCGGTCACGCCGGTGACGAGGGTCAGGCCGTCGCGCACGTGGCGGAACATCATGCCTTTCTCGATCAGCGGATGGAAGCCCAACGATTTGAGCGGGAAGACCTCGTCCGTGATCTGGCGCATGTTGAGCCCCAGGTGGTCGTTGTCGAAGTAGCACGTGGTACGGAAGCGGCGGCGCTTTCCGTCTTTGCCTTCGATGGGCAACTGGTAGGAAAAGTCGACGGATTTCTCTTCGAAGAGGACCTTCATCTGCCGCTCGTTGAGCAGGTTCAGAAAGAGCAGGTCGGTTTCTTCGTAGGTATACTGGCCCAGTTCTTCGTAGCGGCGCTTGTCGCCGTCTACGCGATACCAGAAGTAGCCGTCGCAGCCCATGGCGCCGCAGTCCATGTCGCTGGCGCCGAGGTCTACGCATCGCTTGACAAAGATCTGCATGTGATCGCGCAGCGCCACACGGTCTTTTTCCAACAATGAGTTGACCTGATCGGCCATGTAGCGGACGCGGTCTTCGTCATACATCGAATCCGGGATGGAGTCGACGATGGTCTTGACGATGGCGGGCAATTGCGGCACGATGGGCGCGCGCACACGCGCCTTCGAGACGGCAGCGCCCAGTTTCACCTGTTGCGCGAGAATGTCGGCAAGAGCGGGATTGTTCACGGTATTTTTCCGTCAATTCCTGAAAGAATGGCAAGCGTCACCTTTCGGCATAGAAAAGCGCACTTAGACAAGGATTATTTCGGCTAAAAAGGCCGTTGGCTTAAGCCGTGCCGGGGAAAAACAACGATTGTCCTGTGGCGCTAAGTCTAACGTTGTAAATAGCGTAGCGTCAGTCACTGGTCATTACGCTCGTGCTCGCTGTCATGAGTCATGGGTCATGAGTCATGGGTCGAGGACAAAGACCCCATGACCCTTGACTCATGACCCATGACAAACGCAAAAGCGCCGACCCAAAAGGATCGGCGCTTTGTGTTTGGTGAACGGATTGCGTGATCTCGCCAGCGCAAGATCGCTGTCTTACTTTAGTTGCCGCCGGTGCACGGTCCCAGGTAATCGCCGTGGCCGAGATGGCCCGCGACGGCGGTTTCGGGAACAGACTTTGTCTTGTTGAGCTTACCGGGCTTGTGGCAGAGCGTTACGCGGGTGTTGCCCCCTTCTTCAACTTCCTCTTCTTCCTGGTCATCGACCTCAACAGTCTGGTCGAAGACGATGACTTCGTGATCCTGGTTGCCCTGCATGAAGCTCTGGGTGATGCGCACATCGGTGTTGCTCTTGACGGCATCGAGGTGCTTGCCCAGCTTGGCGATGGCTTCGCTGCTGTAATGGATCTGCGTCTGGTCGTTGATGTCCACTTCGAGCCGGCTCGTGCCGCCGCCGGGCACACAGCCGCTCTGGCTGGCATCGACCATCGTGACGACCACGACGAGGTCCTGCATGTCGAAGGCGGAAGATCCGGTATCGGTGGCGCCGAGTTCGAAGAGGCTCACCGCCTGGTTATCGTCGAGCACGAGGGCGTCGTTCTCGATGTAGCCGTCGAGGAAGTCTTCGACGGAATACTGCCCCATGAAACCGCCAACGCTGGGCACGGGAGCATCGTCGAGCAGCATCTCGATCTGCTGGCCGTTGGAAGCAGAGGTCTCTTCCATGTAGACGTACCAGTCGCTCTCGTTGGTGCCGTCGGTGTCGCTGGAGCGGAGCCACGACCGGGCGTCGATGCTGATGCGCGAGCCTGCTTCGAAGATCCCTTCGGGCTCCCAGAGATAGGTGATGCCGGTGTTGCCGGTGTTGATGTTGCCGTCGAGGGCCTGATCGTAGCGACCCCAGGGTTCGAAGTACTCGTCGCCCACTTTGATGCGCGCCGTCACGGGCACGTCGTAGGTGCCGCCGTAGGTGATGGCCGCGCCGAGCACTTCGATGCGCAGCGCAAAGTGATCGTTGACGACGGCTTCGTCTCCGTCGATGCTGAAATCGGGTACACAGTGCCCACCCTGCGGCGTGAACTCGTAGTCGTAGGCGATGAAGCCGCCGTTGAGGGTCGTGTTGCGCAAATTGACGTTGACGGTGTCTTCCATGTGCTTGCGCACCATGATGACGCCTTCCCAGTCAAAGTCAGACGCATAGACGTTCAGGTCACCGTCTTCGACGATGAGCAGCCCGTAGCCCGACGCATCGGAGAACAGGTTCAGGTTGCCCATGGCGCGGATGATCTGCGGATTGCCCGGACTCGAACTGTTGGCCGCCGAGATGAATTGCCCCTCAGACACATCCCCGTCCGGATTGGCCGAGAGCACGTCGGTGGCTTTCAGGATGGCTTCCTGGTAGAGCGCTTCGATCTCGTCCTCCGAATACTCGCCGACGATGCTTCCCTGGTTGACGGGATCGTCAGGGCTGGTGCCGATGCCGACGATGCTGGTCAGGTCGAACCGGCTTGCGAGCGCATTGGCGTGGTTTTCGGTGGTGATGATGCCGCGAATCGGATTGTTGAACCCGGCGCCCGATCCCTGCGAAGGCATCCGCCGGTCTACCCCGGAGATCTGGTAAAAACCGGAGGCGCTGACGTCCACCACGTCGTCTTCGACGATAAAAGCGCCCGGAAGCTCTGATGTAAAGATGGCGTTGCCCGCGAGACTGAATTCGCCCTTGCCGCTCTGGGCCTCGACGCTCAGATCGAGGTTGCCGTAGAGATTCTTGGTGATGCTCAGATCGTAATAGCCGTTCTCTATCGTCGCGCGCGGATACGATGTCTCGACGTCCATCAGGTCGCGCTCGATGGCGCTGACCGCCCGGCCAAAGCCGGACGAGGCCGCATCGCGCGCGATCGTATGGAACTGGTAATCGTTCTGCGTAGCGCGCGTCTCAAGCGAGGTGCGCTTGCTGCTAAAATCGATCTGGCTGATTCCCAGCGTGATCGCCGCTACAACTAAAAGTGCCCACTTGCCCATCTTGCTATCCTCTTCCTCGGGTATATCCTGCTATCAGGATGGTTTTCGTGATAGGGTAGCGCACCCACACTGGATACCCTACCCATCCTGGATAACGTCAAAACCATGCCTGAATCTGCGAAAGGCAGGGCGGACTTTCTCTTTTCGGGTTGATCCGGCCTGTTTTCCGTTTCAAAATGTCCGCCTCGCCGGAGGGTCCTCTCAGATGTTTTTTCAGGCTTTAAAGGGTAAAAACCAATGATCGACGCCTATAACAATCCATCACAGCCTGCCCCGTCATTCGCTATGAGGACATGATGAATCTGAAAATGTATCGATGAAAAATCATCCTGCTAAAACCCGGCCTGCATGGATCTCTTGTTTAATCCGTTACGAAATTACCTTTCGTACCGCCGAAGGGTAATGGGGTAACTGGATGCGAGATGGAGGATTCGGGATGGGGGATTCGGGATGGGGAATTCGGGATGAGGGATTCGGGATGCGAGATGGGGAATGCTGGATAATAGAGGGTGTCTGCAAACAGAATCGTCGAAGGAGCCCCGTAGGGGCGTCCTGTTTGTAGAACCTCCCTTTTACACAGAAAAATAGCTCCGTAGGAGCGGCCTGTTAAAGAAAGAACAGAACAGGTCGCCCCTACGGGGCTTATCGTGAAAAAAGCGGTGTATGCTACAAACAGGTCGTCCGAACCTGCCCCTGCGCAGGCAGGGGGGACTTTACAGACATTTCCTGGATACGAGATAAGAGAAGATCATCCTGCATCTCGCATCACGAATCCCCCATCTCGCATCCCGACAAAAACAAAGCGCCGACCCGGATGGATCGGCGCTTCGGTCTGGCGGGTGGAATGAGCAGTGGGCCTACTGGCACGCTCCCTCGGTATCGCCGTGGCCGAGGTGCGCCGGGAGGGCCGAGAGCGGAATGACCTTCGTTTTGTTGTTGTGGCAAACCGTGGTCGTGGTGGTGCCGATGGGACAGGTGCCCATCGTAGCGCCACGGCCAATGTAGGCCGCGAGGGCCGCGAACGGAATCGTCTTTTCCGAGCCGTTGTGGCAGACGGTGACGGTGGTTACGCCTTCCGTATTCTCTTCTACTTCCGCATCATCGGCCTCAATGCCCGTCTCGTAAACGCCGGCCTCGCCTTCCTGAGTGCCCTGAACAGCGGTCTCCGTGATCTTCACGTCGATATCCTCACGGACCGTGTTGAGATGGAGCCCCAGCTTGGCGATAGCCTCGCTGCTGTAATGGATCTCCGAATTGATGATGTCCACGTAAAGCTGGCTGGTGCCGCCGCCGGGCACACACCCGCTCTGGCTGGCGTCGATCATCGTGATCATCACGACGAGGTCCTGCAAGTCGAAGGCTTCACTCCCGGTATCGGTCACGCCGAGTTCGAAGAGGCTCACGCCCTGGTTGGCATCGACCGTCAGCATGTCGTTCTCGATGTAGCCGTCGAGGAACTCGGCGACGGAGTACTGCCCCTGAAAGCCGCCGACGCTGGGCACGGGGTCATCGTCTTTGAGCAGGTAGATCTGCGGGCCTTCTATCGACGAGTTTTCCTCCATCGAAATGGACCAGTGGCTTTCCAGCGAGCCGTCGGTGCCCTCAGCGCGCGTCCACGACCGGGCGTCGATGGCGATGCGCGAGCCGGCTTCGAAGATCTCGGTCGGTTCCCAGAGATACGTGATGCCGCTGTTGCCAGTGTTGACGTTGCCGTCGAGGGCGAGGTCGTAGCTGCCCCAGGGTTCGTAGGCCGTGCCGCCGACGTTGACGCGCGCCGTCACGGGCATGTCGTATTCGCCGCTGACGATGGCCGCGCCGAGCACCTCAACACGCAGCGCAAACGGCTCGTTGACGACGGCCTCGTCGCCGTCGATGGTGAAGTCGGGCACGCACAGGCCGAGCGTTGGCGCCAGCTCGTAGTCGTAGGCGATGAAGCCGCCGTTGATCGTCGTGTTCTGCAAATTGACAGCCACGGTGTCTTGCCACTCTTTGCGCACCATGACGACGCCTTCCCAATCCAGACCGCCCCCCAGCACGTTCAGATCGCCGTCTTCGACGATGAGCATGCCATAGCCACTGACCGACGAGGTCAGGTTCAGGTTGCCCATGGCGCGGATGATGGCCGGGTTGCTGGCGCTCGAATTGCCCGCCGCCGAGCTAAACAGGGTCTCCGAGACGTTGCCGTCGGGATCCGCCGAGAGCGTCGTGGTGGCATTGCTCTTGGCATCCTGATAAAAGGCTTCGATGTCCGTTTCGTCGTAGCCCCCGATGATGCTCCCCTGATCGACGGGATCCTCCGGAGCAG
Source organism: Rhodothermales bacterium (assembly GCA_028278205.1). GTDB lineage: Bacteria > Bacteroidota > Rhodothermia > Rhodothermales > Bin80 > JANQES01. Next base: position 14,367 of record JANQES010000080.1, read on the forward strand.
AGCCCTTGCCCACGACACGGTAGGAGTCCAGTTCCCCCGCCAGCGCCGCGCGATGGTCTTCGGTGGTGATGAGGCCGCGCACCGGATTGCTGTAGCCGGCTGCCGGAACGGTCGTATCCATACGCCGGTCTACGCCCGAGATCTGATAGGTCCCGGCGGCGTTGACCTCTACCACGTCATCTTCGACGACGAAGGCCGCCGGCAGCGACGCGGTAAAGATGACGTTGCCGTCAACCTGATAGTCGGCCTCGCCGCTGTTGGCCTGCACGACCACGTCGAGATCGCCGTAGAGGTTCTTAACGATGCTCAGGTCGTAATAGCCGTCGTCCGTCGTCGTACGCGGGAACGTGGTTTCGACATCCTGCAAATCGCGCTTGATCGCGCTGACGCCCCGCGCGAGGCCAGACTCGACGTTGCCGCGCGCGATGCCCTGGAACTGGTATTCGTTCTGCTGGTCGCGCGTCTCCATCTCGGCGCGCTTGCCGTCATAGAGCAGGTAACTGCTCGCTAACAGCACGGCGCCCGTGATGAGTAATGTGACACGTCCTCCCATGATGTCCCTCCTGGTAAGTTATCGTGTGGCCTGCACGGCCACGGCTGTGAGTGAGATCGGCGCTGGAGCCGGCGGCTATTGTAAGCCGGGCGGATCCAGCGTGACGCCCCAATACAATTGGCGATATCCGACGAGGTGCTCCTCGTCTTCAAAGTCGGGCAGCACGGCATGCGCCATTTTGACCCTCAGCTTGTCTGCCGTGTAGATGTCCGTCGACAAGTTGCCCGAAGTAAGCAGTGTGATCTTGAATTCCGTCAGAATCGGCGGGCTGCCGCCCACCTCCACGTAGTCGGCGCCCTGGCGTTCGTAGCGCCGAAGCTGGTAAAGCGGCGTCTGCTGGCCGGCGATGTTGGCCGTATCGACGGGCGTGACGCCGTAGGCAATGCGGGTGCGCGTGCCCGCCGAGCCGACGCCCCAGAAAACGAGGGTATCGGTGATGCCGTCGCCGTTGGTGTTATGTTCGAGCACACCGTTCTCGACCGGGGGCGTGTTGAAGCCGGCGTTCATCAAATCGCGTTCGAGGAAGCTGCCCATCTCCAACGTGCTCGTCTTGGCCATATACATCATCGTCCGCTCCACATTCGACTGCTGCGTTCGCCGCTGCACGTTGAACAGCAGCAGGATGATGACACCGCCGACGAGGATGGCGATAAGATGGTCGTAAATTGCTATCATGAGGGTAATCGTTGACTGTGTCCGCTGAGCCGGTGGGCTCGATTACGGCGCAAAATGCCGTTTCACTACAATGGGTTGAAGCAGATACTTGCTCTCGTTGCCGGCAGGCACCTGATCGACGTAGAGCGTCACCTCCTTCGTCCACGTGGGCGTCGGAGAGTAATTGCCCGAAGCATCGACGTACTTGACTTCGGCAGCGATAGAAAAGCTGAAGCCCATCTGATTGCCATGCTCGTCGAGGCCCACAGTGAAAGGCATCACGTGCAGTTGCATGTCGTTGAAGTCGTCAACATCGTTGCAGGCGTCGGGGCAGTCGAGGTTGTCGCCAAAGGCCGACTCGACGGTCAGGTCAGCGAGGGTCACGGTTTGCAAGTCTACGCCGGTGGTGGCAGCGTCGAACTCCTTCGTGGCAATCACTTGCATCATCTCCGAACCGATGGCATTAGCCAGCACTTCGAGTTCGATGCTTGCGATCTCCTGCTCGGCCTGCACGATGCCCCGTTGCTGGTTCATCGTGAAGAAGAGCGTGATCATCAGGGCCACGAGGGCGAGCATGGTCTCCGTCATAGGAACGTCACGGCATGTTTTCGGGGGAATCCCGCGTTGTTAATCGGCTAGCTTGAGCCGGCTTTAAAGCCTGGGTGTCCGTTTGGTCTATGCACAAAGCCACCCAACGCGTGGTTTTTTCGGAACGGTCTTCCTTATTTGCAAAAATCCATCCATTTGGGCGTTTCAGGGCGTTTTTTGCGCCGCGAAAAAATCGAGGCACCGGCCCTCGATGCCCCGTTCCGTTTCAGGATGTCTGCATACCACGGGCCGATATCACGCGCGCGTCCTCTCCCCGGAGCCACCCCGCCCCTGCCTTCCAGCGCCCGTAGCGCCTTTCCGCCCCATGAAATCCCCTGAAAAGAGCCCCTGAAGCCTCCCCGATCTGAGAAGGGACTTGCTATGCGGACATGCTCAATCTGAAAAAAAATCTGGAAAAATCGTCGTTTTTTAAGCCTGGCGCGAAGGGCCTTGCTGGCCGTGCCGGTGCTTCATCCGTTACTTAATTACAATTTGTAATCGTCCCCGGTAGATCGGTAATCCCTCCGACGGCAATGTGCAAAACATTAAAAATCTATCGCCACGCGTAGGAAGAGCCTTATGAGGATTGAATATTTACGCCGATACCGGCACCACCGAAAAGTCCCCCTTCGAAGGGGGTGCCCCGACGAAGGAGGGGCGGGGGATGTTGGTGCGGCTTGCTGGAAACCTCTCGTCAGGCTGCGCGAACATCCCCCTGCGGCCTGCTGCACCTTCGTTTGCTGGCCGCTGTCCCCCTTCGAAGGGGGAATCACATGCAGATCCGTTTCCCGTCGCCTTTCATAAACAAAAACGCCGCCGGCATCAGGCGCCGACGGCGTTGGGGGCATAAACTCAGTCCGCGTCGCGAAGCAGGCCAGGCCGCAAAGGCACGGGACGGTGGGAAGCGGCGGCCTGCCTCGACGACGCGGAAGTGGCTAATCTTCGGTCGAGACCACGCGCATCATCTCCAGGATCGAACTATCGCCCTCGATGACGACGTTGCGGGCTGAATCCGAGAGTGTCATCATTCCATTTTCGACGGCGAGGTCTTTGATCGTCCCTTCATCGAGCATGCCTTCGGAGTCGGCAATCAGGTGGCGGATCTCGCGCGAGAAGTACATGGCCTCGCTGACGGCGCGACGGCCTTTGAAACCCACACCCCTGCACGTCGGGCAGTCAGCATCGTGACCCTGCACGTAAATGGTGGTCGTTTCTATCTCTTCTTTGCTGAAGCCCAGCTTGCGCATCAGCACGTGATCGGGATCAGGATCGGGGTGCTTGCACGTCGGGCAGAGCCGCCGGATCAGGCGCTGGGCTACGACCAGATTGATGGCGTAAGCGATCAGGAAGGGCTCGATGCCCATCTTATAGAGCCGCGTGACGGCGCTGGCCGCATCGTTGGTGTGCAGCGTCGAGAACGTCAGGTGGCCCGTGTTGGCAAGCTTGATGGCGAGTTCGGCGGTGGGCTTGTCGCGCATCTCACCCACCATCACCACGTCGGGGTCGTGACGCAGGATCGAGCGCAGCGCCCCGTCGAGGCCGAGCTTGTTGTTGAGCTTGATCTGGCGCACGCCCGGCAAAATGTATTCGACCGGGTCTTCCACCGTCAGCACGTTGACTTCGGGGTTGATGACCTCGTGGATCGACGCGTAGAGCGTGGTGGTCTTACCCGAACCCGTCGGGCCGGTGAGGATGACCATGCCGTGCGGCTGGCTGATGGCCTTGCGGAAACGTTCCAGGGCCAGTTCGTTAAGCCCCAGCTTGCTGAGGTCTTTGACGACTTTACGGTCGTCGAGCACACGAATAACGATACTCTCGCTGCGGACGTCCTGCGCGGCGTTGGCAATCGGCAGGATCGAGACACGGAACCGGATGAGCGCCTCGTCGATCCATCGCTGGATGAAGCCGTCCTGGGCCGAGTCGCGTTCGAAGCGGTCGACGTTCATCGAGTTGTCTTTGACGACGGCGATGAAGGCTTCCGGATGCACCTTGTCTTCGGTGTGCCAGCGACGCAGGCGACCGTCGATACGGAAGTGGATTTCGACCTGTTTGCGGGCGTTGGGCCAGATATGGACGTCCGAAGCATCCTGCCGCACGGCTTCGACGAGCGTCGCCTCGAACAGGTTGATGAGCTTCGAACGGCTGATCTCGGCCTCAAGCGCCTCCTCGTCGATGAGGTCGTTCTTCTCCTCGTAGCTGATGCCCATGTCGAGGGCATTGTGCTCGTCGAGGCGTTCGAGAAATTCGTTTTTACGCGGGAAGGCTTCGAGGATCAGCGCCGTGACGACGTTCTCCGGGGCGTAGCGCAGTTCGAAGCGTTCGAGCCGCAGCTTTTGCATGGTCCGGTGTACTTCGGGCCGCGTCGGGTCGTGCGTGATGAAGACGACCTTGATGGCGCCGGTCTGCTGATCGAGATCCACTTCGAGGGGCACCACACGCAGTTGCAACAACGTATCGCGCATGTCCTCGTCGAAGGTGTCCATGACCGACCGGGCGAATTCGGGATCGGGTTTGCCCTCGCCCATTTCGGCGGTCTTAAAGGCATAGACACTGGCCGCTTCGGCAAAAATGGCAGCGCGTTTGACCCCGTCGATGAGGGTGAGCACGCGCCAGAGCGGCTCTTTGAGATCTTCGTCCTTTTGCTTCTGCTGGGCGCGTTTGATCTCTCTGGCCCGGATGATGCCCTTGCGCAGCAACATCGCTACAACGCGATCCTTGGCCCGGATCTTATCGAGATCGATACCGAGCAGGGCTTCAATCTCGTCGTCGGTTTCAGGTTCGGGCTCGGCTTCGGGCACGGGGGCGGCTTCGGCCTCCGGCGCGGGTGCCGGCTGCGGTGCGGGAGCAGCCTGGGGCATAGGTGCCTCTGGCTCAGAATCTTCGGGAACGGGGGATACGGGTTCGTCCGGCTGCGTCCAGTTCGAGAGGTCCGGGACGAGGTCTTGGCCGGGCACGTCGTTGGCGATGCCATCGAACGAGGGCGCGTCATGCTGCGGGGGTGCGCCGTTGCCATTGGCCGGTTTGCCTTCGAAGTTGTCGAGCAATTCCCTGGCGATGGTGCCGTCGAGAGACACCTCTTCGGTGGGCATCACGTCGGTCTGCCCTAATTTGGCCAGTTCTTCCAGGGTAAAATCAAACGCGGAGGCCTCCTCGGTGGGCGTTTCCGCCGGCGGCTCGGGAGCAGCAGGTTGGGGCGGAGCGGCCTCTTCGGCAGCGGCGTCGAGGTCGAGCGCGGCAGCAGCGGCGGCTTCGTCCGAGGCTGCGTCGGTCCACTCGGCCAGCGATTTCCAATCCAGTTCCGGAAGATCGACCTCGGCAGTTTCCGAGGCAGCCGGCTGCGTTTCCGGCTCATCGGCGAGTTCACTGGCCGCGAACGGCTCCCATTGCAATTCGAGGAATTCGGCGTCTTCCGAAAGGTCAAGAATCTCTTTAACGGGCGCCGGGGCGTCTTCAGCCGGCGCGGCCTTTTCGGCGGCGGGCGTCAGGTCCAGGTCGATCATCGCTTCCTCGGCAGAGGCGATCTCACCTACGATCCGATGCACCTTCTCCAGGTAGTGCGCAATCTCGACCTCCTTCGCGTAAAACAGATCCACCGGCATGCCAAGCGTATCGAGCACGGCGCTCAGGCCGGGGCGCGTCGGATCGTGCGTGGCCAGTTGCAGGCGTTGCTGCCTCGCTTCCGGATCGGCCTTGAGCTTGAGCGGGAGCAGCTTGTAGGTAAAGAGAGGCTCCCGTGCCTGTTCGGGCAAGAGTTGGAGGATGGTCCGGGTAAATTCGGGCGAGAATTTGTCTTTGAGCGTGGCCGTCTCGAAGCCCTGGAGGCTGGCGGCCTGCTCGAAGATCATATCGCGGCCAATGTCGGGCAGATCGGCCAGGATGCGCCAGAGCGGGGTGTCGGGCTGCTCGGTCTGCTGCCGGACGGCGGTGAGGGCCTGCGGCAGCGTCACGGCGCCCTGTTCGAGCAGTTCGGTCACGACGACGTCTTTAAAGACCGGCTCCATGACCGAGGCCGTCGAGACCGGCGCGGCCTCGGCCTCGTCTGCGGGTGGGCCGGCGGTTTCCTCGGCAGGCGCTTCGGGCTGCGGCGTCTGGGCTTGAGGAGTCTGCGGCTCAGGCGCTTCGTTCTCGAAGGTGGGAGTCTGCGGCGCCTCAGGGGAGAGGATTTCGTCAATGACGAGATAGAGATCGTCGTCAGTGTCGTCGGCCGGTTGATCAACCTTTAGCGAAGCCTCTTTGTCGGCCAGGGCCTGCCGAATCGCAGCCAGGTCGAGGGCATCATCGTCTTCCGTTTCTTCAGCGTCTTCACCGAGTAAGGCCGAAATCTGATCTTGTACGTCTTCGTTCCAATTCGGCACGTCTTCATTCCAATCCTGCGCATCGCCTGCCCGGCTCGCGTTCCGCTCCGGCTGGGCGTCCCGCGCAGCGTCGTTGGGGTCAGGCGGTTTGCCCGTCCCCCAACGCTTACGCACTTCCTTGGCGGGGCCGTTATAGCGCATCAGTTTTTGCTAATTATAGTTTATTAGAAGGTTTGGGGCGCATCCGGTGCCAGGGTTACATGTTCATCATGTCGGTGGCACTGGGCTGGATGAGCGCGATCTCGGACGAGATGATCGTCAGGAAGCAGATGGCGATGGTGATAAAGACCGCGACCGCCGTCTGAATGCCTTCGACGGCACTTTTGAGCTTAAGCGCAGTCTCTTTCTCATAGTAATCGGCCATTTGCAACGCGCTCGCGCGCACGTTCCCTGTTTCGGAGCCGCTGCGGAAACGCGCCAGGGTCATCTGGGTAAAGACGCCGCTGGCCTCCATAGACTTGACCAGCTCGCTCCCCTGGGCCACCATCATCGGCACGGTGATGGTTTTGATGCGGTGCTCCATATAGGCATTGCCGCACGCCTCGGCAGCAATCTTGATAACGCCGATGTTATCGCCGGCTCCGGAATAGAGGATGGCGAAGACACGGCAGAAGATCTCGATGTTGAGCTTGTGGAGCAACCCCCCGACCAGCGGCACCTTGATGATGTTCTTGTGGATCAGGAACCGCCCTTTGTCCGATCTGGCAAAGAGCACACCGACGGCCGTGATCACCAGAATCACGAGCGCCACCCATCCGTAGTTGGCGTCCATCCAGTCGGCAAAGTCGAGGGTCTTACGCGTCATCGACGGCAACTCGACGTTCATGCCTTCGAAGAGGCGGGCCGTCTCGGGGAAGATGTACCAGATGTACCAGATGAAGGCCGCAATCAGCACCGCGATGGTGATCGAGGGGGTGATCATGGCGCTGCGGACGCTCTTCTTAAATTCGTTTTTGCGTTCGAGGAAGCGGGCCGTGGCCTCATAAATCTCGGCCATATTACCCGAACGCGAGGCGATACCGAGCATGTAGGCCGTAAACTTGCCCAGCATGTGCTGGTGCTTGAGAAAGGCCTGCTGGGCGTCCATGCCGCCTTTGAGGTCGGCGTTGAGGTCGCGGATGACTTGCCGGAGGCTCTTCGACGAGACGTCGTTGACGAGCAGGCCCAACACCTCGTCGAAGGGCAACTTGTCGTTAAGCAAGTTAGCCGCCAGACGGACGAACATAATCATGTCCCCGCGCGGCGGCTTGCGCTGAACCCCGAATATTTTTTTGTTGACCGAGATGACCTCGAGGCCCATCTTGCGCAGGGCCGTCGCGAGTTCTTCGGAAGAGAAGGCTTTCTGCTCGCCTTTGAGGATCTGCCCGTTGGGATGGCGGACCTTATAGGCATACATGCGCCGCTCCTCGATGCCTTGCTGCCGGAAGTTATGCTTCTCGGCCAGTTCGCTAATTTTTTGAGCGGCGGCACGGCCACTGGGGGCAAAAACGGTACCCTGAACGGGTTGTCCTTTGGCGCTAATGCCGTTAAATCTGAATTCCTTGACTGCCATGGTAGTCGTAAGCTAGGCCCACATGTAGCCCCGGAAGGCGCTCAACGCATAGGAGCGCGTCTCCGCGAGGCGCGTCCCGCGCGGACGGCGACGCCCGTCCGGCGGTCATTACGCATTACGCTTGCCACGTCGCCTGATCCCTAGTCGCCGACGAGCTAGGGCGTTACGGGCGGCAACGAGATGCTGCCATCGTAGGCGATGATGGTATCAACGATATCGGTTTCCTCGACGACAACGCGGACACCGATTTCGGGGAAGTCATCACTGACTCCGGTTACCTCCAGATCGTCTCCGCTGGCCAGGGTAATCCGGAAGGTGCCCGGCAGCCGATCCTCAGACATGAGAAGCTGCTCCATGCCGTCGGTGCCTAAGTCGGAGTAGGACCCGCCGCCTCCGAGGAAGGGCGTAGACTTAGAGCGCCACGTGGTGGCTTCCGAGGCAATATGCACCGCATGATTAACCAGCAGATCAACGTGCCGCTGCCGCATCATATCTCCGAAGAAATTGATGCCGATGTAGACGGCGATGCTGACAATGACGATCGTGAGGACGAGTAAAAGAACTTGTTGTTGGCCCACAGCGTTGTTTGTCCTTTTTGATTCGTCAAAATTCCTTACAGGAAAACCGGTGGTTCTCCTGTTCCTCCAGCACAATCAAAGGCGTGCGCCAGGGGCGGCGCTTCGAGACGCCTGATCTCTTCGAAGGAGGTCCCCATGAAAGCCAGACAAGGCGGCACCCTTACGCCAGTGCAGCGCGCGAGGATGCCGCCAGATCCTTGTCTGGAGGACGAGCCCTCTTCCCTGTCGAGGGCCAATCCCGGCACGGCGGGCTTAGGAGCCGTACGTGATCTGCGTGCCGATGTCGTTGGCTTTCGTGCCGGCGATACCGATGACGGCGCAGTTCTTCGTCTCTGTATTGTAAGCGTACAGGTTGACGATGATGGTGTTGCCCGAAGGAACACTCGACGGAGCGACACAGGTCACGCCGGTCGGAGCGGCCCACTCGAAGCTGCCGTTGACGTTCGTGTAAACGTCGCCACTGTTCGGATAGCCGATCTCGTCAAACGTAACGTCGTCGAGGTCTTCCGTCGAGAGCGCGCCGCCGAACTGGCCGGGCTTGAGCTTCCAAGCCTGGGCGTCCGAAGCGATACGCAGCGCGTCGGTCACGAGCGCGTCGGCATTCGACTTGATGCGGTTCTCGCTGAAAGCGCTGATACCGACGACGACGGCCAGGCCGACAATCACGATACCGAGAACGAGGAGAAGAAGTTGTTGCTGACCCATCGTAGAGCCTCCCTAGTTGGTGTGTGGTTTGGTTGGAGTGTAGCAGTATGTGGTGCTACAGAAGAGCACAAGCTCTATGGTAGAAATAGCTTAGTCGGTATCGAGCGGACCCTCCGCCGAGGCACGGCTAAACCAGTTTTTCCAAGAACAGCAAGGGGCTTCTCGCGAGAAGCCCGCCTCCGACGCAGGCGCCGGATTTCCCTCCCAAGTATCAGCACATCGGGCCGCAGACTTAAGTCGCATTCATGAGAACTTTTACCGATGCGGCTCAACTGGCAGGGGCATGCTTTCGTACCTGGCACCGCCTACCTCATGCACTATGCCACAAACGATTTGAACGGCACAGGCCCAAAGACACGAGGCCGAAAAACCAATCCACACACACAGCAAATAGCCTATTTTAGAGTGATAAGGGGCTTTTTTTATCAGAATCTGTTTTTCAGACGGCCCCGCGCGTCTTTTTCGAAGCCTCCGGAGACATTACTTTTAGTAACCATGCAGGGGGAATTTTCTTCCACATTTTCTGAAACCGCCCGGCCCCCGAGACCGCCGCGCCCTATCAATAAATGGTCGATGTTCCAGCACAAAGCGCATAAACGACCGCCAACAAGCCCGCCGCAGGAACCTATGCCACGGCTGTAATTAGGAAGAGGGCATTCCTTCATCACACCCCCTTTGTCATGATTGACCAGGAGAAAGCCAAGGTTCGGATCGAGGAGATCAAAGTAAAAGGCGGCCAGCTCGTCGATAAGGTCCGCGAACTCATCGAAGAAGGCAACACGCGCCGCGTCATCATCAAAAAAGACGACCGTGTCCTGCTCGAATTCCCGCTGTCGGTCGGGGTAGGCGGCGCGGCGGCCGCGCTGATTCTGACACCAACGCTGGCCGCCGTCGGCGCCATCGCTGCGCTGGTGACGGATGTCAGCCTCGTCATCGAAAAGATTGACGACGAGTTGGAGGACGCAAAGATCGTCGAGGAAACCGAAGCCGCTGCCGATGCCCCCGAAGACGATCCGGATGCGTAAAGCATGGCCTCACCTTTAGCCTCTGAGCCCCACGGCACGCTGGCGGCCAGCTACGACGATGTGGCCGCCGCCGCCGCGCGCCTCGACGGTATCGTCAACCGAACGCCGGTGCTGACTTCGCGCACGCTCGACGCCCGCACCGGAGCCTCGGTTTTTTGCAAGGCCGAGAATTTCCAGAGGACGGGGGCCTTTAAAATCAGAGGAGCCTACAATGCGCTCAGCCAACTGACACCAGCACAGCGAAAGCGCGGTGTGCTGACCTACTCGTCGGGCAACCACGCGCAGGCAGTGGCCCTGGCCGGGCGGCTACTCGACATCCCGGCGACGATCATCATGCCCACCGACGCGCCCGCCGTGAAGCTGGCGGCCACACGCGGCTACGGCGCCGAGATCATCCCCTACGACCGCGAAGAGACGACCCGCGAAGCGCTGGCGCAGCGCATCGCCGAAGAGCGCGGCCTGCCCATCATCCCCCCGTACGATCACCCGCACATCGTGGCCGGGCAGGGCACCGCCGCCCGCGAACTCTTCGAAGAGACCGGGCCGCTAGACCTGCTGTTGGTGTGTTGCGGCGGCGGCGGCCTGCTTTCGGGCTCGGCCCTCTCGGCCAAAGCCCTCGCGCCCGCCTGCCGCGTCGTCGGTGTCGAACCGGCTCAGGCCGACGATGCCACGCGCAGTTTCCACACCGGACGCCTTCACACCGTCCATAACCCCGACACCATCGCCGACGGCGCCCGGACGCCGTCGCTGGGCACAGTCACCTTCCCGCTGGTCCTTCATTATGTAGACGACATGGTGGCGGTCTCGGAAGAGGCGATCCGCAGGGCTATGTTTTTCTTCTGGCAGCGCATGAAGGTCATCGTCGAGCCGACCGGCGCGTTGGCCCTGGCAGCCTTGCTCGATGGGGTCGTCTCGGCGCCCGGCGCCCGCATCGGCGTGCTCATCAGCGGCGGCAACGTAGACCTGCGCTATGCGCTGAGGTTGTTTGAGGCGGTGGAAACGAGTTGAGGAGGTAGGCCGCACGGTCCCGCTTTGTAGACAGTTCGGCGCAGGTCATGAGTCATGGGTCATGAGAAAAGAACCCATGACTCATGACCCGTGACCCATGACCTGCGCCCCCCGTTGCATAGAGCAGAACGAACCGGAATGTTAAAAACCCTCGCTCCCGGCACCATTATTACATTGAGATTATCAAACTTTTAAGATTATTTATAGATCGCCGCGACCTATATTGCGCGCCGGACGTTTCACCCACGCCGAAACAGGATCTTTGCCGCAAGCATCTCGCGTAATGGTAACCAGGCTCTACCGGATTTTTAGGGCGAAGACCGCCGGACTGTGCGCGCCGCGAGGCTGCACCGTCTCGCGAGCGACGTGGCTCAGGCTGGGCTCGGTCTTCGGCCCATTGTTTCTGGTGGTAGTGCTGATGCGGCTGCTTCAGTACTCGATCACGGTGCGCGCGGGCGTTCCGCCGCTGAGCCTGATCCTGCTCTCGGCGGCGCTGACACCGCTGTTGCTGTTCCTCACCTCGGTGGCGGTCTACGTCTGGTGCCGCGCGCGCTGGCCCGATGTGCTGCCCGTCTGGCACTTCCTGGCCGTCAGCACACTCACCGCCGGCCTGAGCATCGGCGCCTCGATGCTGGTGCCGCCGCCCACGACGGAGTGGCTCACGCTCTCGGCCTTCGAAGCCATTCGGTGGGATGTGCTGCTGTTGCTGTTGCTGGCGCTGTCGTTCCTTTTTTTGCTCGAACGCACACGCGGCCGGGTGCGCCTCGTCTGCCTGATCGTCCTCTACGCCCTGACGCCGCCTTTGATGTTCCTGCCCGCCGGAACGTTCGGCTACTTCGTCTCGACGGGCTCGCCGGCGGATGTGACGCTGCTGAAATACTTCCTGGTTAATTTTCCCGACCTGGCTAAAGTCATCGCGTCCGAGCTTTACGGGCTGCGGGTGCTGCTTCCGTTCTTGCCGGTGCTGATTTTGCTGCCGCCGCTGCTGCTGTTGCGCATCCGCCCGGTGCGGCGGTGGGCTTATGCAACGCCCACGCAGTCTGAGGCGGGCACCCCCTGGCACGTGCTGCTGGGGGCGATTCCGTTCGTGTTGTTGCTGGCGCTGCTGCCCCAGACCTCTTTGCCGGAAGCGTATCCGCCGAGTTCCTACGTCAGCGTCCTGGGGGTCGATGCCGTCACCGGCTCGTCGCGCGCGCGGCCCGTCGTGCAGGAGACCACCCCGCCTTTCGACACCAAGGGGCTGCGCCTGACCGCTACCGACAGCACGCGCCGCATGAACGTAGTGATGATCTTCCTCGAATCCATCCGAGCCCGTTCCACGACGCTTTTCGACCCGTCGCTCGATACGACGCCGTTCCTCGACACGCTGGCGCAGCAGGCGCTCGTAGCCGAGCAGATGTACGCGGTCGTTCCCTACACCAACAAATCGCTGACGCCGCTGCTGGCAGGCATTCCCCCCTACCCCCACCGCGAGATCATCGCCGCCCGGCCCGGCGGCATCCCCGGCCCCGGCCTGCCGGCGCTGCTCAAACCCCACGGCTACCGTTCGGCCTTCTTCACACCCGCCACGCTGGCTTACGAACACAAAGACATCGTCCTGCAAAACCTCGGGTTCGATGAGATGTACGGCGACGGCGCCTTCGAACCCAACGGCTTCGACCGGACCAACCACTTCGGCTACGAAGACAAGATCATCATCGAACCCAGCCTTGCCTGGGTGGACGACCGCGTTGCCGCCGGCGAACCGTTCTTTTTGAGCTATCTGACGCTGGTGGCCCACCATCCCTACACTGTACCACCGTCGTTCCAGCAACGCGACTACGGCGTCGAAGACGAAACCCTCAACGCCTACCTCAATGCCCTCCGCTACTCCGACGACTTCTTACGCGCGCTGATGCAGGGCTTCGAAGAACGCGACCTGCTCGATTCCACCCTCTTCATCATCATCGGCGACCATGGGCAGGCTTTCGGCGAGCACAAACAACGCATGCACCCCGACGTGCTCTGGGACGAAGCGCTCCACGTGCCCGCGCTCCTCTACAACCCTGTGCTCTTCCCCCAAAGGCAATGGACCGGCGGCGCCCGCCAGCAAATAGACCTCCTCCCCACCGTGGCCGACGTGCTCAATATGAAGCTCGAAGGCGGCTTTTATCCGGGCCTCTCGATGCTCCAGCCGGTGCCGCCGGGCCGCGTGCTCTACTTCAGCGGATGGGAAAGCGACATCGTCCTCGCGCTGCGCCGGGATGCCATGAAGTTCATGTGCCGCTACAAACGATGCGCCATGCAAGTCTTCGACACCGCCGCCGATCCGCTCGAACAAAACAACCTGGCCCCTACCCTCCCACCGGAACGCCTCCACGAAGCCGAACAAGAGATGCGCCGCTGGCGCCACAACGTCCGGCAAGTCTACAAAGACCACCTTGCAACCGCAGATGAACGCAGATAAACGCAGATAAATGTAGATGACTACAGAATCTGCGTTCACCCGCGTCTATCTGCGGTTGCAATATCTGCTCTCATCTGCGCCTATCTGCGATTGCCCAGTCCCAGCTTCGCAATTCAGCAAGCAGGTCGTGGGCCGTCAGGTCGAATTGGATGGGCGTGAGCGAGACGAAACCGTTTTCGATGGCTTCGAGGTCGGTGTGATCGCCTTCGTCGAGGTTGACGAAGCGGCCTGAGAGCCAGTAATAGGGCTGGTTGAGCGGATCGATGCGCTCGACGAACGACTCTTCCCACCGCGAGTGCGCCAGGCGTGTCACCTCGATGCCTTTGATCGCATCGAACGGCAAGGCGGGGATGTTGACGTTGAAGACGATGCCCGGCGGGATCCCGTCTTGCAATACCTTGCGGGCGACGATCTCCGCATAGCGCGCAGCGGGTTCGAAGTCGTCCGGATTCCAGGCGCACAGCGAAAAGGCTACGGCGTCGAGTCCAAGGATCGAAGCCTCGGTAGCCGCGCTGACGGTGCCGGAATAGATGACGTTGACGGCGGTGTTGGGCCCTTTGTTGATACCGCTGACGACCAGATCCGGCGGGCGCGGCAGCAGATGGTTGACTGCCAGCTTGGCGCAATCCGCCGGTGTGCCGGTGATGGCATAGGCCGGGACGGCGCCCGACGGCAATTCAAAACGCCAGGGCCGGGCGCGCACCGGATCGCGCACCGTGATAGAGTGCCCAACGGCGCTCTGCTCATCAATCGGCGCCACCACCATCACGTCGCCGAGCGCATCCATGGCCGCCGCCAGCGCATAGATCCCCGGCGCATCGATGCCGTCGTCGTTACAGACCAGGATGAGTGGTTTCTCCGAGGTCTCCGGTGGCTGGTTCGTTTTCATTTATTATTGACGGGTATCGTCTCGTCACTGGTCATTCGGTCGCTACGCTCCCTGTCATTCGTGGTCATTGGCTCGTTTACTCCGCTTCACTCCGTCAGTCGCCTTCGGCTCGTGTCGCTCGCGTCATTGATTGTCAAGTTTTTAACCCAATGACAATGAATGACGCGCCCGCAGGGCGCAACTGACGCACGCCCAGCGTGCAAATGACACGAACGAAGTGAGCCAATGACCCACCTTAATAACTCTCATTTTCGGCAGGGAATTGACGCGTGCGCACGTCCTGAACGTAATCGTGGACGGCCTCGGTGATGGTCTCGGCGAGGTTGGCGTAGTGCCGGACGAAGCGCGGGTTGAAGTCCGTTGTCAGGCCCAGGGCGTCGTGCGTGACGAGCACCTGCCCGTCGCAGTGCATCCCGGCGCCGATGCCTATCGTGGGCATCCGGATCGACCGGGAGACTTCGCCGGCCAGTTCAGCCGGGATTTTTTCGAGCACGACGGCAAAGCAACCCACGTCGTCGAGCAGTTTGGCATCTTTGCGGAGGCGGTCGGCTTCTTCCTCATCGCGGGCGCGCACCTTGTAGGTGCCGAAGCGGTAGATGCTCTGCGGCGTCAGCCCCAGGTGGCCCATCACCGGAATCCCGGCCTCAAGAATCCGTTCGACCGCCGAGACGACGGCCTCGCCGCCTTCGAGCTTGACGGCATGGGCGCCGGTCTCTTTCATCACGCGGATGGCCGAGTTGAGCGCCTCCAGCGGGTTGCCCTGGTACGAGCCGAACGGCAGATCCACCACCACCAGCGCCCGCGAGACAGCCCGGACCACACACTGCGCGTGATAGATCATCTGGTCGAGCGTGATGGGCAGCGTGGTCTCGTGCCCGGCCATCACGTTCGAGGCCGAGTCGCCCACGAGCAGCACGTCTACGCCGGCCTCGTCGAGGATACGCGCCGACGTATAATCATACGCCGTCAACATCGCAATCGGCGTGGCGGTCTTTTTCATCTGTTGCAACGTCTGCGTGGTAACCCGCTTGACGTCGTCCATCGTAAGGGTAGCCGTTTGGGTGCTCATTGTACGCTCGCGTTGCTTCAGGGAACGGTTCGGGGACTTCGGGGTGCCGGTCAATATACGATTTTGGATTTTAGATTTTGGATTGGGTTCCGCACCGATTCTAAACAGCCGAAAAAGCCGCACCGGTCGAAGCCAGCGCGGCTCTTTCATTGGCTGATGGGATCAGGACGGGCGACCGATCCAAAATTACTTCGTCAGTCGCCTTCGGCTCGTGTCAAAATCTAAAATCGGCTTAGTTGCTCGAAGTCTGCGTATCGTCGGGAATAGGCAGGCCGAGCTTGACAGCCACCTCTTCGGTGATGTTGATAATCCGATCTTCGTTGACGTAAAGGATGATGGGCTGATTGACACCGGCATGGCTGCGCAGCACCAGATCGATCCCTTTCTCCTTGGCCACTTCGTTAATGGCGACTCCAACGCGCTCGAAGATCGGATTGAGCAATTCAGCCTGACGTTGCGCCAGTTGCTGATCGCTCTCGGCGGCCTTCCTCTGGATCTCCTGCTGCGCCACGGCCAGTTCTTGCTCGCGTTCCTGGCGGCGCTCTTCCGAGAGCAGGGCCTGTTGTTTCTGGTAGCGGTCTACCTTGCCCTGGAACTCCTCATAGAGCGCTTGCAGCACGTTCTGGCTGGTCTGGTACTCTTGCTGCAACTGCTGCTGGACGTTCTGGTAGTCCGGCATGGCTGCAATAAGGAGTTCGTGATCGGTATAGCCGATCTTGAGGGGCGCCACTTGCTGAGCCAGCGCGTCGGCGCTCAGGCCGGAAAACAGAAGAAGGCCGAGGGCCGCGAGACTGAGGATTCGCTGTAGCATATTGAAACGTTTTTGTTTCAGAATAGGGTTAGGATGGACGGAGAGGCCTGCCGCCTTCCTACTGGCGGTTGCCCCTCTGTGTACTCTCAATCTCGATGCCAAGTTCTTCTAGCACCTGATTGCTCAGGTCAAACTGGTCGCTGGCATAGAGGAAGAGGAAGTCGCCGCTTTTGTCGAAGACATAGTCATAACCTTCGGCCAGGGCCACTTCTTCGATGGCGGCAAGCACCTTTTCCTGAATGGGCTTGAGCAGTTGTTCCTGCTGTTTGAACAGATCGCCGTCGGGGCCGAAGTACTGGCTTCGGAGCCGTTCCACTTCCTCTTCGGCGGCAATGATCTCGTCGCGTTTACGCTGGCGTTCTTCCTGCGTATAGAGCAGTTCGCGCGCCTGATACTCCTGAAAAAGGTCGTCTACCTCTTTCTGTTTGGCCTGCAAGTCGCGTTCCCACTCATTGGCCATGCGGTTGAGCTTTTGCTGCGTCGTGGCAAACTCCGGATACTTGCCGTAGATAAACTGCGAGTCGATGTAGGCGATCTTTTGCTGCGCCCACGCCGCCGCCGGCATCAGCAGAATCGCCAACGCGACGACCGGCAGCCACAAGGAAAGCGTCTTCATGTACTTTTTTTGATTGAGCGAAACGGATGTCGTGGTACGGCCCCACCGGGACCTGTCCAGTTATGAGGACGGTGAGCGAAGGTCGAATGTCGAGGGTCGAATGCCGAGTGTCTCATTTTGCCCATTCGACATTCGTCATTCGAACTTCATCAATTTGTGAAGCCCTGGCCTAGCGAGAACTGGAAGAGCCAGCGCTTCGAGCCATTGTGTTTGCCTTCTTGCCCCGGAATCGGCGTAAACTCGTCGAAGTTGTAACCGTAGGTCAACTCAAGCATACCCAGGATGGGCAGGAACAACCGCGCGCCCAGACCCGCCGAGCGAAACAGTTGCGTGGGGTTGTAGGTGCCGAAGTTATCCCAGGTGTTGGCAGCATCCATAAACAGGTAGGGCGCCGCCGTCAACTGCGGCGTCTGCACGGCCAGGAAGCGGAACTCCGACGTATACTTGTTCAAGACACGCCCGCCGACGGCTTCGTTGCCCCGGCGCGGGCCGAGCGCGCGGGCCGGGAAACCGCGCATATAAATAATGTCTTTGCCGAAGTTGTCGCGGAAGCCCTGCACGTCGAAGGGCGAACCACCCACCACGTAGCGTTCGAACAACACGTCGTCGCCCGTGATCGAGCCGATGTAGCCGAACTCGCCCGTCACGTTCAGCGTCAGCTTGCGCGTCAGTGGCACGTTCCACCCGCTGTTAAATTTCCACTTGTGGTACTGGATGAAGTCGCCCACCGGCGGCGCAATTTCCAGCGAGAGCACCATGCTCGACCCCGTCGTCGGGAAAACCGGGTGATCGAGCGAACTGCGCGAGAGCGCCTGCCGCAACGTCACCTGCTGGCTCGTGCCCAGCGGCAACGACGAGGTGAAGTCGCGGTTGAGGAAATACTGATAGCCCACCGACGTCGAGGTGCTGAACTTATCGTCGGGCCACTTCAGCCGCTGCTCGTAGAAGACGCTGGCCGAGGTCCGGACGAATTTCTGGCCGGTGTCGATGTTGCTGCTGCTGAAGGTGTAGAACGACGTGCCGTTGAAGCGCGAGTGCGAAAGCGTGAAGCCCACCGGCGTCGGCTTGCCCCGGAACCACGGCTCGGTGAAACCGAGCGTGTAGCTCTGATAGGCCGTGCCGTTGGTCTGAAGACTCACCGAGAGCCGCTGCCCGTCGCCCGACGGCAAGGGTTTCCACGAGCCTTTCTTAAAGACATCCTGCACCGAGAAGTTGTTGAAGCCGAACCGCAGCATCAACACCAGCCCGAACCGCCCGTACGTGCCCGAAAGCTCAAGCTGATCGCTGCCCACCTCTTCGAGCTTGTACGTCAGATCGACCAGTTTCTTTTGCTGATCGAGGTTGATGCCGGGGCCGGCGCCGAGTTTCTCCTGATCGAAATAGTTCAACTGAGACAGCCGGCGCACGGTCTCCTGAATCAACTCGCGGCTGAACGTCTGGCCGGGCACGGTGTAGAGTTCGCGGCGGATGACGTGCTCCTTCGTCTTCAAATTACCGGCGATGTCAATCTGGCCGAACTTGAAGATGTCGCCCTCATAGATGTCGTAGTGCAGATCGAGCGAGTCGCCGACGACGCGCACTTCGGGCTCGACGCGGAAGAGCATGTGCCCCCGGTTCATGTAGAGGCTCGATACGTCGCTGCTGCGGCGGTTGCCGTAGAGGTTCTGTTCCAGCCGGTCCGAATTATAGACGTCGCCCTTTTGAATGCCGAGCGCCTGGGTGAGCGTCTCATCGCGATAGACCGTGTTGCCGTCCCATTCGACGTTGCGGATGTGATACTTCGGCCCTTCGTGGATATCCATCTTGACGATCAGCCCCGGCTCCTTGCCGGACGTATCAAGATAAACCGAGTCGCTGACGATGCGGGCGTCGTAGAAGCCTTTCGTGTTGTAATAGGCGATGACTTTGTCCTTGTCATCTTCATAGTCGGTCTGGTCGAAGCGCGACTTTTTCCAGAACTGCCACCAGCGATCCCGCTTGGTCTCTTTCATCTTCTTGCGCACCTTGCCGCTCGAAATCTCGGTATTGCCGCTGACGATGATGTCTTCGATCTCGACCTGCTGGCCACGATCGACGGCGAAATCGAGCACGAGCGTGTTCTGCTCCGTCTCGGTGCGGTTGACCTCGATTTCGGCCAGCATGTAGCCTTTCTCGGCAAAGTATTCTTTGATGACCTGCTTGGAGCGTTCGAGGTCGGCAGGGCGAACGCGGCTGCCTTTGAAGAGGGGTATCTTCTTCTGAAGGTCTTTGCGGTGTTTTTTCTTGACGCCGGAGAACGTATAGTCGCTCAGTTGCGGTTCTTCTTTGACGCGAATCACCAGAAAGATTCCTTCGCCGGCCCGCCGTTCTTCGACGATCTTGACGTCGGAGAAGACGCGCAGCCGGTAGATGTTGCGGATGGCATCGGCGAGGGCCTGGTCGCCGGGAATGTTGACCGTCTGCCCGACGGCCAGCCCGCTGCTTTGCAGCACGAACGTGCGCATGCTCTCTTCGTCGACCCCTTCGACGGAGAGCCCCAGAATCTCGAAAGGCCGGGGCAACTGCGAAAAGGCGTCTGCCCGGCCGGTATTACTGGCGAGATTGGCGCTGGCCGGTACCAGTTGGGCCGCTGCCGGCCCGGCAAAGCCGAGCATCAACACGAAAACGAGCAGCAATCGAAAACGAATCGAAGGCATGGTGGAAGGCTTCTGAGATCGTCCAAGAGAGAGAGGGGCGTTGCCATCTGGCATTCAAACAGCGAGGCGGCGGCTTAAGTTTCGCCTAAAACGGGTGAATCCCCGTCCCCTGTAACGGTACAGGGCTGCCGGTTATTGCCAGGGGCCCGGCCAAAGGCCTTGTCTTTCTCCTGTGGGGGATTTCCTGTCACTCGTAAGAGCGTTTCTTCTACAGCCTCACCCGTTAAATATCCTTCAATACCGGAAGCGTCTACTACCTAATTAATAGCACGTTGCACGCGCATATGCCCTGAAACAGCAAATGAAGAGAACGTTTAGAAGTAGCCTCGTTTTCGCCATCTTGTTGATGGCCGGGATCCTGCTAAGTGCCTGCGACAGTACCGGCGAGGAAGGCGTTCAGGTGGTCAGATATTCCGGCCCAGAGATTACGCCGACCTCCGCCCTGGCTCAGTGGAAGGTGTCCATCGATCAAAACGGCGTCGTGCTGCTCGAAGAAGACACAACAGGCACAGGTTTCCCCAACCCCGTAAGCATTTGGAACATCGCGTTCCTCGACACCGGCAATTCCTTGCCGGAGTTCATCAGCCTGACGGTTCGAAATCCCAACGGAAGCGTGGGGGGCCTCGTTAGCGGCACTGTTTACATTCAGGACTGGGACCTTGAAGACGTGATCAGCGGAGAAATTGAGGGCGAGATGAGACCGGGCGTCTCTGGGGCTGAACCCAATCCGCTGGTGCGTTTCTGGGTCGATTTGAGCGAGCAGCCGGCCCTGGGGATGTGAACGGATCAACCTTCACGTCACGTCCAGACCGCCAGCCTATCCCCCTACCCGGTAATCCGCCCGAAGCGCCGGTCACGCTGTTGGAAGGCGGTGATGGCTTCGTAGAGTTGATCGCGGCGGAAGGCCGGCCAGTAGAGATTGGTGATGACCATCTCGGTGTAGGCCAGTTGCCAGAGTAAAAAATTCGACACCCGGAACTCGCCGCCGGTGCGGATGAGCAAATCGGGATCGGGAACCCCGGCGGAGTCGAGCGCCTGGGCCACGAGCGCTTCGTCGATGGTGTCGGGGTCGAGCGTGCCCTGCTGCGCCTGCCGGGCCAGCGTCCGGACGGCCTCGACGAGTTCCCAGCGCCCGCTGTAGGAAAGCGCCAGCACGAGCGTCATGCGCGTGTTGCCGGCGGTGGCGTCGAGGGCGTCTTGCAATTCCGCACGGGCCTTCCGGGGCAACTTTTCCAGGTCGCCGATGGCCTGAAGGCGGATGTTGTTTTCGTTGAGCGTCTTGCGCTCGCGGCGAATCGTGCGCAGCAGCAGCCGCATCAAGGCATTGACCTCGCCGGGAGGCCGTTGCCAGTTTTCGACGCTGAAGGTGTAGAGCGTCAGAAACTCCACCCCGATCTGCGCGCACGCCTCGGTGATGTCGCGCACCGATTCGACGCCTTCGTAATGCCCGACGACGCGGGGTTCGCCGCGCTGGCGTGCCCATCGCCCGTTGCCGTCCATGATGATGGCAATGTGGCGCGGGATCGGCCCGCTCTGGCAGAGCGCCTCCTGCCGCGCGGCATCCTCGGCGGTCTGCTTTTTCCCGGTGATCGTCAGTGTTTGCTCCACGGTACGTCGCGTTGAAGCGTCGAACTCAAATGCGTATCACCCCAAAATACCAAAAAGACCCGAAGGTGTTCGACTCCCCTCCGGGTCTATGCTGGATTCTACAAAAAATTTCTAAGACGCGTCAGAGTCTTAGAATATCGTTGAAGACCAGGAACGCCATCAGCGTCAGCAAGAGCACCATCCCCACCTGCTGCGTGACCATGCGCACCTTGAGCGAGGGCTCGCGCCGGGTGATGCCCTCGTAGAGCAAAAACACAAGATGGCCGCCGTCGAGCGCCGGTATGGGTAAGATGTTGACGATAGCGAGCGTGATCGACAACAACGCCACAATCGTCCAGAAGGCCTCGCCGCCGCGCTGGGCGGCCTGCCCGGTGATCTTGGCCACCATCACCGGCCCGCCGAGGTTCTTGCGGATGTTTTCGCGCCCGGTGAAGATGCGCCTGAGGTTGATGACGATGGCTTTGGTGTTGAGCCAGGTGGCCGAGACGCCCACGCTGATGGCCTCCCCGAAGCCAAATGTTTCGCGCCGCTCCGGCAACCCGATGCCGATGCGATACTGCCCGTCCTCGTCCTGGGCTGCCGCGATCGTGGCGCGGTAGCGCCCGTCGGAGGTGCCTGGCAGGGCGCCGGGCGTGTCGGTGGCGGTCTCGCCGGAGACGCCCGGACGGATCCACTCGAAGTCGAGCGGCTGGCCTCCTGAATTTTGAATCACCTGGGTAATCTCAACCCAGAACCGCACCGGCTGGCCGTTGATGCTCACGATACGGTCGCCGGTTTGGAGGTTGGCCGCCTGGGCGGGCCGTCCTTCGATGACCTCGCCGACGACACTCGGTTCGTTGTACAGCCCCAGCCCGAACAAGCCGCCGCTGCCGGCATCGGCGATCTGGGTCATGATGTCGTCGGGGCCGGTGAACACTAGCCGCTGGCCGTCGCGGTCGACGGTGATCGTCAGCGAATCGGCCAGCAGATCGACCATGCTGGCGTCGGCGCTGTTGGGATCGAAGGGTTGGCCGCTGATAGCCAGGATGCGGTCGCCGGTGCGCAGGCCGATTGTTTCGTAGGCCAGCGAACTATCGGCGACGTAGACCGAGCCGTCTTCGAGGGCCAGCGGGCGGGTTTCGCCGTAGGCGTATTTGAGGCCGATGAAGATGATCGCCGCCAGAATCACGTTGAACGTCACGCCGGCGCAGATGACGATGATGCGCTGCCAGACCGGCTTGGCGCGAAATTCCCACGGCTCCGGCTCCGACGCGGCAAAGTCGGTATCCATGCTTTCATCGACCATCCCGGCGATCTTGACATAACCGCCCAGCGGCGTCGCCCCGATCACATATTCCGTCTCGCCGATTTTTTTGCCGACGATCTTCGGCGGAAACCCTACCGAGAACCGATCGACGCGCATTTTGAAGAGCTTGGCAAAAAGAAAATGCCCCATCTCGTGGACGAACACGAGAATCATAATGGCCCCAACGACGGCTATGATAGCCCAGAGAATATCCAACACCGGCTCTCTTTTTAATGTGTTTTGGGTGTTATAGTGTTATAGTGTTTCCGTGTCTGGGTGTTCGGGCTTATCGTACTAAAACACCATAACACTATAACACTCGAACACTAAGTCCTCTTCAATTAGCGACGGCCCCGCCATGTTCCAGCACGAGGCGTCGGGCTTCGGCATCGGCTTCTACGAGCATCGCGTAAGAAGGCTGCACGGTTTTGGCAAGTTTTTCAAGCGCCGCCTCGATGCTATGGGGGATGTCTATGAAGCGGATGCGGTCTTCGAGGAAAAGCGCCACGGCCTGCTCGTTGGCGGCGTTGAGAATGGCCGGCGCCGTCCCGCCCAGGGCAAGCGCGTCGTAGGCCAGGCGTAAACACGGAAACTTAACCATGTCGGGCGGTTCGAAATCCAGCCCGCTGAGCCGGCTCCAGTCGATGCGAGGATGCGGCGCGGGCCAGCGGTCGGGATAGCTGAGCGCGTATTGGATGGGCACTTTCATGTCTGGCACGCCCAGTTGCGCCTTGGTCGATCCGTCGGCGAAGGTGACCATCGAATGGATGATCGACTGGGGATGGACGAGCACCTCGATCTGCGCCGCTTCGAGCGCGAAGAGCCAGTGCGCTTCGATGACTTCCAGCCCTTTATTCATCATCGTCGCAGAGTCGATGGTGATCTTGGCGCCCATCGACCAGTTGGGATGCCGCAGAGCCTCAGCGCGGGTTATCGCCTCGAACGTCCCGGCAGGACGCGCCCGGAACGGCCCGCCCGACGCCGTCAACACAATCGACTCGACGGCCCGCGCCGGCTCGCCGGCAAGACACTGAAAAATAGCCGAGTGCTCGCTATCGACCGGAATGAGGAGGCTGCCGTGCCGGGCCAGGAGGTCGCCCACCAGCGCGCCCGCCACCACGAGCGTCTCTTTGTTGGCCAGCGCGATGAGCTTGCCTGCCCGGATGGCCGCCAGCACCGGCTCCAGCCCCGCCACCCCGACGACCGCCGCCACGACGATGTCGGCCTCAGGCAGCGTGGCGGCTTCGCACAGCCCTTCGGTGCCCGCCAAGACCCGGATGCCCGTGCCGGCAAGCGCCTCTTCCAACACCGCCACCTCCGTAGCATCGCCCAGGGCCACACAGCCGGGCCGAAATTCGAGGGCTTGCCGGGCCAAAAGCGCCGCGTTGCGATGCGCCGTCAGCGCATGCACCTTGAGCCGGTCGGGAAAAAGGCGTACGATGTCGAGGGTTTGCGTGCCGATGGAGCCGGTGGCGCCCAGAATACTAAGGCCGCGCGGCGCATCGTTTACAGTAGGCGCAGCGGCGTCGGAAGATTGCATACCGCGTAACGGTGGATGAAGGATGAGGCGTTCGTTGGTTGGGCTTTGTACTTGGTTCTTTGTGCTTGGTTTTTGGGATGCTAGATGGCAGCCTTGTTTGAATGGAACGCGGATGACGCGGATGGTCGCGGATCTTTTTTGCCCGGCAGGGCCGGATGATTTTTGTGCAGGCATCGCACTGTAAAAATTCTCGCCGATCCGGCCCTGCCGGGCAAAAAATCTGCGTGAATCCGCGTCATCCGCGTCATCCGCGTTCTATTTTCAAAAGCCGCACTTTGCATTCAACGAGCACAAAACACGAAGCACAAAGTACAAAGAACCACGAACGCGTCGAAACTTAGCAGGAGGCCACGCCATATCAGAGCCTATGTTTTCGGATATCGTTACATATCAGAGCCGACAGCCTATGTGCCGCATGAGCCGGGTTTTGCCCTTTTTTCTGTTAATCCTCGTCTGCTGGGACGTCGCACCCGTGCATGCGCAGCGTGTTCAGATTCGTAGCCGGGCGCAGCGAACACCACCCGCCGGGGTCGATAGCACCCTCGTGGCCCGTTTCCAACTGGCCGACACCTACCTCCGAGGCGCCCAGTACGACCGCGCTATCGTCCTGCTCGAAGACCTCTACGCCGCCAGCCCCAAGACGTTCGTCTTCTACGAAAAACTCAAAGAAGCCTACGAAAACGTCAAACGCTACGACGACGCTGTCGCCCTCGTCGATGACTGGATGCAGCGCAACCAGGCCAGCGACCCGACGACGCTGATCGCCGAAAAAGCGCGGCTCTATTATTTAAAAGGGGAAGAACAAACCGCCTTCACCATCTGGGACGAGGCCGTGGCGCAGGCCGCCGACAATCAAAATACCTACCGCATCGTCTACAGCAAGATGACCCAGGTTCGGCTGCTCGACCGGGCCATCATGGTGCTCGAACAAGGACGAGAGGCCGTCGGCGAGGCATCGCTTTTTCAGGCTGAACTGGCTTATCTCTACAGCCTCACCGGCCAGCACGAGCAGGCCATGGAAGAATACCTGGGCCTGCTCTCGACCAACGAGCGACAACTCAACTACGTGCGCAACCGGCTCAATCGCTCGCTCGAACAAGAAGGCGCCCTCGAAGCCAGCATTGCCGTAGCCGAGCGCGGCGTGCGCAAAGCACCGCTCAACCGAAGCTATCGCGAATTGCTGGGCTGGCTCTACATGGAGGCCGAGCAGTACTCGAAAGCCCTCAACGAATACCGCGCCATCGACCGGCTCGAAAAAGAGCAGGGCCGCGTGCTGTTCGACTTTGCCCAGCGCGCCGCCGATGCCAGCGCCTACGACATCGCCCTCGAAGCCTTCGACGAAGTGCTGACGCGTTACCCCGATACGCCGGTGGCCGCCGACGCCCAACTCGGCCTGGCCGAGATGCACCAGCGATGGGCCGAAAAAACACGTGAACATCTCTTTGACGAAAACGGCAACCGGCTCTCGGCGCCGCACTACGAAGCCGCCCTCGACACCTACCGCGCCTTCCTCCAGCGCTTCCCCAACCATCCGTACTATCCCGAAGTGCTGCGCCGCATCGGGCGGCTTCAACAAGACATCTTCTTCAACCTCGGCGAAGCCGACGCCACGCTCACCGAGGTCACCCAGCGGTATCCCAACAGCCAGGCCGCCCATCAGGCCCAGTACGACCTCGGACGCATCGCGCTCGTGCGCGGCCAACTCGAACAAGCCCGCATCATCTTCGCCCGCCTCGTAGACGCCCTCCGCATCGGCGAACTGGCCGAACAGGCGCGCTACGAACAGGCCTTGATCCATTTCTATCGCGGCGAATTCGAGGGGGCCAAAACGCTGGTCTCGGTCCTCGACGAAAACACGTCTACCGACGTGGCCAACGATGCCATTGCCTTGAAGGTGCTGCTGCTGAATAATCCGGGGCCGGACTCGCTCAGCACGCCGCTGCGCACCTACGCCCAGGCCTCGCTGATGCTTCGCCAGCGCCGCGCCAACGAAGTCGTCGATTTGATGGACGATCTGCTGCGTCGCTACGGGTCGCATCCGCTGGCCGACGAGGCGCGTTTCCTCCGGGCCCAGGCCCTTCGCGACGCCCGGCGCCCCGAAGAAGCCCTCGCCGCCTTCGGCGAACTGCCGCTGATGCACCCGGACAGCCCCCTGGCCGACCGCAGCCTCTTCCAGAGCGCCGAGATTCAGGAACAGGATCTCAACGACCCCGAAGCGGCTTTAGAGACCTACACCCAGATCCTGACGCTCTACCCCGGCTCGTTGCTGGTGCCCGAAATCCGCCTCCGCATCCGCGCCCTCCGAGGCGACGGGGCTTGACGATTTGCGATTTTGGATTTTAGATTTTGGATTGTCTTTCCAAACCTTCATCGCCAACCCTATGCGTACCGCCAAAACACGCCGCCTCGCCCTCCCCCTGGCAGCCCTCCTCGCCCTTTTTGCGTTTTTTGGCACAAAAAACGCAAGCGCTCAGGACATTTTGATTCCGATGGATGCGCGGCAGTCGAACCATCTGAAAGCCTACGGGGTAGCGTACTGGGTCTTGCAGAAAGCCATTCCCATCGACTGGCTGCTCAACTACCGGGGCGGGTCGTTTCTGATTGAAGGATTCGCGGATCTGGAGAAAGAACTGGCCATCCGGGGGGTGTATTTCGAACGGCTCAGCGGCGCACAGACCGCCCAGGTCATCGCCTCGGTCGAGAGCGAGAGTACGAATACCGCCGTGGTGCGTCTGGAAAAGCCGCCGCGTATCGCCGTCTACGCGCCCAAACAAACCCTCCCGTGGGACGATGCCGTGCTGCTGGCGCTGACCTACGCCGAAGTGCCCTACGACATGGTCTACGACGACGACGTGCTCGGCGGCGAACTCAGCAACTACGACTGGCTGCACCTGCATCACGAAGACTTCACCGGGCAGTACGGCAAGTTCTACCAGTACCGCAACATGCCGTGGTACATCGAGCAGCAGCGACAGGCCGAGGCAGCGGCGCGACGGCACGGCTATCGGAAGGTCAGCCAGCTTAAACTCGCCGTGGCGCAGACCATCCGCAACTACGTCTTTGAGGGCGGCTTCCTCTTTGCGATGTGCTCCGGCACCGACACCTTCGACATCGCCCTGGCCGCGCTCAACACCGACATCGTCCCCTCCGAATATGACGGCGACCCGGTCGATCCCGGCGCCCTGCAAAAGCTCGACTTCAGCCAGAGCTTTGCTTTTACCGACTTCCGCCCCAGCTTCAACGCCACCGAGTACGAACACGCCGACATCGACGCCCAACTGCCGCCGCAACAACTCCAAAACCCGGCGCTCGACTACTTCACGCTCTTCGAATTCAGCGCCAAGTGGGACCCCGTCCCGACGATGCTCACCCAGAACCACGTGGCGACGGTCAAAGGCTTCATCGGGCAGACGACGGCCTTCCGCAAGCGCTTCGTCAAGCCCAGCGCCGTCATCATGGCCGAGGCGCCGGGACGCGACGAGGTCAAGTATCTCCACGGCTCGTTCGGGCAGGGCACCTTTACCTACTACGCCGGGCACGACCCCGAAGACTACCAGCACTACGTCGGCGATCCGCCGACGGATCTGAACCTGCACAAAAACTCGCCCGGCTACCGCCTCATCCTCAACAACATCCTCTTCCCGGCAGCCAAGAAGAAAAAGCAGAAAACTTGATTAGTTCAAGGTTCAAAGTTCAAGGTTTGATCTGTATGTTGGGCATCCGTAAAACCTTGAACTTTGAGCGTTGAACCTTGAGCGATAAAAAAACCGTTTCCCAATCTCGCTGCGTCATGACCGAGATCGTGTTGCCCAACGACGCCAACGGGCTGGGCAACATGATGGGTGGGCGCCTGATGTACTTGATGGACAAATGTGCCGCCGTCTCGGCGCAGCGCCACGCCAACAGCGTCTGCGTCACCGCCGCCGTCGATTCGATTGAATTTCTCTCGCCGATCTACCAGAACGAGGTCGTCCTTATCGAGAGTTGGGTCAACCGCGCCTTTCGCACGTCGATGGAAATTGAGATGGTGGTCATGGCCGAGAATCCACAGGCACAGACCCGGCGGCTGTGCAACCGCGCTTTCTTCACGTTCGTAGCCCTCGGCCCCGACGGCAAGCCGCATCCCGTCCCCCGCATCCACCCGGAGACCGACGAAGAACACACGCGCCACGAGCAAGCCGCCAAACGACGCGAGGCGCGGCTCTTTTTCTCCGGACGCCTCAAACTCGAAGACGCCCGCCACGTCAAAGACGACCTCCTGGCCGCCATCGCCTCGGAACGCAACGAATAATTTTAGATTTTGGATTTTCGATTTTGGATTGTTTATGTCTACCGGCTCTACCAACCGGAAAAGTCGCGGCGGTTGGAACTGTTGTGGCCTTTTTTCATTGAGCAAGCCGGATTGAATCAACCCAATCCAAAATCTAAAATCCAAAATCGGTAACTCGGTTGAAGTCGAATCCGTAGCTTCAATCTGTTATCTTACCCTTGAATCGTTACCCAACCCGTCCGCCAACCTCGTCGCTATGTTGTACCAGCGCGTTCTTATTACCGGAGCCAACGGCATGCTCGGCCAGGAGCTTGTGGCGCTGATGAGCCGTGTGCCCAGATACGACGTGCTGGCTACCGGACGCGACGAGGGACCTCGTTTCTCAGGCGCCTCGTGCGGATACCTCCCGCTCGACGTGACCGACCCGGAGGCCGTGCGGCGGGCGTTCCTCGATTTCACACCCGGTGTCGTGATCAACTGCGCGGCGAGGACCCACGTTGATGGCTGCGAGGACGACCGCGACACGTGCTGGAAAGTCAACGCGGTGGCCGTTGAGCATCTGGCTCGCCAGTGCCACGGCCTCGGCGCCCGGCTCATCCAGGTCTCGACGGATTTTGTCTTCGACGGCGAAAAAGGGCCCTATCGCGAAACCGACCGGCCCCGGCCTGTCAATTTCTACGGCAAAGCCAAGCTGGCCGGCGAAAACGCCGCGCGCGACGCCGGGATCGACAAATGGGCCATCGCCCGCACCAACGTCGTCTATGGCGCTGGCGAGGCCATGCCGCGCAGCAACTTCGTCCTCTGGGTCATCGACAAGCTCTCGAAGGGCGAACCCGTCAATATCTTCACTGATCAGTGGCGCACGCCCACCTATGCGCGCGATCTGGCTGCCGGCATCGAACGGATCGCGCGGTTCGGCAAGACGGGCGTGTATAACCTCTCAGGCCGCGACTTCGTCACCATGTACGACTTCGCCCAGGCCATCGCCCGCGTCTTCGATTTCGACGCCTCGCTCATCCATCCGACCACCAGCGCCGCGTTCAAGCAGAAGGCCACACGCCCGCCGCGCACCGGCTTCATCATCCTCAAAGCCGAAACCGAACTCGGCTTCAAACCCCGCTCTATCGACGAAGCCCTCCGCCACCTCGGCACCCGCCTCGGCCTTCCTGTGACTACGTCCTGATTTTGGATTTTAGATTTTGGATTTTGGATTGAGGGCTCTTCTCTGGGAAACGTAGTCCTTATAGATCCGTTTGTTTGCGTTCTCTGTGGTTGACACCAATTGTAAATAGCGATGGCGCCTTAGTATACCCTCAGCCGTTCCAACTTGTCATCCTGAACGCAGTGAAGGATCTTTCTAAAACGCACCGTGTGAGCCATTCTACACGGTTTCAATAAATGACAGATCCTTCGTCGCGTTGCTCCTCAGGATGACAAAGGGAAAAGACGGGGAGTAAGCCGCATGCACTGGCTCAACGTTCAATTGGTATAACAAACACCCAAACGTGGATCCACAGACTCTCTCAATCCAAAATCGGAAATCCAAAATCTAAAATCGTCAATGCTTGACATTCAAACGTTACGAGATAACCCGGACGGCGTGCGCCGGGCCATGCGCAACCGGGGCACCCCGAACCTGGAAGCCATAGACAAGGCGCTGGCCCTCGACGGGGTGCGCCGTGAGATGCTGACGGCGCTGCACGAGGCGCAGGCCCACTCGAACACGGTGTCGAAGGCCATCGGCGAGTTGATGAAGGCAGGTAAAAAAGACGAAGCCCAGGAACGCATCGCCGAGACGGCGCGGGTCAAGGAGCAGATCAAAGATCTCGAAGAAAAAGCGCGCGCGGCAGAGGCCGACCTGGGACGGCTGATGCTGGAGATCCCCAACGTCCCGCACGAGAGCGTCCCGGTGGGGCGGTCGGAAGAAGACAATCAGGTCGTCCACGAAGAAGGCGCGAAGCCGTCGTTTGATTTTGAGCCGTTGCCGCACTGGGAACTGGCCGCCCGGCACGATCTCATCGATTTTGAGCGCGGCGCTAAAGTTACCGGCGCGGGGTTTCCGTTTTATCTGGGCCAAGGCGCGCGGCTGCAACGGGCGCTGATCAACTTTTTCCTGGATCTGGCGACGGGCGAAGGCGGCTATCGGGAGATGCAGACGCCGCTTTTCGTCAACGAAGACAGCGCGCGGGGCACGGGGCAGTTGCCCGATAAAGAAGGCCAGATGTACTTCGTCAGCCTCGACGGTTTCTATCCCGTGCCGACGGCAGAGGTGCCGCTGACCAACTTTTACCGGGGCGAGATCCTCGACGAGGCAGCGCTGCCCATCACCCTCTGCGGCTACACGCCGTGCTGGCGCCGCGAGGCCGGCTCCTACGGCAAACACGTACGCGGCCTCAACCGGGTGCATCAGTTCGATAAAGTGGAACTGGTGCATATCGTCCATCCGGAGAAGAGTTACGAGGCGTTGGAAGTCCTTCGTGAAGACGCCGAGCGGGCCGTCCGCCGGCTGGGCCTGCCCTACCGGCGGCTGCTGATGTGTACCGGCGACATGGGCTTCAACCAGTCTAAGCAATACGACCTCGAAGTCTGGAGCGGCGGCCAGGAACGCTGGCTCGAAGTGTCGTCGATCTCGAATTTCACCTCGTATCAGGCCCGGCGGATGCAGATCCGTTACCGGCCCGAAGGCGGCGGCAAGCCGTGCATCGTCCACACGCTCAACGGCAGCGGGCTGGCGCTGCCGCGCATCGTCGGCTCGCTGCTCGAAAACAACCAGCAGGCCGACGGCTCCATCGTCATCCCCGAAGCCCTACGGCCGTACACAGGGTTCGAGCGGATCGGGTAGGCGATTTTGGATTTTAGATTTTGGATTGGGTGATTTCTGATCTGTTCTTAGCAACCGAAAAAGTCTCCTCCCCTTTCTCGCTCCCACGGTCCTCCGTGGGAGTGTAGGGCCGCGACGCTCCTGCGTCGCCCCTGCCTCGATTCTCGGACGCAGGAGCGTCCGGTTCTGCATCCCCACGCAGGAGCGTGGGAACGAGAATGTTGGATGATAGATAGCAACAAATCATATGTGTCGGGAATACCAAATCGTATGCAAGAGAAAGCCGACTTAGGATCTTATATTAGAAATGAGCAAGCCTGTTACAGACAGAAATTCTTTTTCCTGAACAAGGGAGGTTATCATGAACAAATCCACCGTGCTCTCTAGTTCCGCACTCATTGCAGTCATGCTGGCCTGTGCTTCTAGTTCCCCCACGCAGACACAGATTGAACCTGTTCTGACAAACACAGCAAGTTACACGCTTGAACAGGCGGAAGAGGCCACGACAGGTTCGCAAATGATACGGGTAGCCAGCGCTTTTCAACTGCCTACCTACAGCCCCGTAAAACCTTATAACTTTATAGGGGACAAGATGGAGGTCAAGCTAAAACCGGATCAAGTTTGGGTGGCTACCGAAGAGACGGAGGGCGGCTACGTTCTTCGGTCGAACGCCGCGTCCTACAGAGTTCATATCAGGCCGGACGGATATGTTGAAAAAGGCTTTTATTTTCCAGCAATCAGAACATGGGCGCGACCAGCCAACCTCGAAGGGCCACACTTTGAGACTATAGAGGGCGCAGCCGTTGAGGGCTCTTTTGCTGCCGAACTCATCTATTCGGGCCGTAGCGGTGACACCATCCGACTGGTCTACCGCGAATACCTCGACGGTCTAGCCCGCCCGGCCTTCACCCAGGAATTAGAATACGACCTCGCTGAATCAACCTCGATTGCCTTCAAGAGTCTGGAGATCGACGTGCTGGAGGCCACCAACTCACGCATCCACTTTCTTGTGAAAGATGACGGCGGCCTGCCTTGGCTTCCAAATCGATAGCTTACATGATCCCATACCGCCATGTCAACCGAAGAAGCCGCGACTCTTCCAACCGTCGCGGCTTCTTCTATTGAGATAACGGCGCGGGATAAGACCAATCCAAAATCCAAAATCTAAAATCCAAAATTCTCAGCCCTCGTCAACAGATCGTAACGGCGGAAACAATATTGTAACTGCTCTTTACGAATCGACTTTTTGTAACGATCAATCATTACGTTTGGAAATGATTGGGTAGAAAGGACACCCGCCCTCCGGGGGCGAATCGCCTTTTGCGGCGTGTTTTTGGCGTCGGCACGCTATCAGCAAGGGGAGGCCCAATTTTTGTTAATCAGTTTGATCCCCAGACTCCACGTTTGCGCAGTGTTTGAGCGCGACGCAACCCCTAGCTGTTTGCCGTGATACGACGCAGCTCCCCCCCCGCTCCGCCCTCCGCCAGTCGCCAGCACCCACGTTCTGCTGCCGCCGGGCTTGCGCCCTACAGCGGTCCGTGGGATCGCCGGCGGGCTGCGCATCTCGTGCGTCGAACCAGCTTCGGCGCGATCAAGCGCGAGGTAGACCGCGCCCTTTTCGACGGCTCGGCAACTGCCACCGCCAGCCGCCTCGTCGAGACCGCCCTGGCCAATCCGCTCGCCGAAGCGCCGTCCTGGTACAGCCGCTCCTCGTCTACCGGGACCGAAGAGATCTACGACTTGCAGCGGACGTGGCTCGAAGCCATGCGCACCCTGGGCTTCATCGAAAAGATGACGCTCTTCTGGCACAACCACTTCGTCACGCAGTGGGCCGCCAACCAGGGCAAAGCCTCCAACTCGGTAGGTCATCTCACCTACGACTATTACAAGCTGCTGCGGTGGCACGCCCTCGGCAACTTCCGCGCGCTCGTCTATAACGTCGGGTTGAACCCGGCGATGCTCATCTACCTCGACGGCTTCGTCAATGAGAAAGGGCAGGCCAACGAGAACTACGCCCGCGAGTTGCTCGAACTCTTCACGATGGGCCAGTACGGCCCCGGCGGCAGCGAGAACTACTCGGAGCAAGACATCAAAGAGATCGCCCGTGCGCTGACTGGATGGAGCGTCAATAGCAGCAACCGCGCTACGCTCGATCCGGCGCGGCAGGATCGCGGCAGCAAGACCATCATGGGCCGCTCCGATCTGTACGACTACGACGGCATGATCGATCTGATCTTCGAACTTCGTTCCCCGCAGATCGCCCATTATATCTGCCGCAAGCTCTACAGCTTTTTCGTCCAGCCGACTCCAGACGAAGTCTTCGTAGGCGAACTGGCGCAGGTTTTTCTGGCGAACAATTTCGAGATCGCGCCGGTGGTCGAGACGCTGCTGGCGAGTGAACATTTTTACCATGACACCTTCATCGCCGGGCGCATCAAAAGCCCCGTCGAACTCTTGATCGGCTTCCTGCGCGAAGCCGAGGTGACGCCGAACCGCGATCTGCTCGATAACCTCCGCGAGATGCTCACGCCGACGGCGCTCAACCAGGAGTTGTTCAACCCGCCTAACGTGGCCGGATGGCCCGGCATCAACCCGCCCGGCGCCGACGGCCAGCCCGGCCATTATACCTGGCTGACCACCGGCACGCTGCCCGACCGCTGGGACACGCTCCAACGGTTCCTCTTCGGCGAAAACGGCAACAACTACGACCCCTTCACGCTGGCGCAGAAAATCTCGGATCCCTCGGACCCGTTCCGTCTCCCCACCGACCTCGCCGAAACCCTTTTGCCCGTGCCGCTCGATGAGACCGGCATCTTCGAGGTGGAGGAAGATTTCGGCGGCGATCCGGCCCTGCCGCCGCCGCCGGAATTCCTCAACGGCCCTGAGTATGCGATCAACCTCAGCAAAATCCTGCTCAACGGTTCGCCCCACTACGAATGGCCGCGTTTTACCGACGACAACCCGGATAATGAGGCAGAAGCCCGCGAGCAACTGCTCCGGTTCCTCAGCTACCTCATTCAGTTACCCGAATATCAGCTTACTTAAATGTTGAAGGACTGCGTCCTCCAACATTTAAAAGGTCTCTCCCTGATAGAATCGCTGCATTATGCGCGAACATCCCCCCCAAACACACTTTTCCAAAACGCACGAAGGGCGTTTTGGAAGTTGTTTAGAACACGGCGCAGCCCATGCCGAAGATCATGCCCGGTATTCGCGGCGCGATTTTCTGGCGCGGATGGGGCTGGCTACTGCCGGCGTGGCCTTTTCGCTCGGCGGCGTGCCGCTGCATGCCTATGGCCGCGCGCCGATGCTCCGGCAACTCGGCCTGATGGAGACCGAGCGCGTGCTCGTGCTCGTCCAGATGCGCGGCGGCAACGACGGCCTCAACACCATCATTCCCGTCAACAACGGCATCTACTACCAGAGCCGCCCGACGATTGCTATCAAGAAATCGGATGCGATCCTGCTCGATGCCGAGACGGGGTTGCATCCGGCCATGCAAAGCCTGCAATCGCTCTGGGGCGACGGCAGGATGGCCGTGGTGCACAACGTCGGTTACGACCGCTCGACGCGGTCACATTTTGAAGGGACGGTCAACTGGGTGACGGCGCGGGACCAGGGCGCGGCGTCGAGCACCGGCTGGACCGGACGCTACCTGGCCGATGAGTTCTTTGGCAACGGCGCCGAGCCGCTCGATCATCCGCTGGCCGTGCGGGTGGGTAATGCCCCCGCGACGTTATTTCACAGTGAGTACGGCAACCTCGGCGTTACCTTCGCCGATTCACAGCAGTTCGAGCGGTTCGTGCGCCAGGGTGGCTTCTACGACCCGGATGACGTAGCTGCGACGGTCTACGGCGAGGCGCTCTCGTTCGTGCGCCGCGTGACTAACGCCTCGTTCCGCTACGTCGAGGCAGTGCAAAACGCCGCCGACCAGGCTGCCAACCTCAGCGGCTACCCCGACACGAACCTCGCCGAAAACCTCTCGGTCGTGGCCCGGCTGATCCGGGGACGCCTGGGCGCCCGCGTCTTCGCCGTCTCCGAAGGCGGCTTCGACACGCACTCGAACCAGGGCGGCACGACTGGCTCGCACGCCAACCGCCTCGGCAGGATCGCCGACGCGGTGACGGCCTTCCTGAACGACCTCGCCGCCGACGGCCTCGACCGGCAGGTGCTGGTGATGACGTTCTCGGAGTTCGGACGAACGCTGCGCGAGAACGGCTCGAACGGCACCGACCACGGCGCAGGCGCCCCCCTGATGCTCTTCGGACGCGGCCTCCGGGGCGACCTCTACGGCACACAATCGACCCTGCAATCCAACGCGCTCTACGGCGGCGACCCGCGCTTTACCACCGACTACCGGGACGTCTACAGCACCGTGCTTGAGGATTGGTTCGGCCTCTCTACCGCCAGTGTGGCCGGGATCCTGGGGCAGTCGTTCAACAACATGGGGTTTGTAGACGACAAGATCAGCGTCGCGCGCGAGGAAGCGCCGGAGCCGCGCGCCTTCCGGCTCGACGCCAACTATCCCAACCCCTTCAACACCACGACCCGCATTACCTATACCCTGTCGCAGGGCGGCCCGGTCCGCCTCCGCGTATTCGATATCCGGGGACGCCTCATGCAGGTGCTAGCAGACCACCCGCATGCACCGGGGATCTATACGTTGGAATTCAACGGACTCGGGCTGCCCAGCGGCACCTATCTCTACCGCCTCGAAACCCCATCGGGGTCTCAGGCACGACGCATGACGCTGGTGAGATAGTGTGTTTTTGAGTCGGGGAGCCGAGGAGTCGGAGAGCCGGGGAAGAAAAGAATTCTCCGACTCCCCGACTCTCCGACTCTCCAACTCATCCACGCCATGTTGGATGAAGAGCAAAACGCTTTAGAACAACGCCCCCCTATTTTTTAAGCAAAATGGTCAAACACCAAACCCTCTCCCCCGGCCTGTGGGGCTTGACGGCGTTGCTCGTTGCGGCGCTGGTGATGAGCCTCTCGGCCTGCGACTTCATCGATCCGGCGGAGGAAAGCGCCGCCGACGTCGAACTCCACCCCGTGCTGATCGATGGGTTCTGGGGCTTCATCAGCAGCCAGGGGCGCATCATGATCACGCCCAACTTCGAGACTGTCGGCGATTTTTCGGATGGCATGGCGGCGGTTCAGTTCGGCGCCGAGTGGGGCTACGTCGATGCCGAGGGCGAGGTCGTCATCCAGCCGAAATACCAGTTTGCGGGTAATTTTGTCGAAGGGTTGGCGCCCGTCCGGGGCAGCGGGTTCAACGACAAATACGGTTTTATCGACCAGTCCGGCGCGACGGTTATCGAGGCGCAGTACGACCTGGCGCAGGTGTTTTCGGAAGGCCTGGCCGCCGTCCGGCTCAACGGGCAATGGGGCTACGTCAACCGCAAGGGCGAGATGGTCATTGCGTCGCAGTTCAGCGATGCGCGCCTGTTTTCTGAAGGCAACGCCGCCGTCGAAGGCCCCGACGGGTGGCTTTACGTGGATAAGTCGGGGGAGCCGGCGCTCACGCCTGCGTTTTCGCTCGAAGCCGCCGGTTCGTTCTCCGAAGGCCTGGCGTCGTTTTCGACGAGTGAAGGCTGGGGCTACCTCGACCGCGAAGGCCGTCCGGTGATTTCGCCGCAGTTCGACGAGGCAGGGCCGTTCTCGCAAGGGCTGGCCGTGGTCAAAGAAGGCCACATTTACGTGTACATCGACGAGCAAGGCAACCGGGCCTTCCCCAGCGAATTCGAGGCGGCGCTGCCGTTCTCGGAAGGGCTGGCGCCGGTACGCGTGCAGCGGCACTGGGTCTTTATGAACCGCGCCACCGGCGAACAAGCCTTCGCTCGCGAGTTCGACCGCGCCGAACCCTACGCCGACGGCATCGCCCGCGTCTACCTGGGCCGTGGCGAAAACCCCCGCATCGGCTACGTAGACCGCCAGGGGGATTATGTGTGGTTTCCAACGCATTAGGTATCTCGGACCGAAGTGCTTTTACAACGTTGAGAGGGAGAAAGGGAGAGAGGGAGAAAGGGGGATGAATGCGAAGCCTTTCCCTCCCTCTCCTCCTTTCCCCCTTTCTCACCCTCCCCTTTCGTTTCAAATCAACATCGCCATCGTGATAATGAAATGGTCACGCAACATCCTCCTGATCGGCCTGATGGCTGCGGCCCTGGCCGGGTGCGATTCGTTTGGGGAAAACGACATCGGGGCGATTAACGAAACCCGCCTTTTCCCCGTGCAGATCGACGGCAGATGGGGCTACGTCAATGCCGAAGGCCGTATTGCCATCGAGCCGGTTTTCCGCGAGGCCAGGCCCTTCGTCGAAGGCCGGGCGCTGGCTAAGATCAGCGGCAAGCGCGGCTTCATCGATGCCTCGGGCGAGTTCATCCGCGAGCCGAGCTTCGACAGCGCCTACAACTTTTCCAACGGCGTGGCGGGCGTGCGTCAGGAGGGCGCATGGGGGTACATCGACCGGGCGGGCACCTTTGTGATCGAACCGCGCTATCGAAAGGCCTGCCCGTTCTCCGAAGGCCGGGCTTTCGTCCGCACCGAAGACCACGACTGGGTGTACGTCGATCTGCAAGGCTCGGTCGTCAACTCGGAGAACACGCCCGATTTGCGCGAGATCGAGGAGTCGGCGTTTTCCAACGGGCTGGCGTTGGTCAAAAATCACGAGGGTATTTTCGGCTTCATCGACCGAGGCGGCGAGCCGGTCATCGCGCCGCAGTTCTCGTCGGCCAAAGCGTTTTCGGACGGCTACGCCGCCGTCAAGATCAGCGACCGCTGGGGGTATATCGACCCATCCAAAGAGTTTGTGATTAATCCCCGGTTTATCGAAGCCGGACACTTCAGGGAAGGGCTGGCTCCTGTCCGCGAAAACACCAACACGTGGGGGTACGTCAATCGAAAGGGCGAGATGGTTATCGCGCCCGCGTTCGAGCAGGCGCGCCCTTTCGTGGAGGGCCGCGCTGCGGTGATGCTCAACGGCCGGTGGGGCTACATCGACCCCACCGGCTCGTGGGTCAACGAGCCTGAGTTCGCTGCCGCCGAAGACTTCCACCTGGGCCTCGGACGCGTCCGCCTCGACGTCGGCGAAGCCCAACGCTACGGCTACGTAGACCGCGACGGGCGCTACGTCTGGTATCCGTCGGATTGAGATAGCGTTGCCTCAACGGTTCCGTTTTAGGAGCATGGTCCCCGTTGCATGCCTGCATTATTCTTCTTCACCGCTGCTGGAGCCGTCGTAGCTGCCTTCCTGATAGTTGGTATAGGACTCGTCCTGCGTAACGACGACCCGCGTCTTGCCGGCAATCGTATCGAGCGTCTGGCCCAGCTTGGCCAACGCCTCGGCGCTATACCGTACTTCGCTGTTGCTATGCATTTGAAACTCGATGCGGCTCGTGCCGGCGATGCCCCCTGTACAGCCTGACGTGGGATCCGCACTCGTCATCGTCACGAGCACCACCAGGTCCTGCATGTCGTGGGCCGAGCTGGAAGGATCGTTCATACCCAATTCGAAGAGATAAATCCCATCGCCGTTTTCCATGGTCATCTCGTCAGCCCCCGTGTCGATGTACTCCGAGACGAAGTCTTCGACCGAGTACTGCCCCAGGTAACCGCCGACACTGGGCACCGGATCACCATCACGCAACACCGCCAGTTGATCGTCTACGGTGTTGTTGTTTTTCGTCATATGTTTCTTCCAGTGCCAGCTTTGACTGCCGCTGTACCAGGACTTTTTCTTGATCCACGAGCGCCCGCCGACACGAACGTGCGTGTCCGCCGGAAACGTGCCCGTAGGCTCCCAGACGTAGGTCGTGCCGCTGTTGCCCGTGTTGACGTTGCCCAGGATGGGGTTGCCCCAACTGCCGAAGGGTGTGTAGTTGGCGCCGTTGATGCGGATCCTGACGGTAACGGGCATGTCGTAGCTGCCGCCGGCACTGATGGCCGCGCCGAGCACGGTGAACTTCAGACGCACCTCTTCCTGCGAGACCATTTCATTGCCGTCGATCTCAAAGTCGCCGGCGCAGTCGCCCGGCGTGCCGCCCCCGTCGACGCTGTAACTGACCAGGCTCCCGTGGACCTCCGTGTCGGGGCCGAGATCGATCCTGAGCGTATCAATGTTCTGCTTGCGCACGAGCACCAGGCCCTCCCAATCGAAGTTACCCCCCACGACGTTGAAGTCGCCATCTTCGACGATGATTACGCCGTGGCCGCTGACCGAATAGTTGACCGTCAGCCCCCCCAGCGCGCGGATGATCTTCGGGTTGTCTGCGCTCGAACTGGAGGCCGCTGCCAGGATCTGAGACTGGGCGCTCCCCGCCCCACCCTGCCCTTCATCGACCAGGGTGTAGGGCTTGGTCAACGCTTCCTGGTAGATGGTTTCATAAAAGGTCTCGTCAAAACCACCCTCGACGCTGGGGTTGTTAGCTGCACCGTCTTCATTGCCCACGCCGAAGACGCGCGAGGCCAGGAATTCATTGGCGACATCAACCTTGTGGATGTCGTCAGTGATAATGCCTGGGATAGGCCGCAGGAAACCGCCGCCGGCGCCCCGTGAAGGCGCGCGCCCGTCGAGACCTGAAACGGTGTATTGCGAGCCGAACCCTTCAGCAGCGACCTCGTCGTCGCTCAGGGCAATGGCGCCGGGAAAGGGCACGGCGAAGATCACATTCGAAGAGACGACGTGATCGACGCCGGCAAATTCACCATTGACCGCGATGTCGAGATCACCGTAGATGTTCTCGCTGACGGTGTTGTTATAGGTGCCGCCGAGCATCTGCCCCTCCGGCCACGAACCGACGGCATCCATTTTCTGGCGTCTGACGGCGCTGAGGATCTCGTTATAGCCGGACTGAGCGATGTCCTTCGCGATGCCGGTGGCTTGATACTCGCTCTGTTCAGCCTGCGATTCGAAGGCGCTTTGCTTACCCCCGAACAACAAGGCGGTGGCCCCGATCATGGCCGAGGCGATTAAGAGAAAAACGGCTTTGCCTATCATGGCGGTATCTCGTGGTGTGGCTAAGAGTTTTGTTCGATGAAAGCGGGTAGCCTGGGTGAGTGTGTACCCGAAGGCTATCAGCCGCCCTGGTAGTCGCGGAGGTTGGAAGGACTGATCGTGATGCTCCAGCGCAATCGGCGGAAGTTTTTCATCATCTCGCCCATTTGGGATTCCGGAAGCACCAGATTCTCCAACCAGACCCGGATACGGCGTGCATCCTCTTTGTCTACGGTGCTGTTGTTCTCACCAAGGAGATCAACGTAGAACCGGGAGATCGTCGGTGGACTGCCTCCGAGGGGTATCCAGGACCCGCCGCCTGTGCGTTCGAAGCGCTGAAGTTCGTAGAGCGGCACGACTTCTTGGCCGAGCCGCGCGGTATCGGCGGCGACGAGGTCGTAGCGCACCTCGACCTGACTGGCAACCGAGCCTACCGAGTCTCGCCCAATGCCCCAGAAAACGAATGAATCGAGCAGGCCATCTTCCTGGACGGTGTGCTCGGTGATAGCGGTTTGGTCGGGCGTGATGTTAAAGCCGACGTTGCCCAGATCTCCCTCAATCATGTCAGCCAGTTCGAGCGTTTGCTTCTTGCCCGCATAGAGCATCACACTACCGACAGAGGTTTGCTGAGCACGCTGCTGCACCGTGAAGCCCATCAATATGATGACGGCGCTGACGATGACAGCCACGATTCGGTCGATAAGAACCATTGAGGACTCTCCTTTGGTCTAAGTGGTTCACCTGAGCCGGTTTAGTTATTCCACTGGGGCGAGAACCGACGGGTCTTAATCACCGGCTGGCGCAAGTACGGCTCTGCTCCATTGAGCGGCACCTGCTCGATCATCAACGTCACCTCCTTCGTCCACGTCGGAGTGCTGCTGACTTCGCCATCGGCATCGACGTACGTCACCACAGCCTGGATCGAAAACGGAAGGCCCGAAAGCACGGTGTCTTCCGTAGCCGGATCGACCGGGAAGTAATCGATCTGGGGTTGCATGTGGTTGAAGAACTCCAGGGCGGTCTCGGTCTCGTCGAAGGGGCTGGCGCCCGTGGGGAACTGGCCGGGGGGTGTCAGTTGGTTGACGTTGAGGTTATCGAGCGAGACG
The DNA here is from genome assembly GCA_028278205.1 of Rhodothermales bacterium. GTDB lineage: Bacteria > Bacteroidota > Rhodothermia > Rhodothermales > Bin80 > JANQES01. The sequence goes on from JANQES010000080.1 coordinate 55,516, forward strand.
GTGCCGTCGCTGATGCGCGCGTCGAAGGGTTTCGAGGCGATGTACTGCATGGTCTGCGCGGCAATGGCGTTGGCCATGATCTCGTACTCGACGTGGGCGGCTTCACGTTGCAGTTCGACGACACTCCTGTTCTGGTTGAGCGAGAAGAACATCATCAGCATCAGGGCCAGGAAGGACATCATCGTTTCGTTCATATCAACAGACCGTCTTTTGGTGGTCAGGTGCAGAGGGCGGATGACGCTGGGGGAAACGCAACAATTCGTATAGGCAAGACATGTGCCCGATGTCTTCAATAGTGGAATTTTTTTCCGCTTGATGAGGAAAAATGTGCCCAAACAGGTACGATAACAGGAATAGACCCCTTAACGTGTTCATATTGAGCAACACCGTTTGGGCTCTAAAACTGCTACGATACGTAACACTTTAGGGTAGAAAGGAAACCTCTTCTGGCCTTAGAATAACCTGAACTCGCTTGACAATTCGTATCATTTGTGCTGTCTTTTTTGGTTATCAGTAACGGGACATATAAGAAGATATCTCCACCCTCTGGGCATTTCGCACCTGGCTGGTGTACTATCACCATACTCCATTTTACCCTGCGTCTCTCAATCCTGGTTCGTTATCTTCGTAATCGACAACCGTCCGTACAGAGACGATCATGAACCGCAGGTCTTCGCCCGGACATCTGGCTACGCTCTCTGAGCCGGCTCCGCTGTCTATCAGCGCCGGGTTGGAGGCCTACGCCGAACCGCTGGATGCGCTCCACGCCGCCCATCTGCTTCGCCGCGCGGGCTTCGGCGTCCCCTCGGATGCGCTGGCGGCCAGCATCGGGCAACAGGCGGCCTTTGTGGTTGGTGAACTCGTGGAGGAGGCGCGTATCGCCGCGATGCCCCCCAAACCCGACTGGGCCGACGAAGCCCCGCCACCGCGAAGCGCGCCGGCTTCCGAACGCGAACGCTACAACCGCAACAACACGGGCTGGCGCAACGAGTGGTCGAGCATCTGGTTTACCGAAATGCACCGCCTCGGCTTACGCGAGCGGATGACGTTGTTCTGGCACAACCACTTCGCCACCGAATACCGCGTCTACAACCTCGCGGTCTATGCCTATCGCCAGACGACGACGTTGCGCCGGCACGCGCTCGGCAACGTCAAAGATCTCGTACGGGATGTCGGGCTTGAACCGGCGATGCTGCTCTATCTCAACGGCGCGCAAAACGTTGTGGGTGCGCCTAACGAGAACTACGCCCGCGAGTTGCTCGAACTCTTCACCATGGGCCCGTTCGACCAATACGGCAATGAGAACTACACCCAGACGGACATCGAAGAGATCGCCCGCGCGCTCACCGGATGGCGGGTCAATCGGAACCTGCTCACCGTAGTGTTCCGAACGGGCCGCTTCGACTTCGGCGATAAGACCATCTTCGGGCGTACGGGCCGCTGGGGCTACAACGATGTCATCGACATCCTCTTCGAAGAACGCGCTGAGCAGATCGCTGCCTTCATCGCGCGCAAGCTGTATCGGGAGTTTGTCTACGCCGCGCCCGACGACGCCGTCGTCGCAGATCTGGCGCAGGTTTTTCTGGATAACGACTTCGAGATCGCGCCGGTAGTGAGCGCCTTGCTCAGCAGCGCTCATTTCTTCGACGAGCAGGTCATCGGGGCACGCATCATCAGCCCCGTCGAGATGATCGTGGGCCTGATGCGCGATCTCGACGCCGCCGCTGTACCGGCCGTTATGGGCCGATTGCGGCGATTCTCGTCGCGCCTGGGGCAGGCCCTTTTCAACCCGCCCAACGTAGCCGGGTGGCCCGGCCATCGCACCTGGCTCACGACGACCACGCTGACGGAACGATGGCGGGTGGCCGAGCAGTTGATGAACCGGCTCACCAACGACGGCGCCCTCGACCTGCCTGCCCTGGCTGAGAAGCTCCACGACCCGAACGATGTCTTTGCCACCTTTAACCTGCCCGTCGCCCTGGCCGAGCGTCTGCTACCGGTCTCCCTCGACCTGCTCGATCTCTCAACCGACGGCCTGGAGTTCACCGGTGATCTGGTCAACCGTCCCATCCCCCGCGTCGTGCAAAACGGACCGGCGCACGTGCGCAATCTGGCGAAGCTTTTCCTGGGCGGCCTCCCCTGGTATGAATGGCACCTGGGCCGGCCCAACGCCGCCGCCGTCCTACGACGCTACATCATCACCCTGACGAACCTGCCCGAATTTCAGTTGACGTGAGGGGGTTTGGTGTTATCGTGTTTGAGTGTTTGAGTTGGAAAAGTACTAAAACACTATAACACCAAAACACTATAACACCCATTAAGCTCACCCCCGCCGGGACGATACCCGGAGAATAGCCCGTGACGAAATTGTGACACATTTTCGATGCAATCGCGATGGGTCATAGGGCAATCGCATCTAAATGAGGTTATTTTGGGGTACCACGTTTCTGGTTTCAACCCAACCTCGTTTGCCATGCCCGATGCGATCTCTGCCTCGATC
>JANQES010000103.1 GCA_028278205.1 Rhodothermales bacterium
ATTTTAGATTTTGGATTTTGGATTGTTTATTTCCACGGTTCTCAATAACCGAAAAAGCCGCGACGGTTGGGACCGCTGTGGCTTTTTCTGTTGAGATGACGGTGCCATCCCAGACCAATCCAAAATCTAAAATCCAAAATGCTCACCCTTTACCGGCGTTATCGCCAGCTTTCGCTGGGTGTGAAGATCCTCATTTTTATGGGGATCGGCGTGGTGGCGGGTGTGGTGTTTGGCGAGCAGGCCCTCGTGGTGCAGCCGCTGGGCGATCTCTTCATCCGCCTGTTGTTGATGGCGGCCATTCCGCTGGTGTTTTTCAACCTGCTGGCGGGGCTCACCAGCCTCACCGACATCGGCGTGTTGGGCCGGCTCGGCGGCAAGGTGATTCTCTATTATCTGACCACCACGGTCTTCGCCCTGATCCTCGGCCTGGCGGCGATGCACCTGCTCCAGCCCGGCGTCGGGATGACGCTCACCGAAGAGGTCAGCGAATCCTTCGGCGAGGTGCCGAGCGTGGTTGATTTGTTGCTCGATCTGGTGCCGGAAAATATTTTTGCCGCTTTTGCCAACGGCAAGGTGTCTCAGATCGTTGTTTTTGCGGTTTTTCTGGGGGTGACGACGTTGCTGCTGCCCCAGAAAAAGCGGCAGATGCTTCAGAATGCTTTCGACGTGCTGGCCGAGTTGCTGCGCAAGCTGGTCGAGGTGATTCTGTATTTCGGGCCGCTCGGTCTGGGCGCGCTGGCCGCCGCTACCGTCGGGCAGTACGGCCCGGCTATTTTCGGGCCGCTGGCGCTGTTCATCGGCGGCGTGTGGGGCGCGCAGGCGGTGATGGTGGGAGTCTACATGATGCTGCTCTACAGCTTTACGCGATCCTCGCCGTTCGACTTTCTGAAAAAGACCGGCCCGCTCTACGCCACGACCGCCGCCACGTGCAGCAGCCTGGCAAGCCTCGTCGTCTCGTTCGAGATGGCCGAAGAGCGGCTTCACCTGCCCAAGCACATCTACACGTTCACGCTGCCACTGGGCGCGCAGATCAACAAAGACGGCACCTCGATCATGCTGGCCGGCGTGCTGCTTTTCACGGCTCAGGCCATCGGCGTGACGTTCGACCTCTCGGCGCAGGTGACCATCGTGCTGGTGGGCTTGATCCTCTCGGAAGGCTCCGGCGGCATTCCAGGCGGCGGGCTGGTGATCGCGCTGATCTTCGTGCAGGCATTCAACCTGCCGCTGGAGATCGCCGCCATCGTCGGGGGCGTCTACCGGCTGATCGACATGGGCAGCACGACGGTCAACTGCATGGGCGATCTCGTCGGCACCGCTATCATCGCCCACACGGAGCGAAAGACCCCGGCGTGACTGGTTGTGTCAAAGGGCAGCGGCCTGTAATGTTTTTTGTGATGAATCTGAACGCCTCTTCCAATAAAGGGGAGCTCACCAACCCTGGTGACGGCGGTTACTTCGGACGGTCTAAACGTATAGACGCCGTGCCCGAATACTTTGAGAACGATGTTCTTTCTATCGACCTTTAACGTAACGAAGGGCCACGTTGCATTGTAATAGCCGACTCGAATGCCACCCCGCAATTGGTTGCTTTCCATAATGACCTCCTGAACCGGCTGATTACCGGCGCTTCTTGCGCTTTTTAGCACGCCGCGCCACGTCGATGGCTTTCGTTGCCCAAACCCGCAACGCATCGACATCCTCCAAGACCTCAATCGGCACTTCGTAGTACTTCATCGCGTGGTCGTCTCCGTAGGGCCGGAACGGCTCCATCCCGGCGGCTTCAAAATCCGGGCGATTCGTGTCATCGACCTTAAAATAGAGTTGGTCGTCTGCGATCAGGGCAAAAAAATATTCATCGGCATAGAGCCCGACGCCGCCGAACATGCTTTTTGCAGTGATCAGCGCAAAGTGCTCAAGTTGCTCGACGACGAAGCTTTGATAACTGGGCGTAACGGCCATCGCGTGTTGATCGGTTTGGGGTTGGCACTCCGGGTATCTCTCCTGAATCTACGTTCGCAATATTCTTGAAAATTGCTTGCGAGGCAACCTGATTAAAAACGAGGAATACTTACACTTGAGAGGCCGGTCCTTCTCATTTTGTCTTGTCGATACTCATGGCGCCAACCGAAATCCCCGAATCCCCAGAAACCCCCAAACAGAGCCGGCGCGACTTCCTCAGCCTCAGCGCCCGCGCGGGGGTCGCGATGTCTATGCTCGGTCTCTCCGGTCCTGCTCAACGACCGCTCGTGTACCCTGAGCGAGAAGATCCGCCGCCGCCCCATCCCCTGCGTATTCTCATCCTGGGCGGCACGAGCTTTCTGGGTCCCCAGCAGATTGCGTATGCGATGAACCGGGGCCACTCGATTACCACGTTCACGCGAGGCCGGACGAAGCCGACTGTCCACGAGAAGCTCTTCAACGAGATCGAGCAACTCATCGGCGACCGGGAGGATAATCTTGAGGCCCTGCGCGGGCGCACCTGGGACGCCGTCATCGATAACTCCGGGCACCGGGCGAAGTGGACCCGCGACTCGGCCCAGCTTCTTCGCGATACCGTCGATCTGTACCTCTACACCTCGTCGACCGGCGTGTACTATCCGTACCTCGGCGAGGACATCCGCGAAGACACCGAACTCGTGCTCGAAGTGCCGGAGGGTATTACGGAATACGAGTCGATGGAGTACGGCTACGGCGTCATGAAGACCCACTCGGAGATCGAAACAAAGCGGGCCTTCGGCGAGGATCGGTCGATCATCGTGCGCCCGACGTACATGATGGGGCCGGCGGATCGAACGGATCGGTTTCCGTACTGGCCGGTGCGGCTGAGCCGGGGCGGCGAGGTCATGGTGCCGGGCCGGGGGCATGATCCCGTTCAGTACATCGACGTCCGCGACGTGGCGGGCTGGATGATCCGCCTCATCGAAAACCGGACGACGGGCACCTTCAACGCCGTGGGCCCACCCTCGAAGACGGGGATGCACGGGTTCGTCTACGGCGCGCACGCGGCTTTCAACTCCGCCGTGTCGTTCGTCAGAATTCCCGACTACGATTTCTTGAAAGAGCACGACGTGACCGTCGTGGTGCCCTGGATCATGCCGGTGGGCAACGATGCCGGATCGGCGCGGGTGAACTTCGAGCGGGCCCTGGCCCACGGCCTGACCCATCGCCCGCTGGCCGAGAGCATGCGAGACATCTACGAATGGTGGCACTCCGATGCCATCACCGAGGAACGACGCGTCAACATGGTCTCGGGCGAAAAATCGCTGATGGCCCGCGAGGCGTCGATTATCGCGGCGTGGAAAGCCAGGAAGTAGAGGTGTTAAAGTGTTTTAGTGTTATGGTGTTTTAGTGTGGTCTTTGAGTTAAGCGGCACTAAAACACCATAACACCATAACACTAAAACACCATAAGACGGATCAAACTCGATAGCAGGGAATAGGAGTCCGGATCCATCCAACTCTCAGACCAACTGCGCCACATCCATGCATCCGCTCTGGCACGAGATCAAATCGGTCGATACCAGCAAAAAAGCCCTTCGTTCGTTCGGCTGGGTCGTCGGCGGGGTGCTTGTGGTGATTGCGGCGGTGGTGTGGTGGCGCAACGATTTCGCGCTGACGACGGCGGCGATGGTGCTCGGCGGCCTCGGCGCGGCGCTCATCGTGCTCGGCCTGACGGTGCCGCTGATCCTCAAACCGGTCTACCGCGTGTGGATGGCGCTGGCCGTGGTGCTCGGCTTCGTCATGACGCGGGTGATCCTGACGCTGGTCTATTACCTCGTCATGACGCCCATCGGCCTCATCATGCGCCTGCTCGGCAAAGACCCCCTCCACCGCAAACCCGACCCCAAAGCGGCCTCCTACTGGATCGAACGAACCTACCCCGACGACTCGAAGGAACGGCTGGAGAAGTATTATTAGCGAATGGGATGTAGCCAGTGGCCAATGGGGATGATTGCACGCCTGGCATTTCTCACGCTTTTCCCCCACTGGCTACATCTCACTGGCCACTCGCTCGTCAGTCCGCTCACGAACCTGCCGCATCAGCAGATCATGCAGGCCCTCCGCGTCGTCGTTCGAGGGATGGCGTCGGACGTAGTGGCCGTCGGGGTGGAGATCCCAGGCCAGGCGCCGATCGGCCAGGATTTGATGGAGCAGGTCGATGAGGCGGGTTTTGAGCGCCGGGTTCTCGATGGGCACGACGGTCTCGACGCGGTCGTCGAGGTTGCGACGCATCCAATCGGCACTACCGACGAAGACTTGCGGGGCGTCGTGGTTGTGGAAATAATAGAGGCGGCTGTTCTCCAAAAAACGCCCGATGATGCTGGAAACGCGGATGGTCTCGCTGTAGCGTTTGAGGCCGGGCCGCAGGCGGCAATGCCCCCGCACAATCAGGTCGATTTCAACGCCGGCCTGGGCGGCGCGGTAGAGTTCCTGGATCATCGCCACGTCGTCGAGGCCATTCATCGTGGCGATGATGCGCCCGTCGCCGTGTTTTTTCTGATACCGCACCTCGCGCCGGATCAGATCGACAAAAGCCTGCCGCATCGAACGCGGGGCGACGATGAGCGTGCGGTAATGCTGCGACGGCGCGTAGCCGGTCAGGTAATGAAACAGATTCGCCACGTCGGTGCCAACGTCCGGGTTGCAGGTAAACAGGCCGACGTCGGTGTAAAAACGGGCCGTCGCCGGATTGTAGTTGCCCGTGCCGATGTGGCAATAGGTGCGCAGCCCGCCTTCTTCGGCCCGCACCACGAGCGTCACCTTGGCGTGCGTCTTCAACCCCACCAGCCCGTACGTCACGTGCACGCCCGACTTTTCGAGCCGCTGCCCCCACGCGATGTTCTGCTGCTCGTCGAAACGCGCTTTGACCTCCACGAGCACAGCCACCTGCTTGCCGGCCTCCGCCGCCCGAATCAGCGCCGCCATAATCGGCGACTCTTCCGAAGTCCGATAGAGCGTCTGTTTGATCGCCAGCACATCGGGATCTACCGCCGCCTCTTCGACGAACCGCTGCACGCTGCCCTGGAACGACTCGTAGGGATGATGCACCAGCAGATCGCCCCGCCGGATGACTTCGAAGACGTCCGGCCCCTCTTCTTCAGCCTGCGACGAGAGCGACGCCGGAATGACCGCCTCCCAGGGCGCATAGCGATGCGCCGGCACCTCCCGGTCGGCCAGTTCTCGGCAATGGGTGAAGTCGATCAGCCGCTCAGCCTCGTAGAGATCTTCGGCGTCGAGCGACAACTGGCCCCGCAGCCAATCGCGCATCGGCTCCGGCATTGTCCGTTCGACCTCCAGCCGGACCACGGGCGCGAACCGTCGCTCGCGCAACTCTTCGGCGATCACCGCGATCAGGTCGTCGGCCTCTTCTTCGTCCCGGCTCAGGTCGGCGTTGCGCGTGACGCGGAAGGTGTGGGCGCTGACGACCTCCATGCCCCGAAAAAGTTCAGGCAGATTGTGGATGATGATCTGTTCGAGCGGGACGACGTGGAGCGGGTCGCCGAGCGGCACCCACCGCCCCCGGCCTGTGGGCACCTTGATGCGGGCGAAATGTTGCATGCCGCGCGCGGGATGCCGCACCGTAACTGCCAGCGACAGGCTCAGGTTCGAAAGAAACGGAAAGGGATGGCCCGGATCGACGGCCAGCGGTGTGAGGATCGGGAAGATGTGTTCGTGGAAATAGGCGTGGAGGGTCTTTTGCTGCCGGGCGTCGAGGTCGGGATAATCGAGGATGTGCATGCCGGCGTCGGCCTTCAGGCGCGGCTTGAGGTCCTGCTCCCAGGTAGCCGTCATGGCGTCGTAGAGCGGCAGCACGGCGTCGCGGATCAGGTTGAGTTGTTGCCGGGGCGTGCGTCCATCGGGCGAGAGCGTGCGCACGCCGGCCATCATCTGCCGCTTCAGTCCGCCGACGCGTTTGCTGAAAAATTCGTCGAGATGACCGGCGGTATAGCTGAGGAACCGCACCCGCTCCAACAACGGCTCGCGCGCATCGAGGGCCTGACCAAAGACCCGCCAGCAGAAGTCGAGCCAGCTCAATTCCCGGTTGAAATACAGATACGGATGATCCAGCGCCGCCTTTCCGGGCACCTCACGCGGCGCCGTCGCCCTCGGCGGCACGACGCCGCGCCCATCCGCCTCGGCGGCAATACGATGCGATTTGGTCTTTTTTTGGGGTGATGGCATGATGATTTCAATCTGGCGCGTGCCTGTCCGCACCGTTGGCTGACACACCCCGCCTCCCCCTGCCTTCGCAGGGGGAGGCACCCCTCTCAAGAGGGGAATTGTCTACGGTTGAAACGCACAACGACCGAAAGTCCCCTCTTGAGAGGGGTGCCGCGTAGCGGCGGGGTGTGTTACGCAACCTTTCGGAGGGCACTTTCGCAGAGAACATAACAACCCTATCTCTCAAGAAGGGAATTTTTTAACGTTTTCAGCATGAAAACGTTAAGATTCATTCCAATTCAAAAATTCGCCGCGTTCGATCTGTTTTTGGAGTTCGATCAGGTGCATCATCTGGCCTTGCAGCGCTTGCAGATCGCCGCCGTGTTGGGCGGCGCGATACATCGTCTCCTTGTGCCGGTCGATGGCCTCCTTGACGCGGTTGAGCTTGAGCAGCGTCATGGCGCTCGTGGCAGCCTTCTCCGGGTCTTCGTTGATGCGCGGCACGTGGATCTTCCTGGCCGCCCAGTTCTCCGACGGTTCATACCGGTCCACCAGCACCCCGGCAGCCAGTTGCTGGATGTCTTCATCGAACGACCCGTCGAAAAAACGCTGCGTATCGACGGCTTCGTCGTGATACATCTGCAACAGGATTTCGACGATCCGGCGCGAGGGGCCTTCGGTGAACTCGTCGAGGGCCATGTGACTGAGGATGAACTTGACCATCGGTGCGCCGTGTTCGAGCATCAGGCGGTGGAGCGTCTTTTCCTGCGGCAAAACCTCCGGCTCCGGCATCGCAGGCGGGGCCGGTTCACGAACAGCGCCGGCGTCCGGTTCGCCGGGCGATGGCGCGGTTTCCGGGGGCGGCGAGACCGCCGTGAGGGTCTCGCGCCGGGCTTCGCGCTGGGTCTTTTGCTTTTGCTCCCGCAAGAGCTTGCGCAGCACCGGGCGCAACTGCATGTCGGGCACGTCGAGCACTTCGCTGGCGCGGCGCATGAAGGTCTCCTGCATCAGCGGATCCGGGATGCGCGCCACCGAAGCCAGGATAGCGTGCATCGCCTCGGCCTGGCCTTCGGGCGTGTCGAGCCGGCCCCGGCGACGCGCCAGGCCGTAGATGAACGTCACGAAATCCTGCCGGTGTTTCCGGGCATATTCCCGAAACGCCTCGCCGCCGTTTTCGCGCACGTACGAATCCGGATCTTCGCCGCCGGGCAGCGCGATGGCATAGGCCGAATACCCTTGCGAGAGCACCAGATCGATGCCGCGCAGCGCGGCGTCGGCCCCGGCGGTGTCGGCGTCGTAGAGCAGCAACACGCGTTTGGCATAGCGTCCGAGCGTCTTCACCTGCTCCGCCGTCAGCGCCGTCCCGCTGGAGGCCACCACGTTCTCGACGCCGGCCTGATGCAACGAGATGACGTCGGTATAGCCTTCGACGAGGATCACCTCTTCGCTCTTGCGGATGGCGTGTTTGGCCTGAAAAAGCCCGTAGAGCACGCGGCTCTTGTTGTAAACCTTCGTCTCCGGCGAGTTGATGTATTTGGGCTGATCCGACGCCGCATCCATGATACGCCCGCCGAAACCGAGCACCTTGCCCACGTGCGAGAAGATGGGAAAAATAGCCCGCCCCCGGAAGCGGTCGTAATGGCCGTCGCCCTCTTTGCGCGGCAGCACCAGCCCGGCTTTTTCGAGCACCTCGGCTTCGACGTGGTTGCGCTCGGCCTCTTTGAGCAGCGCGTCCCACCGATCCGGCGCATAGCCCAGGCCGAAGTTTTTGATCGTCTTCGGCACGAAGCCGCGCCCGGTCAGATAATCGAGGGCAGGCCGTCCAGCCTCGGTCTGGGTCAGTTGATCGTAGAAAAAACGCGCGGCAAACCGTAGCGCATGAAAGATCGACTCGATTTCGCTGGCCTGCTCGCGTTCGGCTTCCTGTTCGGGCAGCGGAATCCCGGCGCGTTCGGCCAGCATCCGCACCGCCTCCGGAAAGCCTATCGACTCCATCTCCATCACAAACTGAAAGACGTTACCGCCCTTACTGCACCCAAAACATTTGTAGATCCCCATGCTCGGATTGACGCTGAACGAGGGGGTCTTTTCGTTATGAAACGGGCACAGGCCGAAGTAATTCGACCCGCGCTTCTTCAACCGCACGTAATCACTGACGATGTCGACGACGTCGGAGGCCGCGCGGACTTCTTCGACTTTATGATCGGGGATGAACATGGAGGACGGCGCCAAAAGACGAGATACTGTGCAGAATATGTACCCGGCAAATCGAGATGAGGTTCGGGGTTTCTTCGGTTTTTGATTATTTAATCGGGTGATGGCGTGGCCCGGCATCGTCTGGCGAAGACACGAGCGAAGCGATTGACGAAGTAATCACCGGGCTTTGTTATGAACATGAGTCATGCTGTATTTCACAGCCCCGTAGGGGCGATCTGTTTGTAGCCCGCCGCGTATCCTCAAAAAATAGCTCCGTAGGAGCGGCCTGTTTAAAAAAAAGGCTCAATATGGGTTCCAGGGAGTTATCTGGCAAGGCCAGATGCAGGTTGATATCTTAGCCACGCAAGCTGCTCCGTCCATACCATCGAAGAAACA
>JANQES010000112.1 GCA_028278205.1 Rhodothermales bacterium
ATGCGAATTCAGCGTTGAAATAGAAAGTCGTTGAAAACAAGCTGAAAACGGCGAAAACCATACCTGCCAGGTTTCCAAAACCTGGCAGGTATGCCCAAAATTCCCAACCCTTAATTCGCATTATTAAAGACGAAGCAGGTCGCACCCAATCGAAAATCCAAAATCTAAAAATCCAAAATCTAAAATCCGTTCCCCATCAGCCGATACTTAGCGATGCGTAGACCCGAAGTGAAGAGGATGGCCTGGAGATGGAGACGTTAACGCTTACGCCAATCGAGATCGACCCCAAGACCTTTCTGTATAAACACAGCGTCCTGCCCGCTTTGCCGAAGGTATTAACCCGGTTTCAGGAAGCGGTCAAGTCAGACGACGTGTCGATCAGCCGGGTGGTTAATATCATCAGCAGCGATCCCGGCATCGTGGCGGAAGTGCTGAAGGTGGTCAACTCGGCCTATTACAGCCTGCCCCGCGACGTCAGCCGCATCGACATGGCTGTGGCCTATCTGGGCATTCAAGAGGTGCATAACATCGTGCTGGCGTCTTCGGTCGTCAACACGTTCGGCTTCAGCGATCCGTGCGCGTTCAAGCAGCTCTGGCATCATTCGTTGTATACCGCGTTGTGTGCGCGCTACCTGGCCAATCGCTACGAACGGCATATCGCCTTGAGCGATTTGTGGGCGCCGGCTCTGCTGCACGACGTCGGCAAGATGGTCTATCTCAAATTTTTTCCGGATCACTTCAACGCCCTGCGCCAGTTTGCCGAAGATAACGGATGCCTCTACAGCGAAGCCGAGAAAGAGCACGGCGTGCCGTCGAGCGCCTACCTGGGCGGCTTGCTGTGCGAGCGCTGGCGCCTGCCTCGCAAGATCAAAGACGTCTGCAAGATGGAGGAAGCCGAGGCCCTGGCCCAGTTATGCGCCGGCAGGGGCTTCCAACCGCTCCAACGCATCGTCATGCTGGCTAATCTCACCGCCGTCTTAACCGCCGACCGCCTCCAAAAAGACAAACAACTCGCCCTCTCCGACACCATCATGCAGGCCTTCGACCTGACGGAAGCGGAGTTCCTCGTCCTCATGGGCGCCATCTCCGACCTCAAATTCGAAGCCGACCGAATGGCTGGTTAGTGGATTTTGGATTTTGGATTTTAGATTTTGGAGCCTGGTTTCAACTCGCAATGGCACACGGATGGACGCGGATGGTACGGATTTACGCGGATTGTTGACGGCAGCGACAGGATCGACCATCGCAACATCAGACAAAGGGTTTATCGCAGGTTGATCCTGTCGCTGCCGTCAACACAAATCTGTGTAAATCCGTCATATCCGCGTCCATCCGTGTGCCATTATGAGTACAAGCAGAGCCTAATCCAAAAACTAAAATCCCTAATTGGATCTCCCTTTTTACATCGAGATCGGCGCGTTTCGGGTGCATGCGCATCTGGTGTTCGAGGTGCTGGCGTTTTTTGTCGGATTTCGCTACTTCTTGTACCTGCGCAAAGGCAAGACCGATCCGATCAAAGCGCCCGACCGGGTCTGGATCATCATCGGGGCGACTGCCGGGGCGCTTCTGGGATCGCGTTTGTTGGGAGGGTTGGAAAATCCAGTTCTTTTCTTTCAGGGCGGCGGCGAGGCCGGGTGGTGGTATTATTATCAGCAGAAGACCATCGTCGGCGGGTTGTTGGGTGGGTTGATTTGTGTTGAACTCACCAAAAAATGGCTCGGCGTTCGCGTCTCTTCGGGCGATTTGTTTACGTTTCCGCTGATCCTGGGCATCCTCATCGGGCGCATCGGGTGCTTTCTGGCCGGCGTCGAAGACGGCACGCACGGGCTGCCGAGCGCCGTGCCCTGGGCGATGGATCTGGGCGACGGCGTCCTCCGGCATCCGGCGCCGCTCTACGAAATTCTTTTTCTGGCGATGCTCTGGCTGGGGCTGTATCTGACCGAGCAAACCTATATCTTAGCCGACGGCGTACGCTTCAAGCTTTTTATGGCCGGCTACCTGCTGTTTCGCCTCGGCGCCGATGCGCTCAAGCCGGGCTTCCGCTTCGACGTCGGGCTGACCACCATCCAGATCGCCTGCATCCTGGGCCTGATCTACTACTACAAGGTGTTCGTCTTCCCGAAACGTCTGGTTGTCAAAACCAGATAATTTTGGATTTTAGATTTTGGATTTTGGATTGTTTACTTCCAACCAATCCAATAATCGAAAAAGCCGAGACGGTTACGACCGCTGGGGCTTTTTCGATGGAGATGAGGCTGTTGGATAAGACCAATCCAAAATCTAAAATCCAAAATCCAAAATCCGAAACCATGCCGACGAGAGACTACGTCTACTACGACTTCACGCTTAGCCTGTGCAACGACTGCCTCCGGCGGGTCGAGGCGAAGATTGTTTTTGACGACGGCAAGGTTTTTATGCTCAAACGATGCCCGGAGCATGGTCGCCAGAAAGTGCTCATCGCTACCGACATCGCGTATTACAAGCGCATCCGCAATTACAACAAAGCTTCCGAATATCCCCGGACGTTCAACACGCGCACCCACTTCGGCTGCCCGTACGATTGCGGCCTCTGCCCGGACCACGAACAGCATTCCTGCCTGACGTTGATCGAAGTGACGGACCGTTGCAACCTGACGTGCCCGACGTGCTACGCCATGTCGTCGCCGACGTACGGACGGCATCGGACGCTGGCGGAGATCGAGGCGATGCTCGACGTCATCGTGCGCAACGAGGGCGAGCCGGACGTCGTCCAGATCAGCGGCGGCGAGCCGACGGTCCACCCGCAATTTTTCGAGATCCTCGATGCCGCCAAGGCCCGGCCCATCCGCCACCTGATGGTCAACACCAACGGCATCCGCATCGCCCGCGACGCGGCTTTTGCCGAGCGGCTGGCGTCGTACATGCCGGATTTCGAGATCTACTTGCAGTTCGATTCGTTTCGGCCCCACGTCTTGCAACAGATGCGGGGCGAAGACCTCACGGACATCCGTCGCAAAGCCCTCGAACACCTCAACGCCACGGGCCTCTCGACGACGCTCGTGGTGACGCTCCAACACGGGCTCAACACCGACGAGATCGGCGCGATCATCGACTATGCGCTTAAGCAACCGTGCGTGCGCGGCGTGACGTTCCAACCCACGCAGATCGCCGGGCGTCTCGACGACTTCGACCCCGCCACCGACCGCTTTACGCTGACCGACGTGCGGACGGCCATCCTGGAGCAAACCGACGTTTTTGCCCCGGAAGACCTCATCCCCGTACCCTGCAACCCGGATGCCCTGGTGATGGGCTACGCGCTCAAGCTCGGCGGGCAGGTCTTCCCGCTCACCCACCTGATCGACCCCAGCGACCTGCTCGATAACTCGCGCAACACCATCGTCTACGAGCAAGACGAGCGCCTCAGAGGGCACCTGCTTCGTCTCTTCAGCACCGGCAACTCGGTCGATGCCGTGGCCGGCGATCTGCGCGAGCTGATGTGTTGCCTGCCGCTGATCTCGGCGCCCACGCTGGCCTACGACAACCTCTTCCGCATCATCGTGATGCAGTTTATCGACGCCTACAACTTCGACGTGCGGGCCATCAAAAAGTCGTGCGTACACATCGTCCACAAAGATGGCCGCATCATCCCGTTCGAGACGATGAACCTGTTCTACCGGGATGATAAAGAGGTTTATCTGAAGCAGTTGCAGGAAGAAGCCGTCCCCGCGTTTTCTTAGAGACCCTGCGATGGAACCTGAAGACGACTATCCGTACGACGACGAACAAGACGAACAGCAGGGCATGAGGCCTTTGAGCCGCGCCTTGTTCATCAATCTGGTGATCGTCGTCCTCTACACCGGCGTGCTCATGGCCTTTGAAGGGCGCGACGAAGGGCTGATTGTATCCGGCCTGATGATGCTGGGGCAGGCCGCCGTCAACCTCGTGGCGATGATCGTGATGTTTGTGATGGGCAAAAAGGAGTGGGGCCTGGGGCTTTTGTTGAGCGCCTTGATCCTGGGCGTCGTCGGTTTTTCGGCCTGCGTGGCGGGCTTTCAGTATTAACGTAAACCGGGCTTATGGAACCTGAAGACAATCATCCAAACGGCGACGATCAGGACGGCATGCATCCGATGAAAAAAGTCGGGCGCATCAACCTGTTCATCTTGCTGGCCTATATGGGGCTGTTCCTCGTGATGATCTTACTTACCGCCGAGGGCGGAATGGAAATATTGTATGTCTATGGCGGCCTCGCCATGCTAGCCCATGGCGCCATCAACATAGCACTGTGCGTGATCTTTTTTATCATGAGCAAGCCGGAGTATGGCAAAGGAGCGCTGGTAAGCGGCCTGCTCTTGCTCGTCATCGGCTTCTCCTCATGCGTGGTCGCTATTTCGACGTTGAGTTTTCATTAGGGGATGTTTACAATCTGGATTCCAGAAGAAGCCCCGTAGGGGCGACCTATTTGTAGCACCGCCCCAGAATAAAAAAGAAAGCTCCCCCCGCCTTCCTCCTGCCTTCGCAGGAGAATCAGGGGGCAGGCTCCGGAGCGGCCTGTTAAAAAACAGGTCACCCCTACGGGGCTTTTTGGGGGGAGATGCCCCGTTCTACAAACAGGTCGTCCCTACGGGACTTTGCGGCAATGCTTTCAAACCGACCTTCCGGCAACTCCGAAAAACGCCGCCGTCCTCGCAGAAAATAATCGACGACGATGGTGCCGCGATAGGAGGGAGGCGCTTTGGTTTCTGAGGCGGCGGGACGGTCGGCGGTGTAGGTGCGGCGGAGGCGGCGGGCGTCGCGGTAGGCGCGGAGGATGGCGGCAGTCTCACGCGGGCGCCCGCTGATGAGGGCACGTAGCATCGCCACGGTATCGAGCAAGAGGCGGACGGGGAAGAGGAGGCGCCAGCGGGCAGGCGGGAGGTTTTTGTAGAGCATCAACAGGCTGTTGCGGAAGTTGTAATACACCTTGCGCGGGCTGCCCTGCGCCAGCGAGCCGCCGCCGATGTGGTAGACGCGGCTCGTCGGTTCCACACGGACGCGATAGCCGTGCCGCCAGAGCCGCCAGCACAGATCGATCTCTTCCATGTGCATCTCGAAGCGTTCGTCGAGCAAACCCACCTCGTCGAGCGCCGCGCGGCGCAGCAGCAGCGCGGCGCCGGTGGCCCAGTCAACGTCGCGCGCTTCGTCGTACTGACCTTCGTCTTTTTCGAGTGTGAAGAACACCCGCCCGCGCGTGAACGGATAGCCATATCGGTCCAGAAAACCGCCTGCGGCACCGGCATATTCGAAATGATCACGCTGGTCGTACTGGAGGAGCTTCGGTTGCACGGCGGCGACGTCCGGCGCAGCCTCCATCGCCGCCACGAGCGGGCGCAGCCATGCCGGCGGCGTCTCGATGTCGTTGTTGAGCAGGACGATATAGTCGCCGGTGGCGTGGGGGACGGCGGCGTTGTTGCCCCGGCAGAAAAGCCAGTTTTCAGGATGCCGGACAATCTTTACATCGGGAAAGGTTGCTTCGACCCATTCCGCAGAGCCGTCGGTCGAGGCGTTGTCGGCGAGGATGATTTCAAGGTCGGGATAGTCGGTGGCGACCACCGAGGGCATGCATTGCTTCAACAGCGGCAAAGCATTCCACGAGACGATGATGATCGACACACGAGGCGGTGAGTCCATTTTTGATTTTAGATTTTGGATTTTGGATTGTTGATTTGCAACCAATCCAAAAACCGGAAGAGCCTCGGCGGTTGGAGCCGCTGAGGCTTTTTCGATTAAGAAAACGGTGCCGAATCAGACCAATCCAAAATCCAAAATCCAAAATCCAAAATCAAAATGAGCCGGTGCGGCCTTGGCGGTCGCACCGGCTCCCCCACCATCATAAGCAGGCCCAGAAGTGATTTCTCACACAGGCCTTCCTTGATGTGCATTTATATAGACACATTTTTCGGCGAAATATAACCTCGGTTCGAAAATATTTTTTGATACTTTGCACTGTGCGCCCTCCGCGTATTTAACTAAACGCTTAGGACATATTGCCTTGCGCTCAGAGAAAGAAAGGTGCGCAGGGAATGGTAAAAAATCGCCGATTCTATGCAAGCAGAGCCGCATTCGTTGATGGAAGAAGCGCAGGCTGTGCTGCGTCGGCACTGGCGGCATGCCGGGTTCAGGCCGGGGCAGCGCGAGGCCGTCGAAGCGGTGCTGGCCGGGCGCGACGTGCTGGCGATTCTTCCGACGGGCGGCGGCAAGTCGGTGTGTTATCAGGTGCCGTCGCTGATGCGGGCGGGGTTGACGCTCGTCGTCTCGCCGTTGATCGCGTTGATGCAAGATCAGGTGGCCGGGCTCAACGCGCGCGGGGTGCCGGCGGCGTTCATCAACAGCACCCTGCCGGCCCGCGAGATCGACCAGCGATGGACCGACGCAGAGTTCGGGCGCTATCGGCTGCTCTACGTGGCGCCGGAGCGTCTTCAGTCCGAGGTTTTTCTGGCGCGCGCTGCGCGGTTGAAGGTACACCTGCTGGCCGTCGACGAGGCGCACTGTATCAGCGAGTGGGGGCATCATTTTCGCCCGTCCTATTTAAAGATCGCCCAGGCCCGGACGCTGCTGGGCGATCCGCAGACGCTCGCCGTCACGGCTACGGCCACGCCCGAAGTGCGGCGCGACATCGTCGAGCATCTGGCGTTGCGCGATCCCGAAGTGCTCGTCAAAGGGTTCGACCGGCCCAATCTGGTGTGGTCGCTTTTTCGGACCGAGAGCAAGCGCGAGACGGTGCGCAACGTGCTCACGGGCGTGCCCGGCAGCGGCGTCGTCTACGCGGCCACCCGGCGCGGTGTAGAGACCTGGGCGACGTGGCTCACGGAGCAGGGCGAGGCGGCGGTGGCCTACCACGCCGGTCTTTCGGCGGAGGATCGCGAAAAGGCGCAGCAGGCGTGGCTCGAAGACCGCGCCCGCGTCGTCGTGGCGACCAACGCGTTCGGGATGGGTATCGACAAGCCGGCGGTGCGTTTCGTCATCCACGTCGATGTGCCGGCGTCGTTGGAGGCGTATTATCAGGAGGCGGGCCGCGCCGGGCGCGATGGCCGGAAGGCCTACGCCGTGTTGATCTTCACCCCCCGCGACGAAGCCACACAGCGCGCCCTCATCGAAGAGAGCCACCCCGACGCCAAGTCCGTCGCGCGGGTGTACGATGCCGTGTGCAACCTGGCGCAGATCCCCCACGGCGTGCTCCCCGAAGACCCCGTCACGCTCGACGTAGACGCTATCGTACAGTTGACGGGGTTTGCGCCGAGCCGGGTGCGCGCGGCAGTGGAGTTGCTGATGCGGCAGGAGACGTGGCAGGCGCTGCCGTCGCACCGGCATCACGGCCTGATACGCTTCCAGCAGCCTGCCGACGCGGTGCGCCGCTACGCCGAAGGGCTTCAGAATAAAGCGCTGGCGCGGTTCGTCATGGCGTTGCTGCGCACTGTCCACGCCGACGCTTTCGCGGGCTGGTGGGAGATCGACCTGCGCCTGCTGGAGCGGCGGACGGCTGTGCTGCGCGACCGGCTGTTGCACGGGATGGAATTTCTCAAAGAACATGGTCTGATTCAGTGGCGCGCGCCCGACCAGGCCCTCCGCGTGCAGTTCAACGAACCCCGCGCTGTGCGCCTGCCGGTGGACGATCTGGCCGTCCGCCGCGCTAAAAAACGTGCCGAAGCCCGGCTGCGCGACATGCTTCGCTATGCCCGCTCGGTTACGTGCCGCCGTCATTTTTTGTTGGCCTATTTCGGTGAAAAAAGCCCCGAACGATGCGGCCAGTGCGACATCTGCCTGGGCCGCCACCGCGCCGTCGTCATCACCCCGGACGACGAACCCGTCATGCGGCACATTCTCCACCAGATCGAGCAAGACGTGCCGCGCCATGCGTGGTTCGACGAGCAACCTGTGCCGGATCATCACGTAGACGGCCTCATCGACTATCTGGTGCAGGAAGGTTTCCTCTACGTCGAGGCGCCGCTCGAAGAAATCTTCTCGATCACCGAAAAAGCCGCTACCATGATGGAACAGTGGAAACCCCGGACAGGGTAAGGGATTTTAGATTTTGACACGAGCGCAGCGACTGACGAAGTAATTTTGGATTGTTTTTATAAGCTGACGGATGAAGGGTATCCCGTTTCCTTAAAAACCTTTAAAACCGTGGTAGTGATCGGAAGGTGTTGATGGGCACAACACACCCCTCCCTTGAGGGAGGTGGCCCGAAGGGCCGGAGGGTGTAAAAGCGGGCTGTTTACACCCC
>JANQES010000013.1 GCA_028278205.1 Rhodothermales bacterium
TCGGGCTGGGCATGGCGAGCTTGTTGACGGCAGGTGGAACATCGATTCAGGCCCGTATGAACCCGCATCCCACCTATGATGTTTTGCAAAGCCTCCTAATAAATCAAAGATCATCCGAGCAGGATCCAGGGTTGCTGTCCCGTTCATCGAACGGGACGTACATTTTTTTGAATTTCGTCAACGAAATTCAAAATCGAAATTCAAAATCGAAATTCAACGCCCCATCGTCATATAATCCACCGCCAGATGCGCCAGCGTGCGGACGCCGACGACGAGGGCGGCTTCGTCGGCGAAGAAATAGGGCGAGTGGTTGCGCGGCGCGGTGGCCGGGTCCTGGCCTTCGGGCGTTACGCCGAGAAAGACGAAGAGGCCGGGCACCTCCTGGGCAAAGTAGGAGAAATCCTCCGCCCCCGTATGCTGGGTGTCGAGAACGACGTTCTCCGCCCCGGCGGCCCGCTCAAGCGTCGGAATCATCTTCTCGGTCAGCGCCGGATCGTTGACCGTGACGGGATAGCCGTAGCGGATGCGCACCTCGGCGGTCGCGCCGGCACTCTCGGCGATGTGCTCGGCGGTCTGCTTCACGCGCCGGTGGATGTCTTTGCGCACGTCGGGAAGGTACGTCCGGATGGTGCCGGTCATCTCGACTTCGTCCGGGATGATATTGCCGCGCACGCCCCCGTGGATGCTGCCTACCGTGATGATCGACGGTGTGGTCGTCACGTTGAGTTGACGGCTGGCGATGGTCTGGAGCCCGAGGACAATCTGCGACGCGACGACGATAGGATCGACGCCGCCCCAGGGCAGCGCGCCGTGCGTCTGCCGTCCTTTTACTTTAATGTAGAGGCCGTCTGAACTTGCCAGGTAGCCGCCGGGCCGGTACGAGACCTGACCCACCCGTGCAGGCCACACGTGCAGGCCGAAGATCACTTCCGGCTTCGGATTTTCGAACGCGCCTTCTTTGAGCATCAGGTCCGCGCCGCCCTCTTCGCCGCGCGGCGCGCCCTCCTCGGCAGGCTGAAAGATAAACTTGACCGAGCCTGGCAGATCCTCTCGCATCGACGCCAGCACCTCGGCCACGCCCATCAAAATGGCGACGTGGTTGTCGTGGCCGCAGGCGTGCATCACCCCGACCTCCTGCCCGTTGTACTGCGTCCGCACCTTCGAGGCAAACGGCACGTCGGCCAGTTCGGTGACGGGCAGCGCGTCCATGTCGGCCCGGAGCGCGACGACCGGCCCCGGCTTGCCGCCGCGCAGGAGACCCACCACGCCGGTATGCGCCACCTCGGTGCGCACCTCCATCCCCAACGTTCTCAAATGATCCGCCACCAGCGCTGCCGTCCGAAACTCGCGGTTGCCCAGTTCCGGGTTGGCGTGGATGTCGCGCCGCCATTCGATCACCCGCTCTTCGACCTCGGCAGCACGGGCATTCACACGGTCGCCCAGCTCATTCTGCGCCAATGCGGGGAGGGTGAGGGTGAGGAGGAGGGTGAGGATAAGAGATGTTCTCGCAGTCATCGGAGGCAGGTGGTTTTGATGAGACTGCGTGAAACGTAAAACGTGAAACGTGAGGGAGCCCTACCAACCGTTGTGCAAGCTCCCTCACGTTTCACGTTTTACGTTTCACCGCAGAACATTAAACAGCCGGCTGTACTTGAGCGTGATGCTTCGAGCTTGCGGTCCACCGAAGAATTCGTTCGTTTCGCTGACTTCGTTGAAGACGATGAAGAGCCCGGTGTTGGCCGCCTGCAGCCAGCCGAAACGCAGGTTGGCCGACCACAGATCGGCGCTGTCGTTGTACTGGAAGAGCCCCTGCACGTAGATCCTCGGCGTGAACGAGTACGAGACGCGCGCCCGGAACAGGTTGGTCGTGAAATCGCCGCCGGGCAGGCTGATGTTGTTGTGCGAGATCGTGAACTCCGTCGTGAGCGCCTCGTTGGCCCGTAAACGGAACGTACCGGCGAGGTTGACGCGGTCGCCGCCGAAGAAACCGCCGATGAAGTTGCGGCTGCTCAGGCTGACCTTCTTGCCCTGGTTGGTAATCAGCACGATCTGCGCCTCCGCGTGATCATACGTGTCAGGCGGGACGAGCACGCCGTCGGAAATCTCGAACGTCTCCTTGACGCCTTCCCGCGTCAGGTTTATGCCCGTGTGAATCTCAAAGCCGCTCTTCCATTCCCAGTGGTTGTCGATGTGCCAGCGGCCCGTCTCCTGAAATCCGCTGAAATCCCAGAAACCCTGATAGCTCACGTGCGGGCGGAGTTCGTGCAAACCGAGCAAATTCTCTGGTCGATAGGCATAAAAGACTAGCCCCGTCAGCTTGCGATATTCGCTGCTGCGGCGCAGGAAACCCATCTCCGGGTTGAAGTTGTCGGCCACCTCGGTGAAGGTGGCGTTGAGCCGCCAGACATTCGAGACGTAGCTCAGGTTGAGGTTGTAAGCATATTCGTCGCCGTCGAGATGCGGCGAGAACGTCCGCGCCAGAAAGCCCGACACCTGCCCGTATTCGCCGAGGCCCAGCCGCCCGTCCACCGCCACGGTCTGGTTATCGTCGGCGGGTTCTTCGATGTCCGGATCGTCGAAGGTGATGTCGCTGGTGCTGATGCGGTTGGCCACCATCACGCCGATGGCCGAGCGGTTGGGTAGATCTTTCCGGACGCGCGCCACCGAAAAGTTGTTGGCCGGCGCCACACCGCCCACCTTCTCGGTCTGCATATTCAACAGCCCGACGTTGAGCCCGGCCACCTGCCCCGAAAGCCGCGCCCCGCCGAGGATCGGAATAGCCTCGCCGTCCGGCCCGATGCCGATGCGGCGGCTGAAGAAAAGTTCGACCTCCTGCCCGTTAAACTCCGAGACGCCCACCGAGAACAAACCGGCGTTTTCGAGAAAAAACGGTCTTTTTTCGGGAAAAAACAGGCTAAACCGGTCCAGGTTGATCTGCTGCTCGTCTACCTCCACCTGCGCGAAGTCGGTGTTATAGGTGGCATCGAGCGTCATGCTGGGGGTGATGCTGTACTTGAGATCGACGCCGAAGTCGCCGGTGCCGTCGGTCTTCGCATCGGTGACCGTGAAGTCGCGGCTGGCCTGGCCGAGGACGTAGGGCATGATCTGGAGGTTGCGCGGCTGCGGCACGTCGAGACCGTCGAGTCGTCCGGCGCGCGAGACACGGGCGATATCGTACTGACGCGGCATCTTCGTCCAGAACGCCCGCTCGTTGCGCCGCCGGATGTTGCGCTGAAAGTTGACGCCCCAGGTCTGGTCGTCGCCGCCCGGAAAGCGAAGCGTGCGGAACGGGATCTCAAACTCGGCGCTCCACCCGACCTCCGAGATTCGAGTTCGGACGTCCCAGGAGCCGTCCCAGTTGATGTTGAAGCCGCCGCCACTGCCGGTCTGCTGCCGCGCGCCGAACGCACCCTGCCCCTCTTTGGTGACCTGCGCGTCGTATTCGATGCCGGCGGGATTGGTGCCGAAGACGAACCCGTTCTGCCCATCGAGATAGGTGTCGAAGATGAGGCGGAAGCTGTCCGTCTCGTCGAGCGGCGCGTCGCGGCGGCTGTCCGAGACGATGATGCCTTCGGGCTCCCGGTCGAAACAGACGACGCCGACGTAGAGGGCTTTGTCGGTGTAAATAATGCGGACTTCGGTGCGTTCGGAGGCCGGGTCGCCTTCGTTGGGCGTGGTCTGCCAGAAGCCGGTGATGGGTTCGGCGCCGGCCCAGGCCGGGTCGCCGAGCACGTCGCCGTCGAGCGCCGGGGCCGTTTCGTGATGCGACGCCACAGCCAGCGGCACTTCCTCCTCGACCGGCGTAGTGTCTGCCATCATCGCCGCTTGCGCCTGCGCCTGCCGGGGCGCCAGCACACACACAGCCAGGAAGAGAATCAGCGTGGGGAAAAATCGGGATGCCAAGAGACTACCTCGTAATGCATTGGGTGAACGCTAACATTACGGTTTTTTGGGGATAAACTAAAGAGGCATGGCTTTGGCGCTCTGTAGATTTACCGACTATTTCTCACAGGTCGCACTCCTCGCCTCTGGGCTCTTGCGCCGGGTTGGTTTTGACGAACAAAAAGGCGGCGTCCTGCCCCGCAACGGGCGTGATGCGATGACATTCGCCCGGTTCGATCACGTGCACGTCGCCCTGGACGAGATCGAGTTGAAGATGCTGCCCGCTGTTTTTGGCGATCTCCAGGCGCAGCGTCCCGTCGAGCACGACGATCACTTCGGTCTGATGCGGATGGCGTTTGCGGAGACCGGCTTTTTCGGCATCTTCGGGCAGCACGACCAGGCCCATCGCCATGCGGTCGTTTTGCAGGAAGAACGAATGATCGCCTTCGGCGCCGGCAAAATAGAGCGAGGAGAGATAGCCCTTCGCGCCGCTTTCCTGCTTCATCAACGCAATCAGATCGTCGAGCGCCACGGCCCGCCCCTCGCCGCGCCGAAACGCTTCGAGTAGCAAGGCAGTGCGTCCGATATACTTCTCATCCATCGCCCTTTTAACGGTTTTGGCTACAGAATCAGCCCAAATTTATGAATTTTGACACACCAACGCTGATCGAGATGATCC
>JANQES010000045.1 GCA_028278205.1 Rhodothermales bacterium
GTGTTGGTTGAGTTGGGCGATATAGGCATCGAGTTCGGACATAGCTCAATATAGCACAAGTGCCGTTTAGCCGGAAAGATGCCTACCTAAGTGATTACATCAATTGAACAAAGGTAATACGGTGGCAGCGCGACCAGCAATCATGATCAGTTCGACCTTTTATGACCTTCGACAGGTTCGCCGTGATTTACGACAGTTCATCGAAGAAGAACTAGGCTATCAGGCGTTACTTTCGGAGCATCATTCATTTCCCGTAGACCCCGATGAAGACACTATTGAAAACTGCCGTCGTAGAGTCGAACAAAACGCTGATGTCTTAGTGCTCATCATCGGCGGTCGATACGGTTCAGTCGATGACCGAAGCGCCAAATCGATAACAAACCTTGAATACCTTGCAGCCCGAACTAAAGGGATTCCAGTCTATGCCTTTGTTGATAAAGGTGTACTCGCACTGCTTCCAGTATGGAAAAAAAGCCCGGATGCTGACTTCTCGCATGCAGTGGATGACGTGCGAGTGTTTGATTTTATAAGAAAAGTGCGCTCGGTAGATAAAATATGGATGCATGAATTTGAATACGCCCAAGATGTTGTCAAGACGATACGAGTACAATTCGCGCATCTTATGAATGAAGGGCTGAAACTGCGACTTCGGTTGCGGAATCAAGGTGCTGGCGAAGTGTTACAATCATTACACGGCATGGCATTAAGGCTCGCTGTTGAGCAACCGGAGGCCTGGGATTATCGCTTATTCGCGCAAGTGCTAACTGATGAGATTGAGAACCGTTGGGCTCTACGTGAAGAACATCGCCTTGGCATTGTCCTAGGCCCCGGAGACGACATTCCCCTTGAAGAGGCCCCCTCGTGGGTAAGAGCACGTTTGGCCGAGTTGGAGAAGACAATACTTACCTTCGATAAACTGGGAAATGAAGTGTTGCAGAAAGCACTCAAACCATCTGGACAGCCCGGAGATGTAGCAGAAATCGTATTTGTGGCTCGCAAAGTCGGACAAGTTTATCAGGAAATGATCGAATGGTCTCAGCGTATTCGGCGTGCAAATATAGATGAATGCTTTAGGCCCGTGGCTCTAGAAATGGCGGAGTTCATGCGTGATACTATCGAAAGGATAGAAGCCTTTGGCCCCAATCTATTACAGCAAATAGAAGAGGCTCTTGAGGAGGCTACACCGGAGTCTCCAAAGACCATAACAGCGACTTTAAAGATAGATCTTTCCAATCTTGATCGGTTCAGTGAAGCTCTACGCCAAACCGAGAGAGAATGCTTCTGAGTTTACTCCAACTACTCCCCTCCGATTCTCACACAAAACCGATAAAATCAGCATCTCACCTCTCCGATTCGTTAATTGCGGTATCGCTGCCATATGCACTTAACGAACGACGTCGCCATGAAAGCCAAAGGATGCGTGTTGCTGCTCGTGACCCTGCTTTGTGTTACCCCGCTTTTTGCGCAAAACGGAGGCACCATCGTCTCGGAAACCAACTATTCGGCGCTCAAGCTGCGCAACATCGGCCCGGCGTTTACCTCCGGGCGTATCGCCGATATCGCCATGCACCCGGAAGACGATAATGTCTGGTATGTGGCGGTTGGATCCGGCGGGGTGTGGAAGACGAAGAATGCCGGCACCACCTGGAAATCGCTCTTCGACGGGCAAGGGTCCTATTCCATCGGGTGCATCACCATCGATCCCAACAACCCGCACACGATCTGGGTGGGCACCGGCGAGAACGTCGGCGGGCGCCACGTCGCCTATGGCGATGGGATTTATAAGAGCACCGACGACGGCAAAAGCTGGACGAACATGGGGCTCAAAGAGAGCGAGCACATCTCCAAGATCATCGTCCATCCTGAGAACCCCGACGTGATCTGGGTCGCCGCGCAGGGGCCGCTGTGGAGTTCGGGCGGCGAACGCGGGCTGTATAAATCGACCGACGGCGGGGAGACGTGGACGAAGACGCTGGGCGATGACGAGTGGGTGGGCGTCACCGATATCGTGATGGATCCGCGAGACCCGGATGTGCTGTATGCGGCTACGTGGCAACGGCATCGCAACGTCGCCGCGTATCTGGGCGGCGGACCCGGCTCCGGCCTGCACAAAAGCACCGACGGCGGCGAGACGTGGACGGCCTCCAAAAAGGGCATTCCGGGCTCCAACCTCGGCAAAATCGGTTTAGCCATTTCCTATCACAATCCGGATCATATTTACGCCGCCATCGAACTGGATCGGACCGAAGGCGGCGTCTTTATGTCGAGCGACCGGGGCGGGTCGTGGACGAAGATGTCGGATGCGGTGTCCGGGGCGACGGGGCCGCATTATTATCAGGAGTTGTACACCACGCCGCACGCCGAAGGCCGGTTGTATCTGATGGATTTTCGCACCCAGATCTCCGATGATTTCGGCAAGACCTTCCGCCGCCTCAACGAAAGCACCAAACACTCCGACAACCACGCCATCTCCTTCCGCGCCGACGATCCGGACTACATCCTGATGGGCACCGACGGCGGCCTTTTCGAGAGTTTCGACGGGGCGGAAACGTGGCGGTTTATCGAAAACCTCCCGGTCACGCAGTATTACAAAGTCGCGGTGGACGATGCGCTGCCGTTCTACAATGTCTACGGCGGCACCCAGGATAACGGCTCGCACGGCGGCCCGTCGCGCACCGACAACTGGCACGGCATCCGCAACGCCGACTGGTTCAAAACCCTCGGCGCCGACGGCCATCAATCGGCGACGGAGCCGGGCAATCCCAATATCATTTATGCCGAATCGCAACAGGGCGTCTTGCACCGGGTGGATCTGGTGACGGGCGCTCAGGTCTACATCCAGCCGCAGGCGCGCGAAGGCGAGAAGTATGAGCGTTACAACTGGGATGCGCCCATCGTCGTCAGCCCGCATTCGCCCACGACGCTCTATTTTGCCTCGTATCGCGTCTGGAAATCGACCAACCGGGGCGATAGCTGGACGCCCATTTCGGATGATTTAACCCGTGATCAAGATCGGATTGCGCTGCCGATTATGGGCCGGGTGCAAAGTTGGGATAACGCGTGGGACTTCGGGGCGATGTCGGTCTACAACACCATCACGTCGCTGGCCGAATCGCCCATTCAAGCGGGCTTGCTCTATGCCGGCACCGACGACGGCATCATCCAGATCAGCGAAGACGACGGCGGGAGTTGGACGCGTGTGGAGGCGGGCAGCATCCAGGGCATCCCGGAGACGGCGTTCGTCAATAATCTCTACGCGGACCTCCACGACGCCAACGTGGTCTACGCCGCCCTCGACAATCACAAATACGGCGATCTCAATCCGTATCTGATCAAAAGCTCGGACAAAGGCCGTTCGTGGGAATCGATTGCCGGGAATATGCCAGAGCGGACGCTGGTCTGGCGGATCGTCCAGGATCACGTGAATCCGAACCTGCTCTTTGCGGCGACCGAGTTCGGAATTTATTTCACCGTCGATGGTGGGAGCGAATGGGTGAAGGTCAACAGCGACGCGACGATTTCTTTCCGGGATGTCACCATCCAGCGCAGAGAAAATGATCTTGTGGCGGCTTCTTTCGGGCGAGGCTTTTTCATCCTCGACGATTACAGCCCGCTGCGCGACGTGAATGCGGAGTTGCTGGCGCAGGACGCGCATCTCTTCCCCGCCCGGCAAGCCTATCTCTACCGGCCCAGAGACGTGGCCGGCGGCTCGCAGGGATCCAGCTATTATGCCGCGCCCAACCCAGAATTCGGCGCGACTTTCACGTATTACCTGAAGGAAGGCTCGACGACGTTAAAAGCCGAGCGCAAGAAGCGCGAAAAAGAAGCCGGCGAAGGCGACATCGAATTCCCCGGCTGGGAAGCCCTCGAAGCCGAACGCAACGAAGTGGCCGACGTCGTCGAAATCGTGGTGCGCGACGCGTCGGGCAGCGTAGCCAACCGGGTGAAAGGCAAAACGTCTAAAGGCTTCCACCGGGTGAGTTGGAATTTGCGATACACCTCGAAAGGCTTGATCGAACCCGGCGAATCATCCGGCAGCAACAACGGCTTCCTGGCGACGCCCGGCACCTACACCGCCACGCTGATCAAGACGGCGGACGGCGTCGTGAGCGAACTGTCGGGGCCGATAAGCTTCGAGGTCGCCCCCCTGCACGACCCGGCCCTCCAGGGCGCCTCGCCGGATGAAATCATCGCCTTCCGCAAAGAAATGGAGGCCTTCCAGGGAAAAATGGCGATGTTTTCGAACCTGATGGAAGAACAGATGGACAAGATCGAAGCCATGGAAACCGCCCTGGCCCGCGCCGACCGTCCTTCGAATGATCTCGTGACGCGTCTCTACGAGGCCCGGCAGACGTTGCAGGCGCTGGACGTGAAGGTGCGTGGCTATCGATCCAAAAGCGAAATCGGCGAGCGCAACCCGCCGTCGCCGCAGTCTCGCTTTTTCACGGGTTTTCGCGGCCTGAACACCACGTACGGCCCCACCGAGATGCATAAGGAGATGGTAGCCATCGGCAAGGCGGAGATGGCCGAGGCCGAGGCGGAACTGAATCAGTTTGTCGAAACCGTCATGCCCGATTTGGAAACCGCCATGCAAACCGTAGGCGCCCCGCCTATCGAAGGGCAGTAATTCGTGAAATGTGAGGGTGCCCTTAGAAACGGTTAAGCAAGGCACCCTCACGTTTCACGTTTTACGATCCTGAACCCGCCCTGCTCACCCCCGACCGTCTCTCTGATGAACGCGTAGACGTCCGGGTGATTAGCGAGGTGAAAATGATTCATCCCGTTGAAGATCCGAACTGAGCGGAAGGGGATCCGGCGCGCGGGCTCAGACGCATGGCCCGCAGCGCTACGCGGGCGCACCAGCCAATCGCCGAGCAGGTGTCCCATCGGATGCGCCGGGTCGCGCGTGAGCGTCGCAGCGATGGCGTAATAGCCCACCCCGTCGACGAACGGCACGCTCCGTCGATGATCTGCCAGCAAGGTGCCCGGGTCTTTATCCTGCCATTCTTCGTCGAGGGTGTAGCCGAATTGCAGATCTTTCATCCCGGCGCTGCGGGCGTTGAGGATCTGTGCGGGGACCTGCGTGCCTGCCGTCTCGAAAGTCCCGAGCACATTGCTCACCAGATTAGTGGCTTTGGGCAACGGCGCCCCGAGATGCGGCGTGCCCAGACAGAAAATATGGCGCAACTCTCGCATCCAGGGCTCGCCGCGCGCCTGGCCGTAATGCGCTGCGCTCCGAACAACCAACCCGCCCATGCTGTGCCCGACGAGCACGATCTCTTCAACCTCTCGTGGATACGCCTCGATAAGCTGCGTTAGCAACGTCGAGAGCAGCCGGCCATTTTCCGAAACGTGACGCCCGGTGTTGTAGCGGACGTAGAACGGCGTAAACCCGAGATCGGCCTTGAGCAGCGTGCCGAAGTTGGCCGCCGGGTCTCCATAAAAACGTTCGGCCTCGGTGCTCCACACCCACTCTGTGCATTTGAGCCCATGGACGAACACACAGAGCTTGCCCGTGGCATTGGGGAACGCTTGCTTGAGCACTGCCCGCTCTACCGGCACAAGGCACCCTTGATGACGAAGGCTCATGCCGAGGTCGAGCCCATTGCGACGCTTGTTCAAATGGTCGCCGACTAACCCATTGAGCATGCCTTCGGTGTGATCCATCCACCACGAAAGACGGCCTTTCGCATCCGAACGAAGCGGCGTGTCAAGGCCGCCGGACGTCGTTCCGGCGAATGGCGCAGCGCCCGCATCGACCAGCCTTTTGACCCCCCGCGTCACCGCGCGAATGGTCTTGTAAACAACTTTTGCCGTGATGTCGTGCGTGCCCCGGACAGCGCCCGCCACCGTAGCGAGAGGCTCAACGACCGCAAAGGGACGAACCGACCGCTCCGCCACCGAAGCGTGCGTCCGTTCGACGAGATCCGTGGTTTCCTCAACGGCGTCGAAGAGCAGGTCTATGGTCCCTTTCCAGCGTTTCATCGGCCTGGTCCCTTTTGTGAAACTGCTAAAGAGCGCAAAGAAGAGCGCAGCGTGTCTACTCCACGCCCTTTGCGCCTCCTCTGCGACCTCTGCGGTTAAACCCACTTCGTGCAGCCCACACTCCTCACCCCGTCACCGCATCCAACCCTATCGACGCCGGGCGGGGCAACGTTGCTACCAGACGGTTAGGCGCGCAGATGATGCGCCCACCGGCTCGCGCGCCTATCTTTTTGCAAAGCTGGTGCCGGCACGATGACGTCACCACCGAGAGTCGCCCCTCGCGCAAGGCAAAGACCGTCGGCCCCATGAGGCCCGGCATCTCGATCCGGTCGAAGGATCGATGCAGGGGGATCTGGTCGTAGACCTGCCCGTCGTATTCGAAGACCACCACGTCGCGCGGCGTATCCCGCCGGGGCTCTATCGAGACAAACAGGGCGCCCGGTTGCGCGCGGGCGCGGAGTTCGGCGGCGAAGCGCGCCAGCGCATCCGGCACCTCCGGCATCGTCGGATCGATGAGCCTGCCGTCTCGGAGCAGCGATAGATCCTGCGCTGCCGGTTGCATCGGCGTCTTCGTGACGCGCGCGGAGGCAGCGTCGAGACCGAGCAGGCGCAGGAGCCGGGGCACGTCTTCGCTGGGGCGGTCGGTGATGATGAAGGAAGAAGCCCGCCGGGGCGCAGGGCTCCACGGCGCAAAGCTCGTCACCAGGGGCGTCAGGCCGGCGAGCGAGAGGGTTTTGAGCAGTTGTCGTCTGTT
This sequence comes from Rhodothermales bacterium, assembly GCA_028278205.1. Classification (GTDB taxonomy): domain Bacteria; phylum Bacteroidota; class Rhodothermia; order Rhodothermales; family Bin80; genus JANQES01. Next base: position 6,740 of record JANQES010000045.1, read on the forward strand.
CATAACAGGCACGTCTACACGTTCTGGTTAGGCCGGTGTTGTCGCTTCGACCTGACGTTGGTTTGGGTCACTGGTCACTAGTCACTGGATGTTTTCACCAGTGACCAGTGACTAATGACCAACACCACCCCTCGTGCAAGGTGGGGGGTCTTGCGTAATATCACCTTACGTTTTCTAGCCACGCCAATCTTATCAAATCCACGACTTCAAACAAGTCCTTTAAACCCTACAAGGGCTGTAAGGAAAACCCCCACACTATGTGAGGGGCGGCGCCCTACAGCGTCGATGAGAAAAGAACTGACACCGAAAACGAAGATTCCGGCCTACCATCCAATGCCCCCAAACCGGACGGCGAAGGCCACGCCGAACCGGCCCTGGCAAACCACCTAAACCCTGGTGAAGGCCGATGGCAAAAGACAAAGAAGACACCGAAAAGAAGGCGCTAGAAGCGGAGGAAAAGCGCGCAGAAGAAGGCTACGGCAGCGTCGATGAAGACGAAAAGCCCAAGGTCGACAAAAAGCAGGTCGTCTCCAATCCTGGATAAGCTGGCAGACGATGTTCTATGGCTGTTTCGATGTCGGCGCGATGCGCGATGGATGGCGCAGGTCATTAGTCACTGGTCACTGGTGGATGATAAACAACCAATGACCAGTGACCAATGACTAGTGACCCCCGCCAACCGCGCCACAACGCGCGACAGTAAGAGTTGCCCCTACCGTTATCCCGGCTACCCAAAATGCAAAACGTCGTTACTCACACCGTGAAAGATCCGGTTCAAGCGCTTCGCCTTTTTCATCACCGGGGGCTTCGTCCGGAGGCCGCGACCGGGTCATCCGGGCTGCTGCCGCCGCATCTGGCGCCGCTGGGCACCTCGGCCTCCGCGCGCGGCGAATATCCCATCTGCGTCGTCGAAGACGAAGACGGAGCCGCCGCCAAACCTGTCTCGGCGCTGGTGGATGAGGCGCTGGCGCAACTCTCGCTGGATGACGAAGAGACGCAGCAATGCGAAAAGATCGTCCGCCGGCTGGAGCGTGAAATTGCCGAGATGGCAGACCAGGGCGCGCAGGAAGACCTGTCGGGGCTCTGGGGCGCCGCCGCCACCACCATGATCGCCGATCCGGATATTCCGGAATCCGAACGCGAGGTGATCCGGCGGTACGTCAGCCAGGTGCATGCGCAGATCAAGGTAGACGGGCGGGTGATTCCGTTTCATCCCACCACCCCGCTGCACCTGCTGCGCCGCGTCATCGACCGGCGGCGGCAGGAACAGACGCAGGCGCTTCAGGACGACCTGGAAAGCCTCACCGCCGGACTGACTGCGCTGTTGGATGAAGACATCGAGATAGAGCGTGAAGAACGCATCGCCGCAACGCTGGAAACGCTCAAGACGCCATGGCCGGAGGCCTCTTTCGAAGCAGCCGACGGCGCAGCAGCGCGCCAGCACGTCGACGCCGAGATGCAGGCGCGGCTGGCCTTCTTCGGCGCGCTCCGGACGGCCCGCCTTGAAACCGGCAATGCCTACGACGAAGACGCGCACGACGCGCTTTTCGCCCATTTCGCCGCGTCTAACCTGACGGCGGTGGAATGCGCGCTCTGCCCACCGATCCTGCTAACCCTCGACACCGAGCATCTCGACGGATCGGACTTCGAACAGATTCTGGATTTGCTGGAAACGTCGCAAGCCGTCAAGATCCTGTTGACGGTCGATCAGCTTCACGACGGCAGCACCGCCGAACCGACGCTCTCCGGCTGGCGGGCGCGGGTGGCCGAGCGCGCGATGGCCTCAAGCCGCGCCTTCGTAATGCAGGCGACGGCGGCGCAAGCCCGGCTGTTGATGGACGGCTTTACCGAAGGCATGGTTTTCGACGGCCCCGCTCTCTTCGTCGTGTACACCGGCGCCGGGACCGAGACGCCGCATCTACATCCATACCTCGCCGCGCAAGCCGCCCTGTCGTCCAGAGCCTTCCCCGGCTTCGTCTTCGATCCGGCGAAAGGCGCCGACTGGGCCGCGCGCTTCCGCCTGGCCGAAAATCCGCAACCCGAACAAGCCTGGGCAGACCTGGAGGTGCCGGGCGCCGAAGACACGGCCTATCCCTTCACCCCCGCCGGTTTCCTCGCCTGCGACGGGCGCCTCGACGGGCACTTTATGGCGGCGCCCGCCACGATCAAACAAGACGCCCTGACGCCCCTGGCCGCCTTTTTGACTATCGATCCAGAAGAGCGGGGCGGGCAGATTCCCACCATCACGCTGGCCGATGAAAACGGCAAAAAGCGCCAGATTGCCTGCGCGCAGTCGATCCTGCGGATTACCGAGACGACGGCGGCGCGGTGGCGGAATCTTCAGGAATTAGGCGGCATCGATAACTCGCACGCGGCGAAGGCAGTGGCGGCGGAAAAAGCGCGACTGGAAGAGGCTTTCGACCAGGAAAAAGCCGCGCTGGCGAAGCAGCACGAAGCAGAAATCGAACAGGTCAGCGAGGCGGTGGCGCAGAAGATGGCCTCGAACATCGCCGCCGGGTTGCTCAGCCTGGGCGAGGCCGATTTCGAGGCGGCGGTGCCGGCGCCCGACGTGGCCGAAGCGCCACCTGCCGAGGCGCCGAAGAAAGAGGCCGTGCCGGAGCCGCCGCCTGCCGCCGAAGCGGAAGCCGAAGACGACGACCTCTCGTTCGACGAGCCGTACATCGACACGCCGGAGTGCACCTCGTGCGACGAGTGCATCAACCTCAACGCCGCCATCTTCGCCTACGACGACGACGAGAAAGCCTACATCAAAGATCCGAAGGGCGGGCCGTACAAGGATATCGTGGCAGCCGCCGAGGCCTGTCCTGCCCGCATCATCCATCCCGGCAAGCCGCTCAACCCCGACGAGCCGGGCCTGGAGGAACTCATCAAACGCGCTGAACCCTACCTCTAAAGCCCCCTAAAGCGATGGATCTGATTTCGGCGCTCCTGTTCCTCGCCGGCCTGTGCATCGCCCTGGCGATTGCGCTGGCGGTGGCTAACCGCTGGCTCAAGGTGGAGGAAGATCCGCGCATCGACGTGGTGGAAGACGCGCTGCCGGGCGCCAACTGCGGCGCGTGCGGCTCGCCCGGATGCCGGGCCTTCGCCGAAAAAGTGATTGCCGGCGAGGCGATGCCGGGCGAGTGCCCTGTCGGCGGGCCGGAGGGCGCCCTCTACGTCGCCAGCATTCTGGGGATTGATGCAGGAAGTGTCGAGAAAAAGGTGGCGCGGCTGCTGTGTGCCGGCGGCAACGACGTGGCGGTTCAGGTGGGCGAATATGAAGGCTACTCGTCGTGCCGCGCCGCGGCCACGGTGGCCGGCGGCTTCAAAGGCTGCACCTTCGGATGCCTGGGCCTGGCCGACTGCGAGGTGGCCTGCACCTTCGACGCCATCTCGATGATGCCCAACGGCCTGCCGCTGGTCGATCTCGAAGCCTGCACCGCCTGCGGCGACTGCGTCGAAGCCTGCCCGAAGGGGCTGTTTAAGATCATGCCGGTGCGCCAAAAGCTGATCGTGCAGTGCCGCTCGATCCTCGAAGGCGAGGCCGTCACGGATCTGTGCAAGGTCGGCTGCAACGGCTGCACGCGCTGCGCCGCCGACGCCCCGGCAGGCCTCATCGAGATGGAACACAACCTGCCCGTCATCGACCCGAATCGTCCGGATTTGCAAACCGAGATCGCCACTTACCGATGCCCAACCGGGGCTATCGTGTGGATGGAAGGCCAGCAGTTTCCGGAACGCCATCGGGCGCTGAAAGGAACGAAAGAATCGGAGGAAACGGACCGTGCTGTTTAGGAGAAAAGCCAGGACAGATGATAAACCCGCGCCGTTGCGCGGCACGCACGCGGCCCTCGAAGGCTACGCCGCCACGATGCGCGTCGAACAGGCCGCCTCCGAGGCGCTTGCCCTGACGACGGCCTCGGCGTGGGATCGTCCCGCATTCTCAGAGGCTGCGCTGCACCGCGCGCCGGACCGCGAGACGCTGCTGGGCCTGCTCGAAGGCTTCGCCGCCGTGGGTCTCCGCGCCGCCTGCTTTACCGACGGCGCGCTCCTCGGCGAAGCCGCGCCGGCCCTGGCCCAACTCGCTGCCCGGCGGCTGCCGCTGGTGCTGCACCACCTCGGTCGTCCGGAGGGCGAGGCGACGGCCTTCGACGCCCTCACCAACAGCGGCCTTTTCTTCCTCTACGCCGCCACCGTGCAGGAAGCCGCCGACTTCGCCCTCATCGCCCATCGCCTCGCCGAAAGCGCGCTCTGCCCCGGCGTCTGCGTGCAGGATGCCGCCGCCACCGGCGCGTCGCTGCAATCGCTCTTCGTCCCGCCATCCAGCCTGATCAAAACCTACCTCGGACGATCCACCGACGCTGTCGAAACCCCGACGCCTGCGCAAGAAATTCTCTTCGGCCCGCACCGCCGACGCCTGCCGCGCTGGCTCGACCTCGACCGCCCGCTCGGCCTGGGCGTCACGCATGAACCCTACGTCGGCTTCCTGGCGCAGGCCGCCGGAACACCCTTCTTCCTTGACCACTTCGGCGACCTCGCCGACGAAGCCTTCGATCATTTCGGCAATCTCACAGGCCGCCGGTACGAACGCCTCCAGGGCTATCAGTTGGACGATGCCGATTACGTGGTCGTGGCCGAGGGCGCTGTCACCGAGCCGCTGATGGAAGCGGTGGATTATCTGCGCACGAACGAAGACATTCGCGTGGGCGTCCTCAAGATCAACATGCGGAGGCCGTTTGCCGGGCCGCGTGTGGCGGCGCTGCTCAAAGGCCGCAAAGGAGTCACCGTCGTGGATCGCGCGCAGCCGGGTCTGACGGGCGAGGGCAGCCTCTTCCGCGAAGTCCGCGCCACGCTCGAACGCGCTGTCGAGAACGGGCGGATGGGGCCGGAACGCGCGCCCTACCCGACCTACGAAGCTTACCTCAACCCGCTGGACCGCCCGCCGCTGTTCGAGGCGTTTTACGGCGACGAACTCGTCCCGCCGTTTTCGGATCTGTGCGCCGTTTTCATGAACATGCTGCCCGACGGGCTGGGGCGGCGTCACGTCTTCCTGGGCGTGCCGTTCCGTCATCCGGGCGTGCGGCTGCCCAAGGTCGAACGGCTGCAACAACTCATCGGAAAAGGCTATCCAGGCCTCGAAGAACGGACGCTGCCGCCGGTCTTGATCGACGCGCCGAAGAACCCGTCGTCCGGCCTCTTCGCCCTGATCGCCGAAGCCGAAGACGCCACGTTTGCCACGGGCAAAACCTTCGTCAACGCCTGCCAGACAACGTTCGACTGGCGGATCCGAACGCACACGAACGCGGGCAGCCTCCAGAGCCTGAGACCCGGCCTGTTCGTGGGCGCGCACGCGCCGTCTGAGGACATCCTCCCCTCGCCCGCTCGCGCCTGGGATGCTGCCGTAGTCGCGGCGCCGTTTTTCTGGAGCGAGCTGCACAATCTGAATGAAGGCGGGCTGCTCATCACCCACTGGAATCCTGAACAGGCGGCGTCGCAGAAAGTTGCGCTGGCGCGGAGCCTCAAGGCGCTCAGCCGGAAAAACATCACCCCTTTCTACATCGATGCCACCAAAATAGCCTCCGGCCTCTCGCCCAACCCGCAGCATCATCCGCTCCTGGCGATGGCGGCGCTGATGGGCGCGTTCATCGCAAAATACCCGCATTTCACCGAAGAAGAGCAGAAGGACATCCGCCAAAAATGGCTCACCGAACTCACCTCGACGGTCGAGATCGACAGAACGATCATCGAAGGGCTGCACCAGGCGCTCGAACAAGGCGCTGAGACTATCGCAGAGTTGCCGGTGTTTGATCTGGTGGAAGAGGCGAGCATCGAGCCGGAAAAAGAAGCGCCGTGGACGGTGCAGGCCGAGCAACAGACCGACGGGACGGTCTATGACCTGGGCCGCTTCTGGGATTCGACGGGCTACCTGATTGAATCGGGACGGGAGGATCAACTGCTGGCCGATCCATTCCTGGCGACCGGCACGATGCCCGCGCGCAGCAGCGTCATCCACGATCACGCCCCCTTCCGCGATCAGATGCCGCAACTGCTGCCCGATAAATGCACCGCGTGCGGCACGTGCTGGATCTCCTGCCCGGACTCCGCCCTCCCCGTCACCATCCAGGACGTGGAGACGCTGATCGAGACGGCCTTCAGTCAGTGCAAGGCGGCGGGGCACACGCTCTTGCAACTTGGCCGGATGAAGAAACACCTCGCGCCGCAGGCCCATCGCCTCTTCGCCGGATCGGAATCCTACGAGACGCTCGGCGCGCTGATGCAGGATACCTTCGACGGGTTGCTCGAAAAGATGAAGCCGGCGGAGAATCAGTGTCAAACCCTCCAAACCGAATTCGCCCACCTGCGCGCCGTGGCCGATGCCTTCCCGCTGGTCAAAACCGCCACGTTTTTCGATACGCCGGAAGGCGCGAAGAAAGACGCGGGCCTCGCCTTCTCGCTCGTGGTCAATCCGGATGCGTGCAAGGCGTGCCGGACGTGCGTGGAGGTGTGCCCCGAAGGCGCGCTGGTGGTCCGCCCGCAGACGCAAACACGGCTCGACGAGGCACGGGCCAACTGGCGATTTATGCGCAAGCTCCCCGACGTCACGCCGGAACGCATCGCGCCGTTCATCGAGGAGGAAAAACCCGACACGCTCGCCTATCACCTGCTCAACCGCCGCGCCTATCACGCCGCGCTCGGCGGCGATCTGACGGAGCCCGGCAGCGGCAAGAAAACCGTCGTCCACCTGCTGGCCGGCCTCGTCGAAGCAGCGTTGCGGCCCGGCATCGACCGGTTCGTGGAGCAGGTGACGGATTTGATGGCGCAGGTCGAGAAGAAGATCGATGAGAAGCTGCACGACGCCGTTCAGGTAGATGATCTGGCTGCGCTGGGCGATAAGCTGGCCGATCTCAATGCGTCAAATCTTGACCCCTCGAAGCTCGACATGGCGGAACTGGCGCCGCTCTTGAAAGAAAAGGGCGACGGCGGCATCGACCGGGCGTGGCTGGCGCAGATGACGGATCTCTACAAACACCTCAGCGCCCTCCAACACGCCTACCGCGACGCCGCCCACGGCGACGGGCGCGCGCGCATGGTGATGGGCATCGCCGACAGCGAGGTTACGCGCTGGGCGCGGACGTTCCCGCACAACCCGTACCCATTCCCCTGGATCTGCTATGCCTCCGACGGCGCATCGGGCCTGGCCGAGGGGCTTTATGAGGGGGTGATGACGCAGATGGCCGAGGGCTTCAAAGCCGTCCGCCAGGCGCAGCTTCACCTGAAAAATAAGTACAAACCCGACGAGCACGACGCCTTCTTCGAGCAGTTCGGACGGCACGATTTCACGGACGAAGAACGCGCGCTTTGCCCGCCGGTGATGGCGCTGACGCACGACACCGGCTTCCTCGATCACCTGCTGGGGCGCGATCTGCCCATCAAAGTGCTCGTCATCGCGGAGGCCAACACGCTGGTCGGGCACGAGCCAGGCGAGACGCCGGTCCGGAACACGGCGCTGGCTGCCGTCGCCTACGAGGACGTCTTCGTCTTGCAATCGTCTATCGGCACGCCGGAGCACCTGATGCCGGGCTTCCTCGAAGGGCTGCGCTACGATGGGCCGGCGGTCTTTTACGTCTACGCTCCCTCGCCCTCGCGCGATGCCATCCCGTCGCACGAGGTTATCCCGCAGGCCCGCCGCGCGGTCAAGAGCCGCGCCTTCCCGCTCTTCACGTTCAACCCCGCCGCCACCGCCGACCTCTTCGACCGCTTCGACCTGTCGATGAACCCCGACGCGGACGCGGACTGGCCGCAGGAAACCCTGGACGCCGAAGAAGCGCCCGACGCCTACGCCTTCACCTTCGCCGACTGGGCGATGCACGAGGGCCTGCTCCGCCACCACTTTAAACCACTTGCACAGGGCGATGGACAGGCCGACGCCGTACCCCTGAGCACATACCTCGACCTGCCCGAAAAAGAACGAACCGGCAAGACGCCCTTCGTCCTGCAACCCGGCGCCCCGCCGAAGCCGCTGGCCGTCTCCGCCGAGATGGCCGCGATGACGGCGTGGCACCGCAACCGATGGCGCTTGCTGCAATCGCTGCCCGGCCACCGCCCAACGCTGGACTTGCCCGAAGAAGCGATCGCCGCCCAACGCCACCGCGAAGCCCTGCGGACGCATGCTTTGCTGACGCAAAAACTGCTAACGCTCGGCGGCTTCACCCCTGTTTCCGAAAGGGAGAAAGGGTGAGAGGGAGAAAGGGAGAAAGGGAGAAAGGGAGAAAAAGATGAATATCGAATATCGAACAAGGATTGAAGAATGTAGAAGGATTTGTCAACACCTTCTACATTCGAAATTCGACATTCGAAATTCGACATTCAAAATCTCCCTCTCCCCCACTCACCCTCTCCCCCTTTCCCTCAAAAAGGGCACACACGCAATCGACCACGAACCATGCTCCCGTTCCTGAATCAAGGCGCGCAGTCGTTCCGGCACGGCATTCATCCTGAGGATTACAAAGCGATGACTCGGGATATGCCGCTGGAGCGGATGCCTTTTATGGAAGAAGTGGTGTTACCCCTGAGGCAGCACCTGGGCGCGCCGTCGGTGGCGCTGGTCAAGCCGGGCGAGAAGGTCTTTCGCGGGCAGTTGATCGGCGAAGCGCCGGCCTTCGTCTCGGCGAACCTGCACGCCTCGGTGACGGGCACGGTCAAGCGGGTCGAGCCGCATCATCACGCCTCCGGCAAGCTCGAAGAAGCTATCGTCATCGAGCGCGATCCGTACTCGCCGCAATCGCTCTACGGCGAGCAGAAGATCGATTGGGAGGATTTCTCGCCCCAGGAACTCATCGATCACATCCAGTATGCGGGCTTCGTCGGGCTCGGCGGGGCGGCCTTCCCGACGCACGTAAAGATGACCGTTCCGGAGGGCAAGAAGGCGCGGTTCTTCATCGTCAACGCCGCCGAGTGCGAGCCGTATCTCAACAGCGACTTTCGGATCCTGCTCGAATGGACCGAGGCGATCTTCCTCGGCATCCGCATCAGTCTGAAGATCCTGGGCGCCGAGCGGGCTTACATCGGCGTGGAGACGAACAAGCAAGAGGCCATCGACAGGCTCCGTGAGATGATGCCCTCCGACCTGCCCTGCGAGGTCGTGCCGCTGGTGACCAAGTATCCGCAGGGCGCCGAAAAGATGCTCACCGATGCCGTCCTCGACAAAGAAATTCCGAGCGGCAAGCTGCCCATCGACATCGAAGTGCTGGTCAATAACGTCGGCACGGTGGCCGGTATCGGGCAGTATTTCAGCTACCGGCAACCGCTGATCGAGCGCGTGGTGACGGTCACCGGCCCCGGCATCAAACGCCCGGCCAACCTGATCGTCCCGATTGGCACGCGGCTTTCGGATGTAATCGAGTTTTGCGGCGGCCTCCACGAAAACACGCGGCAGATCCTCTTCGGCGGGCCGATGATGGGCTCGGCGCAGCGTTTTCTGGACGTGCCCATCATGAAGGGCACCTCCGGCCTGCTGTTCCTGACCGATCAGGAGGTTTTCCCTCGCGAAGAATATGCCTGCATCAAGTGCCTGCGCTGCGTAGACGCCTGCCCGGTCTACCTCAACCCCAGCCGCCTGGGTTTGCTGGCCAAAGAGCGCAAATACGAGGATATGATGGAGTTTCACATCCTCGATTGCATGGAGTGCGGCTCGTGCTCGTACGTCTGCCCCTCCAACATCCCGCTCGTCCAACGCTTCCGCGTAGCCAAAGGCCTTTTGCGCGAGAAGATGGCACGGGAGAAGGCTAAGCAAAAGGCGTGAGGCTTGATTCGGATGCGTATCGCTGATTCGAACATAGTGCGGGAGATCTCGAATTTTGGATTTTGGATTTGTGATTTTGGATTGGCTGCCAGCGATCCAAACGACAATCCAAAATCCAAAATCTAAAATCTAAAATCGGACCATGAGCGCACAGACCCCGAAGTTGCTGCTAACGACCTCGCCCTTCCTGAAACAGCAGGAAGACACGGCGTGGATTATGTGGCAGGTGAACTACGCCCTGATGCCGGTGGTGCTGGCGGCGGTGTTCTTCTTCGGCCTGCCGGCGCTCCTGGTGACGGCGGCCTGCGTGGCCGGGGCCGCGCTGCCGGAATGGCTGATCCAGCGGACGAGCGATAAGAAGCTGCTCAAAGACGGCACGGCGGTGATCACCGGGGTTTTGCTGGCACTCACGTTGCCGCCGACGATCCCGCTCTGGATGGCGTTCACCGGCGGCTTCATCGCTATCACGCTGGGCAAACTGCTGTTCGGGGGGATCGGCTACAGCCTGTTTAACCCGGCGCTGGTGGGGCGGGCGTTTTTGCAAGCCGCCTTCCCCGTGGCGATGACCACCTGGACGCCCAACGGCACGCTGAGCGACTTTTTCTCGGTATCGGGCAGCAGTTTTGCCTGGCCGTTCATGAAGCCCTCGGTGGATGCCATCAGCGAGGCGACGCCGCTGGCGCAGATGAAGTTTTCCGGCCAGGAAACCGGCGTGATGGACCTCCTGCTCGGCTCGACGAGCGGCTCGCTGGGCGAGACCGGCGCCCTCGTCATCTTGCTCTGCGGCGTCTACCTGGCCTCGCGGCAGGTGCTCAACTGGCGGATCCCGGTGAGCATCTTCCTGACGGTCTTCGCCTTTGCCGGTATCCTCCATCTGGTCGATCCGTCGGCTCATGCGTCGCCGTTTTTCCACCTGTTTTCGGGTGGGTTGATCATCGGCGCCGTCTTCATGGCCACGGATCCGGTGACCTCGCCCAACAGTCAGCGCGGGTGCTGGATCTTCGGCTTCGGCATCGGGGCGCTGGTCGTCATCATCCGCGCCTTCGGCGGCCTGCCGGAGGGTGTCATGTACGCCATCCTGCTGATGAACGCCGCCTCGCCCCTGATCAACCGCATCACCCAACCGCGCATTTACGGCACGCGGGGGCAGTGATTTTCTCAACTACCGAACCTGTACGACCGCCGTAGAGACGTTACATGTAACGTCTCTACAAATGTCGCCATAAACACCCACGGCGACACACGCAATCGAATAAAACCTAGCATGGCCGACCCGCCAAAAACATCCTTCCCCTTTCCGCCGCCGGAGCAGCCCAGCAGCGTTAAGATGATTGCGGTGATGGGCAGCGTGGGGTTGATCGCCAGCGTGTTGCTGGTGGCGACGTTTCAGCTTACCAGCCCGCAGATCGCCCGCAACAAGCAGGCGCAGCTCGAAGCCGCCGTGCTGGAGGTGCTGCCGGGGGCGACGTATTTCAAACCCTTCAGCCCTACCGGCGACGGCGGGCTGGCCGCTGTGAGCGAAGACGACACCCCCGACTTCACGTTCTACGTGGGCTACGACAGCCTCAACGCCAACGCGCTCGTCGGTGTAGCTATCGAAGCGCAGGGGCAGGGCTATGCTGATGTCATCCGCATCCTCTACGGCTACGATCCCGCGTGCGAGTGCGTCGTCGGGATGAAAGTGTTGGAGAGCAAAGAGACGCCCGGCCTCGGCGATAAGATCGCCAAAGACCCGGCGTTTTTATCCAATTTCGAAGCCCTCGACGTGAAACTCGGCCCGGACGGCGAGACGCTCGTCAACGAGGTGGTCCTCGTCAAGCAAGGCACCAAGACCGAAGCCTGGCAGATCGACGCCATCACCGGCGCGACCATCTCGTCGCAGGCCATCACCGACATCATCTGGAGCAGCACGCAGGTGCTCTTGCCGCTGATCCAGACCAACCTCACAACCCTTCAGGAAGGCTCATGACGACGCAGGAAGAGACCGCCACGCCGCTGCCGCCGCGCTCCGAGCCGCCCTCGGACATGGACACGTTCATCAAGGGGCTCTGGCGGGATAATCCGGTGTTTGTGCAAGTGCTGGGCATGTGTCCGGTGCTGGCCGTCACCAACACCGTCATCAACTCCGTGGTGATGGGGCTGGCGACGACGTTCGTGCTGTTGATGTCGAGCATCTTCGTCTCGCTGTTCCGCAAAGTCATCCCCAAACAGGTCCGGATCGCCTCGTTCATCCTGATCATCGCCACGTTTGTCACGATGGCGGATTACGTGATTCAGGCCGTCAGCCTCGAAGTGCATCAGAGCCTGGGCGCGTTCATCTCGCTGATCGTGGTCAACTGCCTGATCCTGGGGCGGGCCGAGGCTTTCTCGTCGAAAAATACCGTCGGCAAGTCGATGCTGGATGCGGTGGGGATGGGCGTCGGGTTCACGTTTTCGCTGCTGTGCCTGGGCGTGGTGCGCGAGGTGTTGGGCAACGGCACCTTCGCCGGCATCTCCGTCTTCGGCCCCTCCTTCGAGCCCTGGGTGGTGATGATCCTGCCGGGCGGCGCCTTCTTCGTGCTCGGCGCCTGGCTGCTGTTGTTCAACTGGATGCGCGAGCGGAAAAAGCAACAAGAAGAGGTGTTTGCCTGATGAAAACCGAATCGCTCTTCTACATCTTCCTCAACGCCTCGCTGATCAACAACTTCGTGCTGGCGGCGTTTCTGGGGATCTGCCCATTCATCGGCGTCTCGAAGAAGCTGGAGACCGCCTCGCGCATGGGCATGGCCGTGACGTTCGTGATGCTCGTCAGCAGCGTCTGCGCCTACGGCGTCCACCTTGCGCTGGTAGCCATCAACGCGCCGTACCTCCAGTTGATCTCCTACATCGTCATCATCGCCTCGGCGGTGCAACTCGTCGAGATGTTTATCAAGAAATTCAGCCCGGCGCTTTTCCAGGCTCTGGGCATTTTCCTGCCACTGATCACCACGAACTGCGCCATCCTGGGCCTGGCGCTTTTTCAAACGGCCAAACAGTACGACTTCGTGCAATCGCTGGTCTACGCCCTCGGCGCCGGCGTCGGCTTTGCGCTGGCTATCATCCTGATGGCCGGCCTGCGCGAAGAACTCGAACTCTCCGAGATGTCGGACGTTGTCAAAGGAACAGCCATCGTGCTGATGATCGCCGGCATCCTCTCGATCTCCTTCATGGGCTTCGCCGGTTTAGGAGGCTGAGCGAATTTTGGATTTTAGATTTTGGATTGTGTACCCCCGGCCAATCCAAAAACCGGAAAAGTCGAAACGCTCCGAATCGCTGCGGCTTTTTCGATTGAGAAAATGGTTTCGAATGAGACCAATCCAAAATCCAAAATCTAAAATCGACATGTTGTCTCAACTAGCTATAGCGATCACCGGGCTGGGTCTTTTGATGACGGGCTGGTACGTCGTCCAGGGCTGGGTGCGCCGCCACTCGCCGGAGATCGGTGACGACTGCGACATCCTCGAAGGCCGCTGGGGCTGCGGCGATTGTATTCTGCACGGACGGTGTAAGCGGGAAGAGTGAAGCAATCTGGCTGATTTGTCATTACTCCCGAAATAAAATTCATTCTCCCTAAAAAAAATCGACCGATCCCGAAACGGGAGGACGTGCTTTCATGTAGATCTCACTGGTCTTTTGTAGATTGCACGATCACGCTTCACCTCTCGGAGAACGGCGTAAAACATGGCGTACGCAGTACAAACAAGGGATGGCGGAGAGCTTAATCGTTTGTATGAAGAAGATCTCCCGGTTCATGAATGGTATCGGTTTGTACTTTCCTTTCCGCCACACCTCGTCCGGAAATATATTGAGCAATTTGGTCTGGGAAGATATCATTGGGTGCTCGATCCGTTCTGCGGCACCGGCACGACCCTCGTCGAATGCAAGAAAAATGGCATTCCCAGCGTAGGGTTAGAAGCAAACCCCGTCGTTCAGTACGCCGCCTCGGCAAAAGTGAACTGGAGTGTTGATCCTGATGACTTGATCACCCATGCAGAAGCTGTTGCGGATGCTACGTGCCGAATACTACATGAGGAAGGCCTCGAAGACGATCCGCTGTTTCAGCCTTTGACGAATGGACATGAGGTTGAGCTGCGCACGCTTTCCAAAGATCAGGAACGGCTGCTCATCAAGAACTCAATCAGCCCGAAGCCGCTACACAAGGCTATCGTACTCATTGAGCAGCTTAATGGAATGATGGACGAGCGCTTCATCGCGCATGAAAAAACGGCGCTGGCCAAGCAGCTTGTCTATGCCATCAGCAATCTACGGTTTGGCCCTGAGGTCGGCGTTGGCAAGGCGAAGGAAGATGCTCCCGTCGTCGGCCTCTGGCTTCGCGGCGTCAAGGAAATGGCGAACCACCTGCGCCGTGTCCATGACTGCAAAGACGTACCGGCCTTCGTGAAGCTTCATGACTCGCGGGGCCTCGATCCATCGCTGGAGCCCCTTGCCTTTGATGGAATCATCACATCGCCGCCCTACCCAAACGAGAAAGACTACTCACGCACGACGCGGCTGGAGTCTGTCTTGCTCGGATTTATGAAGGACCGTGCTGATTTAAGAGCACAGAAGCAACGGTTGCTGCGCTCGAACACCCGCACCGTCTACAAGCACGATGCCGATGAGCGATGGGTGGAGCACAACGAACGCGTTCAAGAACTTGCCGACCGTATTGAAGCCAAACGCATCGAGCTAGGCAAGACATCAGGTTTCGAAAAGCTGTATGCGCGAGTCGTTCGGCTCTATTTCGGCGGTATGGCCCGGCATCTCGAAGAGTTGAAGCAAATCCTCGCGCCGGGTGCCCAGCTTGCTTACGTTGTCGGCGATCAAGCATCTTTCTTCCGCATTCTGATTCGCACCGGCGAGATCCTTGCCGAAATTGCCGAAGAACTCGGCTATGAAGTCACAGGGATCGATCTTTTCCGTTCTCGCTTTTCAACAGCAACGCAGGAGCAACTCCGAGAAGAAGTCGTTCTGCTTCGCTGGCCTGGCTGATCTTACCATTTCGGAGGCTTTGGACGCAGCCGGTAGCGTGCTTGCCGCGTAACTGATGTTGCATTCAGCTTTGATTTGAGCATCAACAGATCCGCCATCATACACATCGGAAATTCTACGATGTAGATGTCACCGTTGGAGAGAATCTTCACGCCAATAGGAATCACACCGGGCATATCCTTTTCCATAAGCCGTTGTAGCGTCGCAGCGGCGATGCCGACAATCTGATTGAGATTTATGGCGTCTCTGCCCTTTGATTTCGCCTCACAGGCAATGGGTATGCGCTGATCATCCTTCTTCATCACAAAGAAGCTGTCCAATTCGTGCGGCTGCACCTTCACAGGCGACTGAACGCGCTTTACCGCTCCCTTCGGAACGCCGAAGAAGTCGTCCAGGAGATGTCCGTACTCCAGGGCAGCAAGTACGCCACCTTCATCGGGCCGAATGAGATCGAAGGTCTCGGGTGGAAATGCAATTTGAATTGTCTCTGCCTTCAACTCTGGAGGGCAATTAACCGCTATAGCTCCACCAGCCGGTCCACTACTTCTGAAGAAAACACCCATCGAACCGCTGTGAGAGCCTTCACGTAGATAATATCCAGCATCGCGCGCCGAGGGGCTACGAGGATCTGATTTGCCTGTGCGGACAAGATCCTTGACAAAATTGTTGAGATTTAGCGGCACCTCGCCTCCTGTCGCCAAAATGGCATCATAGACCTCCTGCCTCGTAAACGCGATCTCATCCTGGGGATTGCCTGGATCGTACTTTTCATTAAAGATGTGTTCGAGCGTATCCGGTTTGCTGTAGGTTCTACGTGCCATGCTCAAACGATAAATGAATCTCAAGGATTGTACTTGTGATACAGATTACTCAATATTGGTATGAGAATCAAAGCCCACCTTCAGCCGCGCCACCTCCGCCCCAATCCGCTCGACGACCTGCTCGACGCCCTGTGCCACCTCCGGCGAAAGCCCTGCGCCCGCCTCGTACGTCTTCCCCTCAATCCCGTAAACAATCAAGCGCGGCGGCAACCGATTAAGGACGCGCGCCAATTCGACCGCCTCAGCCACGCTGAAGGCGTGTGTTGAGTAGTGGAAAAAATCCGTCGGGAGATGCTCGTCGCGCGCGTCGAAGCGGTGGATTTTGCCGGGCCCCGCGCCGGAGCGGACGGCATCGACCAGGATGACTACGTCGGCGCCCTGCCACGCCGCCATCAACGCCGCACCCTCACCGGTGGCCTCCAAAACGATCACGCCCGGCAACGCCTTCTCCCGAAGCGCCCGTGCCACGGCCACGCCGGCCCCATCATCCCCCCGCCACTCGTTGCCGACGCCGATGATTTTTATGGACACGTCACCCGCCATCCGATATCCGATATCTGATACCCACCATCTGCTACCATCCGCGTTAATCCCCGTTCATCTGCGGTTGCACTATTCCCGCTCCACGTGCAGCTTCAAGAAGTGGCACGAGCACGAGATGCACGGGTCGTAGTTGCGGATGCCTTGTTCGCATTGCCATTGCAAGTCGTCGTGCGGCAGGTCGAGGTTTTGCTCGACGAAGTGCCGCATGTCGCTTTCCATGACCTTCTGGTTTTGCGACGTCGGCGGGACGATGCGGGCATCCTGGACGATGCCGGTGTCGTCGATGGTGTAGCGATGCCAGCAGATGCCGCGCGGCGCTTCGGTGCAGCCCACGCCGGTGCCCGCGCGCGGCTTCACGTCGATGTACGGACGCGGCGGCTGTTCGTAGTTTTCGATGAGATCGAGGGCTACGTCGCAGGCGTGAATCAACTCGACGGAGCGGACCATGATGCTTTTGAACGGGTTGCGGCATTCCCGCCCGAGGCCCACCTCAAGCGCCGCCTTCTGCGCGATGGGCACGAGCTTGTCGAAGTTGAGGTTGTAGCGCGCCAGCGGCCCGACCATGTACGCGCCGCGCCCCTTCATCGCCGCGTGCAGCGACGTCGAGTGCGGCACATGCTCTTCGTAGGCGTGATCGAGGAATTCGTGGATGGGCACGTCGAGCCCTCTGTTCGAGACGAGGCGGCCTTCGAGGATGGCGTATTCGTCCTCGTGGCGCAGGGCGACGAATTCGTAGTCCTGCTCGAAATCAGGAAACGGCAGCGTGGCCGTGAATTTCAGCGTGTCGATGGAGGCCTGCCGCGCCCAGGTCAGGTCTTCGACGAGCGTGTTCAACTCCTTCCGCGACGGCGCGCGGTAGAAGCCGCCGACGCGCGGGTTGATGGGATGGATCTCGCGCCCACCCAGCATCGTCATGACGTCGTTGCCGATCTTCTTGAGGCGAAGGCCCATCTGCGCGATATCGGGATGATCCTTCGCCAGCGCGATCACGTCCTGGTAACCGAGGAAGTCCGGCGCGTGGAGCATGAAGACATGGAGGGCGTGGCTTTCGATCCATTCGCCGCAATAGATCAGGTGGCGCAAGTCGCGAATCGGGCCGACGACCGAGACGCCGCAGGCATCCTCCATCGCATAGGAGGCGCCCATCTGGTAGGCGATGGGACAGATGCCGCAGATGCGCGCGGTGATGTCCGGAATTTCGGTAAACATCCGCCCGCGCATAAACGCCTCGAAGAAACGCGGCGGCTCGAAGATGCGCAACTCGGCGTCGGTGACCGTGTCGCCTTTGATCTTTATGTAAAGCGCCCCTTCGCCCTCGACGCGGGCCAGGTAATCGACCTTGAGGGTGCGGGTGCGTTTGGGTTTAGATGTTGTGCTCATGGGCTTCGCTTTCGTGGCGGAACGCAGCGGCGTTCGCGTTGAAGGTGCGGAACGAGCGGGCAATGCCGGCATGATCAAGCCCCAGATGCTCGAACCTGTCGGCCAGCGACGTGGTGTTGGGCGAGTCGTTGGGGCCGTAGCAGCCGTAGCACCCCCGGTTGTAGGCCGGGCAGAGCGCGCCACAGCCCGCGTGCGTCACCGGGCCGAGACACGGCGTGCCGTGGGCCACCATCACACAGACCGTCCCCTGTCGTTTGCACTCGACGCAGACACTGTGCGACGGGATGACGGGCCGGCGGTTGTTCAAAAAGGCGTTGAGCACCTCGACCAACTGCACCTTGTTGATCGGACAGCCGTGCAGTTCGTAATCGACGAAGACGTGGTACGAGATGGGCGTCGAGACTTTAAGCGTCTCGATGTATTGCGGCTGCGCGTAGACCAGCGAGATGAATTCGTTGACGTTCTGGAAATTACGCAACGCCTGGATGCCGCCCGCCGTCGCGCACGCGCCGATGGTGACGAGGTGCTTCGACGCCCGCCGGATCTTGTGAATCCGCTCGGCATCATGCGACGTGGTGATCGATCCTTCGACCAGCGACACGTCGTACGGGCCACGCACGACGGCCCGCGTGGCCTCCGGAAAATACGCGATGTCGATGGCATCGGCGATGGCCAGAAGCTCGTCCTCGCAGTCGAGCAGGCTCAACTGGCACCCGTCGCACGAGGCGAATTTCCAGACGGCTAACTTCGGCTTGCGTGGTGCTTTTTTCTTCGGCATAGCTGGTTTCGCGGTTGGCGTTTTATGCCTGTGTTTGCGTTGGTCATGAGTCACGGGTCATGAGTCATGGGTTCTTTTCTCATGACCCGTGACTCATGACCCATGACCTCCATCAAAACTCTCTGACGCTGAAAAATTCCTCAATCTGATCGAAGCGAAACACCGGCCCGTCTTTGCAGACGAAATGAGGGCCGTACTGGCAGTGCCCGCACAGACCGATGGCGCACTGCATGTTGCGCTCCATCGAGACGAAGATCCGGTCGGAGGTTACGCCGCGCCGGTGGAGTTCGCGCACGCAAAAGTGCATCATGATCTCCGGGCCGCAGACCATCGCCAGGGCGTTTTTCGGGTCGAAGGGCGCGCGGGGAATCAGCGTGGTGATGACGCCGACGTTGCCGTGCCAGGTGCGCGTGGCGCGGTCTACGGTGGCGAAGACCTCTACATCGAGCCGCGCGCTCCAGCGTCCGAGTTCCTGTTTGTAGAGGATGTCTTCGGGCGTGCGGGCGCCGTAGAGGATCGTCACGCGGTTGTAGCGTTCGCGGTGATCCATCAGGTGATAGAGCACCGGGCGCAGCGGCGCCAGGCCGATGCCGCCGGCAATGACGACCACGTCGCGGCCTTCGGCCTCTTCGACCGGCCACGCGCTGCCGAAAGGCCCCCGGATGCCGAGGTAATCGCCCTCTTTTAAACCACGCATAGCCCCCGTGACGACGCCCACCTCGCGCGTGGTATGGCGCACCACATCCGACTCGGCAGGATCGCCGCTGATCGAAATCGGGACTTCGCCGACGCCGAAGACGTAGAGCATGTTGAACTGGCCCGGCGCAAACGAAAACCGCCGTTTTTTCTCCAGTTCGATCTCCAACGTGAAGGTGTCTTGCGTCTCGCGCCGCCGCCGCCGGATACGCCCCACCACGGGCGTCATAGGCCGGGCAGCAACTTGTCCGTTCGTCATAAACATAGTCGTAAAACGGATTGCGAACGCAATCCGTTTTTAGTGATACATGTCCGCCAGTTGAATGCGCGTGTTCATCAGCCGCTCGACGATGACGTGCGAAAAGTGCTTGAGCACGTCGTAGCCGAAAGCCGGGTTGCTCTCGCAGAGATCCCGGACGCAGCGGGCATCGAACTGGATGGCCGAGACCGGCGTGGCCGCGCGCGCATCGTAATGCCACGTGTAAGGCGGCACCAGCCACGACCACCCCACGATGCTGCCCTCGCCGATGGTCTGGAGCGTGGTGATCTTGTTGGCCGCTTCCATCTCCAGGGCTACCATGCCTTCGCGGATGGCTACAAAGTGCGTCGCCTCATGGCCCACGAGCAGCAAGAACTCGCCTTTTTTGAACGCGACGGGCGAGGCACAACCGGCAAGCATCTCCAGGTGCTCACGCGGCATATCCTTAAAAAAGCGGAGTTCGGCCAGGCTTTGGGTGATGCTCTGAACAGTCATAACGGCTTGCTTCCTCCTCCGGCAGGCTCGCTGCCAGGCTTTAATACTCGCTCTCGTCCTCCAGGGCCGGCGCCGGGGGCGCGGTCGCGCGGATGGCGCGCACTTCCTCGGTCAGATCGATGCCTACCGGGCACCACGTGATGCATCGCCCGCAGCCGACGCAGCCCGACGTGCCGAACTGGTCGATCCAACTGGCTAACTTGTGCGTGAGCCACTGCCGGTAGCGCGCCATGCCCGACATCCGCACGCTGCCGCCGTGGATGTAGGAATACTGCATCGAGAAGCACGAATCCCACAGTTGCACCCGCTCGGCAGTCTTGCCGCTGAGGTCGGTGAGGTCTTCGACAGTGCTGCAGAAACAGGTGGGGCAGACCATCGTGCAGTTGGTGCAGGCCAGGCACCGGTCGGCCACCTCGTCCCAGCGGGGATGATCCAGATTACCCAGGAGCAGATCGTGGACGTCCGTCGTGTCGAGCGAGCGCTGCATCGACTCAGCGGTGCGCTCGACGATGCGGCGGGCCTCGGCCAGGTCGTCGTTGGTGGCGGGGCGGGCTTCCAGTTTTGCCAGCAGCGCCGCGCCGGTTTCCGTGCCGGTTTCCACCAGAAAGACGTGCCGCTCGGCATCGACGATCTCGGTCAGCGCCAGGTCGAAACCCTGGCGCACCTGCGGGCCGGTGTCCATCGACGCACAGAAGCACGTAGCCGCCGCGTGCCCGCAATTGACCGCAACGATGACGGTGTTCTGGCGACGCGCGGCATAGACGGGATCGACGTACGGCCCCTGCATAAAGATGCGATCCTGGATGGCGATGGCGGCCAGTTCGCAGGCGCGCACGCCCAGGAAAGCCCGGCGCTGCGGCGTCTCTTCCTCAGGAATAACACGGAATTTTCCCTTCCCCTTGCGTTCAGCCTGCCAGAGACGACGCATGGGCGGGAAGAGATAACGTTTCCACGAATGCGGCCCGACGGCGAAGCCAAACAAGGCGTCGTCGTCGCGTCGTTTGAGGTGATAGACGCCGCCCTCCTGTTCGTCCATCCATCCCGCCGGCAGGTCGCCGGCAGCCTCCACCTCGTCGTAGACGATGGCGCCGTCACGAAGCAGGGGTCCCAGCACCTGGTACCCCTCTTTCCGCAACACGTCGATGAGCCGCTGCATCTCCGTAGCATTGATCATGCCGGTGCGGAGGCCACCCTCGACGGCGACGGGTTTTTCTTCCTGCTGAGCAGATGCTTCCATAGATCCACCATGCTTTACAAATCGCGGGCGATGCCATGGAGTATGTACGGCCAGTGAATTGCTTTTTTTGAAGGGTTGCCCCCACATCTTGTGTAGGGAAAACGCTATCGATAGCGTACGGAAAAAACCCACAAAAAAAGCGATTCAAATCATAAAAAACTGCGCCAGAATTTTCACTAAACCTGTTGCGCGATAAGAAGTAGGACCTTTCAGCCTTCTTCCTTTACACCTAGATGCTACCTCCGATGGGCCTGTTTCGCAAGCTCCAGAACAAACCCACGCTGTTTCTCTCGACCACCGGCATGCAACTCCACCGCTTCGAGCAACTCATGCCCGCCTTCGAACAAGCCTATGAGCAGCTCGAAGCCCAGCGCAAAAGCCGCGTCGTCAAAACCGGCCAAGAACGCCAACGAAAACCCGGCGGCGGGGCGCAGTTCTCGACCGAGTTGGCCGAGAGGCTCTTGATGCTCCTGCTTTACTACCGGCTCTACCTCACGCAAGAGTTTATGACGCTCTTGTTCGAGGTCGAAGACAAGGCCACCATCAGCCGGGCTATCGCTCAAGTGCGGCCCGTCTTCGAGGCCGTGCTGCCGGTACCGGAACGGGCGCGCAAGACCATCGTGGCCTTGGCCGAAAAAGAAACCCAGCGTCGGCGCGGTCGCATCAACAACGTCGAGGACTTCGTCAAGGAATACCCCGAACTGTCGATCTTGATCGACGGCGTCGAACAGCCCAAACAAAGGCCGCAGGACCCGAAAAAGCGCAAGAGCGACTATTCGGGCAAGAAACGCCGCCATACGCTTAAGCAGATCGTCACGGGCACGCCCAACGGGATCATCCTCGATCAGAGTCCGTCGGTGGGCGGGCGCTGTCACGACTTCCGGGCCTTCAAAGCCCATGTGGCTAAGGACTGGTTGGGCGGGGCAGGGGTCGAGGGCTCGGCGATGTTCGAGCAACTTCGATCCCTCCGCGTGGTGGGCACCACCGACAGCGGCTTCACAGGCATCGACAAGCTCTCGCTGCCGATGACCACGCGCGTGGTCGAGCGGGCTCGCCGAAACCATCCGCTGAGTCCGCAACAGAAGGTGCTCAACCGGGTGCGCTCTAGAGAACGCATCAAGATCGAGCACACCATTGGCCACCGCAAGAAGTACCGGATCGCCTCAGCGGTCTATCGTAATGCGGATGAAGACTACGACGAGGCGATGAACGTCGTCGGGGGTCTGGTCAACCTGCGGGCCTATGATCGTATCGTGCAACAGACCGGGATCGATCTGCTGGCGGTGAGCATCTAGTCAAAGAACACCCTGGGACCGGTATGGTCCATGGAAAGTCACGCTTTATCGCGCAACAGGTCTACTGAAGGTCGCGTTTGCGGGCGCGTGTTGCCGCATGCTCTTGCGCCGGCTCCTCATCCTGGTTGAGCAGGTCGGTGTCTGGCTTTTGCACAGGGATCCGCTCCGGCATGATCTCCGGAGAACGAGCTTCTGAGGCCGACGTCAGGAGCCTGGCAACGCGGTCGGCCAGCGTCTCCAGGTCTTCGTGCTTTTTCCGACGCCAGGATCGGTCGGCATAAAAGATGACCGGGGTGGCTACGAGAAGAATGAGCAGAAAGACGAGCCAGCCGAGCGCGCCCAACTCTGCCAGCGCCGTCGCCATCACGGCAATGGTGCCGGCCAGGGCCACGCCGTAGGACAGGCTCTCGGCTACCGGACCGCTCAAACCGACCCGTTGGCTCAACCGGATGTGGACCTTGTCTCCATGCGGACGGACCAACACCCGCGTCTCGACACCAGACATGCTCTTGTGTTTCCACGCCACCGAACGACCGATTTGCTCGGTCACGCCGTCTCCGTAGTTCGGTATCCCCATCATGGCTCCGAGGCTGGAGTCGAACTGATGGCGCAGTTCGGCCACGACATCTTCCCAGGCTTCGGGGTTGAGCGGCCCCGGCACCCAGCGCTCCGTAAAGATATGGGTGGACGACGCGCTCCTCCTTCCCGGAAGCCCGGATCGCGGTTCGTCCATCTCGGCGGCTGCTTGCCGGAGCAGCGACGGATCCAGACCGGCCTCGGCGGCAACCGATTCGAGTTCGGCCAGGGTAAGACCGGCTCGGTGGCCGCCGCGGTGGTTCTGCTCGGCCTGGAGTTCACTCGCCCGCTCAATCAGCGCAGCTATCTCCTGCTCCGTATAGACGCGCTCTTTCATCAACGTTGAGAGCCAGGGGCTTGTAGCGAGCGTGCAGCTTAACGCTTATTGAGACCCGGCAGCGCCGGTTATCGGCCCGGCCACCAACTCGGCATGGACGATCACCTCGTCGCCGGTATGGAGCGCGCCGAACATAGCCGTGGGCGGCTTGACCTTGTAGTCGCTCATCAACATGGTGTGGCTGCCGGTAAAGACGACCGTGCCGTCGGCCTGCATCTTGCCCTCGACCGTCATGGCAATCTGCTTTGTCTCGCCGGCCAGCGTCAGGTTGCCGAGCGTCTCCATCGTGAAGCTGTCATCGCCCGTGGCCGTCACCGATTCGACGCTCGTCAAGTCGTAGGTGACGTGCTCGTGCTGTTTGACTTTGAGGGCATCGTACATGAGGCGGTCCATGATGCTGCTTTTTTTGCTTTTGAGCATCTTGGAGGTCACCTTGAGGTGGGTCGATGTGAGGCCGGGGTCGGCGGCGGTGGCTGCCGGGTTCATCGTCACATAGCCTTCCAGTTCGGTGGCATGGACGGTCCAGTGGGGGGTTTTGTTGGACGTGCCGTCGATCCACACTTTGCTATCGGAGGTCAGGGGAAATTGCTTCTGGGCCAGAGCCGGCGCATCGGCCAGCAACAAACCGACGAGCAGCAGCAGCAGAGCGTGGGTGGTTTTCGTAGCGTTCGACATGGTTCGCAAGAGGTTGGGCTCAGCAAAAAGGACGGACTGTACAACAGGCGAGACGATGACGCCCGGCCCGTGTTCTTCTAGACCATTACAGGCGCATTGTTTCGAAAAACAAGATGCTAACGCCATCCTTTGCACTTTTCACACCGAATGCACTCATCTGATTGTGAAATCATGAGAAATGTTAACGAAGATACCGCTCCCATGGGGTCAGGGATCAGATCGTGGATTACAATAGATTTCCGCAAGATTTATATTATAGGGTTAAAGCTCAGTCTGGTTCGAATTGCGATGAGATCCCGTACACCGTGAACCGTAAAACGTAAGGGCGCTCTGTCGAAACCGTTCTACTGGCACCCTTACGCTTGACGTTTTACGTTGTACGCCACCATCCATCCTAAAACGCCGGATGGAGCCCTCGGTCCATTCTCCACCATCTGCCAACCACGGGGATCATGAAAAAGAAAAGCAAAAACACCTCCAGAACCCGCAAGGAATCACGTCGGGAGTTCCTGAAAAAAGGCGCGCTGGGCGCCGCGGCGGTGATGGCCGGATGCTCGCCCAAGGTGGCCGAGCAGGTGGCCGAGACGCAAACGACCAAACCAGCAGCGCCGGCAACGGGAGCTGTGCTCGGGGCCAATGACCAGATTATCACCGGCTTCATCGGCGTCGGCGGCCAGGGGTTCAACTCGCACCTGCGCAACGTCATCAATGTCGGTCGCGAAGGCAGGCCGGCTCACAAACTACAACTCAACGCCATCGGCGCTGCCGCCTGCGACCTCTACTCAGTGCGTAGAGATCGGGCCTACGAAGCCCTCGAGGGCGCCCGCGCCGCCGCCGGACGCTCGGCTCCGGTCACGGTCCACGAAGACTATCGCGAATTGCTCGACAACCCGGACATCGACGCCATCTTCATCGGCACCGTCGATCACTGGCACACCAAGATCGCCGTCGATGCCCTCGACGCCGGCAAGCACGTCTATTGCGAAAAGCCGATGACGCGCTACATGATGGAAGGCTTCGAGATCTATGACAAAGTCATGGAGACGAAGAAGAAGTTCCAGATCGGCTCGCAGTATTGCTCCGAAGGCAAGTGGCACAAAGCCGCCGAGATGATCCAGGCCGGCCAGATCGGCCCGCTGGTGCTGGCGCAAGACTCGTACATGCGCAACAGCCCCGACGGCGAATGGAACTACTACCAGATTGAGCCGGAACTCGAACCCGGCAAGACCATCAACTGGAAGGAGTGGCTCGGCCCGGTGTCTGCGCGTGAGTTCAACGCGGAGCATTACCATCGCTGGCGCAAGTACTACCCCTACTGCGCCGGCATCCTGGGCGACCTGCTGGCCCACCGCATCCACCCGCTGCTGATCGCCACGGGCGCTCCGGAATTCCCGAAACGCGTCTGCTCGATCGGCAACAAGGTGATCATGGATTCCAACGTCGGCGCAGAAGACCGCGACGTGACGGAAAACACGCAGCTTCTGGTCGAATTCCCGAGCGGCCTCTGCATGCTCATCACGGGTAGCTCGGTCAACGAGCAGGGCCTGCCGCAGGTCATCCGCGGCCATGAAGGCACACTCTACTTCAGCGGCGGTCGCGTAGAACTGCGCCCCGAACGGCCCTTCGCCGACCTGGTCGATGCAGAACTGCACGAAAACATCGAGCCCGGCGTGAGCATCCCGGCGCACATCCAGGACTTCTTCACGGCCATCCGTGACGACACGGACACCAACGGCAACATCGACGTCGCCGTCAAGTGCCAGACCATCATCTCGATGTCCGAGATGTCGGAACGCCTGGGCGAGATGCTCTACTTCGACGAGAAAACCCGCACGCTCTCGACGGGCAGCAGCAAGAAGATCGAGCCGATCACGTACGGCACGCTCGATCTTTCGTAAACTAAGTGTTTGAGTGTTATAGTGTTTGGGTGTTCAAGTTCTTTTACTCAAACACTATAACACCTTAACACTCAAACACTATGAAGACCGTCCGGCTGGCTCTGGAGGCGATGGCGACGCGCTTCGAACTCGTCCTCCACGGCGACGACGCGGTGCGGTTGCGGGCTGCCGGCGAAGAGGCCCTGGCCGAGATCCGGCGGCTGGAAGCGCAGTTGAGTTTCTACGATCCGTCGAGCCAGATCAGCCGGATCAACGCGCGGGCTGCTGACGGCCCGGTGCGGGTAGCGCCGCGTCTGTTCCGGCTGTTGCAAACGGCGCAGCAGTTGCACGCCGCCACCGACGGCGCCTTCGACCTGACCGTGGCGCCGCTGATGCGATGCTGGGGGTTTACACGCGGCACGGGCCATCTGCCCGACCCTGAAGCGCTGGCCGAAGCCCGAAGCAAGACCGGCATGCATCTGGTCCTGCTCGACGAAGAGGCCTTCACCGTGGCCTTCGCCCGCCCCGGCGTGCTGCTCGACCTGGGCGCCATCGGGAAAGGATATGCCGTCGAAGAAGCCGCGCAGATTCTCGTCGAAGCCGGGGTCGAACGCGCCTTTCTGCACGGCGGCACCAGCACCATCCACGCCCTCGGCACGCCGCTCGACGAGGCCTGCTGGAACGTGGCGATCCCACACCCGGACGCCGACCCCGCCGCGCCGAATGACGACGACGTGCTGGTGGTGGTCCCGCTCAAAGACGAGGCCCTGTCGGTCTCGGCGGTCTGGGGCAAAGCGTTCGAGGCCGATGGCAAAACCTACGGCCACGTGCTCGATCCGCGCTCCGGCCACCCGGTCGACGGCGCGGTGCTCACCGCTGTAGCCGGCCCCTCGGCCACTACGTGCGACGCCCTCTCGACGGCCCTCCTCGTACTCGGCTGCGACGCCGGGGAACTGATGACCAGCCTTGACGATAGCATCCGTGCTATGACGGTCTGCTCAAAGGATGCCGAAGACGGGTTTGAGGTGATGCAGACTGGTATCGAGGTCTACGACCCTGGATTTTAGATTTCGGATTTCGGATTTTGGATTGGTGATGAACAACGGTCCCGAACAATCGAAAAAGCCGCGATGGTCAGAAACGCTCCGGCTTTTTCGATTGAGATAACGGCGTCGTCTCAGACCAATCCAAAATCCAAAATCGGATAACCCCGCTCTCCCGCTATGAAACGTAAAGACAACGACCCCTCGACGCTGAGCCGGCGTAATTTCCTCAAAAGGAGCACGATGGCTTCGGTCTTCGGCCTTTCGGGGGCTGTCGAGATCATTCCGGAGTCGATCTCGAAGCAGGCCGAGGCCCGTCCGCGCCCGCAGGCGACGGTCAACTGCGCCATCATCGGCTTCGGCGCGCGAGGCCGCGAACTGGCTTCGACGCTGGCGCGCCTGCCTGAGGCCAACCTCATGGCCGTCTGCGACAACTACGACGTGATGCTGCGCCGCTCCAAGCGCGACGTGCCGCAGGCCAGCACCCATAGCGACTACCAGGAGGTGCTCAGCAACCCCGACGTGCAGGCCGTGCTCATCGCCACGCCCACGCACCTGCACCGCGACATCGCCCTGGCGGCGCTGGAGGCCGGCAAAAACGTCTATTGCGAAGCGCCGATGGCCTCGACCATCGAAGACGCCCGGACCATGGCCCTCGCCGCCCGCGACGCCGAGAACCAGATCTTCCAGGTGGGCCAGGTCTATCGATCCAACCCGCAGCACCGGTCGGTCTTTCAGTTCATCCGCAGCGGCGCTATCGGCAAGCCGGCCATGGGACGCGGGCAGTGGCACGCCAAGCAAAGCTGGCGCCGCACCTCGCCCAACCGCGACCGCGAACGCTCCCTCAACTGGCGCCTCGACCACACCGTCTCGACCGGCCTGATCGGCGAAGTGGGCCTGCATCAACTCGACGTGTCTTTCTGGGTCCTCGGCGAACTGCCCAAAGCCGTCAACGGCTTCGGCCAGATCAGGGCGTGGGACGACGGGCGGCAGGTCCCCGACACCATCCAGGCCATCATCGAATTCCCCAGCGGCTTGCATATGATGTACGATGCCACGCTGGCCAGTTCCTTCGACGACGCCTACGAAATCTACTTCGGCAGCGACAGCACGATCATCTTCCGAGACCGGGGCAAGGCGTGGATGTTCAAAGAGGTGGATGCCCCGCTGCTCGGCTGGGAAGTCTATGCCCGCAAGGATAAGTTCTACAAAGAATCCGGCATCGCACTGCTGGCCAACGCCACCCAGCTCGATGCCCAGAACATGGACCCCACCGAAGACGACCCCAACGTCGAGTCGCCGCTGTGGTATGCGTTGAAGGAGTTCATGGATAACCACGCCTTCGGCCCCTACCCGCCCGCCGCCAACTACGAGCGCGGCTACCAGGCCGCCGTCTTCGCCATTAAAGCCAACGAAGCCATCACGCAGAATACACGCGTCGAAATAGACGAGGCGTTGTATTCGTTGGATTAAGGAACCCTTGACTGTTCAAGAAACAGCCCGCTCGCAAATCTTGATGGGCTAGCTTGACACATACTGCGTACTTCGTATTGCGTAAGGGTGCTTATTAATACGCAATACGGAGTACGCAGTACGTTTTTCTAAATAAACCACGCCGCCGTAGAAGAAGAGAGCAGAAACGGTTCCCAGCGGCCTCGGTGATGGGCGAGGAAAGGCTCGAAGCACTCGGCGTGGACGTGGCAGGGCGGCTCTTCGGGCAGGGCGCCCAGTTCGCGCAGCAGGCGCACCTCGGCAGGGTCAGCGATCTTGCGACCACAGGCATCACAGATAAAAATGCGCTGCGCAGAGCCGGTCCAGGAATAACGAATCATCACGCTCCTCCACGAGATGGCCTCGCGTCTCATTGCACAACCAGCACCCGAATCAAAGGACGATCAAGACCTCTATGCGACAGGGGCTTCCAGGTGGATGAAAATGGCGCGTTCGGGTTGATCGAGTTGGTTGCCGACGGTGGCGCTGAACCAGTGCCAGCGTCCGGCGCCCGTGCGAAGGCGCAGCTTCCAATCGGCTTGCCGGCGTCCGTGGAAGCTCATCTCGGCCACGTCGCGCATGACACGGTAGAGGTCTTTGGTATGGACGTGGGAGAAGAAACTGGGTTTGTAGGGTTGTTCCGGGTGATAACCGAGCAGGCGGCGGGCGGCGGGCGTCAGACCCTGGATAGCCCCGCCGGCATCGAGCACGAGGACGGCGTCCTGCGCATCGCCGGCAGGCTGGAAGCGCTTCCGGCCCGGAGCATTTTTTTTCGAGGGCCGCTCCTCGGCCATACGATGGGGTTTGAAGGGAGACAACGCTATAACCTTCTCTTCCAAGATCTCCGGCATGGGTGCGTCACGTGGGTTTGGGGGGTGGCTATGGGGGTCAGGCCTTATGTGAATGACGGCACGTCTCGTGCATCAGTTCCCAAAACACGGGTATCGTTACAATAAGAGGACAGCTATCCCCTTGTTGAGGTGGTATACCTGACACCTTTGCCAGGGACACCACGCCCGTCTGTGTGGGAAGAATCCTTACAAGCCTTACAACAACCAGCGCCAGCGGGAAGTGAATCTGCGGGAGATTGGGGGACGACTTCAATTCCGCTGTTTACCTAGGTAAGAAAAAGAAAGGCGCAATACAAGACCCTGAAATGCTTTACATCGCGGTGTAAGCGTTTACAATGGTGAAAAACTAGTCCAGCGCCATGGGGAACGACGGCGAGGGGTGCGCCGCCACTGTCTGCACGAAGCCCCCCTCCACCCGATACCACCCCTGAAACGTCTGGCCTCGCTCGTTAAAAAAAACAACCAGCGGACGCCACGTCGTGGTTTTTTGGGGCGCGGCAAGATTCACCACGACGCTTCGGGTATCCAGGCGCAGCCCTTCGCGGAGGGCTTTCAGAGCGCTCTCTTTGGCACTCCAGATAAGATTAGCCAGCCACGCCCGATCCGCCGCCGCCGCACCTTCGACGAGGGCCTGTTCTTCCGGCGTGAAATAATCGCTCACGAACGCCGGGCTGCGCGGCTCGATTTTTTCCAGATCACATCCTAACGCCACGCTGCCGGGCGCGACGACGCAGAACGCCTGCCCCCCGCTGTGGCTGATCGACAGGGTGAACGGGGCTGGCTCGTCATCCACAAAAACCTCCGGCGCCCCGTCTTCGGCAGCGCGGATGGCTATCGATGACAGAGCCGGCTGAGCAGCGGCCTCGGCGAGGCAGGCGACCAGGGCTTGCTTGGCGGCATAGCGGCCCAGCCGCCACTCGGCGCGGCGCTTCGGAAAACGCAAGCCGGCCAACACCGCCGCCTCATCCGGCGCCATCCACGCGTTGTCTTCGGGAAGGTCTGCCGCATTCCAGGTCAGCGTGTAGACGGGTGTTTGCTTGCCGGGGATAGCCCGTTGTGCCATCATCTCTGGCGTGTGTGCCACGATTAACCAGGAAAGGAAGAGAGGGAGAAAGGGCGAGAGGGCGATTTGTTCTTTTCACCCTTTCCCCCTCTCTCCCACTCCCCCTCTCACTCACTCAGAGCAGGCGAGGCATCCATCTGGTCGAGCACCCGCGCCATGCCGCGTTCGACGGCGTCGATGAGGTAGGGGCGCAGCGTTTCGGGCGGGATGATGTGCTGCACCGACCCCACCTTCTGCGCGCGGTGGACGCTGTGGATGCCGTCGAACTCGTCGGCCACCTGGCCGAGTTTTTCGGAGTGGATCTCGTGGAAGAGTTCCTCGCGGCGTGTTTGCAGGCGCACCTTCTCGGCGCCTTCGGCCTGCTTGATCTCTTCGTCGAGCGCGCGCAGGCGCGTGTCGGCGAGGGCGCGTTTTTTCACCTCGCGTGCAAAGACCACCGCCGCTGCCGGCGCCCCGCCGATGACCGACGCATAGGTGCCCTCCAAAGCGACAATCTCCATGTTCTCGTTGAGCGCGTTCGAGAAGACCACGAAAGCGCCGCCGTGATAGCGCGAGATCACACAGAAGATAATCGGCCCTTTGAAGTTGACCACCGCGCGCCCGATCTCGGCGCCGTATTCGAGCTGCCAACTCCGCAGTGACTCTGGCGAACCGTCGAAGCCTG
Source organism: Rhodothermales bacterium (assembly GCA_028278205.1). Classification (GTDB taxonomy): domain Bacteria; phylum Bacteroidota; class Rhodothermia; order Rhodothermales; family Bin80; genus JANQES01. Next base: position 37,633 of record JANQES010000045.1, read on the forward strand.
ACAGGTTGGCCAGCACCACGACCGGGCGATTGCCCGAAGCCGCGTTGATGGCCCGCGCCACCTTCTTCGACGAACGCGGGAAGAGCGTCCCGCCCGTCCACACGTCCGGGCCATCGGCTGGGATAAAGCCGAAGCGCGAGAGCGGGCGCGACTCCAGGCCGAGCAGACACACCGGGTAGCCGCCGATGTGAGCGTCCCACACCACCGCGATCTCGGCATCCTCCATCCCGTACCAGCGTTCCAGCGGCTCATGATCCTGATCGACACAGGCCTTCATGATGCGGCGCACGTCAAAGGGTTTCTTCCGTCCGGGGTTCTTCTCATCGGAGAAGACCTCGCCGATCTGGCCGAAGCTGATGCCGTTGACACGACCGTGCTCGTAGGTGCGCACATCGCGGGCGGTGGGGTCGTCGGTGTCGGCGCGGCGGGGGAAGCGCTCGCCGGGCACGACGTAGGTGTGATCGTAGTAGCGCAGCAGGATGTGGCAGGCTTCGGTGATGTCGCGGGCGAAGTACTGCGCCTGGCCGTTGGGCCCCATGATGCGCTCGTAGCCGCCGATGCCCAGGTTATCCTCGGCAGAGACGCCGCCGGAATAGTCGAGCGCCTGCTTGCCGGTGAGCACCATCGCAGCATCGGCGGTCATGATCAGGATGCCGCGCGTGTGCATGAGCATCGTTGCCTCGGCGTTCCAGTAGGGCTGCGCGCCGACGTTGATGCCGATGATGATGATGTTGACCTCGCCGCCGCCCTGCGTGAACTCGACCAGCCGCCGGAGCACCAACGCGATCCAGTCCATGTTCTCGGTGCCGCTATCCATGGCGATCTTGGCGCCGGCAGAGACGGCGAACCATTCCAGCGGGATGTCTTTTTCCTTGGCCAGGCGCATCGCCTCGTTGATGCGGCGGCATTCGGCCTCAGCGAGGTTGCCCATACCCCGGCTCGGATCACCCAGAATAATCACCCGCTCCATCCCGTCGGGATATTTGGCAGTGTAGTTGCGGATGGTCCCGACGACGACGTTGGTGGTGTTCTGCCCGGCGGGCCGGTCTACCGGCACGAGCACGTTGTTTTCGTCGAGATCGTATTCGGCGAACGAGCCGGGCGGCAGCCCCGTCGGCGCGCCTTCGCGCTGGGGCGTGAACATTTTGATGAGTTCGTAGGGATAGACGAGCCCGCGCCGCTTGAGCCGGAGCACCTGTTGCTCATAGGCACTCAACGGCGCCAGCGGCTCCTCGGTCGGCTCGTCGAAGCTCGTCACGACGCCGCTATCGCCGATGTTGGAGATGGTGATGACGATGTCGCGGGCCTCTTTCGTCTCCGTCTTCGGCAGCGTAGCGTGTACTTCGATGGCTTCGATGCCGAGGCCTTCGGTAGCAGGAGCCAGCCGGTGGACGATGTGGTTGAACTCGTCGCTTCGAAGCGCGATGGGCGGCCAGATGTAGAGCAAGATCCGGTTCCAATGCAGCCGCCTGCGGGGCGGGCGCTGGGCCTGGAAGTGCCGGAAGCCAGCCAGCACCTCACTGAGCATCCGTTCGAGGTGCGGCAGTTGAACGACCCGGCCCGAGGCATCGCGCACGGGGGTCATGTCGCGGATCTCGGCCACGCCGAAGAGCCGTTCGTCCTGCGGATTGTCCCGCGCCACGCCGCGCATCAGGTAGACGTCTTCAGGCGAGGACAGGCGTTCGATGTCGAAGTTTTGGAGCCGCCACAGGTTGAGGCGTTTGGCCATCATCGGGTGGAGGCCCCGGTGCAAGACACCTTTGAAGGATTTCTCTTCCCAGTAGCCGTCTTCCGAAGGACGGATGGTGAAGTGCTGCGTGCCGCCGATGCCCATGCCGCTCTCCGGCCCGGAGAGCGCCACGACGATCCGCCGGAGGCCGCGCGGGCAGGCGCTATCGTTGAAGACAGCCAGCACCTCCTGCAAGGTCTCTTCCGAGTCGCCGAGCGGGCCGTCTTTCCACAGATAGAAATCGACCACGATGTCGTGATCTTCGGGCAACGTCTCGACCATCGGGCACAACATCACAGCGGCATGGGCCAGCCCCTCGTAGGGCGCATGCGTGGTGATGGTGTGGACGTGTTTGCCCTCGTGATCGTATTCCGCCATCACGAAATGCTTGCCTTCTATCGTTTTGGCCTGAACGTTTTCGAGCGAACGGATCCGGTAGTACCGCCGGGTGATGACCTCCAGCATGATCGCCCCCAGCGCCGACGACGCCGTCTCGAACCGGCTCGAAAGCAGGCTCTTGAGCGGCTGCGGGCACCGCACGAGCGCTTCGATTCGCGCGGCGCGGTCCGGGGCGTCGGGATGTTCTTCGAGATAGGCCAGGTGGGCGACAGCTTCGGTATAGGCTTCGCGGCGTGCTTGCTCCAGCAGCGGCTGCGCGTAGAGCCGGTAGCGCACCTCACGAGCGAGGTCGTTGATGGCCGGGAAGCTCCCCTGCGTCTCGGCGATGACCCGGTCGAGCAAGGCCCGGTGGTCTTCGTCGGCAAACTCGGCCAGCGCGTCGCGATGATCCAGGTGGCGCTGGAGGATGCTCAGAACGGCGCCTACCTGCTGCGCCATCCGCTGATGGCTCTTGCCGATGCGGAAGAGGCTCTCCTCCAGCTTCGGCGACCGGTCCAGGCTGTCGACGTCGTAATGGGCCAGCATGCGTTCGAGCTTCTCGATGAAGCCGGCGGGCAGCTTTTCGCCCTTGGCGTCGAGGTCGCGCAGGTAGGTGAAGAGGTATTCTTCGGTGCTGCGCCGGCTGAGCGCCTCATCGCCGCCGGGCTGGCGCTGGTGGAGGGCGCTGATGTCGACGAAGATGTTGAGAATGGCTGCCTCGCTACGCCACATGACGGCGTCGTCCGGGGCCAGGCAATCACAGATCATCCCGCGTTGAGAGAGCGCGCGCTGCATCTCGTCCGGATCGACGTCGTAGCCCAGCATCAGGCTTTCGACCTCTGCAAAATTACGGCGGCATCGCGCGATGAGGCTCTCTTCGCGCTGCGACACAGGCACGCCAAGCGCGTCGAACGACACTTTCCCCGCGTGCGCGGCGCCGCCTGCTTCTTCGGCAGGCTCGACCAGCAGCAGTGGCGCGCCGGCAGGCACCTGCACGTTGCTGCGCACCAGCACTTCGCGCACCCGTCCGGGGAACGTCGCCAGCACCGACAGTTCCATCTTCATCGCTTCGAGCACCACCAGCCGGTCGCCCACCGAGACCTCGTCGCCCTCTTTGACGCCCACCGAGACGACGACTGCCGGCGACGGCGCGCGGATCGTGCCGCCCTCGTCGCGCGAGATGCGATGCGGCAGGCCGTTGACTTCGACGAAATGCGTCACGCCGTGTACGCGCGAGAGCACGCGGAAGGGATGCCCGCCGCACGTCAAACGCCGCTCGATCTTGCCGATCTGCTCGACCACCACGTCGATGCGGCGGCTGTCTACGTCGATGTGATACTCGCGCGGGCCTTGACGATAGACGTAAAGCTTGTAGGTCTGCCCTTGATAGCCCAGATCGATCTCGCGCCCGATCTCGCCTTTGACTTCGGGCCGTCCCCGCGAGGCCGAAGCGTAAAACTGTGCTTTTTCGACATCGACCTCGGCTTCGTAGGCTTCGATGGCAGCGGCCAGCAAGGCTACTTCGGCGTGACGATGCGAGAGGTGCCCGCCTTCGGCCACGAGCCGGTCGAGCCAGCCGACGTCGAAGATGCCTTCCTGCACTTCGGGATAGTCGAGCAATTCGAGCAGGAAGCCTTTGTTGCTCATCCCGCCCCGGATGATGACGGCGGCTTCCTCCAGGCCGCGCTTGAGCCGGGCCAGCGCTTCGGCGCGGCTCTGCCCGTGCGCGAGGAACTTGGCGATCATCGAATCGAACTCAGGCGGCACCACGTCGCCCTCTTCGACGCCCCGGTCTACGCGGATGCCCGGCCCCGTCGGCAGGCGCAGGTACTCGACCGTGCCGGGCGCCGGCGCGAAGCGGTTGGCCGGATCTTCGGCGTTGAGACGCACCTCGATGGCACAGCCGTTCTGCGGCGGCGGCTCGCCTTCGAGCAACCCGCCGCGCGCCACGTGAATCTGAAGTTTGACGAGGTCCACGCCGGTGGTCATCTCCGTGACGGGATGCTCCACCTGAAGCCGCGCATTAACCTCCATGAACGAAAACGCCTCGCTGTCGGGATCATACAAAAACTCGACCGTCCCCGCGTTTTGATAGCCGACGACCTGGCCGAGCCGCACCGCCGCCGCGCGCAACATCGCATCTTGCTCTTCGGTCAGCACGGGCGAGGGCGATTCTTCGAGGATCTTCTGATGACGGCGTTGCAACGAGCAGTCGCGCACGCCGAGGCCCCAGGCGTTGCCTGCGCCGTCGGCGATCATCTGGACTTCGATGTGACGGGCGCCGGCCATGAGGCGCTCCATGAAGACCGTGGCATCGCCGAAGCCTTTGAGCGCTTCGGCCCGCGCGCTCTCGAAGGCTTCTACCAGATCGCCGTCGTTATAGACTTTGCGGATGCCGCGCCCGCCGCCGCCGGCGGTGGCTTTGACCATGAGCGGATAGCCGAGCCGCTTCGCATGCGCCTTCGCATCTTCGAGCGTCTCGACCGGCCCGCCGCTCCACGGCGCCACCGGCACCTCGGCCTCTTCGGCCTTGAGCTTCGAGGTGATCTTGTCGCCGAGCTGGCGCATCACATCACCCGAAGGACCGATGAAGACGATGCCGAGGCGTTCGCACAAATCGGCGAAAGCAGCGTGTTCAGCCACAAAACCCCACCCGACCCAGACGGCTTCGGCGCGGCTCTTGACCAGCGCGCGTTCCAGTTCCTTGTAGTCGAGGTACCGGTTTTTGCTGGCCCCGTCTTTTTCGTCGACGAAGATGGCCGAGCCCAGGTTGACGGCTTCGTCGGCCTCGCGCACGAACATGGCGCGGCGGTCCGGTTCGGTGTAGAGGGCGATGGTGCGGATGGAAGTGTTATACTCCCGGTTGTACTCGCGCACCGCGTGGATCAGCCGCATGGCCGGCTCCCCACGATTGACAATAGCGATCCGCTCAAAATCCCGTCGCATGGCGATTTTGGATTTTAGATTTTGGATTTTGGATTTGGAATCGGGATTGCGGATTCCGGACAGCTTGATTCAATCAAACCAATCCAAAATCCGCAATCCAAAATCCAAAATTAAGACATGGCAGCCTGAAGCGGCTTCAACGCTTCGGCTTCGACGCCGCCGGGTAGTTCGGCGGTGCCGTAGCCTTTGAGCGTCACGAAGACGGCGCCTTTTTCGTCCACCACGCGGGCGTCGTAGCGGTCGCCTTCGGGTGTGACTACGGCAAAGAGCCGGCCTTTGGCTTTGGCCGGATCGCCGAAGCGCCGGACCTCGTCGATGCGCATCGGCAGGCCCATCCGTCCGTGTGTGCCCATCTCCCACATGCCGGCTGTCTGGAAGCAGCTTTCGATGAGGCGCGGGGCCATCACCAGCGGCAGGTCGTCCGGGCTATGGTTGGCCGGGAGGTCCGCCGGCAACAGGCCCACGACGGTGTCGCCGTCGCGCCAGACGGTTTCCAGCACTTGATAGGCCGGGCCGTGGAAGTAGACGCGGTAAACGTCGTCTTGCTCGACGGTCGAGCCTTTGGCGGCGGCAGGCGCCTTGGTCTTCCTGGCTTTGGGCGCTTCCTCTGCTAAGCGCACCGTCGCCTTGAAGTGCGTAGTCGCTTCCGTGCCGCGCGGCAGCTCGCGCACGCCGATCAACCGGCAATCAGCCAGCAATTCGTCGCCGTCGTGGCGAAGCACCGCTTTGACGGTGACGGTCCTCGGCTCATCGCGGTAGAACTTGAACGGCGCGAGGAAATCGACGTCTTCGATGGCCGCTACGTGCCAGCCGGGGAAGAGCTTCTTAGCAGCTTCGCCGAAGGCTTCGACGCCCATCACGCCCGGCAGCACCGGGATGCCGTCGATGCGGTGGTCGAAGAGGAACGGCTGTTCGTTCGGGTCGAGCGTCGTCTCGATGGTCAGACCGTCAAAGAGCATCAGGCCGGTGACCTGCTCCGAGATCGGGCCGAGCGGCTCCGCCTCCAGGGCGTCGAGGTCGAGGCCGCCGGTGGCGTCCCATTCCTGCACCAGGATGCCGAGTTCCTTGCCGGCCACAAACTCACCGCTCCAGCCGCCCGAGATCAACTCGCGGCGGATGATGGGGATGCCGGCTTCCGGCGGCAACATGCCGATGCCGGCGGCTTCCATCATCTTGGGAATCGACCCGCGTGTCGCCATGCCGATGCCGCCCCAGGCGGTCCAGTCGATGGCGATGCCGCGCGTCTCAGGACGGATCGCGCGGAAGCTCGACGAGGTCTTGCACAGCAGGTCGTTGGCGGCGCTGTAGTCCGTCTGCCCGGCATTGCCGAAGCGCCCGGCCACCGAGCTAAAGACGACCGCCGCGCCCAGCGGCATTTCGCCGATAGCCTTCAGCAGGCTGAACCAGCCGTCGCTCTTGACGTCGAAGACGAGGTCGAATTCCTTGCGCTCTTTTTGAGGCAGGAAGCGGCTGATTTCGAGGCCGCCCGCGTGCAGCAGCACGTCGATGCGTCCATGCTGTTCGCGGATCTCGTCGATCACCTTCGTGAGGCCTTCGGCGTCGAGGAGGTTGACGCTGTGGTAGTGCGCCGTGCCACCGGCTTGCTCGACCGCCTGGATGGCGGCGAGGGCGGCCTGCGCCCGTTCCAGCTTCGCCAGTTCCTTCTCGACCATCGCGGGCGTGGCCCGTTCGCCGCTGGCTTTGATGCGTTCGAAGATATCGCGCTTCAGCCCATCTTTGTCTGTGATGAAGCGTTCGATGTCTGGGTCGGCGGGATCAGGCTTGGGCACCAGATCGAGCAGGTAGAACGTGCCGCTCGATGCCTCAGCGAGATCCTGCGTGATGGCCGAGACGATGCTGCCGGCAGCGCCGGTGACAACGAAGATGGTGTCTTTATTGAGATCCAATCCGCCGTCATTCTCCGGAATCGGCTGCACTTCCAACCCGATGGCGTAGCGCTGGTCGTTTTTGTATCCGACCTCAACGACGCCGGGGTCACGCAGCGTCTCGTCGATAATCAGGTCGGCCAGGGCTGCGGTCTTGCGGCTCGGCGGGAAGTCTACGGCTTTGCAGAGAACGTCGTTGTGCTCGCGCTTGTACGTCTTCGTGAAGCCTACGACCGGGCCGCCCATCGGGGCAACGGCGCCGGCTTCGTCGTAGCCGTGCTGCCCGCCCAGGCGCGTAGCCGAGACGAGGAACGTCTCCGCCGTGTTGACCTGCTCGTAGAGCGCGCGCATCGTGGCGTAGAGCAGCTTGACACGCACGCGCAGCGCCTCGCGCCAACCGTCGAGATCCATCTCGAAGAGCGAGCCTTCGTCGTCGAGCGCCGGCAGCCAGTAGACGCCGGTCACCGGCGCCTCGCCGCGCCATTCGTCGATCCGCGCGATCAGCGCTTCAGCGTCGGGCGCGTCGTCGATGGCGAGGACGTTCACTTTGCGCTTCTCCAGCCGGTTGACGAGCGCTTTGCCGACGCCGCCCTGGTCCTTCATCACGACGACGTAGCTGTTTTCGTCGAGCGTCACGCCGGTGGGTTTGCACAGGTCGAGCGCTGGACGCAGCACCGGCACCGGCACGCGACGCGCAATCGTGGCCGCGTCTTCGAGCGTGCCGACGATGCGCGGTGCCATTACCGGCGCTTCGGGCGCCGCGACGCCGTCGCCTGCGTGGTCGGCGACGCCGGACGCCAGACTCGGCGCGCGGTCGTGGACGAACTGGATGACGTGCGAGAGCGTCGGGTAATCGCGCAGTTGCAGGTTGTCGTCCCGTTCGATGTCGTACGCGGCGCGGATGTTGGCGAACATCTCGGCCTGCTTGACCGTGTCGATGCCGAGATCAGCTTCGAGGTCGAGATCCAACCCCAGCATGTCCTCCGGATAACCCGTCTGCTCAGCAACGAGTTCGAGCACTTTCGCCGTGACGGGATCTTCGCCCGCCTCAGCCGGCGTGGCTGCCGGGGCTTCCGGCGCCGCAGCGGGCGCTTCGGGCACCGCAGCCGGAGCCGCCGCAACGGGCGCCGCCGATGGCTTCAGGTCAGGCCGTTTGTCGTAGACGAACTGAATCGTGTGGGCCAGCGTCGGGAAATCGCGCAATTGCAGGTTCTCATCCCGCTCGATGCCGTATTCCTCACGCACCGCAGCGAAAAGCTCAGCCTGCTTGACCGTGTCGATGCCCAGATCGGCCTCCAGATCCAGATCCAATTCCAGCATCTCCACCGGATAGCCCGTCTGCTCGGCGATCAGGTCGAGCACCTTGATCTTGACCGGCTCGTCCACCTCCACCGGCGCGGCTGCCGGAGCGCCGTTGCCTGTCGGCGCAGCGACCGGCGTTTCCGGCGCAGCAACAGCCGCAGGTGCCTGAGCAGGCGCTGCCGCCGGAGCGGCTGTCGGCGCCAGATCAGGCCGTTTGTCGTAGACGAACTGAATCGTGTGGGCCAGCGTCGGGAAATCCCGCAGTTGCAGGTTCTCATCCCGCTCGATGCCGTATTCCTCGCGCACCGCAGCGAAAAGCTCAGCCTGCTTGACCGTGTCGATGCCCAGGTCGGCTTCCAGATCCAGATCCAACTCCAACATATCGACCGGATAGCCTGTCTGCCCGGCGATCAGTTCGAGGACTTTTTCTTTGACGGGATCTTCCGTCGCCACCGCCGGAGCCGCGACAGGCGCAGGCGCCGGAGCGGGTGCGGCGGCAGGAGCGGAAGCCGCCACCGGCGTCGCGGCGGGCGCCGGTGCGGGTGCTGCCGTCTTCAGATCAGGTCGTTTGTCGTAGACGAACTGGATCGTGTGGGCCAGCGTCGGGAAATCCCGCAGTTGCAGGTTCTCGTCCCGCTCGATGCCGTATTCCTCACGAACAGCGGCGAAAAGCTCGGCCTGCTTGACCGTGTCGATGCCCAGGTCGGCTTCCAGGTCGAGGTCCAGATCGAGCATGTCTTCGGGGTAGCCCGTCTGCTCGGCTACCAGCGCCAGCACTTTCTGCTTGATCGGATCCTCAGCCGTCGCTACTGGAGCAGCAGGTGCCGCAGCGGGAGCCATCGCGCCGTTGCCCGACACTGTCGGAGCCGGAGCCGGGGCTGCTTGCTTCAGATCAGGCCGTTTGTCGTAGACGAACTGAATCGTGTGGGCCAGCGTCGGGAAATCCCGCAGTTGCAGGTTCTCGTCCCGCTCGATGCCGTATTCCTCACGCACCGCAGCGAAAAGCTCAGCCTGCTTGACCGTGTCGATGCCCAGATCGGCTTCCAGGTCCAGATCCAGATCGAGCATGTCTTCGGGGTAGCCCGTCTGCTCGGCCACCAGCGCCAGCACTTTCTTTTCGATCGGATCGACGGCGGGTGCTGCCGGGACGGGAGCCGGGGTGACAGCCACCGGAGCCGGTTCAGGCGCTTTCGGCACAGGCGCCGGGGCTGCCGGCGTCGCGGCTACAGGCGCGGCAGGCTGCTTCGGCACGACGGGTGGGGGAGCCGGCGCCGGGGCCGGACGCGCCACGCGTTCCGGCACGGTGTCGAAGTCCGGCACGCCCTGGTCTTTGAACCGAAGCGTCCGTTTGACGATTTCGAGTTCGGGCGAGGCATAGCCGCTGACACGCGCCAGCCAGTCTTGCCGCGCGCCCTCGTTTTCGACGCGGTACGCGAAGCCGAGCCCGTCAGGATCGGGCCGCGCGCCGTTGGGCGAGGGCACCCAGCGCATCAGCGATAGGCTGATCTGCGAGCCGAAGCCCGCGCCCAGCCGCAACGCATACTGCACCGGATAGGCTCCGCCTTTCGACAGGTTGAGATTACCCAGATCCGGGTCGATCTCCTTGAAGTTGGCCACCGGCGGCACCAGCCCCGTCTCCAGCGCTTTGATAGCGAGAACGTCCTCGACGCCCGCACCCATGGCGTGGCCGGTGTAGCCCTTCGTGTTGGCGATGACGACCTGATCGGCAGCCGCGCCGAAGACGTGGCGCAGCGCGTCGATCTCGGCCTGGGCGCTACCGCCGCGCGCCGGGGTGTAGGTCTCGTGCGAGACGAAGACCGTCTGCGGCGCGATGTCGTAGCGGTTGATGCCCCACTGCTGCTCGGCCTTGACGATCAGATCCTCCATCACATGCCGGATGTGGCTGATGTCGAGGCGTGTGCCGTGGAAGGCGCTGTTGCGCGTCACGGTGCTCAAGACCTCGGTAATGGGCCGGACGCCGCGCTCGCGCGCCGCATCTGCACTCTCGACCACGATAGACGCCGCGCCCATACCAACGATCATGCCGTGACGCCGACGGTCGAACGGCAGCGCCGCTTCTTCGACCACCTCGTCTGTGGCGGCGGCACCCGAAGCCAGGAAGCCGGCGCCGATCCAGTGCAGCAGATTGTCCGACGTGACGTTGTCGGCGGCGACGATGACCACGCGGCGGCACCGCCCGGTGCGGATCCAATCCTCGGCCAGCGCCACGGCCTGCGTCGTCGAGGCGCAGGCGGCGTTGATCTGCGTGTTCGGTCCCCGCGCGCCGATGTACTCGGCAAACTGCGAGTGGCCCATCGACAGGATGCGGAACATCCACTTCCGGTCGAGATGGTACTCCTCTCTGGTGAGGCCCGCTTCGAGTTCGTGGATGCGCCGGTCGATTTCGCGGGCGAGCGTGTCGTCGCCGTTGGTGCCGGTCAGGCGTTCGCGCAGGCTTCGCAGGTCTTCGAGGCGCTGGCGCAGGGCCTGATCGGTGTAGAAATTCTTCATCTCCTCGGCGAAGGCATCATAGCCGGGGAAGGCCGAGGCGAAGATGACGCCCGTCTCGTCGCGCAGGGCGGGGGGTAACATCCAGCGCTCAGGCAGCTTCGAGTTGGTCGTCGTGACTTTGTAATGCATCGCCAGCGGCACGCCTGCGTCGCGCAGCGCATCGACGCCTGCGCCGATGCAGAGCCGGTCGGTCGATTCCAGCGCGTCGTCGCGGTTGGCGGGGTAGCCGAAGTCTCCGACGATGTCGAGTTCACCGGCGCGTCCGGCGAGTTTGATAACTTCGGCCTGGTTTTCGATGATCTCGAAATGCGGCTCGCCGTTTTTGGGTTTGACGAGGCGCGTGATGTGTTTATTGACCATGTCCCGGCGCAGCTTCGTCGGGATCACGTCGATGAACTGATCGCCGTGGAGCAGCGCTTCGACGTTGGTGTCGTCGAAGACCTTGTCGCGCCCCGGCAGGCCGAGGCTGGCGCCGGTGACGACGATAGGCTCCTGCAACCCTGCCGGCGCAGGCGTCGGGCGCCCTTCGTAAATCTGCCGCCCCCGGTCGAGGAAGTCGGCGAAGAGCTTGCCGAGTTCGACGTATTTGTCCTGTCCCGCAGCCGCATGAACGGGCGGGCGCGGTGCCGCTGGGGCCTGCGCCACAACGGGCGCCGGTACCAGCGCGGGTTCGGGTTGCGACGTTTGTAGAGACGTTACATGTAACGTCTCTACGGATGCCGTCGGAACCACCGTTTCGCCAACACCAACCCCGTGCCCGGCGGCATACAATCCGCACAGCGCGTGGTTGAACGTCATCACGTCACCCTGTTTCGGGTGGTTGGCGAAGAGGGCTGAGACTTCCGGATCGCTGCCCAGCACGTCTTCGGCAAAGCCCCAGAGCGCCTTCTTCGGGCCGGTCTCGACGAACACGCGCACCCCGGCGTCATAGAGCGTCTTCAAGCCCTTGACGAACTGCACCGGCGAGGCGACTTGCTTACCGAGAATGTCGATTATTTCGGGGACGACGCCGGGGTGCATCGGGTAAAACTCCCCGCTGACGTTGGCAATGATCGGGCGGGTGGGCGGTTGGAGGTTGAGATCTTTGAGGTACTTCTTGAGCGGCTCGCTGGCCGGCGCGACGATGGAGGTGTGGAAGGCGTGGCTGACCGGGATGGGCCGCACGTCGTAGCCCGCCTCCATGATGACCTTCCCGGCTTCTTTAACCCCTGCCGTCGAGCCGCCGATGACCGACTGAGCGGTGCTGTTGATGTTGGCGATGACCACGTAGCCTTCTACCGTCTCCAGCAGCCGTTCCACCTCTTCGATGGGCGCGAAGACCGCCGCCATCAGGCCGTTGTCTTCGAGCGACACTTCTGTCATCGCATGCGCGCGGGCGCTGACGGCCCGGAGCGCATCGTCGAAAGGCAGCGCGCCGGAGGCTACCAGGGCGCCGTATTCGCCGAGGCTGTGGCCCATCACCATGTCCGGCACGATGCCGTAGGCGGCCATCATCCGCGTGAGCGCGTCGTCGGTGGCGAGCACCGCCGGCTGGGTGATTTCGGTCTGCCGCAGGTCGGCTTCGAGCTTTTTGACCGCCGCCGGGTCGTCCGCGTCGATGAAGATGTAATCGCTCAGCGGCTTGCCGAGGATGGGCGTCATCACCTCGTCAGCCTCTTTAAACGTCTTGGCGACGATAGGCTCCATCTTGCGGAGGTTGCTCAGCATGTTGGCATACTGCGAGCCCTGGCCGGTGTAGAGGAACGCCACCTTGAGCGCGGGACCCTCGCCCCGGAAAATGCCTTGCGCCCGCAGCGCTTTCCACATGCCGGGATGGTTGGCGTCGATGGCTTTGAGTGCCCTTTCGGCTTTGCCGGCCAGTTCGGCGGCATCGGCATAGTCGATGGCGAGACGCACCGGGGCGCGGAGGTCTTTCTCAGCAGGCGGCGCCGGTTCCGGCGCGCGGCCTTGATCGGCCTCCTGTTTCACCTGCGTCAGGCGCTCCTTGATCTCGTCGTAGGATGCACCGCCTATCACCAGTGCGCCCCGCAACGGCGTCTTCGGCGTAGCCGAGGCAGGCGCTGACGGACCGGATGCTGACACCGACGCCGGAGCCGAGCCGCCAGGCTGCGCGCCGGCAAAGCTCACCGCCGTGCGCCCGTTCGTCTTGAGGCGTCCGGGGACGTATTCTTCCATCACCCCGTGGAAGTTCGTCCCGCCAAAACCGAAAGCGCTCACGCCCGCGCTTCGCACCTGATCGTCCTTCTTCTCCCAGGGCCGCAACTCGGTGTTCACACGCAGCGGCGATTCGGCAAAGTTGATGTTGGGGTTTTTGGTCTCAGCGTTAAGGCTCGGCGGCAGCGTCTTGTGATGGAGCGCCAGGGCCGCTTTGAGCATACCCGCCGCGCCCGCCGCGCCTTTGAGGTGGCCGATGTTGGATTTGACCGAACCCAGCGGGATCGACCCTACCGGCAGGCCGTAATCTTTGAAGACCTCCGCCAGCGAATCGGCTTCGATGACGTCGCCGACGCGGGTAGAGGTGCCGTGGCCTTCGATCAGCGTGGCGGCGTCCGGAACGAGGCCCGCGTTCTCCCAGCCGCGCTGGATGGCAAACTTCTGCCCGATGGGGTTGGGCGCCGTGATGCCTTTACCGCGCCCGTCGCTCGATCCGCCCATACCGCGAATGACGGCGTAGATCTTATCGCCGTCTTTTTCGGCGTCGGCGAGGCGTTTGAGCAGGAACATGGCCGATCCTTCACCCATCACGAAGCCGTCGGCGCCTTTGCCGTAGGGGCGGGTGCCGGTGGCCGAGAGCGCGCCGATCTTGCAAAACTTGGTAAACGTCGAAGCGCTCATGTTGGCATCGGTGCCGCCGGTGATGACGGCATCGTAATCGTGCTCCGTCAGCCCTTCGATGGCCGCCGTAATGCCGGCCATGGCCGAGGCGCACGCAGCATCGACGATGTAGTTCGGCCCGTGGAAATTGAACAGGTTGGCGATGCGACCGGCGATGATGTTCGCCAGTTCGCCGGGCATCGTGTCTTCGGTGATCTCAGGAATCCGCTTGCCGATGCCGGCTTGCATTTCTTTGAGGATGGTCTGTTGCACCTCCTCCGGCAACGCCGCAAAACTCGGCGCGTGCTCCAGTTCCTGGGCATATTCCGGGAAGAAGATGCGCAGCGCTGTGATGTAATGCTTGTCGCCGCCCATGGCGTTGCCCACGATGACGGCGGTGCGGTCCGAGTCGAGCGCCCGGTCGGGGTAGCCGTAGTCGTTGAGCGCTTCGCGGGCGGCGATGATGGCCCACTTCTGCGTGCGGTCCATCTGGTCGGCCACCTTGGGCGGAATGGGCAGGCGCCATTTCATGGGCTCCCAGTTCCAGTCGTGGCACCAGCCGCCGATCTTGGAATAGCTCTTGTCGGGGGCTTTGGGATCGGGATCGAAGTAGAGGTCCGGGTCCCAGCGTTCGGGGCGGACGTCGGTGATGCTGTAGCGCCCACTTGTAAGGTTATTCCAGAAAGTGGGGGCGTCGGGCGCGTCGGGGAGGACCGCACCTACGCCTACAATGGCGACAGCTCGGTGTGCGGTATCGGTCATGGTGCTTTTCCTTTTAGGTTCAGGCAGGATGCTTCCGTTCTGCTTTTTTGAGCCGTTGAGTTGGTCACTGGTCATTGGTCATTAGTGTCTTTCAAGAACCAGTGACTAGTGACCAATGACCAGTGACCAACTCAACGCAGAGGGCAGCATAATGGGTGAGGCTTCAGCGAGGCGTTGCTTTATTCGCGAAAGTCGCGATAGATCGCGTCTGCCACGGCGTTCATATCGTCGAGGAGGCCGCTTTGCGCGGCGTAGATGGCCGGCATGTTGAGTTTGGCCGAGAACGCTTCGACATCACTGCCGGTGACACCGGCGGCGCCGGTGATCCAGCGCAGCCCTTCGAGGCCAACCTTGAGGGCGGCTTCGCGGGCGAAGACGCGGGCGATCATGGCCAGTTCGTCCGGCTTGAAGCGTTTGTCGGCTTTGGGGTTGAGGTCGCCGTTGGCATAACGAATGGCGCGGCGGCCCAGGCAGGCGGCGCATTCGGCGAACGCGCATATCTCGCCCAGGCGGAAGAGGATGTGCTGGTTGCGCGTCAGGCGCTGCTGGCGGGCGCGTTCCATCAACTCGGCCAGCGCGTGATAGGCCAGCGCCGCCGCGTCGAGCCCGACGTTGGGATTGGCGGCATGCTCGGCTTCGAGTTGTCTGGCGGCATCATGATAGTACGCGCCGCGCGTCTTCAGATGCTCCTGCCAGCGCGCGCGTCCGATGGTCATCTCCATGATCTCAGACGTGCCTTCATAGATCGTGGTGATCCGCACGTCGCGCTTGATCTTTTCGACCATAAACTCTTTGACGTAGCCGTAGCCGCCGTGGGCCTGGATGGCCGCTTCGGCGGCGGCGTTGCCGGATTCGGTGGCCATGTACTTGGCGATGGCGCCTTCGGTGTTGAGCGCCCCGCCATGGCCCTCGCCCGCGTCAATGCCTTCAGACGTGTATTCGATGAAGGCACGCGCGGCTTCGAGGCGAACGGCGTGCGGCACGATCAGCTTGTGGGTGTAGCCCTGCTTTTCCATCAGCAGGCTGCCACCCTGGACGCGTTCGGTGGAATAAGGAATGGCGCGGTCGAGCGCGGCCCAGCCGGCGCCCAGGCCGAAGGAAGCCACCATCACGCGGGTGTAGCCGAAGACGTTCTGCGCCTGAACCAGACCCTGGCCCTCGACGCCGCCGAGGAGCCGGTCGGCATCGACGTAGACGTCTTGGAGCGCCAGCGCCGAGGTGTTGCTGGCGCGGATGCCGTGCTTGTCTTCGGGCTTGCCTTTGGTGAAGCCTTCGGCGTCGCGGTCAACGACGAACCAGCTCGGCCCACCGGGCGTGCGCGCCAGGATGGTGTAGAGATCGGCATAACCGCCGTTGGAGATCCACTGCTTGTTGCCGCTGATCTTGTAGCCGACGACTTTGCCGTCTTCTTCGACGGGCACGGCGGTGGTGCGGAGGGCGCCCAGGTCGCTGCCGGCGCCCGGCTCGGTGGCGCCGTAGGCCATCAGCAGGCCTTCATTCGCCAGGCGGGTGAGCCAGTGCTTCTGCTGCTCTTCGGTGCCGCCGAAGACGATGGGGTCGCTGCCCAGGAACGTGGCGAAGACGCCGGTAGCCACGCCCAGGTCAATGCGCGCCAGTTGTTCGCAGACGCGGTAGACGTCGAAGGTGCTCGCGCCCATCCCGTCGTATTCTTCAGGGATGAACAGGAGTTGGACGCCCAGCGCATCGCCGCACATCTCGTGGATATTGTCAATCGGAAACTCGTCGTCGTGATCGAGTTGGAGGAGCTTCTCATCCGGGAAGTTGATCTCGGCGTACTCGCGTACGGCGTCGATGACCATGTCGAGGTCGTCCTTGTCGAGTCCGGTCACGTGGGTTAGTTCCATCGTCTTCACCCTTGGGTTTCTTAGGGGCTTGGTAGGTCGAAAAATCGAGTGCCCTAAGGAACCCTTCTGCCAACTTTATCTGTAGCGGCAATAGGATACTTCCCGTGTAGGGGTAACACAAAAGGGGCGGTGGGGGATTACCCTACAAAAAGGGAGCGGCCTGCCTCTGCCCGGCCCAAAGGTGGCTGGATTTTAAGTTTTCGATTCTTTTGACCTTGACAGCAAGAAATCCCTCTGTTTCTTCCACCCTTCAAGGCACCCCTCCCCCCTGCCGTCAGACGCTCCACGTAAGGATCCACCCCACGCCGGTTCGCAGGCAAGGATACGCCTGCGTATATTGCGCGCACCGTCGGAAACACTAACACTCAGCAGGCAAGAAAGCGTTATGCGGTATGGCCCGACGCCACGCGTTGCACCGCGTCCGGCGCTGGTCATGGGTCACGGGTCATGAGTAAGAATCCCATGACTCATGACCCGTGACTCATGACCAACGCCGACGGGCGCGCAGCGTGCCTCCGTCAAAAAACCGCAAAACGTACTTCCTGCTTGCAAAAAAGACCGGGGAAAATGCTGACACTCACGGAAAAAGTGCTCTTCGCCCTCGCCTTGCTCTTCTCCGCGTACGGGACCTACCTGGGGTTTTCCAAAGTCTTCAAAACGATCCGGCGCGGCCAGGGTGAGCCGCTCCACGTGAGCTTCTGGGGCGCCGTCAAGGCCCTCGGCAAGTGGATCATCATGAAGCCCATCTGGAAGACCCGCCCCGTCGCCAGCATCTTCCATGGCATGATCGCCTGGGGCTTCATCTTCTACTTCCTGGTCAATTTCGGCGACATCGTCCAGGGCTACGTGCCCGGCAAGTTTCTGGGCGAAGGCACCGTCGGCGATGTCTACCGCTTCCTGGGCGATATCTTCAGCATCTCGGTGCTGGTGGGGATGACGTGGTTCATCCTGCGGCGCTTCTTCCTGCCCAGCAAAAAAGACCTGACCTACCACGACAACGTCAAGCTCATCAAAAACGTCAAGGTCAACTTTCTAAACCTGACGGTCCACCGCGACTCGTTGATCGTGGGCATTTTCATCCTGAGCCACGTCGGCTTTCGGTTTCTGGGCGAGACGTTCACCATCGGCCTGGAACAACTCCACGCCGGCCACGGCGACCCCGGCCAGCCGTTTGCCAACGCCCTCAGCCCGGTCTGGGCCGGCCTCAGCGAGAGCAGCCTCGTCTTCGGCCAGCACCTGTGCTGGTGGATTGCCCTGGGCCTGATCCTGGGTTTCCTGCCCTACTTCCCCTACACCAAGCACTTCCACCTGATCATGGCCGGCTTCAACTTCTGGACGAGGCCGGAACGAACCTCCCTCGGCGCGATGGATCCCATCGATTTCGAGGACGAATCCATCGAAGAGTTCGGCGTGGCGAAGATTGAGGATCTGCCCAAGACGCACATCATGGACGCTTTCTCGTGCATCATGTGCAACCGCTGCCAGGACGTCTGCCCGGCTTACACCACGGGCAAAGAACTCTCGCCCTCGGCGCTGGAGATCAACAAGCGCTACTATCTCAACGAACACATGGGCATGCTGGCCGACGGCGGCGAATCGGAACAGACGATGCTCGATTTTGCCATCACCGAGTCGGCGGTGTGGGCGTGTACGGCGTGCGGGGCCTGCATAGACATCTGCCCGGTGGGCAACGAGCCCATGTTCGACATCCTCAACATGCGCCGCAATCTGGTGTTGATGGAAAGCAGCTTCCCGGGCGAGTTGCAAAACGCCTACCGCGGCATGGAGCGCAACGGCAACCCCTGGAACATCAGCGCCGCCGACCGCATGAAGTGGGCCGACGGCCTCGACGTGCCGACCATCGACGAGAACCCGGAGCCGGACGTGCTCTGGTGGGTCGGCTGCGCGCCCGCCTACGACCCGCGCGCGCAGAAAACCGCCGTCGCGCTAGCGCAGGTGCTAGGCGCCGCCGGTGTCAATTTCGCCGTCCTTGGCGATGCCGAGACCTGCACCGGCGACTCGGCCCGTCGTTCGGGCAACGAGTATCTTTTCTTCGAATTAGCGAAGGCCAACATCGAGACACTCAACGAGGCTAAGGCAAAGCGCATCGTCACCACGTGCCCGCACTGCCTGCACACCATCGGCAAAGAATACGGCGCTCTCGGCGGTAACTACGACGTGATCCATCACACCGAACTGCTGGCCGAACTGGCCGCCGCCGGAAAAATCAGCATCAACACCGGCGCTACCACCGATCAGATTACCTTCCACGACCCCTGCTACCTGGGCCGCCACAACGACATCGTGGACGCCCCGCGCGACGTGCTCAAGGCGCTCAACCTGCCGGCGGTAGAGATGCCGCGCCACGGCAAAAAATCGTTCTGCTGCGGCGCCGGCGGCGGGCAGATGTGGAAGGAAGAAGAAGCCGGCGACGCCACGGTCAACACCACACGCTACGAGGAGGCCGCCGGCACCGGCGCCAGGACCCTCGCCGTGGGCTGCCCGTTCTGCCTGACGATGATGGACGACGCCTCGAAGACCTCTGAACAGCCGATGGTCGTCAAGGACGTCGTCGAGATTGTGGCCGATGCAATGGGGAGAAACGGGCAGGCGTAGTGGGATCTGTCTGGACGTTTTTATGCCGGCTTCTTCCCTCGAATTAATCCTCTCAACGCCCGGTTTACCGATTCTGAATCGGGGAAATGAGCCTGCACGTCGGGGTCTAGCTCGACCATTCCCGGCTCCCCCTACGCCAAAAGCGCGTCGATGGCCTGGACGAGGGAGGAGACCGAAACCACGTCGGCGCCGATGCTCTCCACCTGCACGAGCACGTTATACCGGGCGAAAAGGGTACCCGTCTGCACGTCGCCGGGGGAGCCGAAACACACGTCGCCGGCCTCGGTGCCTACCGAGGCGCACCGCGGCAAAGACGTAGCCATGAACGTCATGACGACGTCGATCAGGCCCTCATGCGCGGCCAGCACCGTGGGGTATTGGTAGAGCCGCACCATGACCCGCTCGCGTCCATCGGTCTCCCGGCGTCTGAAGAGATACCGATCCACCGCCTCGACGCGTTCCCCCCCTTCGCCGATGGGGTCAACGCGCTCCAGGATCCATCCCTCAACGGGTGTCTCCGGCAGTTTGACGTCTTTCCGCGTCGCGTCGGGATCGCCCTTTACGCGGCCAGACCACGCCGAGAACTCATACCGGGCCTTTACGGCCTCTCTGTAATCGTCTTGTGTCGCCATAACGCTACGTGGGGATTCTACGCCCGTTGTTCGAATTGGGCCACGGAGACGTGGCATTGCAACTGCCGATTCCCCCGGCATTGTTGGTGCAGAGACGCTCTCGATAGGTGTTCGCGTTCAGCGGCGTGGGGATCGGCAGCGGGGCGCCCGGCAGCGCGGTGAACGGAACGTTGAGGGGCAGTTGCGCCGTGTGAGGCGCCACCCAGGGATCGGTATCGCCATCGACCTCCAGACACGCGTCAAAGATGGGATCGGTCTGCCCGCCCGCGCCCGTCCAGGCCACCTCATGGTAGGAGAAGCCGCACCCCCAGTTGGGGCACCCGAACCCTGCCTGACCAATCGCCTTGATGGGCGTCAGGTCGAAGAAGGCCTGCATGCGAGAGGCGTGGAGGTCGCATCCCAGGACATTCGAGAACGTGGTGACGATGGTGCCGCAGTCGGTGCAGTTGACCACGTTTCCGAGGCCCGTTCCGTTATCGAGATAGTCGATGAACTGGGTGCAATAGAAGTTCAGGCCGTTGCCGGGCGACGTGTACTTGGAGGCACCGAAGTTCATGTCGTAGGTGAGCCCGATGGAGGCGTTGACGTTCTGGGTGACGGCGCCGGCGGCCCCAACGACGGTCGCCTGCCCGTTGGCCCAGACACAGGAATAGTCGAGCACGTCGGTCCACGGATTGTTCGTGCTGCCCACGGTTTGATCCCACGGACTCTTGGGCGTCTCCAGCACGATGTAGATCCGATGCCGGGTGGCGTCGGCGTCCTGCCAGGCCGTCTGTCCCGGACAGCGATACTTCCATTGCCAGGTGATGTCCTCGCGCAGGATCCCTCCGGTGCCGATGGTATGATTTTTGAGTTCGAACGTGACGAACTCGGGCGTCGAGACCCCCCCGGCGAACTGAACGGTCTGGGCATCGAGCGCACCGAGCACCCCGCCGCCATCGGCCCGAATCTCCGCACTCGTTACGGTGCCCGGCGTGATGCTGAACTTCACCTTCACCGTGACCGTGTTGCCTGTCGTTTCGAGGATGGCGTAGGCCGCCGGCGACTCTTCGGGCTGCGTATCGCCCGCCTCCCACTCCGGCAGCGTGACGGGCGTGGTGAAGTTCTTCCGGATGGTGAGGGCATCGCCCGTGGCGCTAGACGTATTATGATTGAACTGGATCGCCTCGACCGAAACGCTACACGCCACCACCTCATCGTGCGGATGACACACCTTGAGATACACCACCACCCATACGATCAACAGGATCGTCAGGACGAGCAGCAACCAGAAATGCGCCAGCGGAGATCCCCACACCAGCACCAGGATCAGGGCGAGGATCGTCAAAACGACGAGGATCTGGATCCACCAGATTATCCACGGGGCACACTTTTTTTTACGAGCGATCTGCCAGCACATGATGCTGACGATGACGAGGATCACGGCCCAGATCAAGTACATGGTTTTTTGACTCCTTCTGGTCTATTGTCGTGTCGGCTCGCGCGTGCTAAAAAGAACTGCCAGGAACTGCAAAAAACGCATAAGTACTCGGTTCCTTACCCGAAAATATAACGTAAATGCCCCCTGAGAGTCAAATGGGCTACCGATGGCCAGAACCCGTTGATTTGGCCTGCCTTTGGATCAGCAGCCAGAGCCGGTTTTAGTGAGAGAAAACACAACCCGGACGGCGAGGAGTCAGATCCATCGCCCTGATTTCGACCGGGACGCGACAGCCGATCTGGCTCGCCCCCTGCTTCGGTTACGCCATCGACCGAAGGCAGTGTGTAACATTTCCATTATTTGGTCAAACAACTATTTGCGAGTGACGCCCCAGACTGGTATAATGCATCGCCACCATTTCAGTGCCCCCTTCCCCTCTGTAGTGCCGTCCTTCGGAAGCGCTTTCGAAAGACGCGTCAGGCGCTGTCTTTTTATCCTCCTCACTCTTGCCAAAACGGTGTGCTCATGATACCCGCGCCTTTTGATTATCACACACCCTCCTCGCTCGACGAAGCCCTTTCTTTGCTTCAGGAGTACGGCTACGAGGCTAAGATCCTCACGGGCGGGCAGAGCCTGCTGCCTATGATGAAACTGCGCCTGGCCGAGCCGGAGCATATCATCGATCTCAACGGGATTCCGGGCCTGGCGTACATCCGCGAAGAAGACGGCCACGTCAAGATCGGCGCCTTGACGCGCGAGGCGGAGATGGAAGAATCCGCCCTGATCCGCGCGAAGCTGCCCATCCTCCATGACACTGGCAAGCTCATCGCCGACCCGCAGGTGCGCAACCTGGGCACGCTCGGCGGCAACCTGGCCCACGGCGATCCGGGCAACGATCACCCGGCGACGATGCTGGCCCTCGGCGCGCGGGTGGTGGCCATCGGCCCCAACGGGCAACGCGCGATCCCGGTGACGGAGTTTTTTGTGGATTTCTACACGACGGCCCTCGAACCGGAGGAGATCCTCACCGAGATCCAGATCCCGCTCCCACCGCCGGGCAGTGGCGGCGCCTACCTCAAGCTCGAACGCAAAGTAGGCGACTACGCCACGGCGGGCGTCGCTGCGCAGGTGACGATTGATGCTACAGGACGTTGCACCGAGGCCGGCATCGGGTTGACGAATGTGTCGTACGTGCCCGTCAAAGCCACCGACGCCGAAGCGCGCCTGCGCGGCTCAACCCTGAGCGAGGTGGACCTCAACGAAGCCGCCGGGTTGGCCGCCGCCGCGAGCCGTCCGTCTTCCGATCTTCGCGGATCCGAAGAATACAAACGCGCCATGGTCCGCGTGCTGACCAAACGCGCCCTCCAACGCGCCATCGCACGAGCACGCGGGTAGTGTTTTAGTGTTATAGTGTTTTAGTTCTCCTTCCTCAAACACTATAACACCATAACACTAAAACACTTCTATCACCCGCTTGACAAAACGCCAGGGCATCCCACCCTCTCCAGATCAAAAAACGCTACTATGGCTACCAGAACCGTTTCAATAACCGTCAACGGCGAGACCCATACCCGCGACGTCGAACCCCGGCTGCTGCTCGTCCACTTCCTCCGCGAAAACCTCGACCTTACCGGGACCCACATCGGCTGCGACACCAGCAACTGCGGCGCCTGCACCGTCCTGCTCGACGGCAAGTCGATCAAGTCGTGTACGTTGCTGGCGGTGCAGGCCCACGGCAAAGCCGTGACGACGATTGAGGGCGTGGCGCAGGGCGGCCAACTCCATCCTTTGCAAGAGGGCTTCAAGGAGAAACACGGTTTGCAGTGCGGCTTCTGCACCCCCGGCATGGTCATGCGCGCCGTCGAACTGCTCGACAAAAACCCCGACCCCACCGAAGACGACATCCGCTGGGGCATCTCCGGCAACCTGTGCCGCTGCACCGGCTACGTCAACATCGTCAAAGCCATTCAGTATGCGGCGGAGAAGATGCAGGCCGAGGAAGCCGTGGAGGCTTAGTTCATGAAACGTAAAACGTGAGGGTGCCTCGCTGAGACCTCTCTACATGCTCCCTCACGTTTCAAACACACCGTTCAGAAAACAACAGACCCCATACAGATCTATGCAGCCTAGAACCTCCGAGAAGATCTGCGGCATGGGCCACAGCATGAAGCGTAAAGAAGACGCGCGCTTCCTCCAGGGCAAGGGCAATTACGTTGACGACGTCAAGCTGCCCGGCATGCTCTACATGGACATCGTCCGCAGCCCGTTTGCCTACGCCAAAATCAAAAGCATCAACACCGAAGCGGCGCTTGCCATTCCGGGGGTGCTGGCCGTCATCACCGGCGAGACGCTGGCGCAGTACAACCTACACTGGATGCCGACGCTGATGTCGGACACGCAGATGGTGCTGCCCACCGACACGGTGATGTACCAGTCGCAGGAGGTCGCGGCCGTCATTGCCACCAGCCGCTACATCGCCGCCGACGGTGTGGAGGCCGTCGAGGTGGAGTATGAACCGATGCAGGCGATGGTCACGCCCTTTCAGAGTATGGAGCCCGGTGCGCCGGTGCTGCGCACGGACAAGGAAGGCAAGACCGATAACCTGGCCTGGCACTGGGAACACGGCGACCGCGAGGCCACCGACAAGGCCTTCGCTAGCGCCGACGTCGTCGTCCGCGAAAAGATGCACATCCCGCGCATCCACGTCGCCTCGATCGAGACGTGCGGCTGCGTGGCCGACTTCGACCCGGTCGAGGGAAAACTGACCGTTTATATGACGACGCAGGCGCCGCACGCCGTGCGGACGGTGCTGGCGCTCGTGGCCGGGCACGTCGG
Source organism: Rhodothermales bacterium (assembly GCA_028278205.1). Classification (GTDB taxonomy): domain Bacteria; phylum Bacteroidota; class Rhodothermia; order Rhodothermales; family Bin80; genus JANQES01. The sequence continues at coordinate 61,329 of JANQES010000045.1, forward strand.
GCTGTCCGAAGAAAAAATCCGCATCATCTCGCCCGACATCGGCGGCGGTTTCGGCGGTAAGGTGCCGGTGTATCCGGGCTACGTCGTCGCCATCGCCGCGTCGGTGGTCATCGGCAAGCCGGTCAAGTGGATCGAAGATCGTTCGGAAAACCTCCAGGCCGATTCCTTCGCCCGCGACTATCACATGGATTGCGAGTTGGCCGCCACGAACGAGGGCAAAATCCAGGCGCTGCGCATCAAAACCGTGGCCGATTACGGCTACACCGATGCCGCCGCCAACCCGTCGAAGTTTCCCGCCGGTTTGTTTTCGATCTGCACCGGCTCGTACGACATGGACACGGCGTTCACCGAGATGGACGCCGTCTACACCAACAAGCCGCCGGGCGGCGTGGCCTATCGCTGCTCCTTCCGCGTCACCGAGGCCGTCCACGCCATCGAACGCATGGTGGACGTGCTGGCGCAGAAACTTCAGAAGGATCCCGCCCAACTCCGGTTCAACAATTTCATCCAGCCCGAACAATTCCCCTATCAATCGCCGATGGGTTGGGAGTATGACAGCGGCAACTATCCGGCCGCTTTGCAAAAAGCGATGGACATCGTCGGCTATGAGGAGTTGCGGCGGGAGCAGGCTGAAAAACGGGCGCGCGGCGAGTTCATGGGCATCGGCATTTCGAGCTTCACCGAGATCGTCGGCGCCGGGCCGTCGAAGCATTTCGACATCCTGGGCATCAAGATGTTTGATAGCTGCGAGTTGCGGATCCATCCGACGGGCAAAGCCATCGCGCGCTTCGGCACGAAGTCGCAGGGGCAGGGGCACGAGACGACGTATGCGCAGATCATCGCCGAAGAACTGGGCATCCCGGCCCTGCACGTCGAAGTCGAAGAAGGCGACACCGACACGGCGCCGTACGGCCTGGGCACCTACGCCAGCCGCAGCACCCCGACGGCAGGCGCCGCCGCGGCCAAAGCCGCCCGCAAGGTGCGTAATAAAGCCCGCAAGATCGCCGCCTACCTCCTCGAAGTCAGCGAAGAAGACCTCGAATGGGAGCCCGGCGTCTTCACCGTCAAAGGCGCACCGGATAAATCGACGACGATTCAGGACATCGCCTTCGCGGCCTACACCAACCATCCGCAAGGCATGGAGGCCGGGCTGGAGGCCGTCCATTACTACGATCCGCCCAACCTGACCTTCCCGTTCGGCTCCTACATCTGCGTCGTAGACATCGACAAAGGCACCGGCGAGATCAAGATCCGGCGGTTCGTGGCTGTCGATGACTGCGGCAACATCATCAACCCGATGATCGTCCAGGGGCAGGTTCACGGCGGGTTGACGCAGGGCCTGGCCCCGGCGATGTACGAATCGTTGATCTACGACGAGGAGGGCAACATCCTCAACGGCACGTTCATGGACTACCTGTTGCCTACCGCCGTCGAGACGCCCAACTGGGAGACCGCCCACACCATCACGCCATCGCCGCATCACCCGCTCGGCGCCAAAGGCGTGGGCGAGTCGGCCACGGTGGGCGCGCCGCCGGCCATCGTCAACGCCGTCGTCGATGCGCTCTCGCCGCTGGGCGTCACCCACCTCGAAATCCCGATGACGCCGCCGCAGATTTGGGAGATTCTGAATGCGCATGGCGTTGCTGAATGAACGGTTTGCGGTGTTTGCGCCGTTGACGTGGGTCACTAGTCACTGGTGGGAAATCAACATACCAGTGACCAGTGACAGCGAGCGCCAGCGAGCGTAATGACCAGTGACCGACACCAGGGTCTGCGCAACGTGAGACCTCGCGACATACCACCTTGCTCCTAACCAACTGCCCTCATGCAAGTCAAAATTAACGAATCGTTTCAGGTTGATGCGCCGATTGTGGATGTCTGGGCGATGCTCAGCGATCCGAACAAAGTGGTCACGTGCGTGCCCGGCGCCCGGATCACCGAGACGATCGACGAGCGCCATTACAAAGGCACCGTCAGCATGAAAATCGGCCCGGTGGTGACCAACTTCAAAGGCGACATCGAGATCGAACATCTGGACGAGGCGGCGGGCGAGTTGGTGCTGCAAGGCAGCGGCATGGATGCCAAAGGCAAAGGCAGCGCCAGGATGAAGCTCGTCGGCACGTTACGCGCGCTCGACGGCGGCACCGAGGTGACCCACAGCATGGAGGTGAGCGTCAGCGGCAAGCTGGCGCAATTCGGCTCGCGGCTGATGGAAGACGTCTCCGGGCGAGTCTTCGAGCAATTCGTCGAATGCTTCCAGGCCAGCGTGCAACCGGCTGTGGCGGCGCCTGCGGTAGAGACCGCCGCTGCCGGAGAAGGGGCCGCCGGCGCCGCCGTCGAGGAGGCCGTGGCAACGGCGCCGGCTCCGCCCCCGGCGCAAGCCCAGGCCGCCGAGCCGGTCAAGGCGTTGCCGCTGTTGTTCAAAGCCATTGGCGCATCCATCGCCCGCTTCTTCCGGCGTCTGTTTGGACGGACTGAGCGGGCTTGATAGCGATTAGAAGTGTTTTAGTGTTATGGTGTTATAGTGTTTAAGTTGATTGATTTAAAAGAACTAAAACACTGAAACACCATATAGAACCCGTTTGCAAGAGGTAATCCCGTGGCCGATCCCGCCATCCAGAACGTCGACATAGAAACCATCATCGAGGGTTTCGAGCGCGAAGGCTACGTGACCGACGACGCGCTGGCGACGACGGCCTTCTTGCTGCTCAAGCTCCGGCGGCCTCTGCTGGTCGAAGGCCACGCGGGGGTGGGTAAAACCGAACTGGCGCACGTGCTCGCCGGATATCTCGGCGCCCGGCTGATCCGGCTGCAATGCTACGAAGGCCTCGACGTCCACACGGCTATTTACGAGTGGAATTACCAGCGGCAACTCCTGGCGATCAAAATTCAGGAAGGCTCAGATCGGTCGCTGGAAGAAAAGGAGGCGCATATTTTCGGGGAACCCTACCTGCTGGCGCGCCCGCTCTTGCAAGCCATCACCGAAAAAGACGCCGCGCCGGTGCTCTTGATCGATGAGATCGACCGGGCCGACGAAGAGTTCGAGGCGTTTCTGCTGGAATTGCTCTCGGCCTTCCAGATCACCATTCCGGAAATCGGCACGATCAAAGCCCGGCACATTCCCCACGTCATCCTCACCTCGAACCGCACCCGCGACCTCAGCGACGCGCTCAAACGGCGGTGCCTCTACCACTGGGTCGATTATCCGGATCGGGAGAAGGAGCGGCGTATCATCCAGAAACGCATGCCCGGCATCGAAGCCGCGCTGGCCGATCAGGTAGTCCGTTTCATTCAGTCCCTGCGCCAGTTAAAACTCACCAAAACTCCGGGCGTCTCGGAAACGCTCGACTGGACGGCGGCGCTGCTGGCCCTGGGCAAACACACCCTCGACCCGGCCACCATCGAACGCACCATCGGCTGCGTGCTGAAATCGACCGAAGACATCGCCCTGCTGAAGGCGGAAGGCATCGAGCAGTTGCTGACGCAAGCGCTGGCTGCCTGAAGCGAAAGGGTGAGAAAAGCAAGAAGTCCCCCTTCGAAGGGGGACTTTCGGTTTTGCCCGCTATTACCTGAATAATTCGTCCATGCACCCACCCTTGAACACAGGCGCCGCTTCGGCAGACAGGCTCACCGACGCCGTCGTCGGGTTCTGCCGGTTTGTGCGCGAGCAGGGATTCAACGTCGGAGTGGAAGAGACCATGGATGCCTTGAAGACCGCCCGCCTCGGGACGTTGACGGACCGGCGGGTCTTCCGGCTGGCCCTCCGCGCGTTGCTCTGCACCGGCAAAGACGAGCACGACCGCTTCGACGGCCTCTTCGAACAATATTGGACGAATGTGTCGACGCCCGGCGCAGTGGTGCGCCAACGGCGGCGCGTCCGGCCTGTGGCACGGGTTCAACAGGGCATCCCGCTGTTGATGATCGGCGCGAAGCAGGAGGCCGTCATCGATGACGAAGAAGGCCGCAGCACCACGGGCGCGCACGCCGTCGAACGCCTCCGCAAAACCGACTTTTCAAAGGTGCCGGAGCACGACCAGGAACGGCTCGAACAGCTTGCCCTGCGCCTGTTCAAGCAGATGAGCCTGCGCCTGTCGCGACGCCTCAAAACGACCACGCGGAAGGATCAGGTGGATCTGCGGCGGACGATCCGCCGCAGCATCGCGCGAGGCGGCACGCCGGTAGATCTGCGCTTCCGGGGGCGTAAGCCGAGGAAGCCGCGCCTCGCCGTCCTGCTCGACGTCAGCGGCTCGATGGATCAGTACAGCTTCTTCCTCCTGCGCTTTATCTATGCCCTCCAGCGTCATTTTGGCCGGGTTGATTCGTTCCTTTTCAGCACGCGCCTGCAATGCATCAACGACGTGATGAACGCCCGTCGCCTGCCCGAAACCCTCTCGGCCCTGGCCGATACCTCGGAGGCGTGGTCGAGCGGCACGCGCATTGGAGCTTGTTTTCAAACCTTCAACGACCGCTACGCCCGGCGTGTGCTGTCGAAAAACACGCTCGTGCTCATCCTCAGCGACGGGCTCGATACAGGCGAAGCAGACGTGCTGGCCCGCGAAGTGCGCGCGATGAAGCAGCGGGCTAAGAAGCTGATCTGGCTCAATCCGCTGCTCGGCATGGCCGGCTATCAGCCACTGGCACGGGGGATCCAGACCGTGTTGCCTCACGTAGACGCTTTCCTGGCAGCGCACAACCTGGAGAGCTTGCTCACCCTGGAAACGCACTTGCGCTATGTTTGACGTTTTCTTTAACAAGGCGACCGAGCTTAACGCCGCACGCCGGCCTTTTGCGCTGGCCATCGTGGTGCGCTACGAAAAACCCATCTCCGGCAAAGCCGGCGACAAAGCCATCATCCTCGCCGACGGCAGCCTCTATGGATGGATCGGCGGCGGCTGCACCAAGCCGCTGATCATCCAGGAAGCCCAGAAAGCCCTCGCCGACGGGCGCCCGCGCCTGGTGCGCATCGCGCCGTCGTCCAACACGTCGGCCAACGGCATCATCGAATACAAGATGACCTGCCACAGCGGCGGCTCTCTCGACATCTACATCGAACCCGTGCTCCCCAAACCCCAACTCGTCATCTTCGGACGCACCGAGCTGGCCCAGACCCTGGCCCGCCTCGGCAAGGTGATGAACTACCAGATCACCGTGGCCGCCCCCGATGCCGGCGCCGACCTCTTCCCCGAGGCCGACCTCCTCCTGCCCGGCCTCGACCTTGCCGGTGTGCCGCTGGCCGAACCGACCTTCGCCATCGTTGCCACGCAGGGCGAAGACGACGAGGCGGCGCTGGCCGAAGCCCTCAAGCACGACCTGCCCTACGTGGCCTTCGTCGCCAGCCGCAAGAAAGCCGAGCGCGTGCTGGAATACCTGGCCGAAAGCGGCGTCTCTGCCGAACGCCTGGACCAGATCAAGACCCCGGCGGGCCTCGACATCGGCGCCCGGCTGCCGGAGGAGATCGCCGTGAGCGTGCTGGCTGAGATCATCGCGGTGATGCGCCGCGCCGAAGCCCAGCCTCAACCCGAACAGGCTCCGCTGGCCGTCAACCACGCCGTCGAAACGTTGCACCTGGGCGAGATGAGTTGTTCGCATTGCGTGATGACGGTGCGCAAGACGCTCGAAGCCCTCCCCGACGTGATGGTGTACGCGGTCGAAATCGGCTCGGCCCAGATCAGCTACGACCCCGCCGAGATCAACCGCGAGCAGATCGTCGCGGCGCTGGAAGCGCGGGGGTATCCGGTGCTCGTCGAAGCCTAGCGCGTTGACTCGAAAGGGGGAAAGGGAGAGAGGGCGAAAGGGGGATTAAAAGCGATTTTTCTCCCTCTCCCCCGCTCTCCCTCTCTCCCTCTCTAACCCCCACACACCATGGTCTCAGCGATCGTCTTAGCGGCAGGCGAATCGACCCGGATGGGGGCTGACAACAAGCTCCTCTTGCCTTTTCGGGGCCAGCCGCTCATCAAGCATATCGTCCGGACTGTGTTGCAATCGGAGACTGATGAGGTGCTCGTAGTGCTAGGGCATCAAGCCGGCTGCGTACGCGAGGCGCTCGCCGCCTACGACGTGACGTTCGCCCACAACCCGCGCTACCGCGAAGGCATGACGACGTCGATACAGGCCGGGGTGCAGGCAGCTTCAGCGCACGCCGCCGGATTCATGATCTGCCTGTCCGATTTACCGATGATCGAACCCGCCGAGTTGAATCAGGTGATGGCGGCGTTTCGGGAGGCGGCGGCGCGCGATCCACAGCCCATCATCCGGCCTGTTCATCAGGGCAAGCCCGGCAACCCGGTGATCTTTTCCGCGCCCTACAAGCCGGCTATCCTGGCGCATCAAGATTTGCGGGGATGCCAGGCCCTCGTCAAACAAAACCATGCCCACGTCATCACCGTCGAGATGGCGACCGACCACGTGCTGCGCGACGTAGACACGCCGGAGGCCTACCGAAGCCTGGACTCCACCGGCGAGTGAAGGAGTTTTTTAGCCACAAAGACACCAAAACTTCGTGATCCTTCGTGGCTATCGAAAAAGACTGCTCGAAGCTGACTACTCAGCCGCTACGTTCGGTTGCATCAGCCTATCCACCGGCGCCTCGTCTTCGAGATCAAATCCAAAATGCGCCCGGAGCAGTGTCCTGTATTCGTCCACACTCACAACGGCCCGCTCCTCACGGCGTCCTCCGGCCGTGACGATCAGGCGTCCATTCGCCAGGGTGACGCGCCCGTCGGGGGTGGCTCGCGAACAGACTGATTTCTGCGTGAAATGCGACTCCGGCGACGTCTGCTGATAATGGCACATCGCCTCGAACTCATCGAGCCGCCGGGGGGGCATCGAAAAAACGTACTGAGGCTCCCACACGGCTTCGGGCTTGCGCTGCTGAAGCACCCATTTCCCCTCACGCTCGACGAGGCGATACGAGCGTCCATACGGATCACGCGCTTCGGCGTCGAACGGCTGCGGATCGAGGAACGAATCGCCGAAGCCGACGTCGGCCAGGATCTTGTCATCCGCGCCCACCAGAAGCGTCATGTGATCGAAATCAGGGCCGGGCTGCCCCTCATCGAAAACACGCGCCGCATGCATCGTCATCGAGAAGCCGAGTTCTTGCAGCAGCCACGCGAACAATCCGTTCAACTCATAACAAAACCCACCCCGCCGCCGCCCGACGATTTTTTCGAACAACAACGGCAACGAAAGCACGATGGGCCGGCCCAGGTGGATGTCGAGGTTTTCAAACGGCACCGCTACCATATGCGCCCGGTGGAGCCGCCTGAGCGTCTCCGCCGTAGCCTCCCGCGGCCCGTCATAGCCGATTCGATGGAGATAGGCCGCTACGTCCATGAGCACATTCGGGCTTTAGGAAGATCATCCAGCTACCTTTAGAAACCGCCGGACCACGTCCTGTAATCTACTGCTTTCGCTAACAAAGTGTGGATAGTGGGCCTTGCTGTCTTGATGACGCCTTAGCTTCTTTAACAAGTCATCCCTGCGAAGGCAGGGACCCATCCAGGTTTCGAGGGCTACCGACATCCTTGTAGCATTGGATGGGTTCCCGCCTGCGCGGGAATGACTTTCATGAGGAGCGCATCAACACAGCGAAGAGCGCTACCAAACACTACCAAAATGCGAACGTCAGCCCTAAGCCCGATACCCTTCAAACAAGAAAAAACTTGTCATTCCGAGCGAAGTCGAGGAATCTTTCATTTATTGGAACGGGATTGTTTACCTCAAACGGCGCGTTTCAAAAAGATCCCTCGACTCCGCTTCGCTCCGCTCGGGATGACAGCCTGGTTTTGTGATAGCAACCTGGCCTGACACTGTTCGCTCTTGATGTACCAGTATCAACAAACGAATCGCTTTTTCGCCCAGATTGCGCGGGGGCTTGAAGACCTCGGCGCAGAGGAACTCGAAGACCTCGGCGCGCGCAACACCGCCCCGGCCTATCGCGGGCTGTATTTCGACGCGGACGCCGAGGCGCTCTATCGCATCACCTACTGCGCGCGGCTGATTACGCGGGTGCTGGCGCCGCTGACGGCGTTTCACTGCCACAACCCGGATTATCTCTACCGCGCGGCCAAAAAGATCGCGTGGACGGATTTTCTGTCGATGGATCAGACTTTCGCCGTCTTCGCCAACGTTTCGAACAGCAAGATCCGGCATTCGAAATACGCGGCGCTGCGCGTCAAAGACGCCGTCGTGGATGGGTTTCGGGAGCAGTTCGGGCGGCGGCCCAGCGTCGATACGCGGCAGCCGGACGTGTGGATTAATCTGTACATCGAAAACAACCACGCCACGCTGAGCCTCGACGCGTCGGGCGGGTCGCTGCACCGGCGGGGCTACCGGCAGCAGGCGGGCGAGGCGCCGATGCAGGAGACCGTGGCCGCCGCCGTCATCCGCCTCTCCGGCTGGCAGGGCGAGCAGCCGCTCTACGATCCGATGTGCGGCTCCGGCACGCTCCTGGCCGAGGCGCTGATGCACTACTGCCGCATCCCGGCGGGCTTCCTGCGCAACCGGTTCGGCTTCGAAGCCCTGCCCGATTTCGACGCGGCGCGCTGGGCCGCCGTCCGCCGGGAGGCCGACGCGTTGATGCGCCCGCTGCCCACCGGACTCATCGCCGGCAGCGACGTCTCGGCAGAGGCCGTCGCGATGGCGCGGACCAACCTCGGCGCGCTGCCCTACGGCGAGACCGTCTCGCTCGCCGTCAAAGATTATCAAGACATCGCCCGCCTCGAAGACACCACCCTGATCACGAATCCGCCTTATGGAAAGCGCATCGGGCGGCAGGAATCCATCAGCGTTTTCTACAAAACTCTGGGCGATTTCCTCAAACAACGCTGCACCGGCTCGACGGCCTATCTCTACGCCGGAGACCGCGCCCTGCTCAAAAAAGTAGGCCTGCGCCCCTCCTGGAAAAAGCAACTGTTCAACGGCGCGCTGGATGGGAGATTGGCGAAGTACGAACTCTACTAATTTTGGATTTTAGATTTTGGATCTTGGATTGTTTACATCCACGATCCGCAATAATCGAAAAAGCCGCGACGGTCGGGACCGCTGCGGCTTTTTCGATTGAGATGTTGGTGCCAAATCAGACCAATCCAAAATCCAAAATCTAAAATCCAAAATTCACTTACCCGGCATGCTCGTCAGGTACTCGACAGCGGCTTGCAACACCTCGTCTTCTCCGGCACGAAGGCCCTGGATCGTGGGTTTGACTTCGACGTGGGGGACGAGGCCGAGGCGTTGGAGTTGGCGTCCGTCGGCGTGGCGGACAGATTGGCCGGTGAAGCCCAGACGGATGCCGCCGGGCACGAAAAAGCCGGTGACGTCGCCGTTGGCGCCGTTGGTGTGGCTGCCGATGAAGACGGTGCCGTTGGCGGCTTCGAAAAATAGCCCTGTGTGCTCGGCCTGGCTGATGGTGCGCTCGTCGATGAGCATGACAGTCTTGCCTTCATAGCGCGTCACGTGCGGCCCCGGCGCGGGGATGCGCTGCGTAAACGTGTACTGCTGCCGCCCCGACCGGCCCGGCCCCAGAATCATCGGGCGGTCGAAGAGCGCGGCGCCAGCCTGAGGTTCTTCGGCCAGGTAGGGTGCGATGGTCCAGGCGGTGCCGTTGGGATAGCCGCGCATGTCGAAGATGATGGCGTCGGTGTCTTTGAACTGGTCGAACATCGCCGGCACCTGCGCCGGAGTCAGCCGGTCGAGGTCGGCATAACCGATGTTGTCGTCGAGCATCCGGACGACTTCGCCCGTCCGATAGGTATAACGCGGCCAGCCTGCCCGGCGCAGCGCCTCGACGGTCTTCACCTGGCCGTTTTTGCCGCGCACCGTAAGAACCGCCTTGCTGCTATCAGGGCCGCTCAGAATCTGGCCTACCGCCCGGCTCATGAGCGCCTGCTGCGTCGAAGCGGCGATGTATTGAGTGTGATGATGGGCCAGTTCGACGGCGTCCTTGCCATCGACCGTGAGAATCACGTCACCGATTTCGATGCCGGAGGCAGGGGCAATTTCGTCGTCGAGATATTTGACCACGACCGGCGCATCTTCAATCCATCGAAGATAGAACGGCGGGGAGCCGGTGCCGTGGTGCTCGTTCAGCACCTCGCTCCGGAGGAAGCCGTGCGTGTCGCGGATGTGGGCGTACATCTCGGCGACGGCGAGGTGATAGGCCGCGGCATCCTCGGCCTGGATGAAACGCGGGAGGTAGGCGCGGAAGACCTCGTCCCAGTCGTCGTCCATCAAATCGAGATAGGGGAAGAAATAATTGATGACGGCCCAGATGCGATAGGCCCCCAGGATCCGGTATTCGAGCGACGGATAGGCCGGATCGGCATAGGCCTGATCGGGAGGTAAGGCAGCGGTGGCGGCCACCGGACGGCGCGACGCGGGCCGGGGTTCGAAGTTTTGCGCGAGCATCAGGCTGCGTTGCACGGCTTCGTCTGCGCCGTCTACACTGAGGTTGGGCGCAAACCCGGCGGTTCCATCAGGATAGATCAGCTCGCCGAGGCGCACCGACGCCTGCACGCCGTCGCTCATCGCCACCGTGTGCGTCTCGACGAGGGCCGCATCCGAGACCGTTCCCTCGCTGACGACAGCCGCCCGGCCTGCCTCCTGCAACGCCAGCGCCAGCGACGGAATGCCGCCGCTTTCGTTGATCAGAAAAACCACCGGCGCGTCGATGCCGGAGCCGCTCGGCGCGATGTACTGGCCGTTGCTGGTCGTAAAACCGTTGTAGTATCCGCCCGACGACATGCCCTGCTGCGGCGGATAGCCCATGTGCAGCCGCTTGCGCTGGCCGGGCGGCGCCAGCGGCACAGCAGCCAGCGCCTTATCGAGCCCACTCCATTGCAAGTAATAATCAAGCCCGATGGGGAATTCGGAACGCAGGTCGAAGACAAGGCCACGCGCCTTGCCCGCCTCTGCCGCCACGCCACGCAGCTTTCCGACCGCCGCAAAAAAATCCTGGCCCAGCGTCTTCGGATTCAGCGTCACCACCAGCATGCTGTCGACCGTCCAGTACGAGAGCGGGTCGGGTTCGCCGGGCGGCGGCATAGGCGGGAAATCGACTTCGACGATGCGTGTGGCCGGGTCGTCGAGGGCGTCGAGCATCGTCTGAACAGCCGCTGCGTAAGACGCCGAATCCGTCGCGGCCTCGACCGTCGGGATCGTGGCGACGAGGGCGGAATCCCAGTCGATGGCCCGGTAGGCCAGGTAGGGATGGAAATATTTGACGGTGCCCCAGAGCTTCCCCAGATCGACGAGCCGTTCCAGGCGAAGCGAGTCGGGCGGCGTCTGCTGCGCGTGCGCGGGCGGCACCGATGCCGTCAGCCCCAAAAGCACAATCAACACAGCAAGCACAAAACGAATACGGGCGATACGAAATCGTCTAGACATAGCGCGAGATGGATTGTGGGTTTTGAATTTCTGATTTCTGGATGTAATCCTGTCTATTGGGGCTGTAGACGCGCTCTTGATAGGGAACGCCGCGTTTCCACCACAGAAACCCACTCACTGCGAATAGGACGAAGAGAAGGAGGAAAAAGTTTACGAACCAAAATCCAAAATCCTACAACTCTGCCATAAACGCGCGTCGCAGCGCCGCCGAGTCGAACCAGATGAGCACCCAGAACGTCGTCTCGCCGAGACGTTTTAGAGCTTCGTGCCGGTGCGCGCCGTCGTTGAGCAAGAGCCGGAAGGCGCCGGTTTCATCGCGCGCGGCGCGGGCAATCATCGGCGGCATGTCTTGGGGATGAGCGAAGGCGTTTTGGATGGCCGTCACGCGCCGTTCCCAGTCTTCGCGGGGTTCTTTCCAGGGCATCGCCTCTTCGGGGCCGAGGCGCCGTATCAACCGGGCCAGCGGCAATTCGACCGGCCCAATCCAGAAGCGTTCTGCGCGGTCGAACCACGCGCCCAGCCGCTGGTGGTAGTCGTCTTCGCCCGTGCTGAGATACGCCCGAATCCACGCTTCGAGCCAGCCTTGCCCGGCGCACTGCATCGCCCCCTCGACCGTGAAATCGTGGAGGGATGCCTCGGTATGGTCTGCGTGATTCACGGAAAAACGAGGCTGGGTAACGAATTGAAGGTATTTGGTCATCCGGGTCGCCTCGCAATCAACCTGACAAAACCTGCGCGCGATAGGCAAAAATACGACAGACCCGAAGGGTTCAAAAACCCTCCGGGTCCATAAAAAATGCTTCAGCCGATGGCTACACGCCGACCTTCAAATCCTGGATCGCCTCGGTCAGAGCCGGTACGACCTCGAAGAGATCGCCGACGATACCGTAGTCGGCCACTTTGAAGATGGGCGCTTCGGGATCTTTGTTGATGGCCACGACGAACTTCGACGAGGCGATGCCGGCCACATGCTGGATGGCGCCGGAGATGCCGCAGGCGATGTAGAGATCAGGCGCGACGGTCTTGCCGGTCTGCCCGACGTGTTCGTCGTGCGGGCGCCAGCCGTCGTCGGAGACGGGCCGTGAGCAGCCCAGGCCGGCGCCGTCGCCCAGCACGTCGGCCAGCTTTTCGAGCACGCCCCAGTGCTCCGGTCCCTGAAGCCCACGCCCGCCGCTGACGACGATGTCGGCCTCGGTGACGTCGAGCTTTTTGCTGGCGCTCTTGAGCAGTTCTTCCACCACAGCCAACGGCTCCGGCAGATCGACCTGCGCGCGTTCGACGGTCGTGGCTACCGGCGCCTCTTCGGCTTTGTAGGCTTTCGGGCGGATGGTAGCCAGGACGGGGGTGGAGGTCACTTTGACCTCGGCCAGCACCTTGCCGGCAAAAAGCGGACGGGTGAACAGGATGGTGCCGCCGTCTACGCGGAAGCTGACGCAATCCTGGGCCATCGAGGTATCGAGCACCTGGGCCACGCGGGCCATGAGGTCTTTGCCCGTCACCGAGGCGCCCATCAGCACCACGCCGGCGTCCTGCGCCTGGGCTACCTGCGCGATGGCCGCGGCATAGCAGTCGGGGCTATAGCGCTCCAGCTTCGGATCTTCCACGAGCACCGTCTTGCCAACGCCGTAGGTGCCGGGGGTTTCTGCCAGGGCATCGAGGTTGCCCCCGCCCAGCATCAGAGCGGTCACGGTCTGCCCGGTCTCGCGGCCCAGCTGCACGGCGGCAGTATAGACCTGCTGGCTAACGGATCGAATCTCTCCCTCAAGAATCTCGGTGACAACGAGAATGGTGGACATGTCTATGGCCTCCGTATTGGTTTATACTCGTTTTACTCGTGTCATTGGTTCGCTTCGCTCTCGTCAGTTGGCTCGCCTTCGGCTCGCCGTCAGTTGTGCCTTCGGCGCGTCATTTATTGTCATTGGGTCGAACGTGACAATGAATGACAGCGAGCGAAGCGAGCAATTGACGTGAGCGAAGCGAACTAATGACGCGTGCCAAGCACGCCAATGACCACTAAATAACCTTCGCCTCTTCGCGCAGCAGGCGCACGACTTCGGGCACGGCATCGACGCCGTTTTCGAAGAGTTTGCCGGCGGCTTTTTCAGGCGGATAGCTCAGCCGTTCGATGACCAGATTTTCGGCCCCCAGGGCGGCGGGCTGCACGTCGATGGGTTTCTTCTTGGCCTGCATGATCCCCCGGAACGACGGATAGCGCGGCTCGACCAGACGCCGGTTGACGCCGACGACCGCCGGCAGGCTGAAACCCACCTTTTCGTGGACGCCTTCGAGCACGCGTCGCGCCCAGCCCTTGCCGTCTTCGAGGTGAAATTCCTCGACGGCGGTCACGCAGGGCACCTTGAGCGCCTGCGCGATGAACTGCGGCACCTGAGCATTGTCGCCATCGACGGCTTGCTGGCCCATGAAGATGAGGTCGTAGCCCCCCGCTTCCAGCACCGGGATGAGCGCCCGCGCCGTCGCCAGCGAATCGATGGGCATGTGGCCGGTGTCCAGGCGGATGGCTTTGTGCGCACCCATCGCCAGCGCTTCGCGGATCGACTTCTCGATGCGCTCCGGCCCCAGCGAGATGACCGTCACCTCGCCGCCGTGCTCTTCGGTCAACAGCAACGCCTGCTCCACCGCCGACTCGTCGTAGGGGTTGATGATCCACTGGATGTCGTCTTCGACGATCCACTTGCCATCGTCGGCGATTTTAACCCGGGTTTCGGTATCCGGGGTCTGTTTTATGCAAACGGCAATGTTCATAAGCCCGTCCTCGTCATAGGTTGTTGCAAAACGTTTCCAATGATCACAAACCAGCGGCGAACATTCTGGCAGTGATCCGCTATTCTGCGTGTAGGGGATCTGCAAGAGGTGGAAGTAAGGGATCCCCCCACAGCGTCACAATTTAGGAAGCGCAAAAAAAGAGAATGGTGAATATCGATCAAGAAATCGAAAGGGAGAAAGGGGGATTTTCTGAATATCGAATATCGATCAAGGAATGTCGATTGGAGAAGGTATTCTCAGTTCCTCCGACATTCAAAAATCCAAAATCTAAAATCCCAACCTCCCCGCATCCCCGACGATGATCGTGTCGAGCGGGATCCAGGTGCCGGAGAGGCGGTAGCCGGCGCCAACGAAGCCGAAGCCGTTTTCGACGTTGGTCAAGGTGCCGGGCTGCACCAGCACGTCGGCGTCGAAGACCCCGCCGGGCGGATCCCATTCGGCATTGGCCACAATCAACCGGATCGTCAGTTTCGCCAGCTTCAGCCCGATGTTCGGATCGACGGTCGTGTTCTGTTCGATAAGGCGTTGGAGGGTTCGGAGGTCGCCGCGCGGCGTCAGGTCGATGACCCAGCCGCCCGCGACGCGGCGTTGCTTGCCGTCGTAGGTCAGCGTGGCCGTGCCGATTTCGATGCCAGCCGGTGTCAGGTACCGATAGCGATAGGTCACCTCGATGCGGATGAGGTTGGGCACGTCGGTGCCCTGGACGAAGACCGTCAGGAGCGGCGGCGCCAGGTCTGTGCGTGCCGGCAGCACCAGCGTCGCCGGCCCCGGCACCTCCACCTCCACGTGGCTGGCCGCGCCGTCGGAGCGTTCAACCTCCAGGCGATAGGCCCGCCCGAACGGCGCCGCAAACGACGACCAGTAGACGTGCGCAAACTGGCCGTTCTCTTCCTGAATGAGCGAATCCTGCCACACCCGCTGCTCGCCCGTGAGCAGATCCGTCGAGGTAAACTGTGCGTCGAGCGGCCCCGGCGGCGCCGGCTCTAACCGCCCTTCGATGGGAAAAACACGCACCCACTGCGTATCAGACTGCGGCGTAAGCACGCCGAACATCGAGAACGGCAGTTCGGTCCCCAACACCGCCACCACGTCTTCCTCGCACGCGCTGAAGGAGACGGCGAAGAGACAGGCGAAGACGGCCCAGGCTGTGAGGAGAGGGGTCGGATTTTGGATTTTGGATTTTGGATTTTGGATTGGGGTGCTGTTCTCAAAACGATCCGCAATCTCCCTACTATCGAAGCTCGTCACGTGGCTCTGCCGCGTGACGTCATTCCGGACGGCTCTGCCGTCATGAGGCCGTTTGGGCGACAGAGCAGCAGGGTTTTCGAATTGCGAATCAGTCCTCTTTCTCAAACAATCCAAAATCCAAAATCCAAAATCCAAAATCCGATCCCCATACCTCTCACTGGTAGGTAAAAAAGTTTCGCTATGTGAATGCTCAGATCGTCTCATTAAAACGAAATCTTGACCCCAAACGACGGGACCAGGGGGAGTTGATCGACGCGGCGGAGGGTGAACACGTCGAGGTAAAAGAGGTTGCGCCGGTCGTAGAGGTTGATGACGCTGCCCTGCACCGCCAGATCGGCCCCGCCGAGCGGAAACGACCGTTCGACCGACACGTCGAGCCGGTGATAGGTGGGCAGGCGGGCGTTGAACGGACGTTCGTAGATCACCCGCCGCGACCCCGGCGTCTCGGCGATGTTGGTGACGTCGTTGACCAGCGTAAAGCCGTCGAAGCCGATGGCGCGGCTGAACGGCAGCCCGGAGCCGAACTCCCACCGCGCGCTCACGTCGAAGCCCCAGAGCGTCGTGCTCACGAGCGCGTTGAGTTGATGCCGGCGGTCGTGCGGCGGGTTGAAGTTGAGCATTTCCTGGCCGTACCAGAGCAACAGCGACGCCTGCTCGGCCTCATACTCGGTCGAGGAAAAGCCATAGTTGACGTAGCCGTAGACGCGGCGGCCCCGCACCTCCATGCGCGCATCGAAGCCGTACGAGGTGCCGTTGGCCGGTTGCAACTGCGTGGTGAACCGGGGAAACGCCGTCCATTCTGCGATGAAAAGGTTGGAGAGCCGTTTGTAGAACCCTTCGACCGAGAGTTCGAGCCACGAAGCCGGGGTGGCGCGATAGCCAAGGATGGCGTGCGCCGCCCGCTGCGCCCGCCCGGCGCGAACGTCTTCGAGGTCCGTCCGGGGGCGCGGCGCGCTCGTCCAGACGGTGAAGACACTCGCAGCGTCGCGACGGTCGTTCAGGCCCAGCACGGCCTGGTGATAGATCCCTGCCGCCGCGCTCACCTGATGGGTGCCGCCGTCCCAGACGATGCGCAGGCGCGGCTCCAGAAACGGATCGAACCGCACGTCGAAAAACTGCACGCGGATGCCGGCGCGGAGCCGCCACGCCCCGCCGAGCTTGAATTCCGGCTCGACGTACGCCGAGGCGTGTTCCAGCCGTTCGTCGCGCGTTTCGATGTTTTGATAGAGCCCGCCCAGCCTGCTTTTGAGCGATAAAACCCGCAACGCCATGCCCGCATCGACGTCCGCCTTATCGCCGTAAAACGTGCCGTCTATCGAGACGTGGCCGTTGTCGATGACGCTGCGGCGGCCCGGTTCGTCGCGGGGGCCGAGTTCGGTTGCGAGGTAGGAATAAGAGGCGCGCAGATCGGCAGAGAGCGGGAACAGACGCGGCAGAATCAGGAAGCGCGCGCCGGCGGCCCGGTTTTCCCAGCGCACCTCCTCAGGCGGCGTCCCCCCGGTATCTTCGACGAGCGTGCCCCGGTCGAACGTGCGCAGCCCCAACACCGACGCCCGGCTAGACGGCGAGACGACGCCGCTGAGCTTGAAAAACGCATCGCCGAAGTCGAACGGCAACGGCTGGCTAACTAACTGAGACGCCCCGTCCTCGACCAGCGACTGCCGCACCGACGCCATCAGCGAAAGCCGATCTTTGACAATCGGCCCTTCGAGGCGCGCGCTGCTGATAAACGGCGAGAGCGTCACCGCACCAGCATAGCGTTGGTTGTTGCCGCTGCGCGCCGTAATGTCGATCACCGACGAGATGCGCTCGCCGTATTTACTGCCGAAACCGCCTGCGTAGATGTCCGTCCGGCTGAGCAGATCCGAGGGAAAGGCCGAATAAAAACCCAGGATGTGAAACGGCTGATAGACCATCACCCCGTCGATCTGCACGAGGTTTTGCGACGGTTCGCCGCCGCGTATGAAAAGCTGCCCGCCCCGGTCGCCGACGGCCACCACGCCCGGCAGCGTCGCCAGGAAGCTGGCGAGGTCGCCCGACAGGTCGGGCGTGGGCACCAGTTCGATGTCGCGCGGGCGGACGGTCTGCTGCCCGGCGGTGATGCGCGCCGCCCCACTGGTCCGCTCCGACTCGACGAGCACCTCGTCGAGCGCCATACCGGGCACCAGCGCGATGTTGATCGAGCGGCGTTCGTCCGGCGCCAGATCGAGCGTATCGGTAAACGTCTGATAGCCGATGAAGGACGCCCGCAAGACGTACCGCCCCGGATCGATGGCCGGAATCAGATAAAGCCCATCCCGATTGGTCACGCCGCCTTTGACCGCGCCCGCGTCGCCGAGCAACGCCACATTGACCAGTTCGAGCGCCTGCCCATCCGTCTGATCCGTCACAAACCCCCGAAGCGACGCCGGTTGCGCCAGCGCAGACTGTGCAAAGGCGAGGAGGAGAACGAAAAACCATGTGCCTCTCACTACCAAGGCAGGGCTTTTAAGTACTTTGCCAACGACCGTGCGAAGACGCCAAGGAGTTTCCCCTCCTGTCCAGGAGGGGGCTAAGGGGTGGTCGATCTCAACCCTCGAAAAAACACCCCAACGCTGCGATTTTTCACGACTTGGGCGATCAACCACCCCTGTCCCCTCCTGTCCAGGAGGGGAACTTGGACCGCTACGTTTAGCAGAACTCAACAGCCCTGCCCTGTGCTCAGGGGGAGAGCCGCGTTTTTTCCCGGTTTTGAAGAGCAATCTGAAAGGAGAAGCCGGAGTCACGTAGGATTACCCGATGCGCCGGAAATGACGAAGGTCCTGCGACAGAGCGAGCGCAAGGTAGCAAGCGCAACGGCCAAAAGACAAGGCAGTTTCGCAGGAAGCGCAACGATTCAGTTTCGAGTTAGGGTTCAACGTTCAGGGTTCATTCTTGAGAATCTTTGAACTTTGAACCTGGACCCTTGAACTTTGAACCAGTAACCAGGGTATCCCCAACCCTGCCCCCTCGAACCGGCATCCGTCCCATGGCCCACGACGACGCCCCCGACAAGGAACCCACCCGCCGCGTGACGTTGAGCGACGTGGCCGCCGACGCCGGGGTCTCGCGCGCGACGGCCTCGCTCGTGCTGCGCGGCAGCCCCCTCGTCTCCGACCGCACCCGCGCCCACGTCCGCGCCTCGATGGCGAAGCTGGGCTACGTCTACAACCGCACCGCCGCCAGCCTCCGCGCTCAACGCTCGCACACCGTCGGCCTGGCCGTCACCGACATCACCAACCCGTTTTTCGCCGAGTTGGCCGTCGGCATCGAGACGCACCTCGACGAGGCGCGCTACACGGTGCTGCTGACCAACACCGCTGAGAAACTCGACAAGCAAGATCGCCTGCTGACGACGATGCAGGGCTACCAGATCGACGGCCTGCTGCTGTGCCCGGCGCGCGGCACCACGCTCGAAACCCTCGAAAACCTGCGCCGGTGGGGCCTGCCTTTCGTCCTGATCACCCGCTACCTGCCCGGCAGCGATGTCGATTACGTCGGCGCAGACAACATCGCCGGGGCCGAGATGGCTGTGGAGCATCTGGTCGCGTTGGGGCACCGCCGCATTGCCTTTCTCGGCGGCCCGCCCGATTCGTCGGCCCGGCATGACCGGCTCACCGGCTACCGCAACGCCCTGGCCCGGCACAGCCTGACGCCGGACGAGACGCTCTCCGTCACCAGTCCCGTCACTCGCGAGGGCGGTTACGCTGCCACGCAAACCCTCCTCGACCACGACGTCCCCCCGACGGCAGCGCTGTGCTACAACGACGTGGTCGCCTTCGGCGCGATGCTCGCTCTCCAGGCTGCCGGCCTCACCCCCGGCCACGACGTCTCCATCGTCGGCTTCGATAACATCGCCGACTCGGCGCTGTGGCATCCCGCCCTGACCACCGCCTCGATCACCCCTCATCAAATCGCCGAAGAAGCCGTCCGCCTGCTCCTCGACCGCATCGACCACCCCGACGACGCCGCGCAGCAAATCATCCTCGCGCCGGAGTTGATTGTGCGGGATTCGTCGGGACCGCCGCCTGAAGATGCGCCTGCGGAATAAAAAAAACTTCTTGTAACATGTAACGTTATATGTTACGCTAGGCGTAGCAGAACGGATAAGAACTACGCCTATGATCCTGAACTTCAGGCACCGGGGCCTCAAACGCCTCTACGAAAGCGACGACCCGCGCCGTGTCAACCCGCAGCACGTCGAGAAACTACGCAATATCCTGGCCCGGCTCGATGTCGCCCAGGGACCGGAGGACATGGACTTAACCTGTTTCCGGCTGCACCCACTGACCGGTGACCGGGCTGGAACCTGATCCGTTACGGTTCGGGCGAACTGGCGCGTCACATTCCGCTTTGAAGGAGAAAACGTTGCCGATGTCAATTATGAAGACTACCACTGAAGGAGGAAAACAAGATGCCGATGAAAAACCCGCCGCATCCCGGCAAAGTTGTTCTTGATGAATGCATCAAACCGCTTGGGCTGAGCATCACCGAAGCTGCCGAGGGCCTGGGTGTAACCCGCGCTACCCTGTCGCGCCTCGTGAATGGCCGGTCCGGGATTTCCCCGCAGATGGCCGTGCGTCTGTCGAAGGCCTTCGGCGGCAGCGCGGAAAGCTGGCTTCGCCAGCAGATGAATTACGATCTGGCGCAGATTCAGAAGACAGCTAAGGATATTCACGTCAGGAGGTTCGAACCGGCCTGAGCGATAGTAACCAAAATCTGTCATTCCAGTCCATTGCGGCTACCTTGTAAGAACTTGATGAAGACCACAAAGAGGTAGTCTTTTCTCCTTGCATTCCACCCCTCAAATTCATACTCTTAATTATCTTTTAGATCGATCTAAAAAACGATGTCAAACACCGAAAACACATTAGGTTGGGGCCTGATCGGCGCCAGCACCATCGCCCGGCAATACATGATCCCGGCGATCAACGCGCAGCCGGATAGCCGCGTGGTGGCCGTGATGAGCCGCTCGGCGGAACGCGCCCGGCGCTATGCCGACGACAACGGCATCGCCCGGTCGTACGACGCTGTCGAGGCGTTGCTGGATGATCCGGAGGTGAACGTCGTCTACATCAGCACGACGAACGAGCGTCACAAGGCCGAGACGCTGGCGGCGGCGCGGGTGGGCAAACACGTGCTGTGCGAAAAGCCGTTGGCGCTCAACCTGGACGATGCGCTGGAGATGGTCGCCGCCTGCCGCGAGGCCGGCGTGGTCATGGGCACCAACCATCACCTGCGCAACGCCGTCACGCACCGGACGCTGCGGCGGCTCATCAAGGAAGGCGCCATCGGGCAGCCGCTGGCGGCGCGGGTCTTCCACGCCGTCTACCTCCCACCCCACCTGCAAACCTGGCGCATCAAAGACCCCGCCACCGGCGCCGGCGTCATCCTCGACATCACCGTCCACGACACCGACACGCTGCGCTTCGTGCTCGACGATGAGGTCGAAGAAGTCACGGCGTTCTCGACCCAACAGGGCCTCGCCGAGGGCGGTCTCGAAGACGCGGTGATGGGCGTGATGCGCTTCCGCAGCGGCGTGCTGGCGCAGTTCCACGACGCCTTCACCATCAAGCACGCAGGCACCGGCTTCCAGATCCACGGCACCGAGGGATCGCTGCTGGCTGAAGACGTGATGACGCAGCAACCCATCGGGCGGATCTACCTGCGCCGGGATGGTCAAACCGAGGACGTGCAACTCGACCCGCCGGAGGATCTCTATACGCGAGCCGTCCGCCTGTTCAACCGCGCCGTGCAGGGCGACGGCCAGCCCGCCGCCACCGCCGACGACGGCGCGCGCTCGCTGGCCGTGGCGCTGGCGGTGTTGGAATCGACGCAGACGGGGAGGTCTATCCGCGTCCGGTATGCGTAATGGATGGTGTTTTAGTGTTATCGTGTTTAAGTGTTTTAGTGGATTGAATTAAAAGAACTTAAACACCATAACACTCTAACACTAAAACACCCTTAGAACCGCCATGAAAAACGGCAAAGTCATCAGCCTGGAAAAAGCCGCCGCGCTCATTCCGAGCAACGCCGTCGTCTCGATCAGTTCGTCGAGCGGGCTGGGGTGTCCGGATGCGGCGTTGAAGGCTATCGGCGCGCGTTTTCAGGCCACGGGCGCCCCGGCGGGGCTGACGACGCTGCATCCCATCGCTGCCGGCGATATGTACGGCATCGATGGGATTGATCACCTGGCTGAGGCGGGGTTGTTGAAACGCGTCATCGCCGGGTCGCTGCCGAGCGGGCCGTCGTCGATGCCTTCGCCCAAGATCTGGCAGATGATCCACGACGACCGGGTGGAGGCGTACAACATCCCCAGCGGCATCCTCTTTCACATGCACCGCGAGGCCGCCGCCAAACGACCCGGCGTGCTGACCAAGGTGGGCATGGACACGTTCGTCGATCCGCGCCTTTTGGGCGGGCGGATGAACGCCTGCACCACCGAAGACATCGTCTCGCGGGTGACGTTCGACGGCGACGAGTGGCTCTATTTCCGCGCCATCCCGGTAGACGTGGCCATCATCCGGGGCACGACCGCCGACGAGGAAGGCAACATTTCGATGGAGCACGAGGGCGCGTATCTGGGCGCCTACGATCAGGCCCTGGCCGCGCACAACAACGGCGGGCTCGTCATCGCCCAGGTAAAACGCGTGGTGGCTGCCGGGTCGATCCCGCCGCAGCAGATCCGCGTGCCGGGTGTTTTGGTGGATCACATCGTCCTGGCGCCCGAACAGATGCAGACGACGCAGACATCCTACGACCCCGCCATCAGCGGCGAAATCCGCAAACCCGACGACGTTTTCGACGCCGCCGATTGGAGCCCGGAGAAAACCATTGCCCGGCGGGCGGCGATGGAATTGCGGCAGGGCGAGGCCGTCAACCTGGGTTTTGGGATCTCGGCGTTGGTGCCGCGCATCCTGCTCGAAGAAGGCCAGCCGCGCGCCGTCACGTGGGTGATCGAGCAAGGCGCCGTCGGGGGGATTCCGCTATTGAACTTTCAGTTTGGTTGTGCGGCGAATGCGAGGGCCATCGTACCGTCGCCCGATCAGTTTACCTATTTCCAGGGCGGCGGCTTCGACCGGAGCATGCTGTCGTTTCTGGAAGTCGATGCCGAGGGCAACGTCAACGTCTCGCGGCTGGCGGCGCGGCCCCACATCACGGCGGGCGTCGGCGGCTTCATCGACATCACCGCGTTCGCCAAAAACATCGTCTTCAGCGGCTATTTTACGACCGGCGGCCTGCGCATCGCGCTCGACGACGGGCAGGTGCGCATCGACCGCGAGGGCAAGGTGCAAAAGTTTGTGCCGCAGGTGGAGCACGTCACGTTCAGCGGGCGCCGCGCCCGGCGGCTGGGCCAACGCATCACCTACGTCACCGAACGCTGTGTGCTGCGCCTGGAAGACCACGGCCTGACGGTCACCGAAATCGCCCCCGGCATCGATCTCGACCGCGACGTGCTGGGCCAGACGGCGTTGCCGTTGTGCGTCAGCCCGGACCTCCGGATGATGGACGAACGCCTGTTTCGCCCGGAGCCGATGGGGTTGGTTTTGGAAAGTGTTTGAGTGTTATGGTGTTTGAGTGTTTTAGTTGATTCCCCTGAAAAACAAAACGATAACACCAAAACACAATAACACTAAAACACCAAAAAGCAGATGACGCAGCAAAAGATAACCCTCACCCTCGACGGCCCCATCGCCACGGTGACGCTCAACCGTCCGGACAAGCTCAATGCGCTCGATCCGGAGATGCTCGACGGGCTGGAGGCGGCGCTGGCGCAGGTGGATCAGGACGAGCGCACGCGGGTGATGTTGTTGACAGGCGCCGGAGAGCGGGCCTTTTGCGTCGGCGCCGACATCAACGCGTGGGCGGCGCTGGAGCCGCTGGATATGTGGCGCCGGTGGATCCGCGACGGGCATCGGGTCTTCGGGCGCCTGGCCGGCCTGCGCCAGCCGGTCATCGCCGTCTTGAACGGCTTCACCTTCGGCGGCGGGCTGGAACTGGCCCTGGCCGCCGACGTGCGCCTGGCCGCCGACGGCATCGAACTGGCGATGCCGGAGGTGAAGATCGGAACGATTCCGGGCTGGGGCGGGACGCAGCGCCTGCCGGCCTTGATCGGCCCGGCGCGGGCCAAGCAGATGATCTTGACGGGCGACAGGATCGACGCGCGCAAAGCGGAGCGGTTGGGATTGGTGAACGAGGTTTTTCCGCGCGCGGTGTTGATGAACGAGGCGCTGGCGCTGGCCAGGGCGATGGCGCAAAACGCCCCGCTCTCGGTGCAGATGGCCAAGCAGTTGATCGATGGCGGCGGCGGTGTTTCGAGCACGGCGCTGGAAGCCCTGGCCGGCGCGCTGGCGGCTTCTACCGACGATGGCCGCGAAGGCATCGCCAGCTTCCGCGAACGCCGCCCGGCCCAGTTCGAAGGACGCTGACCAACCCTTTGTAGAGACGTTACATGTAACGTCTCTACCAGGCCCATGACAACCACATTTTCCTGGTAGACGACGAGACAATGCCATGCCAAGCAACGGAAAAGAAACGTACGACTACATCGTCGTAGGGGCGGGCGCCGCCGGGTGTGCGGTGGCTAACCGTCTGAGCGAAGACCCGGCAGTCAAGGTCTTGCTGTTAGAGGCCGGCGGCCCGGATTCCTCACCGCTGATCCACATGCCGGCGGGTTTCACCAAGCTCACCGGCGAAAAGGTCAACTGGGGCTTCAACACCGTGCCCCAGAAGCACGTCAACCAGCGGGAGATGCACTACCCGCAGGGCCGCACCCTCGGCGGCAGCACGTCGATCAACGCCATGATCTACATCCGAGGCCACCGCCTCGATTACGACGAATGGCGCGACCTCGGCAACGAAGGCTGGGGCTACGACGACGTGCTGCCCTACTTCAAAAAGTCGGAAAACAACGAGCGCTTCGTCGATGAATACCACGGCCAGGGCGGGCCGCTCAACGTGGCCGATCAGACCCAGCACAACCTGTTGACGAAAGCGTTCGTGCGATCCGCGCAGGAGGTCGGCATCCCGTACAACCCAGACCATAACGGCGCGCAGCAAGACGGCGTCGGCTATTATCAGGTGACGCAGCGCAACGTCCGGCGCGAGAGTGCCGCTACGGCGTTCCTCCACGCGTATAAGGACCGTGAGAATCTGGTCGTCATCACCAAGGCGTGGGCGTCGAAAGTGCTCGTCGAAAAAGGCCGGGCCGTGGGCGTCGAATATCTGTCGGGCGGGCACTCGAAAGAGACGGTGTATGCCAGCGCCGAGGTGGTCCTGAGCGGCGGCGCGGTCAACTCGCCCAAGCTGTTGCTGCTTTCGGGCATCGGCCCGGCAGACGAGATAAAGGCGCACGGCATCAACGTGGTCCACGACTTGCCGGGCGTCGGCAAGAATTTTCAGGATCACATGGATGTCTACATCGCCGCCGAGTGCAGCCAACCCGTCAGCTACAACGGCCATGATCGATGGGATCGCGCGGTGCGGCACGGCATCCAGTACCTGCTCTACAAAACGGGTCCGGTGACGGCTTGCGTGGCCGAAGCGGGTTGTTTCATCCGAAGCAGCGACGAAGTCCGCTCGCCGGATATCCAGATCCACTGCCTGCCCGCCTACGTCGTCGATCACGGGCGGCTGCGCATCAAGGGCCACGGCATCACCATCAACACGTGCCACCTGCGGCCCAAGAGCATCGGCTCGGTCACGCTCCGCTCGGCCAACCCGACGGATCCGCCCAACATCGACCCGAACTTCCTCGACGATCCGTACGACTTGAAGATCTCGACGGCGGCCTTCCGGTGGGGGCGCAAGATCCTCGCTGCGTCGTCGTTCAAGCCGTTCATCAAAGAAGAAAAATATCCCGGCCCCCAGGCCCAAACCGACGAGGAAATCGCCGAATACATCCGAAAATGGTCAAAAAACGACTATCACCCGGTGGGTTCGTGCAAGATGGGGCAGGACGAGATGGCCGTCGTCGATACGCAGTTGCGCGTCCACGGGATGGACGGCCTGCGGGTGATCGATGCGTCGATCATGCCGAAGCTCATCAGCGGCAACACGCAGGCGCCGTCGATCATGATCGGCGAGAAGGGCGCGGCGATTATGAAGGCGGGGAAGGTGGTCTAATGCAACCGCAGATGGACGGGGATGAACGCGGATGAGGGGATGGATGCAGAGGGTAGATTGAAAATAGCCGCCATCTGACATCCGCTATCCGCCATCAGAAAATCAGACAACGAACCGACCCTATGATCCTCCCAACCGAACCCCAGCCTTTCCAGATGCTCATTGACGGGCGCTGGAGGGAAGCGCAGAGCGGCGAGCGGTTTCACTCGGTGAGCCCGGCGCACGACGTTTCCGTGGCCGCCTATCCGCTGGCCGATGCCGCCGATGTGGACGCCGCCGTGGCAGCCGCGCGCCGCGCTTTCGACGACGGACCGTGGACGCACATGCCGGGGGCCGAACGCGCCCGCCTGCTCCACAGCACCGCCGATGCCGTCCGCGCCCACATCGACGAGCTGGCGCGGCTCGAAGTGTTGGAAAGCGGCAAGCCCATCACGCAGGCACGCGGCGAGATGGAGGCTACCGCCGACCTCTGGGACTACGCCGCCACGCTGGCTCGCCACGTCTACGGCGACGCCTACAACACCCTCGGCGCCGACAAGCTCGGCTTCGTCTTCCGCGAGCCAGTGGGCGTGGTCGGGATGATTACGCCGTGGAATTTTCCGCTGCTGATCATCAGCCAGAAGCTGCCGTTTGCGCTGGCCGTCGGCTGCACGGCGGTGATCAAGCCGAGCGAGTTGACGCCGGGCACGACGCTGCGGCTGGCGGGTCTGATGATGGAGGCCGGGCTGCCCGAAGGTGTGGTCAACGTGGTGACGGGCTACGGCCTGCCGGTGGGCGCGCGCCTGGCCGAACATCCGGACGTAGACATGCTCTCATTCACGGGTTCGACGGCTGTGGGCAAGCGCATCGTGGCGGCGTCGCAGGGGAATCTGAAGAAAGTGTCGCTCGAACTCGGCGGCAAAAACCCGCAGATCGTCTGTGCCGACGCCGACCTGGAGGCAGCGCTCGACGCGGTAGTCTTCGGCGTCTATTTCAACATGGGCGAATGCTGCAACAGCGGCAGCCGGCTGCTGGTTGAGCGCGCCATCGCCGAGGACTTTGTGGAGCAGGTGATCGAACGCGCCCGCACCGTCCCCGTCGGTGATCCGCTCGACGAGGCCACGAAGGTCGGGGCCATCATCAACCAGGCGCAGTTCGACAAGATCATGGCCTACATCGACGCCGGGCAGCAGGAAGGCGCGGCGCTGCGCCTGGGCGGCAACCGCCTGGCTTCCGAATGCGGGCGCTTTATCGAGCCGACGGTCTTCGACGGCGTCGCCCCGACGATGACGATTGCGCGCGAGGAGGTCTTCGGCCCGGTGCTCTCGGTGGTCACGTTCGACACACCCGACGAGGCCGTCCGCATTGCCAACGACACGATGTACGGCCTCTCTGCCGGCGTCTGGACGGGCAGCGTAGACACGGCCTTCCAGGTCAGCCGCAGCATCCGCGCCGGCACCGTCTGGATCAACTGTTTCATGGACGGCTACGCAGAACTGCCCTTCGGCGGCTACAAAGAAAGCGGCCTGGGCCGCGAACTGGGCCGCTTCTCGATCGACGAGTTCACCGAACTCAAAACCGTCCAACTCCACCTCGGCCCCCGGACGAACTGGTGGCACCGAGGCTGAAGTCAATTTTGGATTTTAGATTTTGGATTTTGGATTGGTTTAATCCAGTCCGAATCAACAAATCGAAAAGTTGCGCCGGTAAGAAAGCACAGCTTTTCTGTTTGTTGAATCCGAATCGAAAATCTTCGAATCCAAAATCTAAAATCCAAAATCCAAAATCGGAACATGCAACTTCTCGGCACCCTCGACTGGGTTCTCGTCGGCGCGTATTTCGCGTTGGTCTTCGGCGTGGCGCTTGGCGCGGCGCGGCGCGAGAAATCGACGTTGGAGACGTCGGCGGGGTATTTTTTGGCCGGGCGTCATGCCGGATGGTTTGTGATCGGGGCGTCGTTGTTTGCTTCTAATATTGGGGCCGAGCACATCGTCGGGCTGGCCGGGTCGGGGGCTGCCGGAGGCGTAGCGGTGGGGCAGTTCGAGATCCTGGCGTCGCTGATTTTGTTGATGTTGGGATGGGTTTTTGTGCCATTTTATCTGAAGAGCGGCGTCTTTACGATGCCGGAATTTCTCGAAAGGCGGTATTCGGAAGGCGCCCGCTGGTATCTCGCGCTGATCTCCATCATCGGGTATGTCATCACCAAAATATCTGTGACGATTGCTGCCGGGGGCATCGTCTTCGAAGCCTTGATGGGCATCAACTTCTGGACGGGCGCACTCATCGTGATCATCGCCACGGGCATTTATACGATCTTCGGCGGGCTCCAAGCGGTGCTCTATACCGACCTGTTGCAGATGTTCGTGCTCGTCGGCGGGGCGGTGACGGTCACGTTCATCGGCCTGCACGAGTTGGGCGGCTGGCAGGTGATGTACGACACCGCCGGCAGCGGCTTTTTCAACCTCTGGAAACCCAGTTCTCATCCCGACTATCCGTGGACCGGCATCGTCTTCGGCGCACCGATCCTGGGCGTCTGGTACTGGTGTACGGATCAGTTCATCGTCCAGCGGGTGCTCTCGGCCAAAAACGAAGACCACGCCCGGCGCGGCACCGTCTTCGGCGGGCTGCTCAAACAACTGCCGCTGTTCATCTTTGTAATCACGGGGATCGTTGCTTTCGGCTTGCTTCAACAGGGTAAGCTGAACTACGACGAGCCCGATCAGGCGCTGCCGACCCTGATCGGCGTGTTGTTGCCCGCCGGCTTCCGGGGGCTGGTGGTGGCCGGGTTGCTGGCGGCGCTGATGAGTTCGCTCTCGTCGGTGTTCAACTCGTGCTCGACGCTCTTCACGCTCGACATCTACAAAAAGCTGCACCCGGAAGCGTCAGAGAAACTGCTGGTTCGTGTGGGTCAACTCGCTACGGTGATCCTCGTCGGGCTGGGGCTGGCGTGGATCCCGCTGATCCGGGTGATCTCCGGGCAGTTGTTCGTCTACATTCAGAGTGTGCAGGCCTACATCTCCCCGCCGATAGCTGCTGTCTTCCTGATCGGCATCCTCTGGCGGCGGGTCAACGCGCGCGGCGCCATCGTCTCGCTGATCGCAGGCTTCGTGGTGGGCATGGGGCGGCTGGCTGCCGAGTTGAGCAAGGACTCGCTCAGCGGATGGCTTTTCTGGTTTGCCGATGTCAATTTCCTGCATTTCGCCAGTTTTCTGTTCGTCCTCTGCACCGTCGTGCTGATCGGTGTCAGCCTTACCGCGCCGCCGCCGAGCACGCAGCAATTGGCCGGGCTGACGTTCGCCACCGCCTCCGAACGCATGGCCGAAGCCGATCCGCATCCGCCGTCGGATCCGGCGTGGAAACGTAAAGATCTCTGGGCCAGCATCGTCCTGATCCTGATCGTGGCGGTCATCTGGATTTATTTTTCCGGATGACAGGGTAAAATCTGATCAAATCATGCATTTCGACCACAAAATGCCGAATTTAGAGGGATGGGACGGCGTCTTCAATGTTCATCAGGCCAAACCAATCTTTTGAGGGACGCAGGAGCGTTCCGTTCTGCTTTCCCAGGCAGGAGCGTGGGAACGAGGGTTTCATGATGGTAAATCACACAAACCAAATCGCACTCCTCCTGACGCTGTTGCTCGTGGCAGGTTGCGGCGGGTCGTCCGGGGATCAACAGGCGGCGTCTGAAGATCAGATCGAAGTCTTCTCGTGGTGGACGTCGGGCAGCGAGGCGGCGGCCCTGGAAAGCGTCTTCGACGCCTATAATCGTCAATATCCGGACGTCGAGGTGATCAATGCGTCGATTGCCGGTGGGGGCGGTTCGGCGGCGCGGCCCGTCTTGCAAACGCGGCTGGTGGGCAACAATCCGCCCGACACCTGGCAGACCCACCCCGGCACCGAAGTCATGGGGCAATACGTCGTCCCCGGCTTTGCCGAATCGCTCGACGATCTGTACCGCGAAGAAGGCTGGTACGACGTCTTTCCGCAGCCGCTGATCGATCTGGTCAGCCAGGACGGCGAGCCGTATCTGGTCATCCTCAACCTGCACCGCAGCAACACGCTCTGGTACAACAAGCCGCTGCTCGAACGCCACGGCATCACCGTCGGCGAGGCGCTGAGCCACGACGAACTCTTCGCCATCGCCGAGCAACTCAAAGCGGCAGGCGTGACGCCGCTGTGCATGGGCGACGCCGGCATCTGGGCCACCGGCATCATGTTCGAAAACACCCTCGCCGGGGTCATCGGCACGCAGCGTTACCTCGGCCTCTGGGACGGCTCGACGTCGTTCGAAGACCCTGACGTCAAAGAGGCGATGACCACCTACGGGCGGCTACTCGATTACCTCAACAGCGATCACGCCGCGCTCTCCTGGGATCAGGCCGTCACTAAACTCATCGAAGGGAGTTGCGCTTTCTATTCGATGGGCGACTGGGTCTTCGGCGAGCTCATGCAGGCCGACTTGCAGGAAAATGTAGACTTCGGCTGGGTGGCGCATCCCGGCACCGAAGACATCTACATCATGGTCTCGGACGGCTTTACGATGGCCAAAGGCGCCCCACATCCCGAACACACCCGCAACATCCTGCGCGTGATGGGCCAGAAGGAAGTCCAGGAAGATTTCAACCTCCTCAAAGGCGCCATCTGTGCTCGCACCGACTGCGACCGCAGCCGCTTCGGCACCTATCTCAACTGGGCTATGGACACCTACGAAAACGCCACGCTCGTGCCGACGGTCGTCCACGGCTCGGCAGCCGCCGCCGATTTCCAACAAGCTCTCAACGACGCCCTGACCGCCTTCGTCGTCAACCGCGACGTAGACGCCTTCGCGCAGACGCTGGCCCGCGAAGCGCGGATGTCGGGGTTTGGGAAATGAAGGACTAAACTATTAACCCCGAAGGGTTGCGGATACCCTCCGGGGTTAAACCTCAATGCTATCACCGTACGTCGATCCGCGCCGGCGCTATCGTTTAAAGATGACCGTGCCGCTGCTGGCAACGCCCTCGTAGCTGGCCTGAATCGTCACGGCTCGGCGTCCATCATAGGATTTCTTAAACGTGCCTTTGTCATAGGTGTAGTTCTTCGTCGTCGTCTTATGAAACCCGTCTTGGCCCGTACGCCCCCCGAAGGTCATCTCCATGGTAAAGTCTTCCGTCGGCCACCCTGATTCATCGGCCTTGAGGTATCCCAGTACATACCCGGTGACTACGGATGACTCGACGTCTCCCTCTCTTAAAACGGAATAGCCGATATAGACTTCATAGTGGCTTTTTTCGGAATCCCAATCGAAGAAAGCCACCCCGTTCGCGATATAGGTGTCATCCTCGCACTTGATGCCTTTGTAGATACTAAATTCGAGTATGTACTCGAATCGCCCTTCAAAGGGCTTCCGTAGAAGCGGCTCCAATTCCTCCAGGGGCACGTACGGCTCCTGGTAAAAAACCTTGATGACAGTAAAACAGCCCACCGTCAACGCTGTCATCAACGCTGTCAGGGCTATTGCGAATTGATACCGCTTTATCCTCAGGTCTATCGACGTGTCTGCCATGGTGTCCTCCTTTCCCCTTATTTCTTTGCTACCTTCCTCTACGTCGCATCGATTTCAATGTTCTTTATTTTCCTTTGTTTTACTCTATTTTCATATTCGTTACATTTATAATAATATATGTTTTTTATTTATAAATATGAGGGGTGGGCATTAATCGAGAGCGAGCCGAAATGGCTTGGTCGCCTGCAAGGGGTGCTGATGAATCGAATTGAAGACCATCAGCACCTGCAACGAG
>JANQES010000050.1 GCA_028278205.1 Rhodothermales bacterium
GGTGATGGCGGCGGTGAGGGTGGTTTTGCCGTGGTCGACGTGGCCGATGGTGCCGACGTTGACGTGCGGCTTGTCTCGCACAAAGGTTTCTTTTGCCATGGTCTTACTCGGTTTTGTCGTCTCGTACCGTGAAGGTCTCGGCGGTTACTGGTTTATAACAACGCCCCGGTCGAAGCCAGGACGATGGTCTCGGCGATGCTCTTGGGCACCTGTTCGTAGGTCTCAAACTGCATCGAGTAGATGGCCCGGCCCTGCGTGATCGAGCGCATGTCGGTCGAATACCCGAACATCTCGGACAGCGGAACCATGGCCTTGATGACCTGCGCATCCTGGCGCTGGCTCATCGAAGCGATGCGGCCCCGGCGGCTGTTCAAGTCGCCGATGACATCGCCCATGTACTCTTCGGGGGTGACCACTTCGACGCTCATGATAGGCTCCATGAGCACCGGCTGAGCCCGGCGCGCGGCGCTGCGGAAAGCCATCCGCCCGGCAATCTCGAAAGCGTGCTGGTCGGAGTCTACGTCGTGGTGTTTGCCGTCGTAGAGGCGGGCTCGGATCCCTTCAATCGGATACCCGGCCAGCGGCCCCTGATCCATCGCCGACTGGATGCCCTTCTGCACCGACGGGATGAACTCCTTCGGGATGTTTCCGCCGACGACCTCGTTGACAAACTCGAACCCGACGCCGCTTTCGTTGGGGCCGATCTCGACGTGGACCACGGCGAACTGCCCGCGTCCACCCGTTTGTTTTTTGTGCGTGTACTTCTCGTCGACCGTTGCGCGGATGGCTTCGCGGTAGGCTACCTGCGGCTTGCCCACGTTGGCTTCCACCTTGAACTCGCGCCGAAGGCGATCAACGATGATCTCCAGATGCAACTCGCCCATGCCGGCAATCAGCGTCTGGCCCGTCTCGGCATCGATAGACACCTTGAAGGTCGGATCTTCCTCGGCCAGCTTTTGCAGCCCCGTCGAAAGCTTGTCGTTGTCGGCCTTCGTCTTGGGCTCGATGGCGATGCGGATGACCGGATCCGGAAAGTCCATCTGTTCCAGAATGACCGGCTTGTCCGGATCCGAAAGCGTATCGCCCGTGCGGACTTGTTTGAGCCCGACGGCCGCGGCGATGTCGCCGGCTTCGACCTGCTCGACGTCTTCGCGGCGGTTGGCGTGCATGAACAGCAGGCGGCCCATGCGCTCTTTGCGCTCCGTGGTCGAGTTATAGACCTGCGAGCCTTTGTTGAGCGTGCCACTGTAGACCCGGAAGAACGTCAGCTTGCCGACGTACGGGTCCGTGGCAATCTTGAAGGCGATGGCGCTGAAGGGCTGCGAGGCCTCAGGCCGGCGCTCGACCTCCTGGCCGGTGCGCGGAATCGTGCCCTGCACCGCGTCCACATCGAGCGGGCTCGGCAGATAGTCGAGAACGCCGTCGAGCAGGCGCTGGACGCCTTTATTCTTGAAAGCCGAGCCGCAAAAGACCGGCGTGATGTCGAGATTCAACGTCGCCTCGCGGACGGTCTCGCGGATCTCGTCGGGCGAGATGGCATCTTCGCCCTCTTCGAGATACTTCATCAACAGCTCGTCGTTGTACTCGGCGACGGCTTCGAGCAAGAGGATGCGCCAATGACGCGTCTCTTTCTTGAGATCGCCC
Source organism: Rhodothermales bacterium (assembly GCA_028278205.1). Classification (GTDB taxonomy): domain Bacteria; phylum Bacteroidota; class Rhodothermia; order Rhodothermales; family Bin80; genus JANQES01. Next base: position 1,645 of record JANQES010000050.1, read on the forward strand.
GGCACGTCGATCTCGTCCCAGGTGGCGCCCTGCGTCTCGTCGTGCCAGATGATGGCCTTGTTCGTGATCAGGTCGATGACGCCCCGGAACATGGCGCCGGCGCCGATGGGAATCTGCACCGGAATCGGGTTGGCCTTCAGGCGCTCGCGCATCATGTCGATAGCCGTCGCGAAGTCTGCGCCGGTGCGGTCCATCTTGTTGACGAAGGCGATGCGCGGCACGCCATACTTGTTAGCCTGCCGCCATACGGTCTCGGACTGCGGCTCGACACCCCCGACGGCGCAAAACAGCGCGATCGCCCCATCGAGCACCCGCAGCGACCGCTCGACCTCAACCGTGAAGTCGACGTGGCCGGGCGTATCGATGATGTTGATGCGATGGTCTTCGCCGTTCTGCTGCCAGAAACAGGTCGTCGCAGCACTGGTGATGGTGATGCCGCGCTCTTTCTCCTGCTCCATCCAGTCCATCGTGGCGCCGCCTTCATGGACTTCGCCCATGCGGTGCAGTCGCCCCGTATAGAACAGGATGCGCTCGGTCGTGGTAGTCTTACCCGCGTCAATATGGGCCATGATGCCAATATTGCGCGTCCGACTAAGCGGTATCTTTCTCACGTTACTCATAACAGATCTATTTTTTAGATTTTAGCGCGGGGCGCTAAAATCTAAAATGAGCGAAGGCTTTGTTCGACTCCGCCATGCGGTGCGTGTCGTCCTTCTTTTTGATCGATCCTCCCTCGCCTTTGGCAGCGGCGATGAGTTCGTTGGCCAGGCGGTTGGCCATCGAGCGGTCCTGCCGGCCCCGGGCATACTGGATGATCCAGCGGAAGGCCAGCGCCACCCGGCGGTCCGGGCGCACCTCGATGGGCACCTGATAGGTGGCCCCGCCCACGCGGCGGCTGCGCACCTCCACCAGCGGCGAGACATTGTTGATCGCCTTTCTGAAAACCTCGATGCCCTGCTCGTCCGTGCGCTCTTCGATGATGTCGAAGGCGTTGTAGACGATGCGCTGCGCCGTGCTTTTCTTGCCGTCGCGCATGACGTAGTTGATGAAGCGCGACACGAGCACATCGTTGTACTGCGGATCGGGCGAGGGAATGCGCCGTTCTGCTGACTTTCTTCGCATAGCTTGTTGGTCCGTGGTCAGTGGTCAGTAGTCCGTGGCGTTTTCGGCACGCGAAGGCGCGTGCAGCAAGCATCCAACGGACGACGGACCGATCACAACAAGTCAAAAAAGACGCTATGCCGTCTTCGCGATTCGGCATAGCGTGTAGGACGATAGGGAGCGTTCTTCGGAGCCGGCGGGCCGTTATTTCTTGGGCCGCTTCGTGCCGTACTTCGAGCGCGACTGCATGCGGTCTTCGACGCCCGACGTGTCGAGCGCGCCGCGGACGATGTGGTATTTCACACCGGGCAGGTCTTTGACACGGCCGCCTCGGACCAGCACAATCGAGTGCTCCTGCAAGTTGTGCCCTTCACCCGGAATGTATGCGATCACCTCAATCCCGTTGGTCAGGCGCACCTTGGCAACTTTGCGAAGCGCCGAGTTGGGTTTCTTCGGGGTGGTGGTATACACACGGGTGCAGACGCCGCGCCGCTGCGGGTTGCCCTGAAGCGCCGCCGCCTTGGTCTTTTTGACCTTCGGATGGCGTCCCTTGCGAACTAATTGTTGGATCGTAGGCACTGTGCCTCCTGTGGGTTTAAGCAGCCAGGGTGAACTCCCTGGAAGGTCGTGACGAAACAACTACCGCTGAAGTAATTGTAGTCTTACAATTTAACTAGCAACAATTCTATAGTTCAAGAAAAACAGTAAAGATACTGTTAATTGGAGGCCTATCTCGCCACAAAACCGCACCTTGCAACCAGACACAAGTTCAATTGGTATATATCAATGGTACAATTTTAAGACATGAATGACGGCACCATAACCGATCAAGCCCTGGTAAAGGGCAGAAGGCAAATCGACAAATGGCAAAGGGGCAAATGGAAGCATTCTTGCCATTTGCCCCTTTGCCAATTTGCCCGCATCACACACCCTACATCCCGTCGCCGAGAGGATCAGGGGCCTGCTTGGGGGTAGGACTTTCCACGTCTACGTCAACATCCACGTCGACCTCCACCTCAAGGTCGGCGGAAAGGCCGGGGAGGGCTTTGGGGTCGCCCTTGGCGGCTTCGTCGTCCTTCGAGACCGCGCCGTTGTACGAGACGTACTCGCCGTGCGGGCGTTCGCCCAGGATGTCGACGAGATCTTTCGGGCCGAGGACTTCTTTTTCGAGCAGCACCTGCGCCAGTTCTTCGAGCTTGTCGCGTTTTTCGCCGAGCAGTTTGTGCGCCCGCTGCCGCACCTCGTCGATGATCAGCTTGACCTCTTCGTCGATCATCTGGGCCATGGTGTCGGAATACGGCTTATCGAACATGGGGCTGTCGTTGCGCCCGCGCGAGAGGTTGAAACTGACGTGCCCCACGCGCTCGCTCATCCCGAAATCGACGACCATCGCATAGGCCGTCTTGGTGATGCGCTCCAGGTCGTTTTGCGCGCCGGTAGAGAGATGATTGAAGATGATCTCTTCGGCCACACGACCGCCAATCATCATCGTCATCTGATCCATGAAGGCTTCTCTGGTGGTGATGTAGCGTTCGTCGGGCAGCGACTGCGCGTAGCCGAGCGCCGCCAGCCCGCGCGGCACGATAGAGACCTTGATGACCGGGTCGGTATGCTTGAGATACCAGCCGGTGATGGCGTGCCCGGCCTCGTGGTAGGCTACGATCTTCTTTTCTTCCGGCTTGATGAGTTTGTTCTTCTTCTCCAAGCCGGCGATGACGCGGTCGATGGCGTGCTCGAAGTCGGCCATCTCGATGGCGTCTTTGTTGAGCCGGGCGGCCAGCAGCGCCGCCTCGTTGCAGACGTTGGCGATCTCCGCACCGGCAAAGCCCGGCGTCTGGCTCGCCAGCACCTCGTGGTTGACGTCGTCGCCGAGAATGAGATTGCGCGTGTGGACTTTGAAGATGGCGGCGCGTTCGAGGCGGTCAGGCCGGTCTATGAGGATCTGCCGGTCGAAGCGACCGGGGCGCAGGAGCGCTGTGTCGAGCACGTCGGGCCGGTTGGTGGCGGCCATGATGATGACGCCTTTGTCCGTGTTGAAGCCGTCCATCTCGACGAGCAACTGGTTGAGCGTGTTCTCGCGCTCGTCGTTGGCGCCCATCATCATCCCGCGTCCCCGGCTCCGGCCAATGGCGTCTATTTCATCGATAAAGACGATGCAGGGGGCTTTTTCTTTGGCCTGTTTGAACAGATCGCGCACGCGCGCAGCCCCGACGCCGACGAACATCTCGACGAAGTCGCTGCCGGAGAGCGAGAAGAACGGCACGCCGGCCTCGCCCGCGACAGCCTTGCCGAGTAGCGTCTTTCCTGTGCCCGGGGGTCCCACCAAAAGGACCCCCTTGGGCAACTTGCCGCCGAGCTTGGTGAATTTCTTGGGATTCTGCAGAAACTCGACCACTTCGGCCACCTCTTCCTTGGCCTCGTCGAGCCCCGCCACGTCTTTGAACGTCACGACGTGGTCGCCCATGGCGTCGAAGAGCACGGCTTTGTTTTTGCCGATATTGAGTACCTGCGAGCCGGGGTTCATCCGCCGAATGAGAAACACCCACAGGGCGATGATGATGGCCAGGGGCAGGATCCACGTCAGCACACCGCCGAACCAGTTGTCATCGTAGGCGACGTCGTACTGAACCGGATCGTTGCCGGCCTCGGCGGCGCTTTTGTTGTACTCCGAGAGGAAGTCGATGAGATCGTGGTTGGACGTCTTGGTCGTGACGAAGAGGTCTCTTTCGGAGGTATTGCCCAGAAAATCCTTCTTCTCCTCGGCCAGCTCGACGCTTCTATCGGCGACCGCCTGGGGCGTATATTTGCCTTCGATGCGGCGGTCGTTGATGATTTTGAGTTCGGCTACGTGGCCGTCTTCCACATATTTGAGGAAGGTGCTGTATTCGATGGTATTGGTCTCTACCCCTCGCATGAACAGGAAAATCTGCACAAGCAACGCCACGAAGATGGCGAGGTAGATCCACATCGATAACCGGGGCCGCCCTTCAGGCAGCCTGGAGTTCTTGTCAGACGGATCGCCGGGGCGATCGTTTTTTATGTCGTCGCGCTCGTGGCGCGTGTTGCGCTCATCCTGAGGCATAAGGTACTATGGGTTTACGCGGGGCGTATCTGTGTAATTTTAAACGCCTAAATGAGTTGCAGGTCCCAACCCCCGGCTGATGCATTAAGTTCCAGTTGCTATCGAACGAGCCGGGCGGCTCCCTGCAAGCAGAAGTGCGCTTACGACGCAGCGTAAGAAAGGTTGGCTTCCAAGGTTCAACGTTCAAGGTTCGTTCTTGAGAAACCTTGAATGTTGAACCCTGAACTCAAACTAGAGCATCTCCGGGACTTCCACGACGCGGGCGTCGTTGGGCAAGAGGTCTTTGATACGAGAGAAGGCTTCGGTGGCCTCAAGCTCGCTTTTAAACAGCCCGACGCCTACGCGATACTCATACTTTTCTCGGACCAGAGCCACGAAAACATCGACGGGGGGACCATTCGCTGCATTGCTCACATACCGGCCAAAGTTGCGCGCAAACTCATTGGCCTTTTGCACCTCGGTTTCGGTGCGCACGAGGATGGTCCACCCCCCCGGCGACCAATCGATCATGCCGATGCCGGGCTGTTGGGGGTCGCGGGCTGCGGCGCGGGGATCGGCTGGCGCCGGTGGTCTGCTTTGTTGCGCGTTCGCGCGGCGTTCTTCGAGCAGTGCGAGCCTGCGGTCTTGTTGCCTGGCCACCGCGCTGGAGTCTGCCGGGGTCTCTTCTTGCGCTTGCTGATCGTCCGGCCCAAGCTGCTTGCGGGGAGCCCCTTCTGCGGCAGCGATCTGCGCTAATGAATCGGCAGCGAGTGAATCGACAGCGAGTGAATCCGCAATGAGCGAATCGGCAGCCAGCGAATCGGCGGTGAGGGAATCAACGGGCGCAAGTGCGGCGAGCGCGGCGAGCGAGTCAGCGGCCAGCGAGTCGGCGATGGCTTGCAAGGCGTCCCGGCGTTCCTGAAGCGCTTCGAGGATGCGGTTGGCCTGGGGCACCTGGGGCGCCTCCGGATACCGGGCTACCAGGCTGGTGTACAGTGTTTCGAGACGCACCGGCTCCGGTTCGGGTTCCGGTTCCGGCAGGGCCGTAGAATCGGCGAGCGCCACGGTCGAATCGGCGAGTGTTTCATCGCCCAGCGCCAGGCTGTCGGTGGCTACGGCGAGCGAGTCGGCCTCCTCTCCGGGCACATCGATCTGCTTGACGGGCGTATCTCTCTGCATCATACGGTTGGCCCGCTCTATCAGATTGCCTTCCTCTTTTTCCTCCTCCTCTTCTTCGGGCAAATCTTTACCTTCCGGCGGGTCTATCACCTTATCAAGGCCCGGCGCTCCCGGATCTGCGCCCGGCGCTCCCGGGACTTCTTCCGCCGGGATTTCCACGGGCTTGAACACCTCGCTCTCGTGCAGCACCGAGTCGGGGATAGCCAGGGGCAAGACGGCAAACAGATCGAGGCTGTCGCGGGCGGCCCATTCCATATAGACCGAGCCGGCGGCAAACAACGCGCGCGGCGCCGCCTCGGTCTCGGGGTAGTCGATAGCCAGCGCCACCATGTCGTTGAGCGAGGGTTCGTAGTCTTGTCGTTTCCAGGCGGCGTAGGCTTCATCGTAGGCGGCCTCGGCCAGGGTAAGCGTATCCGAGATGATATCCTCCGGCGGTTCTATGCCGAGGCGTTCGTAGGCCTGATCGGTAAAATCGGAATTCGGATAGCGGTCTACGATGGTGCGGTAGAGACGTTGGGCAGCGAGGGTATCAGCGAGGGCACGTTGCACTTCGGCCAGGGCATAATAGGCGCGTTGGGCCACCGGCTCGTCGCTGTCTTCTTCGATGACCATCCGATACCAGGCTGCCGCCGAATCGGGCCGGTTCATCGACAGAAAGAGCACGTTGGCCAGTTCGTAGCGGGCCACGGCGCGGTCGGCCTTCATCTGGAGTTGGCTCAGCGAGTCGCGCGGCACGTTCGAGAGGTCTATTTCGGGCAGTTCCTCACCGGGCTCATACTCGTCTTCGGCCAGGAGGCTGTCGCTCAAACTGGGGTCGACGCCGATGTTGTTGACGGCATCGAGGCGTCGCCAGTTGGGCACGAGCGGGCGGTCGCCCCATTGCAGGACGAAGTCGGCGCGGGCTTCCTGCACCCGGATGGCATTGCGGTGATAGAGAAAGCCGGCGTCCCGGTCTTCTTTGCCGGTGCTGACGTCTTTGCCGGCAGGCGTCCGGCCAAAGCCGGTATTGAAGTCGCCGGAGCCGGCTTGCTGAAACTGCCGTTCGGCTTGCAGGCGTTCCATCTCGCGGCGCTGGGCTTCGAGTTCTTCAGCCCGCTGGAGGCGCAATTCGAGGACGACTTCGTTGTAGGTGCTGTCGTCGAGGCTGCCGAGGTAGAGCAGCGAATCCATCTCGGCGATGCGCGCCATGACGTCGGCATATCCCAGAAAAATGCGCGCCTGCTCCTCGCCGTCGGTGATGGCAGCGGGGGCATAAGCAGGTTGCGTAGCAGCGGCGCCGGCTGCGCCGATGCTGCGCCCGGCGCCGGGGCGCGTCAGGCTGGTCTGCGCCGTGTCGAAATAGGCGGCGGCGTAGGGAAAGTCTTCGTAGACGTCGCGATAGAACGTGCCCAGGGCATAGTGGACGGGTCCTCGAACGGCAGCGCCGTTGGCGGTGGGGTCGTAGAGCAGTTCGTAGAAAACGTCGAGGCTTTCGTCGTACTCGCCGGAGGCCTGAAGGACGCGGCCTCGCAAAAAGGCCAGTTCGGCGCGATGGTCGTAGTTTTTGTCGTCGCGTTCCATACGGCGCAGCCGCCGCATGGCCTGGTCGGGATCGCCGTGTTCGCCTTCGACGCGGACGGCGCTGTACTGGGCAGCGTAGGAAAGTTCGTAAAATGGATTGTAGGCGCCGACGCGGTCGTAGGCCGCCACGGCCTCGTCGTAGCGCTCCAGGGTTTCGTAGACTTGCCCCCGCAGGAAATACGCGCGGGCCGCCAGTTCTTTGTCTCGGACGCCTTCGAGGCCGGTTTCGAGTTCGACGATGGCCTCGTCCCAGTTTTTACGTTGGACGTGCAATTCGGCCAGGGCCAGGCGCAGCTTGGGCTCCCACCGCCGCGAGATGTCTTCCCGGTTGAGGCTCTCCTGGAGATGATCAAAAGCCAGGTCGTACTGCACGCTGGCGATGAGCGTGCGCGCCAGCCAGAACCGTGCTTCATCGTGCAACCGGGACTCCAGCGTCAACACTTCGTTGAATTTCTCCTCGGCCCCGACGTAGTTCTGGGTAAAGAACCAGGCTTTGCCGATGACCATCACCGCATCGTCAACCCATTTAGAATCGGGATGCTTGCGCAGGATGTCGGCGCATTTGAGAATGGCGTCTTCGAAGGGTTTGCGCTGCGTCGTGATGCGGTCGACGGAGCCGAAGAGCGGGAGGTAGACGTTCTGGTCGATGGGCTGTTCTTCTTGCCCGGTATCGAACGTCTTGAGGCCTTCGTCCAACGCTCTTTCGGCGTTGTAGTAGGTGTTGTAATACGCCGAAAAATTATCGAGGCGTTTTCCGACGAACGACCCCCGACCGCAGCCGGCGCCGAAGATCACAAAAACCAGAAGGACGCAGAGAACGAGGCTACGACGCATGGGAATGGTGTTATCGTGTTTGAGTGTTTGAGTGTTTTAGTGAAACAGTGTTCGCGCCAAGAAAACTAAAACACTCGAACACCAGAACACTGAAACACCCAAACCCTTATACACTTTCCGGGGCAGACACGTTTAAACCGTAGCGTTTTCTCATGCACAATTGATATTCACCCGACGAGGCTGACTTGGACCATGTTGGTGCGGCCTTTCTTGGGCAGGGGCATACCGGCTGTGATGACGACGGCGTCGCCGGGCCGGGCCAGGCCGTTTTTCAAAAGGGTCTGATGCACCACCGCGACACCGGCATCGGTATCATCTTGAAAGGGGATGCTGAAGGCTTTTGTTCCCCAGAGAACGCCCAATTGCCCTACCACGCGCGGCTCGTCGGTGAAGGCATAGACCGGCATCCTCGGACGATGCCGCGCGATGGACCGGGCCGTGGCTCCGGAGTTGGTCAAACAAACCATGGCCACGGCGCCCACCTGATCGGCCAACTGGCAGGCGGCAAGACTGACGGCCTCGGTGACGTCCTGCCCCGTTTTGATCTTGGCCAGCAGTTCGGGGATGGTCTTGCGCACCGGGCGGGTTTGCCGCCAATGATTTTCCGCCGACGCGATGATCTTTGACATCGCCTCGACGACGCGCACCGGGTGTTTGCCCACGGCGGTCTCGCCCGAAAGCATCACCGCGTCGCTGCCGTCGAGCACGGCGTTGGCTACGTCGCTGGCTTCGGCCCGCGTCGGCAGCACGTTTTCGATCATACTCTCTAACATCTGCGTGGCGGTGATGACAGGCTTGCCCGCCACCAGACATTTGCGGATGATGGTCTTCTGCGCCCCCGGCACCCGCGACATCGGCATCTCGATGCCCAGATCGCCGCGCGCCACCATGATGCCGTCGGCCACGGCCAGGATCTGGTCGATGCGCTCGACGGCTTCGGGCTTTTCGACCTTGGCGATGACGCTGGTGTGGTTGCCGGCTTCAGCGATGCGGCGCTTGAGATCGACCACGTCCGACTCGTCGCGCACGAACGACAGCGCCACGATGTCGACGCCGAGGCGCATGCCGAAGGCCAGGTCGGCGAGGTCTTTCTCGGTCAGCGCCGGCGTAGAAGTGCGGATGTTGGGCAGGTTGACCCCCTTGCGCGAGCGCAACGGCCCGCCGACGATCACCTCGGTAACAACCTCGCGATGCAACGTTTCGAGCACTTTCAACTCCAGCAGCCCGTCGTCGATGAGGATGCTGCCGCCGGGTTTGACGTCCTGCGAGAGCGTATCATAGCTGACGAAGACGCGGTCGGAGGTGCTTTCTTCAATCGGGTTGGCCGTCAGCACCAGGCGTTGCCCTGTGTGTAAGAGCACACCGCCGTCGCGCATGGCGCCGACGCGAATCTTCGGCCCCTGTAAATCTTGCAGAATAGACACCTTCCGCCTCTGCCGCGCCGATTCTTCGCGGATGTGTTCGAAGACGCGGCGGTGATCATCGTGGCTGCCGTGAGAAAAGTTGAGCCGCGCTACGTCGATCCCGGCGGCAACCAGCGCAGCAATCGTCTCGCGGTCGGACGACGCCGGACCGAGCGTTGAAATAATCTTCGTGCGACGAGTCATGTCGATTTTGGATTTTAGATTTTGGATTTTGGATTAATCCAAAATCGAACCGGGGGGCACCGGAGCACTCGGTGTAAAGGTACGAGACACACCAGCGGCGTTCAATGCGAGAAGGCGTGTTCTCTGGCCTGAAGGTTATCGTTACCGGCTGAAGGGGGGTAGACGGCGTTAAAGAACGATGATGTTTCGCGCTACGCGTGGATTCCTGGCTGTCTTTTATTAAAATGGTAGGATCTCTCCCACCTCACCTCGACGGCTATGAAAAAGCTCTTCCTCGGTTTCGTTCTCGCGCTGATGCTGCCTTCTGCGGCACGCGCCCAGCACTCACATGCGCAGGAACGCCTCATCGAATTCCCCGACGTGCCCGGCTACCTGACGCTCAAATGCGACTTTCACCTGCACACGGTGTTTTCCGACGGCAGCGTCTGGCCTGACATCCGCGTCCAGGAAGCCCTCCGCGACGGCCTCGACGCCATCGCCCTGACCGATCACCTCGAATATCAACCCCACGCCGAGGATATCCCGCACCCCGACCGCAACCGATCCTTCGAGATCGCCGTCGAGTCGGCGGGCGAGGCGCCGCTGATCGTCATCAACGGCTCGGAAGTGACGCGCGATATGCCGCCGGGGCATTCCAACGCCATCTTTATAGACGATGCCAACCGCCTGCTCATCGACGACTCGGTGGCGGTCTTCCGCGAAGCCAAACGCCAGGGCGCCTTCACGTTCTGGAATCATCCCAACTGGACGTCGCAGCGGGCCGACGGCGTGGCTTTGCTGACGGATCTCCACCGGATGCTCATCCGCGAAGACCTCCTCCACGGCATCGAAGTGGTCAACGACCTGACGTACTCCGACGAGGCCCTCCAAATCGCCCTCGACCACAACCTGACGATCATCGGCACGTCGGACATTCACGGGTTGGTCGATTGGCAATACGACGTGCCGCATGGGGGGCACCGGCCCATCACGCTCGTCTTTGCCACCGAGCGCAGTGCCGCCGGCATCAAAGAAGCCCTTGAAGCCCGGCGCACCGCCGCCTGGTTCAACAATACCTTGATCGGGCGCGAGGCCCACCTGATGCCGCTCATCGAGGCGTCTCTGACCGTCAAAGAAGCCCGCTACCTCGGCGATACGGCGGTGCTCTCGGTGCTGATCGAAAACACCTCCGACGTCGAATACCTGCTCGATAATCAGACCGGCTACACGTTCCACGCCGCCTCCGACGTGATCGTCCTCAAACCCCACCAGACTACCCGCCTCGACGTTAAAACGCTGGATCGACAGGCCTCGATCTCGCTCGTCTTCGACGTCCTCAACGCCGTCATCGCCCCGAACACCCATCCTACGTTGACGCTGGCGGTGACGATTGATTGATAGTTGGTCTTGATTCGATAACGTATTTGCCCTTATGATCGCGTAATTACACGATACGGTTTGTATCTACAATTTCTTATGATTACTTATAGAGAAGTTTCGTTTAGACTCAGGAGTATGTAGTCAGATAAAACCCTTTTTCACTAAGTGCCGATGATGCGTCGGCAGGAGGTTATCATGCCTATTCTCGATGCCGCACTTGCTTTCGCCTTGACGATGCTCGTCATCTCTTCGGTGGTCATGAAGGTCGTCGATCTCATCAGGACTGCGCTTAGAACACGCACGGCCACGTTGAAAAAGATGCTCGAAGATTACTTCGACAACGAGCTGCTGGGCGTGATCAAGCAGGAAGCGAAAGAATTAGCGATGGATCCTAAGGTTGCCGAGGCCTTGAAGAACACAGCCGATAAACTTATCAATGCGGTGCCTCAACCGATCAAAGCAAAGGCTCCCGACCTGTTCGACCCTGACGTCACGGCCAATTTCAACAAGGCCGATCTGCTCAAAGTCGTCGATCTTGACAAGCTCGAATCGGTCTCGCGGGAAGACACGCTAAAATTCTTGAGGGGGACTGAGTTGGGCAAAAAAATCCTGGACCTGGGCGATGAGCAGGCGAAGAAACTTTTCGACGCGTTAGATAAACGGTTCCAAGCCGTCGAAGATCGATTTACCGATTCTTTCCGCAAGCACTCGCGTTGGTGGTCGATGGGCGTGGCGTTGGTGCTCGCGCTCTGCCTCAACATCGACAGCATCTTCATCCTGGATTCGTACATCAAGGACGAGACCTTGCGGGAGGGCGTCGTCGCCCAGTTGGATGCCATCGTCACACGGTACGATGCCGAGGTTTCCCAACTCCCTGCTGAAACCACAGAAGTCGCCCCTACGGAAGAAGTTGACGCAGGTGAGCAAGCAGACGACTCCGGCGGCGGCGGCGGCGGTGGCGCAAGCGCAGGAGCCGTCACTACCCTAATTCAGGAAACACCCCCCGACGACGACGCAGTCACAAAGGAAGGGCTTCAACAAGCCATCAGAGACACCAGAGAGCAGATCGACGTGCTCAATACCAGCGGTTTTCCTATCGGCCCGAAGTTCTTTCCCCATGGCTGCTGGGGAGAGGATACGCCAAACTGCACGGCGAGGAATAGCGGCGGCGGCTGGTTTTTTTGGATCCTCGGCATCCTGCTGACGGGCTTCCTGGGCGGCCTCGGCACGCCGTTCTGGTATGACGTCATCAGTGGGATCACCAACATCGCGCAAAGAGCACACGCCGCCGGCAAAACCACGCGCGGCCAATGACGTGTCAGGCAGGAAAAATTATGCGGCATTTTTCTGCGTTGCGCCCGGATCAGCCTTGACATCGGTCATGAATCATGGGGCATGAGTCATGGGGATTTTTTCTCATGACCCATGACCTGAGCTGCCGCCCTACTTCGCCGCGACGGGCTCGAAGCCGAGGCCGGTAAAGCGGTGCGGCGGCTGCGCTTCGAGCGTGAAGCTGCCTTTGATCTTGTGCCCCGTCTGCCCGGAGACGAGCACGAATTCGACCGAGTTGGGGCCGGTTTTATTGACCTGCTCGACGTCTAGATCCGGCAATTCTTCGTGCAGTTGCCGGAAGATGCCGAGGTGTTCGTCCATCGAAAAATTTTGGAGGAACGGCTCGTCGAAATGTTTTTCGACGAAGGCGCGGGTGTGGTCGTCGTCGGCCTCAAGCTCGGCGCCGACGATTACCCGACCAAGCCGTTCGAGATGATCGAACTGCTGGCGCGCATCGAGGCGTTGCTGCGGCGGGCCGCCTCGTCATCGCCCCCAACCCCGGACGCCTATCAGTTCGGCGCCGTGCGTATTGATTTTCGCCGCGCCGAGGTCGCGCGCGGCGGCGAGCCGGTGGAACTGTCAGCCAAAGAGTTTCAACTCCTGCGATACTTCGTCGAGCACGCCGGGGCGGTGCTCTCGCGAGATGAGTTGCTGGGCGAGGTGTGGGATTGCGGATATTTTATTTGCCGATTTGCCGATTTGCCGATTTGCAATTTGCTCTCCCGCATCTCACATCCCGAATCCCGCATCTCGCATCCCGAATCCCGTATCCTGCATCATTCAAAGCTTTTTTTTGACGCGACGTGTTACTTTTTTAGCATTCCGCCGTAACCCATAAATGCCTCTCTTATTCCCGATAGGGAGGGACTTGGGTTCGGAGCGGCCCGGTGGCGAACAAGCTGCCGGGCCGCTCCTTCTTTTAACGCCCCGCCGGTCCGGTCGATACGAAGAGCAACGGTTCCTATCCCTCAACCCATTCCCCCGTACCGATGCGCGCTCTTGCTTTTTTCCTGCTCTCGTTGACGGTTACGCTGGCTGCACAGGCCCAATCAGCAAATTGGCAAATCGGCAAATGACAAATCGGCAAACCGGCAAATCGGCAAATAAAATATCCGCCATCTGATATCCGCCATCCGCTATCTGTGTTCATCTGCGCCCATCAGCGGTTGCACAGAACCCTCCCTCACGCGGCGGGTATCAGAGAGCGTCTGTGTCTTTTTGGAGAACCTGCTTATGCTCGATGCCCAGCCCCAGAAGGCCCCTGGTCCGAAGCACGATAAACCAGATGGCACCCCGTATCATCTGATCAGCCGGAAAAAAGACCTCTATCCTGTTAGCGACTTCTTCGAGTCGTATCTGGTGCGGTATGGGCGGATCAAGAAACAAGGCATCCGCTACACCGATCTGTCGCGGCATTATGAAGCCGTGCCGCTCTACAACGAGGAGGGCGAGGATACGCACTGGGCAACGGTCTTTTACAAACCCTACGAACAGCGCGAGATCCACCAGAACCTCCTGGTCACGTACGCGCTGTTGAAGGCCGACGGCGACCTCACGGCGGTCAAAGATCTCTACGTAGACCGGGTAGACCTGTGCCTCTACGGCAACACGCTGCCCTACCGCGTGCGCATCGTCAACGCCCTCAACGAAAACTTCGACTATTTCTACGTCAAACGCACCGACGCCAACCGCATCTACGGGCTCGAACTCGAACACATCCTCTCGCCCAGCCGCATCCACTATTTCATCAAAGACAAGACGATCATCGAAGAGCACATCATCGGCATCCCCGGCGATGTCTTTATCCGCGACGACCTGCCGCCCAACCGCTTCGACCGTGTGCGCCTGGCCAAGCAGTTTGTCAAGTTCGACGTGCGCTGCTTCGTGCGCCTGCTGGGCGACATGCACGCCGGCAACTTCGTCGTCGACGTCCGGCGCGATTTCGAGAAGCACCATTATCTGATTCGGTCCATCGATTTCGACCAGCAGAGCCATCACTGGCGCAGGCAGGTCTACAACCCGCAAGACTTCCCGCAGAACGTGCGTTTCGTCAATGTGGTGCAGGAGTATCTGGCGCCCGGCAACATCGTGCAGTATCAGAAAGAAGAACGCGCGCTCATCGAAAACCGGGTCCGCGTCTCGCACGGGCGTTTCGACGCGTTGATGGACGTCATGCGCGAGGATATCGTCTCGAACGAGGGCTACGTCATCCGTCTCCGCGAGCAACTGGCCGAGCATTACGAAGACGAACAGTTCGAGCGCTGCATGACGATGGGCGATCTGGTCTATACCTCGATCCAATACCTCATGGATCACGACGACCCTCCTACCCCGTCGCTTCGCAGCCTGGTCGATTGGCTGGATTGATAATTTTGGATTTTAGATTTTGGATTTTGGATTGGTCTCGTACAGCACCGTCCTCTCAACCGAAAAAGCCGCAGCGGTCCTGACCAGCGCGGCTTTTTCGATTGTTAAAAAGGGATCAGAAATCTCCCAATCCAAAATCTAAAATCCAAAATCCGTCCCTCCTGTTAAAAACGGATTGGATTGGCGCTCGCGGCCTATCGTCGTAGCGGGGCCGTGGCCGGGGTAGACTTTCGTGGCATCGCCCAGGGGCACGAGTTTTTGGAAGATCGACTGCATCAACACCGGCAGCGAGCCGCCGGGCAGATCGACGCGCCCGATGGACCCCATGAAGAGCACGTCGCCGGCGATGACGAAGCCTTCGGCGGCATCGTAGAAGCAGATAGAGCCGGGGGCATGGCCGGGCGTATGGAGCACCTCCCAGACAGCCTCGCCGAAGCGGATCGTGTCGCCTTCATCGAGGAAGTGTTCGGGCACCGGCGGCGCCTCCAGCGGCGTGCCGAAGAACAACGCCTGCTCCTGCGACCGTTGGATGAACGGCAGGGCGTCGCGGTGCATCTGCCAGTCCATCCCGTAGCGCTCGGCGAAGTAGGCACAGCCGAAGATATGATCGATGTGAGTGTGCGTCAGCAGCAGATGCCGCAGCGTGAGATCGTTTTTTTCGAGATACCCGACGACGGCCTGCTGCTCGGTTTCAGTATTGCAACTCGGATCGACGAGCACCGCCTCGGCAGCGTCGTGGCAGACGAAACAGTTGGTCTGGAACGGGCTGAAGGTAAAGGTTTTGACAGTCAAGGGTTCTTTGTCCTTGGTTCTTTGTGCTGCATACCGATTTGTATGCGCTTCTCTCGAACGCTTCGATTGGGCTAAGGCTCCTTTATAGACGGCATGATGAGAAAACCCTTTGCTTCACGCCGCGTATAGACGGAGGTACCCTGTTAAGAAGCAACGGATTTCGGGAGATGCTATGACAAACGTCGAAGCACTGACCAGAAAGCTACAAAGCCTGCCGGAGGAGAAGCGAGAACACTGGGCTGCGCTGTTACTCGACAGGTTGGAGCGGTTGGAAGCCTTACGCGAAGAAATCCGTAAGGGTGACGAGGAAATCGAACGAGGTGAGGTCGTTCCCTTTGATGCCGAGGACATCATCCGCCGAGGCCAGGAACGCCTTGCGGCAAAGCAAGCGAAGTAAGGAATCATGGCCCGCGTGATCCAAACGCGTTTATCGCTGCGTGATCTCGACTCTATCTGGGATTACATGGCCGAGGATAATCCAGAAAAAGCATCCCGTTTCATCCGAGAATTGAGAGATCGAATAGAAATACTGGCCGAGCAGCCACGAATGGGCCGCCGCCGGGATGAACTCTCAGTAGGACTCAGATCTTTCAGTTTTGGAAATTACGTCGTGTTTTACCGTATTGTGGACGATGATGTCATCATAAATCGCGTCTTGCACGGACGCCAAAACATTGAAGACCTGTTTGATTAATCGAAATTCCAGTTTATAATCGGCAGCCAGCGGGCGCGGCGTTTGTTGCCGGCGAAGTTGAGCAGGCCCAGTTGCACCCCGTTGAGATGCCAGGCATAGTTGATCAGGCCGATAGTCAGGCCGTTTTGATCGCCTTTGATGTGGTTGAAGGCGCTGATGGTAAACCCCGTCAGCCGCCCGCCTTCGGTGATGCGAAAATAGACCGGCGCGACGATAGCACCCGCCACATCTTCGCCGCCCGCCGCCACGCCCGACAGCACCAGGCCCCGGATCGCCGACGCCCCGACGCCGACACCGCCGACGGCCACCCCTCTCAGCGTTCCGCCCGCACCCACGCCGACGCCGCCCATCATCATACCCGTCACATCGCCGCCTGCGCCCACACCCAGGCCGCCGAGCATCACGCCCGTCACGTCGCCGCCGGCACCGGCGCCCAGCCCGCCGAGGCCGATGCCTTTAAGATTCCCCCCGGCGCCGACACCCAGGCCACCGGCCAGGATGCCCGTCACGTTCTCGCCAGCGCCGACGCCCAATCCGCCGAGCATCACGCCCGTCACATCGCCGCCGGCACCCACGCCCAGCCCCCCCATCATGATGCCGGCAACATTTCCACCCGCGCCCATACCCAGCCCGCCGAGGCCGATGCCGTTGATGCTCTCGCCGGCGCCGGCCCCCAGCGGCCCGATCATCACACCGTTGATCGACTCCTCAGCACCGGCGCCGAAAATGCCCGTCGCCAGGCCGTTGATGCGCCGCCCGCCGGTGACGGGCAAGCCCAGCGCAATGCCGTTGACGACGCCGCGGGCAGGGCTGTACGGCGTCCAGATCGTCGCGTTGATGCCGTTGACTTCGCGGAGCCGCCGGTCTCTAAAATTGAGCCGGATCCCGTTGACCGCGCGTGAGTCGCCGATGCTCAGGCCATAGCCATCGACGGTGAGATCGAGTGATTGAGCCGAAACAGGTTGCGGCTCGGTTGCAACAAAAACGAGGGCCAGCAAAAAGAGGATCGTAACCGTACGCATGAAATGAGAGGGTGGGTTGAAAATATCATTGGTGGGGGCTAAAAAGGGTATGCGAAGCCCATACAGCTTTGTTTCATCCTCTTGAGAACGCGGGGGAGCGGACGATGTAGAAGACGAACGCCACGGCGCAGCCCTACGACAATAAGAACAACCCGCGCGGCGTTCCGTACGTAAATAGCGCAATCTCACAACACCTTTTGAGATCAGCAAAGAATTAAAGAAAGCGTATGACCCGCTCCATCCTCTTCGCCTTGATTGCCATCAGCGTGCCGCTGTTGCTCGATTACTACGTGTTTCGCAACTGGCGGCGTTTTGCGCAGGAGCGGCCTCGCTTCCGGTGGACGGTGGCGGTCTATCGGGTGATGATGATTGTGATGCCGTTTACGTTGCCGGTCTACATGCTCTATTCGCGCTGGTGGCAGGTAGAACCGAAACTGGCGCGGGCGTTCTTCATCGGTTTTTGGATGACGTATTACGTGCCGAAGATGATCATCGTGGGGGTGCTGATGATCAAAGATGCGCTGCGCTTTGTGATGTGGCTCTTCGGGTGGTTCCAGGCGCATCTGTTGCCCACCGACGAAGCAGAGACAACCGCTTCGCCAACCGAAACGCCGCCGCTCGATCTGACGGATCTCAAGCGGACGTCGCGCCGGCAGTTCCTGCAAACGATGGGCTGGAGCGCGGCCACGGTGCCGTACGTGCTGGTCGGCTACAGCGTCTTTCGCACGCTCTACGACTTCGAGATCTACCGCATCGACGTGCCGCTGGCCGGCCTGCCGCGCGCCCTCGACGGGCTGACGATTGCGCAACTCTCCGACCTGCACGCCGGGTCGTTCTTCAGCGAGCGCCCCATGGACGAAGCCGTCGACCTCGTCCAATCGCTCCAGCCCGACCTCGTCACCATCACGGGCGACTTCGTCAATCATGATGCCGCCGAGCTGGCGCTCATTATGCCGGCGTTGAACCGCCTGAAGGCCGACCTCGGCGTCTATGGCTGCCTCGGCAATCACGACCACTACGCCCGCCTCAACGACGTCGTCGAGCGGGTGCGCGCCACGCCGGTGGATCTGCTCGTCAACGAGCATCGCACGCTGGCCGTCGACGGCGCCCGCCTCCACCTCGTCGGCGTCGATAACACCGGCTTCTCGCAACACTTCGCCGATCTGCCGGGCGCCCTCGCCGGCCTCGACGTAGACCCGCATGGCGAAGAAATTCGTATCTTGCTCGCACACACGCCGACCTACTGGGACTCGCACGTGCGCCCCGGCCACCCCGACATCGACCTGATGCTCTGCGGCCACACGCATGGCGGGCAGGTGGGCTTCGAGTTGGGACCGCTGCGCTACAGCCTGGCGCGTGTAGCCTACCCGCGCTGGGCCGGCCTCTACGAAGAACCACGCGCCGGCGGCCAGGGCCGGCAGTTCCTCTACGTCAATCGCGGCGTGGGCACCGTCGGCCCCCCGCTACGCCTCGGCATCCGTCCCGAAATCACCCTCCTAACGCTGCGACGCACGTAATTTTTTAAAATTCGGAACGAATTTTAAAACCATGAAGCTGTTTCACCGCATGATCCTGCGCGCCTTACCCGGCCCGTTTCTGGGCTGGCTGGGAACGCTCATGTTTCTGCTGTTGATGCAGTTTCTGATCAAATATTTGCCCGACATCGCCGGGCGGGGCTTGCCGGTGCTGCTCATCGTCGAGTTGGTGGCCTACAACCTGGCTTACATGGTGGTGCTGGCCGTGCCGATGTCGGCGCTCCTGGCGGCGTTGATGACATTCGGGCGGCTGGCCGAGTCGCGGGCGTATCTGGTCATCAAAAATTCGGGTGTATCGCTGGGGCAGTTGCTCTGGCCGGCGCTGATTGCCGGGGGCGTTTTGACGATGGGGATGACCTATTTCAACAACATCATCCTGCCGGAGTCGAACTTCCGCGCGCGTAACCTCTGGCAAGACATCCGCAGCAAACGGCCCGACTTCGAGTTGCAACCGGGCATTTTTTATGACGGCCTGAGCAATTACAGCATCCTCATCAAAGACCGCCTGCCCGAATCGAACGAACTCGTTGATATTTTCATTCGCGATTACAGCCGCGACAGCCGCAACGGCGCGACGATTAAAGCCCGGCGCGGCTGGCTCGAACCCGTCGGGCCGTACATCGATCTGGTCCTGGAAAACGGCGAGATGCACCGGCTGGTTCAGTCTGCCGGCTCGCGCACCAAAGAACGCTACGAACGCCTCGGCTTCTACCGCCACCGCCTCCGCCTCGACCTCTCCGAGTTTGCCTTCGAACGCAGCGACCCCAAAGAAGGCTACCGCTCCGACCGCACCACCCCGACTGCCGACATGATCAAGTTCGTCGATTCGCTGGAGACGAGCATCACCCGGCAGAAAGATCAGCTTCGGCGGCTGGCCCTCGACCTCAGCCCCGACTCCGCCGGGCGCTTCACCCCGACCGACCAGCCCCCGCTCCTGGCCCAGCCCGCCGAACTCGACACGCTGCCGCCACCCATCCAGCGGGTGGCTCTCGCCGGGCTCAACCGCCGGCAGGGCCGTCAGGTCTACGACTATGCCCTCGAAGGCGCCCGCAAAGCCCGCACGCAGGTCGAAGAACTCCGCCGCACCATCGGCTGGGAAGCCGAGCGCGCCAATCGCTACCGCGTCGAGATCCACAAAAAATATTCGATAGCGCTGGCGTGCCTGATCTTCATGCTCATCGGCGCACCGCTGGGGCTGAGCATCCGGCGCGGCGGCCTGGGCACCGTCGGCGCGCTGGCCCTGGGCATCTTTCTCTTCTACTGGATCACGCTGGTGCAGGGCGAAAAACTCGCCGACCGCAACTTGCTCGAACCCTGGATCGGCATGTGGATCGCCAACATTTTGATGACCGGCATCGGGCTCTGGCTGGTCCTCTACGTCGCTCTCGACCTGCGCGCCACCCCGCCGCTGCGGCGCCGTTTAATGGCCCGGCTCCGCAGAAAGAAGTGATGTGGATTTTAGATTTTGGATTTTGGATTTTGACACGAGCCGCAGGCGACTAACGAAGTAATTGGTCTGATCCGATCCGGTTTGCCCAACGAAAAAGCCGCAACGGTCTCAACCGACGCGGCTTTTTCGTTTGCCGAAATTGCTGCTAATCAACAATCCAAAATCTAAAATCCAAAATGCTATACCTCGTTCCGACGCCGATTGGCAATCTGGAGGATATCACCGTGCGCGCGGTGCGGGTGCTCAAGGAGGTCGATCTGATCGCATGTGAGGATACGCGCACCTCCGGCGTCTTGCTGGCGCATTACGCCATCGACACGCCGCGCACGAGTTATCACGATCACAACGAACGGCGTAAAGCCCCGCATCTCGTGGCACAGATGCAGGCCGGGCAAGACGTCGCGCTGATCACCGACGCCGGGTCGCCGGGCATCTCGGATCCCGGCTTTTACCTCGTCCGCGAGTGCCTGCGTCACGACATCGACGTGGCGGCGTTGCCGGGGGCGACGGCCTTCGTGCCGGCGCTGACGGCCAGCGGCCTGCCCTGCGAGCGGTTCGTCTTCGAAGGCTTCCTGCCCGTCAAAAAAGGCCGCCGCAAACGCCTCGACGCCCTCGCCGGCGAGCCCCGGACGATGGTTTTCTACGAAGGCCCGCATCGCCTCGTCAAGACGCTGGCGCAGTTCGAAGAGGTCTTCGGCCCGGAGCGCCCGGCAGCCGTCGGGCGGGAGTTGACGAAAAAGTTTGAAGAGGTGCAACGCGGCACGCTGGCTGAATTACGGGCGCATTACGAAGCCCAACCCAAAGTGCGCGGCGAAGCGGTGATTATCGTCGGCGGGTCAGGGTGAAAAAGTTTGCTTCACTACTTCGGTGATGGCAACCCTGAAAAATCCCCCTTCGAAGGGGGAATCGCGCTGTTGTCGATTACGGGATCAATTTGTCATCATCTCAAACCGGCATTATTCAACCGGCAACGCGAAGGCCATAAACGAATCGCCCGGCTTGGTGCCCGGTTTGCCGCCGCCGCCGGCTGCAATCACCACAAACTGCCGCCCGTCTACCTGATAGACCGACGGCGTGGCATAGCCGCCCGCCGGGAGTTGGTATTCCCAGAGCACCGCGCCCGTGTCTTTGTCGAAAGCTCGAAACCGCTCGTCGCGGGTGGCGCCGATGAAAACCAGGCCGCCCGCCGTCACGACCGGGCCGCCGATGTTGAACGTGCCCGTCGGCGGCTCGCCGCGTGCCTCTAATTCGGGATAGGTGCCCAGCGCGACTTGCCATTTGATGACGCCCTCGTTGAGATCGATAGCGTTGAGCGTGCCCCAGGGGCGTTTCGAGATGGGAAATCCGCCGCCGTCGAACACTTCGAGGTGCCCGTTGGCGACCCATTCGAAATCGTGGGGCGCATCGGCCCGCGCCCGCACCATGGTCAGCGCCTCTGGCTCATTGCTGGCGTTGACGTAGAGGATGCCGGTCTCCGGATCGAAAGCCGCGCCGCCCCAGTCGGTGCCGCCGTTGAACTGCGGCATGATGACATCGCCCGTGGTGCTGAGCGGTTCGAACAGCACCGCCGGGCCGAATTTGTCGAAGACATTTTCTTTGACGTGAGCATAGGCTTCCGGCGTCAGATCGGTGATGTCGTCTTCCTGAAAGCCTTGCACGGCATACGGCGGCGGCTTCACCGGGAACGGCTGCGTCGGCCAGGTCTCTTCCCCAGGAATCTCGGATTGCGGGACGGGCCGTTCCTCGACCGGAAAGAGCGGCTCGCCCGTCTCTCGATCCAGCAAAAACAGGTGCCCCATCTTGGTGACCTGCGCCACGCCGTCTCGCGCCACGCCGTCGTGCTGCACCGTGACGAGGTTGGGCGGCGAGGCCAGGTCGTAATCCCAGAGATCGTGGTGGACGACCTGGAAATGCCAGCGTCGTTCGCCGGTGCGGGCATCGAGCGCCAGAATGGTATTGCCGAAGAGGTTCATGCCGGGCCGGTCGGCGCCGTTATGATCGTACGAGGGCGAGCCGGTCGGGGCGAAGACGAGGCCGCGTTGGGCGTCGAGGCTCATGCCGGCCCAGGCGTTGGCGCCGCCGGCTGTCTTCCAGGCCTCCGGCGGCCAGGTGTCATAGCCGAACTCGCCGGGGTGCGGGATGGTGTGGAAGATCCAGCGCTGCGCGCCGGTGCGCGCGTCGTAGGCGCGGATGTGGCCGGGCGGATTGTATTTCGCCGTGCCGTCGCGCGTCGTCGAGCCCAGAATCAGGATATCTTCGAAGACGACGACGGGCGAGGTGACGGTGACAGGGCTGTTGAGGCTGTCGCGGTCGAGGCCTTTGTTGAGATCGACCCATCCGCCCTCGCCGAAATCGGGGATAAGCCGGCCGGTGCGGGCGTCGAGGGCGAAGAGCCGGTCGCTGGCGGTGTGGAAGATGCGCCCGTCGCTGCCGTCTTCCCAGTAGGCCACGCCGCGGTTGACGCGCGACATGCCGCGCCAGGGCGCCTCGTCTTCGGGCGGCGTAAATTTCCACAAAAGCTCGCCGGTGGCGGCATCGAGCGCCACGGCGTTCAGGCGCGGCGACGTCACGTACATCACGCCCTCGACGATCACAGGATTGCACTCGATGGTGCGCGGATTTTTATCGTCCGTGTGATATTCCCAGGCCATTTCCAACCGGGCCACGTTGTCGCGGTTGATCTGACCGAGCGGCGAGTAGCTGGACGAGGCGTTGTCGGCTTTGTAGACGGGCCAGTCGTGGTTTCGCGCCTGGTCATCAACCGTGCATCCCGATCTCAGGCACAGGGCCACGATCAGAATCGTCGCAAAAAGCCATGGTGGTGTGTGGTGGCGAGACATCACGAGTTGGGTTGCGGGTTGAGGCACAGGTTACAACTTTTTTAATGGAACGCGGATGACGCGGATGGGGCGGATCTGCGCGGATCTTTTGTCAACCCGATCCGCGATAATCCGCTAGATCCGCGTCATCCGCGTTCCATTTCATTGGAATCAGAAATGAGTGTAGCGAATGACAAAGTAAACGTCAAAACCAGAAACGAGAAACCAGGAACGACGTAGCATAGCCTTCCATCCTCTAAAAAACCGGACAGCCTCATGCTGCGAAGCCTCGCTTTCTTCATCATACTGTTTCCTGTTTCGCTCGGCTGCGCGCAACCCCACGAAGGCGCCGGAGACGTGCAGATCGAAGAGGTGGCCCTGGCCCAGCCGGCGGCGGCAGATTCGCTCACCGAGACCGAGCAACAGGTGCAGGCGCTGCTGGCCGAAGACGGCGTCCACGTCGTGCATTTCTGGGCGCCGTGGTGCCACAACTCGATGTCGGAGTTTCGCGAGGGTGTCTGGAATGAAATCATCGCAGCGCACGAAGACGTCACGTTTATCTTCGTGACGGTTTTCAACGACGGCGACCTCGACGAGTGGGTGCTGAGCCAGCATTACATCCCCGACCGCGTCCACACCTTCGCCCAGCCCGATCACGGCAACAGCAACCGCCGGTCCAACCGTCGCAAGACCTTCCTGGGCCTGCCGATAACCTGGACGCCGACGACCTGGATCTTCAACCGAAACGGCAAGCTGGCCTTCGCCCTCAACTACGGCGAAGTACGCCCGGCCTTGATGACGATGCTGCTCGACAACGTCAAGACCAACTGGTCGCGGCATTAGAATTTCTGACGTGCTGTAAATGAGGTGGCAATAGATTGAGGGGACGGATCGTTTGCTGGGGTAGGAAGGGTCATGAGTCATGGGTCATGGGTCATGAGTTTCTTTCAAAACACCCATGACTCATGACCCCTGACTCATGACCGACGCCGCCGCTTGCGCGAAGGATGACTTTCGAGGAATATCACCTCCGGCCTAAACGACCTCCCCCCGATGAACCCCAAACGTCTTCACCGTCTCGTCGCCGCCGGCGTGTTTGGCTATGCGCTGGTGCTCTATGGATTGACTGTCGCCCGGACGACGTCGTTGTGGGATGCGGGCGAGTTCATCGCCAGCGCCTACGGATTGCAGGTGATGCATCCGCCCGGCTCGCCGGTCTACATGCTGCTGGGCCGTTTTTTTTCGATGTTCGTGCCCGCCTCGCAGGTGGCGCTGGCCGTCAACCTCGTCTCGGTGCTCGCCGCCGCGCTGACGATCTTGTTGACGTACCTGATCATCGTCGAATTGATCGCGTGGTGGCGCGGAGGGGATGACGCATCCTCCGGCAATCCTGGAGCGCTGGAATCGGAATTATCGAAAGAGAGAAAGGGGGGCAGGGAGAAAGGGAGGGAAAAGCGTTTTTTACTGAATCCCCCTCTCTCCCTCTCTCCCTCTCCCCCCCTCGCAATCATCGGCGGTGTCATCGGCGCGTGTACGTTTGCCGTGACCGACTCGTTCTGGTTCAACGCCGTCGAGGCCGAGGTCTATGCGCTGTCGATGTTTTTTACGGCGCTGGCGGTGTGGCTGGGGCTGCGCTGGAGCGCGCAGGCCCGCGCTGAAGCAGCATCGCGCACCAAGAAACGCCGCAAAAGTGACCGCCTGCTCGTGCTCATCGCCTACGTCTTCGGCCTGGCGATGGGCGTGCACCTGATGGCGCTGCTGACGTTTTTCTTCATCGCGCTGCTCTTCTATTTCACCCGCATCGAACAACCGGCGTGGACGTGGCAAAAACGCGCGTTTGGGCTGATGGGCGCGGGGGTCGTCTCGGCGCTGGTCTTCGCGCTGCTCTACCCCGGCGTGGTGATCGTGCTGCCGTCGTGGGCCGGCGCCAGCGGCGCGCCGCTGATGTTTTTGCTCGGCGTGGCGGTGTTGCTGGTCGCCGCGTTGGCCTTCACGCACCGGCGCGGGCACGTCCACGCCAACCTCGCCGTGCTCTGCCTGACGGCTGTGCTCGCCGGCTACTCGGCCTATGCCCTCATCCCCATCCGCAGCACCGCCAATCCGCCCATCGACCTCAACAATCCGGAGACGACCGAAGACTTCGTCCCCTACCTCAAACGCGAACAATACGGCCAACGCGATCTGCTGACGGGGCCGACCTTCGACAATCAGACGGGCACCATCGCGCCGGGCCGCAACGTCCTCTTCCCCCGCCGCAACGCGCTCTTAGATCCGAGCCAAACGGCGCTCTACGCGCAGTATGCGTCGGATGCCGATTATTTCTGGCGGTATCAACTCGGCACGATGTACGGGCGGTATTTTTTGTGGAATTTTGCCGGGCGTGCCAAGGATGAGCAAGGCGCCGGGTGGATCACCGGCCTCGCGGATCGGGAGACCGAGGCGTACGTCTACGCCACGCCCAGCGAAGCCGCCAGCCGCAATGCCTACTTTGCGCTGCCGCTGCTGCTCGGCCTTTTCGGCCTGCTCTACCACTTCCGGCGCGACCAGCGACGGGCGCTGGCCGTGCTGGCGCTGTTCCTGGCTACCGGCGTCGGGCTGGTCATCTACCTCAACGAAGTCCCCCGAACACCCCGCGAGCGCGACTACATCTACGTCGCCAGTTTCTTCGCCTTCACCCTCTGGATCGGCCTAGGCGCCAGCGGATTGGTTGAAATGTTAACAAAACGATGGAATCAGGGAAAAACGTCGTCGTCAAAATTTTGGATTTTAGATTTTGGATTTTGGATTGGTCGTGTCCGAAATGTTTTGTTCAGCCGAAAAAATCGAGGCGGTTCGAGCGGCGCGGCTTTATCGATTGTTAAAAAGGGATCAGAAATTCCCCAATCCAAAATCCAAAATCTAAAATCCAAAATCGCCTGGAGCCTGGGGGCGGCGCTCTTCCTGGCCGTGCCTGGCTGGATGGCTGTCGAAAATTACGATGACCACGACCGTTCCGGGCAGTATCTGGCGCGCGACTTTGCCTACAACATGCTGATGAGCGTCGAGGAAAACGCCATCCTCTTCACCGAGGGCGACAACGATACCTATCCGTTGTGGTACCTCCAGGAGGTCGAAGGCGTGCGACCGGATGTGCGCGTGGTGTGCCTGTCGCTGCTCAACGCGCCCTGGTATCCGAAACAGCTTCGCGATCAATGGGCCTACGACGCCGCGCCGCTGCCCCTCTCGATGTCGGATGAAGAGATAGACCGGCTGGCGCCCGTGGCCTGGACGCCGCGCGCGGCCCAACTGCCGGTAGCCGTCGCCGATCTGGTGACGCAGACGGAGATGCGGATCTCGGTCGAAGACACCAGCGGGTTCGAAAGCCCGATGCGGTGGACGCTGGAAGGCCGCCCTTACACCGAAGACCTGCGCGTGCTGTATCCTGTCGATCAGGTGGTGCTCAACGTGCTGGCGGGCAACGCGCAGCAGGGCTGGCAGCGGCCCGTCTACTTCGCCGCCACGACCAGCCCGGACAGCCGGCTCGGCCTGGCGCCCTACCTCCAGCGCGAAGGGCTGGCCCAACGCGTCGTGCCTATCCGACATGACGAAGCCTTCGGGCGGATCGTGCCGGACATCATGGCGGATCGCCTCTCGAAATTCCGCTTTACCCGGCTCAACGACCCCGCCGTCTACTTCGATCCGTCGAGCCGGGGGATGGCTGCCGGCCATTACCGCGCCACCTATGCCCACACGGCGGCAGCCTTCGCCGAGCGCGGCGACCAGCAGCAAGCCAAACGCCTGCTCGACAGCCTGCTCGACGCCGTCCCGCCCGATACCATCCCGCTGCCGTTCTACGCCGCCTATCCGCTGGCGCAGACCTACCAGGCGCTCGGCGACGACGCCCGCGCGCTCAGCCTCTGGCGCTACGCCGAGCCGTATGTGCTCTACGACGTCCGGACGGCGCCCAACGCGCAATGGCTCGGGCAGGCCGTCCAGCAAGCGCAACACATCCAGCTTTCGTATGCGCGGGCGCGGGCCTTCGACGAAGCCTCCGCCCTGGGCCATCGCCTCGCCGACCTCCTCGGCGACGACGCCTTCCGCCTGCCGCCGGAGGAATTCCAACGACTCTACGAAGAGATGACGCCGCCGGAAGACCGGATTCCGGATAATGGATGAGGGGAGATTTTTTACAGGCAACCCTGAGGATGCCGAAGCGTTAGATTTTGGATTTTCGATGACGGTGCTGGATGCGGCCAATCCAAAATCCCCAATCCAAAATCCAAAATTCGCCCACCTTCTCTTCTGCATAAACGCTTCGTATGAACTGGAAACGCCTTGATCGCATCGTGGCAGCGTGCGTGTTTGTCTACGCGCTGGCGCTCTACGTGATGACCGTGGCGCCGACGGCGTCGTTCTGGGACGCGGGCGAATTCATCGCCATTGCCCACGGCTTGCAAGTGTCGCACCCGCCGGGGGCGCCGTTCTATATGCTCGTGGGCCGGCTTTTTTCGATGTTCGTCCCGCAGGCCTACATCTCGCTGGCCGTCAACATGGTCTCGGTGCTCGCCAGCGCCCTGACGATTCTGCTGACGTACTGGATCATCGTGCGCCTGGTGCAGGAATGGCAGGGTAAACCTGAGGAGTGGACGACGGCGCAGCGCATCACGGCTATCACCGGCGGCGTCGTGGGCGCCTGCACCTTCGCCGTGACCGATTCGTTCTGGTTCAACGCCGTCGAGGCCGAGGTCTATGCCCTGTCGATGTTTTTCACGGCGGCGGTGATCTGGTTGATCATGCGATGGAGCGATCAGGCGCGGCACGAAGAGGCCATGCTCAAAGGCGGGCAACACCCCTTCGGCCTGAAAGCCAACCGCTACCTCGTCCTGATTGCCTACCTCTTCGGCCTGGCTATCGGTGTGCACCTGCTGAACCTGCTGGCGCTGTTTTTCATCGCCTACATCTTTTTCTTCGTCGAATTTGACCGCGACGAATGGACCGAACGCGGCACGCCGGATTGGATGTCCGGCAAGCGATGGGTGGGTATCATCGTGACGTTCTTCGTCGCCTCGGCGGCGTTTCTGCTGATCTATCCGGGCATCATCCAGAAACTGCCGGTGTTGGCCGGGCAGACCGAGTGGCCGCTCCTGGTGCTCTTCGGCGTGCTCGGCCTCGTCGTCTTCGGCGTCTATTATTCGCAGAGAAACCGCTTGCAGGTGGTCAATCTGGTGGCCCTCTCGGTGTTGATGGTCTTGATCGGCTACTCGACGTATGCGCTGATCTTCATCCGCAGCGCCTCGAACCCGCCCATCGACGAAAACGACCCGGAGACGACCGAAGCGATCATCTCGTACCTGGCGCGGGAGCAGTACGGCAACACCCCCTTGCTTACCGGCCCGGCCTTCGACGACCGCACCAATACGGTCACCAATCGCGAGAAAAGCCTGCCGCGCCGCTACTCGCCGCAACCCTCGCACTGGCGCTACTACGCCCAGTACGACTCAGACTGGGAATTCTTCTGGCAGTATCAGATCGGGCACATGTACGTCCGGTATTTCCTGTGGAATTTCTCCGGCAAAGAGAGCGACATCCAGGACTCGCGCGCCATCACCGGCTTCCGGTTCATCGACGGCGAGTACGAACATTTTCTCCAGACGCCCAGCGAAAAAGCCAGCCGGAATATGTATTTCGCCATCCCGCTGTTGCTGGGGTTGCTGGGCATGATGTTCCATTTCTCGCGAGACTGGCGGCGAGCCTTCAGCGTGCTCATCTTGTTTCTGATGACCGGCGTGGGCATCATCCTCTATCTCAACCAGACGCCCATGCAGCCCCGCGAGCGCGACTATTCGTACGTCGCCAGCTTTTTTGCCTTTAGCCTGTGGGTGGGCCTGGGCGCTACAGGCGTGCTGCAACTGATCCTCGAATCGATGCAGGAGAAGGTGGCGCCGGCAGCGCAACGAGCGGTGCTGCTGGGGCTGGGCGTGCTGCTGTTTCTGGCCGTGCCCGGCTGGATGGCCGTCGAAAACTACGACGACCACGACAGGTCGGGCCGCTACGTGGCGCCGGACTATGCCTACAACATGCTGATGAGCCTCGAAGACGACGCCGTCGTCTTTACCAACGGCGACAACGACACCTTCCCGCTGTGGTATCTTCAGGAGGTCGAAGGCATTCGGCGGGACGTGCGCGTGGTCAATCTGTCGCTGCTCAACACGCCGTGGTACGTGCGCCAGCTTAAAAACCAGGCCTCGCGCGAGTCGGAGCCGTTGCCCATCTCACTGCCCGAAAACGCCATCGACCAGCTCAGCCTGATGGAATGGCGCCCCCAGACCATCCCCCTGCCAGTCGATAAAAACCAGCTTCTCGGCGCCTCGGAGGTCTACGTCGCGCAGGAAGACGTCGGCAAGATCCAGAGCCCGATGCAATGGACGCTCCGGGGCCGCCCCTTCGGGCGCGATCCGAACACCGGCCAGGACATCAACGTGCTCTACGGCGCCGATTTCGCCGCGCTCGACATCCTGCGGACCAATGCCGCCCAGGGCTGGACCCGGCCCATCTACTTCGCCGTCACGGTCAGCCCCGACGGCCAGCTCGACCTCCAAAACTTCTTCCAGTTGGAGGGGCAGGCGTTCCGCGTGGTGCCCATCGAACACAACGAACCGCTGGGCCGCGTGGTGCCGTCGCTGACGCCCGAACGCCTGCGCGGCTTCAAATTCACCAACCTCGCCGACCCCGCCGTCTACTACGACGAAAACATCCGGCGCATGGTGGATAACTACCGCAACGTCTTCGCCCAGACCGCCGTCAAGCTCAGCGAAGTGGGTAAAAACCAGGAAGCCATCGCCCTGCTCGACACGCTGATGGAGAACGTTCCGTTCGAGACGATCCCCGGCGATGAGCGGTCGTTTTTGTTTATGGCGCGCGCCTACCAGACCGCCGGCGCCAACGAGCGCGTGGTCAACACCATGCAGAAGGCCGAGCCGCTGGTGCTGCACCGCCTTGCCACCGCCCGGACGCAATCTGAGGAAGAATACATCGCCGAGTTTGTGCAGATGATTCGCGGCACCTACATCCTGGCGCGCGACTATGACGCCGCCGCCGCCTTCGAAAACCGCCTGGCCGAAACGCTCGGCGATCCCTCGCGAAAGACGCCGGAAGACCTCCGCCGCGATTTCGAAGGCATCCAGGAAACCGCACCGCCGCCCGATACCACCACCACCTCCGAAGCAACCCCGCAAGAGGGGTAAAAGGCGTGAAACGTGACACGTGACACGAGCGCCAGCGACTGACGCAGTAAACGTGAGGGTGCCCTTAGAAACGGTTCAGCGAAGCACCCTCACGTTTCACATTTCACGCCTCCCCTTTTTCACCCCGTCGAATCGCCGCCAGACCGCTTTTTTTTCAGCATTTCTGCATTCGTCACCTGATTGATTACAGAAAATCAACTGTTTAGGTTGACACGAGGGCAGGTCGATTCTATATTTGTCGTTTAGTAAAATGTTACTAAACCTTCACCTTTTGACCGTCATGATTTCCCTAGACCTCACCGATACCGGGGAATCGTGCGCGCATCACCCACCCCACCATCGCGCTTCGTCGTCGGAGCGTGTGTGTTTCACCCTTTAGACTCGTAACCGAGGTAGGAGGCATCCCTATGATGACCCAGCGCAGTGTCGTGAAGTGGTTCGACGCGAAGAAAGGGTACGGTTTCATCGTCAACCCCCAGGGTGGCCAGGACATCTTTGTGCATTACTCGCAGATTGCCACAGACCGGCGCTTCAAAACGCTCAGGACCGGGCAAGTTGTTGAGTATCAACTCCATGACGGCCCCAAAGGCCCCCACGCGATCAACGTGAGCATGGACGACGAGCCGGAGATGATCCACGATGGACAGACGATGGGCGGCGATAGCGTCTCGCCCCCGCAAAGCGAATCCGTCGAAGCGCCGGAGCGTCCTCTGTTCAGCCCCTTCTAAGCGCGTTGTTTTTCGACGACGCAGCCCCTATTTTGCATGAACACCCCGCGCCTGCTTCGGGGTGTTTCGGATAGGTACGCGGCCCCTCTCGACCGGGGCCGTTCTCTTCTCAGACCGGACAGAGGGCTGCCATAGTATGGGTTTTACGTTCTCCGACGACGACATCAACCGTATCGCTGAAGTGCTGGAGGTGCCTGCCAAACACGACGGCGGCGCCGTCCGCTTCAAACTCCATGACGAAGCCAGCGGACGCAGCATCACCCTGGAGATCACGCGCGGGCTCGCCTTGCCCGAAGCCATGGTCAACGAACAACCCGACAACCTCGTCACGGTTATGGCGCCGAGTTCGTTGCTCCAGCTCCAGGGCTGCACCGGCTTCATCGCCAGCCAGGAACTCGGCGAAGTGATCTTCTTCGCCCGCCGCGCCGGTGTCACCAACGGCCTCGTCGTCGAACGCGAAGCCGGCTGCTCGCTCTACGCCAACTTCGACCAACGCCTGCTCTCGACTGACTTTACGCAACTCCCGCCGGAACTCATCATGAGCACCGTCGCCCTGTCGATGACCGAAACGCTCTTCAATGATCTGGGGTGATTTCGTACTGCGTATTGCGTAAGGGTGCCTTTTCCACGCAGTACGCAATACGACACGAGCGAAGCGACTGACGAAGTAAATACGTCCCAGCGATTAACGCAGCACCCGGTATCGACGACGTGAACCCCGAAGCCGACACCCCCCTCCTCATCGAAAACACCCATCCCCGGTTGCGACTCGACGAAGAGGCGCTCCGGCGGCTGGTGCAGTGCGTGCTCGACGCAGAGGGCCGGACGGCGGCCTACCTGGGCATTATCCTGGCCGACCACGACACCGTCCTGGATCTCAACCGGACGTACCTGGCCCACGACTACCTCACCGACGTGCTCTCGTTTCCCCTCAATGATGACACCGCCGGCGCTGTAGACGGCGAAGTCTACGTCGATCTCGACACCGCTGCCGAACAGCATGAGACCTACACCGTGTCGTTCGAAGAAGAAGCGCGCCGCTACGTCGTCCACGGCCTGCTGCACCTGCTCGGCTACGACGACGCCACCGACGACGCCCGCGCCGCCATGCGCCACCTCGAAGACCGGTATCTGGGGGAATGTTCGTAGTGTTATAGTGTTTTGGTGTTATAGTGTTTTGGATGAACAGAACTAAAACACTATCACACCCAAAAACTATAACACTCCCTCAAGCCATCTTACGCATCGGCTCGACGACGCGGCGGACGACTTCGGAGCGCTGCATAATGTAAAAATGCACACACGGCACCCCCGCCGACATCAACTCCTCGCATTGTTTTCTAGCCCATTCCACCCCCACATCGACGACGTGCTCCGGCGAGGCAGCCTCCACCTCAGCCGCCAACGCTTCAGGAATCTCTACATGAAAACGGCTCGGCAACACCGAGAGTTGCCGCTTCGTGGTCATGATCTTGAGCCCCGGAATAATCGGCACCTCGATGCCCACCTCGCGGCACCGCTCGACGAAGCTGAAGTAGTGGGCATTATCGAAAAACATCTGCGTGGTGATGTAATGGGCGCCGGCATCGACCTTGCGCTTGAGGTAGAGGATGTCCCAGGTCAAGTTGGGCGCCTTGTAATGCTTTTCGGGATAGCCCGCCACGCCAATGCAAAAGTCTGCCGGTTCCGGATCGATGAGGTCTTCGAGATAGGCGCCCCGGTTCATGTCGTCGATCTGCTTGACGAGATCGATGGCCGATTCGTTGATCTTTTTGCCGGGGGGAAGGGCTTTCTTGTAGCCGGTGTCGTCGCCGTGGAGCGCCATGAGGTTGTTGATGCCCAGGTAGTTCAATTCGATGAGGGCATCTTCGGTCTCGCCCCTGGTGAAGCCGTGGCAGAGCAAGTGCGGCACCGTCTCGACGCCGAAGCGCCCCTTGATAGCCGCACAGATGCCGATGGTGCCGGGCCGTTTGCGCTTGACGTGCCGACGCCAGGAGCCGTCGGTCATCTCTTCGTAATACGCTTCCGCCGAGTGGCTCGTCACATCGATAAAAGGCGGATCGAAGGGCATCAAATCCTTCACGACGGCCATGATCTGGCTGGCCGAGCTTCCGCGTTTGGGCGGGATGATCTCGTACGAAATCAGCGGCTCGGTGGCGCGCTCAAGAAGTTCCGTTATTTTCATACTTCGGTTGTTTTTACGTTGACAGAACGCTTAAATATAGGGAACTTGGTTGGACTACAATGCTATGGCGCGGAAATCCTCACGAAGTTGTGCCCTGTTTCATCCGCGTTTTTTACTGCGTACTTCGTACTGCGTAAGGGTGATCTTGATACGCAGTACGAAATACGCAGTAGCCGCTTTAACGCTCTCTCGACCGCCGCCTCAGCGTTCGTGTACCTGCTACCAGCCCAGGAGTTCGATGATCGGTATCGTTTTCGCTACTGTGGAAGAAGCCAATCCGTTCCTAAACCGCTATCAACGGGGCCGTTTCGACGGCCTGTCTGAGGGCGAAACACTCCAGGATGACCAGTTGCTGGTCTCGTTGACGGGCATCGGCAAGATCAAAGCCACGCTACGCACCGAACGCCTGCTGCAAAACTACAAACTCACGCGCCTGCTCCACGTAGGCACCTGCACCGCGTTGCAAGAGAGCCTGACCGTCGGCTCGCTGGCAGCGGCGGCCCAGGTCTTCGAAGGCGACCGCGTCGAACTGGCCACGCCTACCTACCCCCGCATGCCGCTCGACGTCCCGTTTAAAAAGCTCGACAAGGTGACGCTCGTCACGCAAGACCACACGGTGCAGGGGCAAGAAGAGCGGAGCTACTGGCAACGCATCGCCGACATCAGCGACATGAGCGGCTATGCCATCGCCTACGTGGCCGCCACCCACGGCGTGCCGTGCAACATCGTCAAGGTCGTCACCGGGCACTTCCAGAGCCAGAACAAAAACTTCCGCAAAACACTCACCTCAGCCTGCGAAACCCTGGCCGACTTTCTTTTGAAGGAAATCGATACGCTGCAAGAGAGTTGAGCCGGGGATGTAGCGAATGGCCAGTAGCCAATGGCCAGTGGGGAAAAGGCTAGGGATCAAAAACCCCATTGGCCATATCCCACTGGCCACTCGCTATTCCCTCTTCTCAATAGCCTGGATGCCGCCGGCGACGGTGAAGCGGAACGCGATGGAATCGCCTTCGTGGATGCCGCGCAGGAGGGTTGAATCTTTCACTTCGAACGGCATCGTCATGGCGTTCATGAAGCCGGGAATGGTCTCGTGTCTGATGTTGACAAATTTCTTCTCGGCTATAAAACCGACGACCACGCCCACCGCTTCGTATTGCTGAGCCGGCGCGGCCTCTTGCTCGACGACCGGCGCAGGCGGGTCTTCGGACGCCTGCCCACACGCCGCCAGTATCAACATCATGAGCAGGAAAAGGGGAATGTATTTCATGGGATTCAGATTTTGGATTTTAGATTTTGGATTGATTTAAACTGCTATGTTCTGCGTAGTCGAAAAAGCCGAGACGGCTCGAACGGCACGGCGTTGGGGGATATTGGACAACGTTGAGGATAACAATCCAAAATCCAAAATCTAAAATCCAAAATCACAAAATCCTTTTCCACGTCTCGCCGTCTTTATACTCGACTTTGCTCGGCAGGATGACGCCTTTAGAGCGAATCTCGCCTTCGACGCGCACCGTGGCGGCCATGTAATCGGCGTAGAGTTGCGACGGGTAGCCGCCCAGGAACCAGACCTGGCCTTGCGGCTGGCCGTCTACCAGGAGCGCCACGGGAAAGCCTTGCCGGGCACAGACGCGCGCACACACCGCCACGCGTCCTTCGGGCCGAATGTGGTCGTTGTAGCGGTTGGCGTCTTTATCGAGATGAAAGCAGTTGGTATCGACGAGCATGCCGGCAATCTGGATCGAATCGCCGGGGGCGTAGGCGGTCTCGGGGGCCGGGGCGGGCTCCGGTTCAGACGCCGGCTCTTTGCAGGCTGCCAGCGCCAGCAACAGCACTGCGCCCAGCAGCACGCTGGTTTTTCGTAACGCAATCATGATACGGAAGGGTTGAGGAAAAGAACAATCCGGGCAGATACAACAGAGGCCATGCAAGAGCACGGCCTCCGTCGTATAAACATCGTGTGCTCGGCGCGTTACATCATCGTGCCGGGGACTGCCTTCTCAACCCAGTTGCCGTCTTCTTTCACCCACAGCTTCGACGGGATGATGGCGCCGGGGTAGGCCTGCTCGCCTTCGACCTTGACTTCGTCGGCCATGTAGTCAGCAAAGCCCATGGCCGGGCCGATGATCACGTAGACGTCGCCGCCGGCCTCACCGCCTTCGAGCACGGCCACGGGGATGCCCATGTTGGCGCAGGCGGTGCCGCAGTTGGGCATTTCCATCATGCCGTCGCCGTCGGGCTTGGGCACCATGTGGGCGTCGTTGAGGGCTGCCTCCGGCATGCCCATGCCGGTCGCCATGCCGTAACACTTCGAATCGACCAGCTTGCCCTCGACGGTGATGGGTTCGGGCGCGGGCATCTGCATCGTAGCAGCCACAGCCAGAAAGGCGACCACGAGTAAGGGAAGAAGCTTTCTCATGGCTTTTCCTCAGATAAGGTTAGGGTGGTGGGTGGTCCACGAAATACTGGCGGTACATTTGCGTTGCGCATTCGGGGGAAGCATTACGTCACCCACGCCGGTTCACACAATCTTCATAATAATGAAAGTGGTCATGCAGCCGGATTCTCGTCCATTACGTGAGGGATCGGGCACCTCCTCGATTTCCGGCCCTGGAACAACCATTTCGCGATTTCAATATCTTTGACTCTCGCTTTTTCCCTGGTTCATCTTCCAAGAAAACTATGAACACCTCATACCTTGCCCCCCTCTTCATGGCCGTGCTGCTCATCGGACTCGCGCTTGCCCACCCGGCGGCAGCGCAGGACGCCACTGCGGGAAAAGCGTCCTACGCGGTCTGTGTCGCGTGTCACCTCGATAACGGCGCGGGCAATCAGGCCCTCAATTCTCCGGCTATCGCCGGGCAGGAAATCTGGTATGTGGAGCGCCAGCTCACCTACTTCAAAGAGGGTCTTCGCGGCAAGCATCCCAAGGACATCTATGGAGCACAAATGGCGGCCATGGCGTTGACCCTGGTCACAGAGCAGCAGGTCAAAGATGTGGCTGCTTACATTGCGTCGATGAAGCCCATACCGCGCCCCGCGCCGACCGTGAAAGGCGATGCGGAAAAAGGCAAAGCGCTCTACACGATCTGCGCCACCTGCCACGGCCCTGACGGCAAAGGGATGAAAGAACTGAACGCCCCGAACCTGACGCTTCAGCAAGACTGGTACCTGGAACGACAGATCAAAAACTACAAAGAGGGCATCCGGGGCAACGATCCCAAAGACATCTACGGGATGCAGATGGCGCCCATGATGGCCACCCTGCCCGACGACCAGGCCATCAAAGACGTCATCGCCTTCATCAACTCGCTGAAATAAAGCGGAAAACGTGCCGTTTTCCGCTTAGTGATACCGGAACTGCTCTAAGACCTGCGGATCTTTGCTGCGTTTGACGATCTGCCCGGTGCGGATATGCCGGAAGACGATCTCTTTAGGCCGGGGCGTGACGTCGACCAGGAAGAGGAACCAGCCCCAGAAGCTGTAGCGCGCCTGCGGCATGATCAACGGATCGGCGCGGAGTTGTTCGATGGAACTGGGCGCGGTTTTGGCCTCGGGCACAGCCAGAATACCGACGGGATCGGCGAAAGGCTCGTCGTCTGGAACATCGTGGGTGAGGATTTCGGCGGCCAGGTCGGTGCGCGCCGCCTCGGCAGCCGCTTCGGCCTCGGCGTCTGCTTTCTGCCCGAAGAGGTAATAATCCGACGACCACTTGCCCGAGCCGTAGAGGAAGATGAGGATCAACAAAAACAACACCAGCGCCGAAAACTCAAACGACTGGTTGACCGCCATCAGCCCGCCCTGAAGCTGGCTGATGAAAACCGCGCCAACGAGGATGGGAATCTGAACCAGCGCCGCCAGGCGTGTCAACAAGCCGGCAGCCATCATCAAGCCGCCGAAGATGTGCGCCAACGACACGTAATGCACCAGCACCGTCGAGCGCAGCATGGCGCCGGAGTCGGGCGAGAGCATCTGGATGAAGTTGGCCGAGTCGGCGATAAAGAGCACACCGCGCACGAAAAGGCCGATGCCCAGGTAGATGCGCAACAGGTCGAAGGCCGTGCCGCGATAGTCGTAGAGCTTATCGAGCAGTTTCTGAATAGCCAGCCGGCCCCGCTTCCAGTAATGCTCGACCGACCACCGCCCCGAACCGTAGACGAAAACGAGAATCAGCAGAAACAGCACCAACGTCGAAAACTCGAACGACTGGTTGGCCGAGAACAATCCCGCCACGCTGAGGAAGACGGCGCCGAAAAGGATAGGTATCTGGACGAGCGCCGCGATGCGGGTCCAGAGACCGGCGGCAATCAGCGCGCCGCCGATGACGTGGATCAGCGCCACGACCTGGAGCAAGCCCCAGGAGCCGACCCAGGACGGCGTTTCCTCCGGCAGCAACGTCGTGAACGCTGTCGCATCGTAGAAAAAGAGCACACCGCGCACGAAAAGGCCGAGACCCAGATAAATGCGCAGCAGATCGAAAGCGACCTCGCGGTAGGTATCGAGCCAGGAGACAAGCTTTTGAAGCATCCGGCACCTCGATCAGTCTGGATAGGAGGGGGAAGACGTACACGCCATCCTGATAGGCCGAGGCCAGGGGAATGCGTAAAACGTGAAACGTAAAACGTAAGGGTGCTACTAGAAAGGTTTTCCGGGGCACCCTTACGTTTTACGTTTTACGTTTCACGTCCTTCCAACCATAAATCCTGTCGCTACGGCGTACCAGTACGATGTCGATGGCCGTTGAAGCCATCCCTAATAATACCTCAATTCCGCCGACGCAACAAGTCCTGATGCCACTTCTCCGGAAAGCCGTCCGATTCTCCGTAGGCGTAGGTGTAGGAAGCCAGGGTCTGTTCGCTGAAATATTGGCGCTGGTCTTCGCGGATCTCTCGCGCGCCCACCGGCACATACTCGCCGCGGGCCGCAGCAACCCGCCGGACCACCACAGGGTCTTTCTGCGGAGGGGCGGGCTCCTCCGGAAACAACAACCGATAGGCCGTGACCACAGCCCAGGTCAGCATAAAGAAAACCACCGGAATGACGACGGCGGCCAGGGCGAAGTAGACGATATTCACAGGGCTCCCCTACACGATTTACGATGATGCGACTTGACGGGGTCTCGATGTCTTGTTATATAATGGAAGATGATCACGGAGTTCCACGCTGTTGTAAATCTCCCTGTCGCCCTGCTCGCGATGGCTGATGCCGCAAAGGCAACACGCAGCCATCCCTCCTCACATCCAGCATCCCGGCGATACGGCACAGGTGTGGTCTTCGTGGTTGTTTTCTGGTTTTTTGACGGCAACCTCCCATCCGGCAATGCACCCGCGCGGTGCCGAGGACACGGTATATGCCTTCCTTCATCGCCCCTTGACAATGTCCTGGTTAATGGAGTTTTTTAGGGCCGTTGCCGAGGAGGGCATCGACATCGAGAGGGGGAAAGGGAGATTTTAATAGCGAATAGTGAATAGCGAATGGTGAATGGTTAATGGGGCGACTCATTCACCATTATCAATTCGCTATTCACTATTCACCATTAGAAACTCCCTCTCAGCCACCCCATGGCAAACACATACTGGAAAAACGCCTTAAAGCCTGGAGGCCAATGACTATCAACCGCCGCTCCCCTGTTCTCCGTGCCGCCTGCATTGCGTTCCTTGCTTTTATTGTGCTGATCTTGACGGGGGAGGTGGCCTTCGGCGCTCCGCAGGAAGCCCCCGGCGACGGCGATTACCGCACCATGCCCTTCGTGGGAAGCCGCGTCTTTATGTGGGTGGTGGCCGAGCTGCACCTGATGTTTGCAGCCTTCGTGCTGGCCGTGCCCATGTTTGCCCTGGTCATCGAATACATCGGCTACAAAACCGGCGACAAGCGCTTCGATGAACTGGCCTATGACTTCACGAAGCTGCTCTCGGTCTCGTTCTCTTTTACCGCCACGCTCGGCGCGCTGCTGACCTTCGGCCTGATCATCCTCTATCCGGCGCTGACCGACTATCTGGTCAAGATCTTTAGCTGGACGTTCCTGCCCTACGTCCTGTTGTTTTTCTTCGAGGCCATCTTTCTCTACAGTTATTATTACGGATGGGGCAAGTTTTCGCCGCGCGTCCACCTGTTTCTGGGATTGATGCTCAACATCGTCGGCACGGCCATCATGTTCATCGCCAACGCCTGGCTGACGTTCATGAACACGCCCAACGGCATCGACGAACTGGGCAACCTGACGAGTGTCTGGGATGCCATCAACAATTACATCTGGATGCCCATCAACATCCACCGCCTGATTGCCAACGTGGCCTTCGGCGGGGCTATCGGGGCAGCCTACGGGGCGTATAAGTTTCTCGGCGCAAAGACCGATCAGGAACGCGCGCACTACGACTGGATGGGCTACATCGGCAACTTCATCGCCATCTGTGCGCTGCTGCCGCTGCCGTTTGCGGGCTACTGGCTGGGTGTGGAGATCTACGCCTACGACCAGAGCCTCGGCATCACGCTGATGGGCGGGACGTTCTCGTGGCTTTTCATCATTCAGGCGGTGCTTATCGGCAACCTGTTTCTGGCGGCTAATTATTACCTGTGGCTGAGTATGGGGCGTATTGCCGGGGCGGAGCGATACCGAAGGTTTATTAAATACCTGCTGGCGCTCATCACCATCTGTTTCATCGTCTGGGCCACGCCGCACTCGCTGGTGGCGACGGTCGAGGAGGCCCGCGCGATGGGCGGCTCGCACCATCCCATCCTGAACGTCCTCGGCGTGATGTCGGCCAAGAACACGGCCGTCAACCTGCTGATCCTGACGACCTACGTCAGCTTCCTGCTCTACCGAAGAGCCAACAAAGAGGCAACGGTTTCATGGGCCAAGATGGGCAACCTGATCCAGTTCAGCATCTTCGCCGTGGTGGTGATCTTCGTGGTCTTCCTCGGTGTCTACGGCTACTTCGTCGACGCGCAGACGCGCATCGGGCTGTCGCAGCCGCAGGTGATGTCGGTGCTCTTCGCGAT
The DNA here is from genome assembly GCA_028278205.1 of Rhodothermales bacterium. Lineage (GTDB taxonomy): Bacteria > Bacteroidota > Rhodothermia > Rhodothermales > Bin80 > JANQES01. Next base: position 41,492 of record JANQES010000050.1, read on the forward strand.
GGTGGCGGTGACGGTGATCGACATCTTCCTGTTTAAGAACGCCCGAAAGCGCGGCGAGATCGCGTGGGGCAAGATCCCGGGGCGGGCGCAATATGCGCTGTTTTTCCTGGCTATCACATTTACATGGTTGATGGGCCTGATGGGCTACGTCCGCGCCGGGATGCGGCAGCACTGGCACGTCTACGGCGTGATCCGCGACACCTCGGTCGATGCCTACACGCCCACGTTGGGCTTTGCCGGGCTAGTGGTTTCAGTGACGGTGATCATCTTCTTCCTGTTCCTCGCCATCGTCTTCTTCCTCTCGGGGCTCTCGGGCAAGAAGAACTGGGCGCCCAAATCGCCCCCGCCGCCGGAAGCCACCACGACGGAACCCCTCCCCGACGCCGAACCGGCGACGGAGCCGGAAAAGGAGCCTGAAGTGGCGGGCCTGCCCAACCCTCTTGCCAGCCTGCTTCGTTTTATCAGGAAGAAGTCATGAGTCATGGGTCATGAGTCATGGGCTTTGGGTGAGACACTCATGACCCATGACTCATGACCCATGACCCACACCAACGCCTAAACAAAGCAAAACCCCTGGAAATACCACCAACGGCAAACCCCGCCGAACCCCAAAGGAGAACATCGTGAAACACGCTTTGCAAATCTTCGGCTTCACCATCCTCGTGTCGGCTTTTTACTGGTACGTGAGCCTGTGGGTGCCGCAAAAACGGACCGATCCGCCGGAGGATATTGTCATCAGCGCCAGCCTGACGACGGACGAGATGATCCCCATCGGCGAGGAGATCGTCGCCGGCAAAGGCACCTGCCTGACGTGCCATACGATGGGCGAGAGCGGCACGGGGCTGCGCTTCCCGGACCTGGGCAACATCGGCGCCATCGCCAGTGAAAGGGTAGCGGGCCAGAGCGACGTCGACTACCTGGCCGAGTCGATGTACGATCCCAACGCCTACGTCGTCGAAGGTTTTGTGGCCGGGATGCCTAACGTTTCCCGACCACCCGTCGCGCTGACCGACCAGGAGATCCTCACCGTCATCGCCTACCTGCAATCGCTCGGCGGCACCCCGACGGTGACGATGGACACACCGTTGCAGTGGCAGGGCCAGGCCCCGGCGCCCACTGCGGCAACCGCACCCGACGCGCCCCCCGACGGTGCCACCGTGTTTACGACCTATGCCTGCAACACCTGCCACAGCCTCGACGGCGCCGCCGGTGCCGGCCCGACGCTCCAGGGCATCGGCAGCCGCCAGACCCGCGAGGAAGTCACTGCATCGATCCGCGAACCCGACGCCATCCTCGTCGAAGGCTTTGCGCCGGGCGTCATGGCGGCCACACTCAACGCCTTCGGCTTCTACGACAACGTCACCGACGCCGAATTCGAAGCCCTGCTCGATTACCTGATGGAGCAGTGAGAGGTAGTGTTTTGGTGTTTGAGTGTTATAGTGTTTTAGTGGGATCATCCTCAAAAACTATAACGCTCAAACACTGAAACACTAAAACACACTTTTAAAAGGAAAGAGCCGATGAACATCTTCGTCCTGCTCGCCATTATTGCGGCCCTGGTTGCCATCCAGGTGGTGGGGACCCGGTTTGTGAAACTCAACCGGCTGGCCTGGATGGCTATCTGGTGGATAGCCCTCTACCTCGCGCTGAGCTTCGGCATCGACCCGCCGCTGCCCACGACGATCATCGCGCTGTTTATGGCGATTGTGACGCTGGCGCTGCTGGCCTACCTGTCGGCGGATTCTGAAGAACTCGAGACGGCCAAAAACACCATCGTGAGTTTCATGACCGAGCGGAAATACATGGTGCCGCTGCTGATTGCCGTGGTGGCCATACCGCTGCTGGTGGCCTTCAAAGTGTATTCAGACATGACGCAGCCGCCGCAACCGCCCGCCAGTGGCCGGACGATCCACCCGCCGCCGCCAGCGTCGATCAACTTTGAGGGCAACACCATCAATCTGGCGACGGCCAACAATCCGTATCGGGACTTGGAAGAATCCGACCCGGAGGCCTTCGCCCAACACAACGCCAACGGCCGGCGGATCTACTTCGAAAACTGCTTCTACTGCCACGGCGACAATATGGAGGGGAGCGGGATGTTCGCCCACGGCTACGATCCCCTCCCGGCCAACTTCAACGACCCCACGACGATCTCCCAGCTTCAGGAGTCGTACCTGTTCTGGCGGATTGCCAAAGGCGCGCCGGGGCTGCCCGGCGAATCGACGCCCTGGGCCTCGGCCATGCCCGCCTGGGAAAATTTCCTGACCGAAGAGGAGATCTGGGACGTCATCATCTTCCTCTACGAATTCACCGGCTACGAACCGCGCGCACAGGGAATGCCTCACTGAGCGTAGATCCGCCCCCCGCTTCGCCGACCCGCCTTCCGCCGGCCTTTACGGCCTGAGACTGACCGCAGCGTTATGAAACGACTCGCTCTCCTTACCGCCTTCTTCGTCCTCAGCGCATCCACGCTCTTTGCGCAAGACCTCGGCACCGAAGCTCAACGCGCCGAGGGCAAGGTCGTCTACGACCAGAAATGCGCCCACTGCCACGGCTACAACGGCGATGCCGAAAGCGTCGCCACGGCGTACCTGCGACCGACGCCGCGCGACTTCACCTCCGGCAACTACAAGTTCCGCTCGACGGCCAGCGGCGAGTTGCCCACCACCGAAGACATCAAGCGCAGCATCCGCGACGGCATGCCCTACACCAGCATGCCCGCCTGGCAGGGCATCCTCTCGGAAAGCGACATCACCAACCTCACCTATTACATCAAATCGTTCGACCAGATGTTCAACGGGCCGTACGGCTCGCCCGAAGCCATCACCATCAATTCGCAGGCGTATGATGAATCGAGGCTGGCGCGCGGGCGCGAGGTCTTCGAAGCCAACCAGTGCGCCGACTGCCACGGCGAAAACGGACGCGGCAACGGCGAGAGCGCCGCCGAACTGATGGACGACTGGGGCTATCCCATCCGCCCCGCCGACATGACCAAACGCTGGACGTTCCGCGCCAGCGCCACACGCGAGGATATCTACCGCACCTTCACCACCGGCCTCAACGGCACGCCGATGCCGTCCTACCAGCAAACCATCGAAGAAGACGACCGCTGGGCGCTGGTCGATTACGTCTGGTCGCTCTCGCGCGACGAACCCGACTACGGCACCGTCGTGACGGCACAAGGGGCCAGCGGCGCCATCGATATCAGCCAGGGACCGGCCTTGTTCGAGAATGTGCCGGGGACGTACTTCCCCATCGTCGGGCAACTCATCGAGCCGGGGCGGGCTTTTTATCCCGGCGTCAACGGCGTCGAGGTCAAGGCCATCTATAACCAGGATGACATTGCCTTCCTGCTCACCTGGAACGACATGACCGCCGAGACGTCGGGTTCGAACGGCCTGACGATGGAAGCGCCGCTGTTCGATCCGTCGATGGCCGACAGCGCCGCCGCCGACACCGCCGGGACCTACTCCGACGCCGTGGCGCTGCTGCTGCCGGCAGAGACGATGGCCGGCGTCGAGAAACCCTACTTCATGTTCGGCGATTCGAAAAACCCGATGGACATCTGGTACACCGATCTTGCCACGGACAACGCGGGGGTATTCGTAGGCAGAGGCATCAGCAACATACAGGAAACCGAACAGACCCTCGAACGCTACGCCAACTATGACGACGGCGTCTGGACTGTCATCTTCAAACGCAAACGCCCGATGGACGGCGGCCTCTCGTTCGATGAAGGAACGTTCGTGCCGATTACGTTTTCGGTGTGGGATGGCTTCAACCACGAACGCGGCAACAAACGCGGCCTCTCGGCCTGGTATCACGTCTACCTGAGCCCGCTAGAAACCCAGTCGGCAGCCGGGCCGATGCTGAAGTGGGGCCTGATCACGCTGCTGGTCGAACTGGCCCTCATCGGCTTCATCCGCTGGCGGAATAAGAAGGAAGCGGTTGCGGCCTGAGTTTGGTTGAGTCGGAGAGTCTAAGAGTCGGGGAGTCGGGGATTTTTTTCTCCGACTCCCCGACTCTCCGGCTCTCCGACTCATAATCCCCTCTTTCTGAAATAGCCCCCTCAAAGAATCCTATCCTCGGTGGAATACACACCCTCCCTCATCTCCTGGAACCTGACGAAGAAGTGCAACCTGCGCTGCCCGCATTGCTACATGGAAGCGGGCCGCCCGGCGGCGCGTGAGTTGACGACGGACGAATGCCTGGCGCTGCTCGACGAGATGAAGGCCCTCGGCACCGAGATGCTCATCCTCACCGGCGGCGAGCCGCTGCTGCGCAAAGACATCTTCGCCCTCGCCCAGCGCGCCTCCAACCTCGGCATGTGGGTGGTGATGGGCACCAACGGCGTGCTCATCACCGACAAGGTCGCGCAGAAGATGATCGAATGCGGCGTCAAAGGCGTCGGCATCAGCATCGACTCGATCGATCCCCAGAAACACAACAGCTTTCGCGGCGGGCCGAATTCGTGGGAATACTCGGTGCGGGCGCTGGAGATCTGCCGCGCCAACGGCCTCGAAGTGCTGGTGCAGACGACCATCATGGAGGAAAATTACGACGAGATCCCGGCGCTGATCGATTTTGCCCGTGAGAAAGGCGCGTGGTCGTTCAACCTGTACTTCCTCGTCCAGACCGGGCGGGGCCGGCAGATGACCGACCTCTCGGCGACGCAGACCGAGGCGATGCTGTCTCACCTGGCCGACGTGCAGGACGACTACCGGCCCATGCTCGTGCGGTCGAAGTGCGCGCCGCAGTTCAAGCAGATCGCCTACGCCAAAGGGCGCGGCGGGTTGGAGAGCGGCGGCTGCATGGCCGGCACCCAGTACTGCCGCATCACCCCCGAAGGCGACGTCACGCCCTGCCCCTACATGACCGTCGTGGCCGGCAACGTGCTCGACCAATCGTTCACCGCCATCTGGCAGACCTCGCCGGTGTTGCAACAACTCCGCGACACCGGGCAACTCAAAGGCCGCTGCGGCACCTGCGAGTTCAACGAACTCTGCGGCGGCTGCCGATGCCGCGCCTACGCCGCCACCGGCGACTACCTCCAGGAAGACCCCGCCTGCACCTATCAACCGACCGACCAGCCGTTAGAGATCGTCGAGTTCGTCTGGACCGACGAGGCTCGCGCCCGTTTAGAGCGCATCCCCATCGCCTTCATCCGCGAGAAGACGCGCAAGGGCGTCGAAGCCTACGCCCAGCGCCAGGCCGTCCACCGTATCACCCCCGAAGTGATGACCGGAGCGCTCTCCGGCATGGAACGCCCCAAAGCCTTCGGCAAAATGTCGTCGTTTGTGAAGGCTTCATCTCAGCGGGAAACTACGCCGGAGCGGCTGGTTTAAAGTCTGGCAAGCGAACCTGAACATGGAGGGAACCAGGAATGGAAATCCATAAAAAGATTGTCATTGACGAGCACGGAAACCCGCAAGAAGTGATCATCCCCTGGGCCGAATTCCAGGAGATCGCCGACGTGTTGGGTCTCGATCTGGATCAGGAAGCCATTGAAGATCTCATCCAGGCCCGTAAAGATCGAACTCAGGGCAACACCGACGCCTATATCGGTCTAAGCGACCTGTAGTCGATGTATCGTCTCGTCATACATCGTCGTGCCGCCCGGTATCTCAAGAAACTTCCTGAGGGCCGACAAACAAGCATAAAACACAGATTGGAGCAATTGCAAAGCAATCCCGTAAATTCGCCCGGCATAATAAATATGGTAGGAAATTGGCGGGGCTATCGCAGAGTCCGCGTAGGCGACTTTCGCATCATCTATTGGGTCGATGAAGATGAATCTGTTGTATACGTAGATCATATTGGACCCCGTGGCGATATATACAAGTAATCATGCTGCAGGCCAAGCTAACCTCCCTGAGGCAAACCACCTTAGACCCTGAAGTCGCACAGCGCCTGCGCAAGTCGCTGGGAAGCGCTATCGAAGCAGCCTGCGACCAAGGAGGCATCGCAGCGGGAAACTACGCCGGTGCGGCTAGTTTAAGGCCTAGCAAGCGAACCTGAACACGGAGAGGAACGAGGATGAGCAAAGACATCACGCTAGAACCGACTGCCGAGGAAGCTGCTCAGATTGAGGCTGCCTCTAAAGAACTGCTCGCCGAGATCAAGCGTGCCAACGATCAGATGGCGCGCGATCAGCAGGAAATCGACAGGCTAAAAGCGGAAACACGCGCGATCTTAGCGAAGCTGAAGGCGGCTTGAGACGATGTGGAAAAAACTATTTGAGTCGTTGAAGCAGTTGCTACTGCTGACCGAGCAGACGCAGCAGAATCGCAGCGAAATCAAGGAACTTAGACAGGAATTACGAGACCTGGCAAAAGCTGTAGAACGATTGGCCTACGAGTTACAACGCTCCAGAGAAAACGAGGCTCATGAGCGCGAAAAGATGGTTCTTCGGTTAGAAAATGAGATGCTGCGCTTCGAACGACGGCTGCCACTATCGCAGCCGGATGAAAAAGACGACTCAACCTGAGTCCTTTCTCCCTCTCCCCCTTTCTCCCTTTCCCAAACGATGCCCTACACCATCACCGACGCCTGCACCGCCTGCGATCTGTGCATCGACGTGTGCCCGATCAGCGCGATTGAAGAGGGAGATCCGATCTACGTGATCAACGACACATGCTGCGATTTCGAAGAATGCCTGGTGATGTGCGAGGTAGACGCTATCGTGCTCATCGAAGACGACGAGACCGTCCCCCATTGAATTTTGACCGGCACGACCTCCAAACAAGCTCAAGAGACGAAACTCGAACGGAACACACAGAGCTAATCGTCAAAATTCACCATGGTCGAAAATGAAATCCAGTTTTTGAGTTGGGAGGAATTCCGGCAGATGGTCCCGTCGATCCTTCAGCTCGAAGTGACGCGGCTGGGCACGCTCATCGACGCGGCGGGGAGCGCTACGGATTTTCGCAACGCGCTGGTGAAGGCGCGGTTTGAGGTGAGACGATTTATCGCGTGCGTGCAGGAGGCGGAAAAAGAAACCGTCGCGGACGCCTGCGCGCCGCATCTTCAGACGGCGCTGCTCAACGTTTCTCTGGTTAATGTAAATCTGGACGAAAAGACGACGGCGACGCTCGATTACATCATCGATCGATTAAAATATGTGAATGACCGGATTGCGTTGATTTATTGATCACGACGCGCCGGAGAGCACGATTTTCATCACCCGATTCACGTTTCGATCTACCACGAAGAGTTCGTCTTGATCGTTGAAGACCATGCCGAAGAGCGTGCGTCCGGCGTTGAGGCGTTCGAGGAAGCGTCCGTCGGCGTCGAAGACCTGGAGGCCGTTGACATCGCTGACGTAGACCCGCCCCCGGCCATCGACGGCGATGTTGTGCGGCGCGTGGAACTGCCCCGGCTCGTCACCGTCGCTGCCGAAGCGGTTGAGGAACGTGCCGGACGGATCAAACTTGAAGACGGCCACGCTCGACTTGCCCCGTTCGCTGAAGCCGCCGAAGACGTAGACGTTGCCCAGCCCGTCGATGGCAGCGCGGGCATTCCGGGCCGGCGTCTCGAAGGAGAGACTGACCTGCCCCTGCGCATCGAACCGGACGACCTGCGCCGGAGAGGCGCCGCCGCCGAAGACCAGCATCCCGCCATCCGGCGCCGGATAGACGCCGTCGGCGCGGAAGCGCGGCGGCCCCGTCCAGGCGTCGAGCGCCTCGCCGGTGGCGCCCCGGTAGCGCTGTATTTTGCCGCCCTGCACGACGTAGACGATGCCGTTGCGGTCGGCAGCGAGCCCGCGCATCGGGCGTTCGGTATCGACCAGCCACTGCGTCATAAACTCGCCCGTCGCGTCGAAACGCTGGATGCGGCCCCCGCTGTACTCGCCCACGTAGAGATAGCCCTCGCCGTCGAGCGCGATGTGGCGAGCATCGTCGAAGCGCCCCGGCCCGATGCCCTCGTCGCCGAAGGCCATCACCACCTTAAACGACGAGCCGACAGGCCGCGCTCTCTCCGGATTTGGTCCTGATGGAGCCTGCACCGGCACAGGCTCAGAGGGCGGCGAGTCAAGCGTCAGAAAGATCAACATCAACCCTATCGCCAGAACGGCCAGTGTCATCGAGATGCCCCATCGGAAGCGGCGCCCGGCAGCCGTTGCAGGCCGCACCGGCGCTTTGTGTATCCGCTCAGGCACGACCACCGACTGGCCACAGAACCGGCACTGAATAACCTGCCCGGCCTCGCGGCTGTATTCGAGCGGCCCACTGCACGCGGGGCAATTGAACGTCTTGAGCATGAGCGCCTCGTTGTTGGTTTAGGCTATGATCTGGGCCAAAAACTGGGCTACGTCTTTCTTGTTGGCTTTTTTAGCGACGTCGAGCGCGGTATCGCCCGCCTGGTAAGGAGCGAAGCTTTTCGTGACGCCCTGCGCAGGATCTGCCCCATGCGCGATGAGGAACCGGGCCACGTCTACGTGACCGTACTCGGCGGCCTCGTGCAGCGGCGTGTAGCCGTATTCCTCGCCCAGGTTCACGTCTGCGCCGGCTTCAACCAGCATCTCGACGATCTTCAGGTGGCCGCCCCGGCTGGCATAATGCAGCGCCGTCGCGCCATTCGTGTCCTGGTAATTGACGGCGATGCGGCCCGTATTGAGCATCATCGCGACGAGTTCGTCCGCCCCCACCGACGCCGCGATGAACACCGCCGTCTGTTTGTATTTATGCGTCTTCGCGTTCAGGTCGATGCCGTGATCGATCAGGTAGCGGGCGGCTCGGATGTACGCGTCATACTCGTCGTCGGGATGGTGGCCGATGGCTTGCCGGATCTCGGCAGGATCGGTGAGCGTGACCTCCTTGCCGTCTCGCTTGACCGTCACCGAGACGTTGAGCGGCCGGTTCTCGACGCCTTCGCCGATGCAAAACAGCGCCGTACAGCCCGTGTCGAGGAGCGCGTTGACGTCGGCGCCGCGTTTGTGGAGATAGGCCAGGATATCGGCGTGACCCTCAACAGCGGCGGTGATCAACGGCGTCTGCCCGTTATCGGCGGCGTGGTGGATATCGGCGCCGGCTTCGACGAGGGTTTCCACGACGGTCTTATAGTCCTTGTCCGGCGCATGGGGGCAGTACAACATGGCAAGATGCAACGGCGTGAACCCCTGCGTGTCGGTGCCTTCGAGGTTCACCCCTTCGTCGATGAACTGGCGCAACGGGTCGAGGAGACCTTCGAAGGCATAATCCCGAAGGAGGCGCTCTTTATCCATGCTCGTATTCGTTGTGCCGCTCGGCGCATCCCCCGGCGGCGTGAGAGACTGCGCTAAAGGTAGGCATTGCGGAGTATCTTCGTAAGCCTACACCTGGGCTCAGCGGAAAAAGCTTCTATGACTCAGATGTGCGCTGGAATGGTAAAATAAAACGTGGTGCCCTGCCCTTCCTCCGATTCCACCCAGATCCGACCCCCGTGGCGCTCGACGATCTTCTTGCACGTCGCCAGCCCGATGCCGGTGCCTTCGTACTGGCTCCGGCTGTGCAAACGCTGGAAGATCTCAAAGATCTTCTGCTGGTATTTTTTCTTAATGCCGATGCCGTTGTCTTTCACCGAGAAACGCCAGGCCCCCTCCTCCCGCAGGGCCGAGACATGCACGCGCGGGGCGGCCTCGCCTCGAAACTTGATGCCGTTGCTGATCAGGTTCTGAAAGACCTGCCCCAGTTGTGTGGCATCGCCCTCGACAGTCGGCATCGGATCGATGGCGACCTCGGCGCCGGCCTCATCGAGCGATGTTTGGATGCCGGCCAGGGTCTGTTGGAGCACCGCGCACACGTTGACGGGCTGCCGCTCTAACTCCTGGCGACCCACACGCGAGAACGCAAGCAGGTCGCGGATGAGCGCCTGCATGCGCTCCGAGCCGTCTACGATGTAGCCGATGAAAATGTCGGCGTCTTTGTCGAGTTGGCCTTTGTAGCGTTTTTCGAGGAGTTTGACGAAGCTGTTGATGGTGCGGAGGGGTTCCTGGAGGTCGTGCGAGGCGACGGAGGCGAACTGTTCGAGTTCTTCGTTGCTGCGTTTGAGTTGGGCCTGCGACGCCTCCAGCTTTGCCGTGCGCCGCGCCACCTTGTCTTCCAGCGTTCGGTTGGCCTCGGCGAGCTCCCGGTTGGCCGTTACCAGGCTTTTGTTCGCCTCTGCAAACCGAATTCCTACGTAGACAGCCATGGCGATGGAAAGAGACAAAATATTGATATAACGGGGATGGAACGTAGTGTCTGCCCACGGTAGCGCCACCAGGCCCAGATCATAGAATCTTTCCCACACTTGAACCAGGATAAAGGGAACAAAGCCGAAGCCTACGATCCACGCCCAGCGTTTTCTTCGCCAGATGGCCAGAGCAACCACACGAACCAACTCGATGACAACAAGAAGCGCAAAAACGAGGAAGTATGGGATGTTACTTTCGCGCACGAAGAATAGAATGGCGGCGGCGATTCCAAGCAGGAGAAACCCGTAGAAGAGTCCAGGTAGGGTCTCATAGAAGAAGGCATAGACCAGAAATAGCCCTGACAGCATTACACAGGCCCCAAGCGCAATAAAGATGTCCAAAAGAGGCATCACCCATTGCGGCACCTGCACAAAGGGGAGCTGGTAGAAGAGACAAATCCACGAAAAGACGCAGCCGTAGAAAATCGATATGTAGAGGAAGAGCCGTTCGGATCGGTAGAGCGCATAGAGCAGGCCAAAGAACAGCGCAAAGGCCAGGAGGAACGCCGACAACGACCCCTGTTTAAAAATCCGGGCGCTCTGATGGTGCACCATCGTTGCCTGCTCGCCCCAATAGAGTCCAAAACCTGTGTGTCCCCATCGGGCACGAAACCCCTGAAGGGTGGCACTGGAGTAGCGCACGGCCAGCACGTGCTCGTCGCCGGCTTCGAGCGGTAGCACGAAGGGTTCTTGATTTACAAACGGCTCTTCTTCGGTTCGGGTAGCTCCCACCTTTCCGCTGTGGTGGATCAGGCTCCCGTCGAGATACACTTCGGCCGCCCCCGCGTGAGAGAGAACAAAACCGAGGGCTTGATCCCGAAGCGAGCTATCCAGGCGCAACCTGACGCGGAACCAGCCGATGCCGGGCCAGCCTTGTTGGGGAAGGCTCCTGGGCAACAGCCGGGTATCAGCGATTTCCCAGCCTCGGTCGTCGAAGGCGGGATCGGCCCAGGCCGGGTTGTCGCCTGCGTGGTAGCGGGCCCTTTTGAAGAGCAACCGCCCCCCGATGGCCCTACCAAGAAGGTCATAGTAGCCCGAGTCGCCGCCAACGCCGACAGCGTGTGCCGTCAGGGTAACGGTGGCGTCCTGCGGCTGGGCGTGAACGGAAGCGGTGAGACCAACAGCAAGCAGGAGATAAAGGGCGATTTTGTAGAAGACGCTCATGATCTGATCACTTCTTTGTGACGTCGCTGGCCCAAACAGGAAGGGGCTTTTTTTCCTCGAAGACACGCCAGCTAAACATTCCAACTGCTTTCCCGTCATTAGGTATCGGATCCGGGTTTGGCAAACTATGGGGAGGCGCCCCCTTCTCGGATGGGGAAGTTCCCCAGGAACGCATAAGAAAACGCTTAAATCAAATGAAATTAAAGCAATGGCCCGCCCTGTTGACGAAGCACGCACATCCATACCGAGATCATCAACGACACAGGAGATGAGACTCTTCTGAATTCCTTAACAAGGCATTGACTTTATCTTCATCTCAAATGTATGCTGTGCCCTGGTTTGATCGAGCGGGAGAAAGGGGGAGAGGGTAAAAGGGAGATACGAGCTTAACGGCTGACGAAATAGAAGGCGTCATCCTCTCCCTTTCCCCCGCTCACCCTCTCCCCCTCTCTCCCCCTCTCCCTCACCCTCAACCCGCCCGTAGAGCAGCCTGCAAGGAGGCCGTATGTACAAGAAGATCTTCGTTCCGGTAGACAACTCAGAACACTCCATCGCCAGCATCGACATAGCCGTGGAATTGGCCAGGCGGTTCGACGCCGGCGTGGTGGGCAGCCATGCCTATGCCGCGCGGATGCACGACTATCGCTTCAAGCAGATGGAGTTCACGCTGCCGGAAGAGTATCTGCTTGAGGATGCGATGGAGAAGCAGCGCAAGATCCACGACACGCTCATCACGATGGGCCTGGAGTTGATCTCAGACTCGTACCTCGTCGTGGCCGATGCGCGCTGCAAAGAAGCCGGCGTCCCGTTCGAGCCGAAGATGTACGACGGCAAGAACTGGAAGGTCATCGTCAAAGACATCGAAGAGAGCGATTACGACCTCGTGGTGATGGGCGCGCTGGGGCTGGGCGCGGTCAAAGACAGCGTGCTCGGCAGCGTCTGCGAGCGCGTCACGCGGCGGGTGAAGACCGATACGCTGGTCGTCAAAAACCTGGGGTCTATCGAAGAGCAATTCAGCGCGGGCGGCGACGGCGAAGTGGGGCACAAGCACAGCGGCAACATCGTCGTGGGCATCGACGGCAGCCCGGAGGCGTTTGCCGGGTTGAAGACGGCGCTGACGCTGGGCAAAGAACTGGGCAAGCAAGTCGAGGCCGTCTCGGTCTACGATCCGTATCTGCATTATGCGATGTTCAACAGCATCGTCAACGTGCTGACGGAGAAGGCGTCGAAGGTGTTCAAGTTCAAAGAGCAGGAGCAGCTTCACGAAGAGGTCATCGATACGGGGCTGGCGAAGATCTACCAGTCGCACCTCGAAGTGGCGCGGCGCATTGCCGAGGAAGAGGGCGTCGATCTGAAGATCACGCTGCTCGACGGCAAGGCGTTCGAGAAGATGCTTCAGTACGTGCGGCGCGAAGAGCCGTGGCTGCTGGTGCTTGGGCGCATCGGCGTACACAGCGACGAAGACATGGACATCGGCAGCAACACCGAAAACCTGCTCCGGCAGGCGCCCTGCAACATCTTGCTGTCGAGCCAGCGCTACACGCCGCGCATCGACGTGACGGCGGAGGAGACGATGCTCTGGACCGAGCCGGCCACGCGCCTGCTCAACACCGCGCCCGACTTCGCCCGCGGCATCGCCCGCACGACGATCCACCGCTGGGCCATGGAACGCGGGCACTCGGTCATCACGCGCACCATCGTCGAGCAAGCGATGGGCAACATCCTGCCGCGCTCGGCGATGATCAAGATGGGCATCATCGCCGAAGATGTGGCGACGAAGGAGATCGACGCGGCGGATTCGGTGACGTACGTGTGCAGCGAATGCGGCTACGCCGCGCGCGACTTCGAGCCGGTCGAATGCGCTGTCTGCGGCGCGGGAGCCGAGGCCTTCCAGAAACTTGACAAAGAAGCCCTCGAAAGCCTCGTCCCGCTCGAAGGCGGCGTCGAAGAAGAGGCGACCTTCGACAACGTCAAGCTGAAATGGACCAAAGAGGCCCGTGAGGCGCTGCGGCAGGTACCCGACGGCTACCAGATGCGGCGGGCCAAAGCGCAAATCGAAAAAAACGCCCGCGTCAAAAAAATACCGACCATCACGCTCGACCTGGTGATGGCTGTCATCGGCGACACGCTCGAAGCCACGCAGCACCTCAGCGAACCCGGCAAACTCAAATCCACCCCCGACGGCCCCGGCGACCGCGACGCCACCAGCAAACCGGCTATGGCTGAACTCATCAAAGATGGCGACTTCCTGTGGACGCCGGATGCCGTGGCGCGGCTCAACCGCGTCCCTGAAGGTTTCATGCGCACGCGCACGAAAGAGCGTGTCGAAGACGCCGCGCGCAAGCGAAGCACCACGCTCATCACGCTCGAAATCACCGAAGAAGGCATCGCCGAGGGCGTCAAGATGATGGAGGAGATGTTGAGGAAGCAGGCGGAGGAAAAAGGGAAGAAGTGAGTGTTATGGTGTTATCGTGTTTGAGTGTTTTAGTTGGGCGACCTAAAAGAACTAAAACACGATAACACCATAACACTCAAACACTCCACCAGCCACAGCTCCCGATCATGGCAAAGCACCTATTCCTCGCGACCCTGACCCTGCTCTTGATGGCAGCCACGGCGACGGCCCAGAATCGGGCGCCGGTCAACATGGGCTTTGAAGAAACGAGCCTGATGGATCCGCTCAAGCCTGCCGGCTGGTACGGCGGCGGCGACGGCTTCGTGGTGGAGATCGACACCGCGACGGCCTACGAAGGACGCAATAGCCTTCGCATGGAAACGATAGCCGAGGGAGGAACCGGCTTCGCCCTTGCCTCACAGTCGGTGCCCTCAAGCTTTGCCGGCGGGCGGCGGGTTCGCTATAGCGGGTACATCAAGACCGAGGACGTGGCCAACGGCTATGCCGGCTTGTGGATGCGCGTCGATGGGGTAAACGGCATGATCTACCTCGACAACATGCAAGGCCCCTTAGGCGGCGGTACCATCACCGGACCTGACGGCACGACCCCCTGGACGCGCTATGAGATTGAGATCCCCGTCGCGCCCAATGCCCAGCGAATCATCTTCGGCGCGCTCAAGCCGGGCACCGGCACCGCGTGGTTCGATGCGCTGGCGATCGAAGTGGATGAACAATCGACGGTCGAGGCGGCGCCGGGGCAGGAGACAACCCCCAAACCCGACTATGCCGGTTGGCTCCAATCCGACGACGAACTCGCCACACCGGCGGATAGCAATGCCCCCACGGAAAGCGAAGCTGTCGTGGACTGGGTGCGCGCCAATCATCATCCCATCCGCTCGCTGCTGACGGATGAATTCGACGACCTGCACTTCCTCAAACCCATCCTGGAAGGAAAGCGCATCGTGCAGTTGGGCGAGAGCGGCCACGGCATGGCCGAGTTCAACATGGCTAAAGTCCGCCTGATCAAGTTTCTCCACCAGGAACTCAGCTACGACGTCATCGCCTTCGAAAGTTCGATCTATGAATGCAACCGCGCCAACGAGCGCGCCGCCGAGGATCGTCCGGAGATCACGATGCGAAGCTGCATCTTCGGCGTCTGGCATACCGAGGAGGTGGTGCCCCTCTTCGAGTATTTGAAGGAGACGCACAGCACCGACCGCCCCCTCCTGCTGACCGGCTTCGACGTGCAGGAGAGCAGTGGGATGGGCAAACAAAATCGCCCCGATTTCTTCCGCGACGTGGTGGCCGTACTCGATACGGCCTACGCCCGGCAAGTCTATGATTTCGACAAAGCCTTCATCGAGCGCCCCAGCGAAAGCCGCGAAAGCTCGATGGCGTTTTTTGCGGAAAACAAGGATCGGTTGATAGCCGGCTATGATAGCCTGGCGCAGTATATCAGCCGGCACGAGGACGAACTGGCGCAGGCCTTCGCGGAGGATCCGAAGACACCGCTTCTGGCCCGGCAGGCAGCGTGGTCGCTCATCCAATACGTGCGCCAGAACACCGCCCCCAACTTTACGGAACGGTCCGAAATCCGCGACGAGGGCATGGCCGACAACCTCGACTTTCTCCTCAACAAATACTATCCGGATAAGAAAATCATCGTCTGGGGCCACAATTACCACATCCGGCACGCCAACGACGCCGTCGATCCGTCGCCCTCGCGCACGATGGGCGGCTGGGTGGCCGAGCGTCACCGCGATGCGTTGTATACCGTGGGTCTCTACACCTATCGCGGCAGCGCAGCGATGAACAACCGGCAGGTGTATCACGTCACGCAGGCATCGCGCGGAAGCCTGGAATCCATCCTCTATCAGGTACGCAAGAAATATTTCTTCGTCGATCTCTCGCAGCAAGAAAAGCACCCCGGCACCGCCTGGATGTTCGACCAGATTACGACGAAAACCTGGGGCACGAGAGACGTCCGGATGGTGCTTCGGGATCAATACGACGGCATCCTCTTCGTCGATACCGTGACGCCGCCGGACTATCTGCCACGATGACCTCGCAACCCTCGTGAAAACGTACCACGACATCCCCACCGACGGCGGCTCGAACATCATCGAGCAAGTCACTGAGCAGGCGAATCGCGTGCAGGCGCGGCTGGCGTCGGTGCGGCACGTAGTGGCCGTGATGAGCGGTAAAGGCGGCGTCGGCAAGAGTTCCATCACAGTCAATCTGGCAGCGGCGCTGGCCCGCGACGGGCAGGCCGTGGGCATCCTCGACGCCGACATCAACGGCCCGTCGATTGCCAAGATGACGGGCGTGCGCGATCACACGCCGCAGGCCGATGCGGCGGGCATGACGCCGGCCACCGGCGCGCTCGGCATCAAGGTGATGTCTATCGATCTGTTTCTGCCGCAAGACGGCACGCCGGTGCTCTGGAACGCGCCGACGCAGCAAGACGCCTACACCTGGCGCGGCATGATGGAGATGGCCGCCCTCCGCGAATTCCTCGCAGACACCGCCTGGGGCACGCTCGACCTACTGCTGGTCGATCTGCCGCCGGGCGCCGACAAGTTGCCCAACCTGGCCGACGTGCTGCCTTCGCTTTCGGGGACCATCGTCGTGACGATTCCGTCGGGCGTCTCGCAGTTGGTCGTTGCCAAGTCGATCACGATGGCGAAGGAGATCGTGGGGAGGCTGGTGATCGGGTTGGTGGAGAACATGGCGGCGTATGTGTGCGCGCATTGCGGCCAGGAGGAGGCGCTGTTTCCCGTGGGCCGGGTGGAGGAACTCGCGGCGGGGCACGACGTGCCGTACCTGGGCCGCATCCCCTTCGACCCCCGCCTCGCTGCCGCCGCCGACGACGGCACGCTCTTTATGCAACACCACCACGCCACCCCCGCCGGCCAATCCATCGCGCAGATTGCTGAAAAGGTGCGGGCGTTTCTGGGCTAGTTTTGTTTAACCGCAGAGGCCGCTGAGCACGCAGAGAAAAGCCTCTGCGCTCTCTGCGGTAATCATCCATCTAAACAACGGACGGCTATGAAGTTCTTATGTGTGACCTGCGACGAACCGATGAAGCTGCTAGAAACGCGCGGCCCGGATGAAGGCTCGATGTCGATCATCTACCGCTGCCCCTCGTGCCAGCGCGACATCGCGATGCTGACCAATGCCATGGAAACGCAGATGGTCCGCTCGCTCGGCGTCAAGATCGGCGGGCGCGCGGTGCCTGCCGAGCCGATGGAGATGCTGCGCTCGTCGCTGGCCGAACAACGCGACGAGGTGTCTGCGCCGGCGCCCGCCGCAGCGCCTGCCGAAAAGACATCCGGCTCGAAATGCCCCTTCACCGGCGTCGTCACCGAGGCGTACGCCCAGCAAGAACGCGCCGCCGGCCCGGTCTGGACTCAGGAAGCCCAGGCCCGCATCGAACGCATCCCGTCGTTCATCCAATCGATGGTCAAAAAAGGCGTCGAAGACTATGCCCGCGAGCAAGGCTACGCCGAGATCGACGCGACGGTCATGGACGAGGTCAAAGGCCGGTTTGGGATGTGAGGTTTGTACTGCGCCGTGCGTACTGCGTATTGCGTCTAAACACCGTTATGCAACACGAGGTACGCAATACAAACCCTCTTTCGTGTTGCCTTCGTCATATCCGGCTTTCATGGCTTCGCAAAATCCCAAAAAATACCGTCAAGCCGCCGTCACGTATTTGATCTACGGACTCATCTACTGGGGCGGCGGGTTGTATTTGATCGAGATGGGCATTTCTGCGCAGAGCGGGACGGCGTGGTTTATCATCGGCGCACTGTTCATCCTCATTTTTCCCCCGCTGATCTGGAACGGCGCCCGGTCGAAAATCCTGAAATGGTTCACGCGGTTGCTGGCCGTCTTCCTCGTCGTGCGCCTCATCGGCCTGCTCCGCGTCATCCTCAACGACGACGGCGCGCTGGCGCCGCTGCCCTGGGGCGGCGAGATGCCGCTCGTCTACGGCGCCGTCGCCTTCATGGTCGTCGCCGCCGTAGCCTGCTGGATGCTGGCGCGGGCGGGGTGGAATATCGAATTCGGGAAAAAACAGCCGATGGAGCCGGCGGCTTGATGGATTTCAGTTTTCAAGAATAGGGCGAGTCTGCCAAGTCCCGTAGGGACGACCTGTTTGTAGAAAACAACGTTATTTCCTCGCGTTAAGCCCCGTAGGGGCGGCCTGTTTTTTTACAGGACGCTCCTACGGAGCTATTTTTTGGGGAAAACGGGAGGTACTACAAACAGAACGCCCCTACGGGGCTTTTTCGACGATCCCGTTTGTAGACATGCCTTAACCCGTAATCCGAAACCCATAACCCTACGCCCCCAGTTGTTTGGGCTTTCTCAACCCCTCCAGCAGCGCGTCGCCGTTGCCTTCGCTGAGCGCCTCTTCGACGAAGGCGGCCAGTAGCGCGCGGAGGCGGCCCGGGTCGGGGTCGAGGTCGGCGAGAACGTAGGCGGCGTGTTTGAGGAGGCTGCGCCACGAGTCGTTGTCGGGGAAGAAAGCGCGGCCCAGGGCAGTGTTCGAGACAAAGTCGAGGCGTAGTTCGAAGAAGCCGTGGAAGCGTTCGAGTTCGGCCAGTTCGTCGTCCGTGAAGCAGGCGTTGAAGCGAGCGAGGTCTTCGCCGGAGCGGTCGCCTTTGAGGCCGTGGAGGTAGCTCTCGCCGGGCACGTAGATTTCATCGAACCAGAGCCGGGCCAGCGCAGCGGCCAGTTCTTCGGGCAGGGCATGCCGGCGACAGGCAGCCTGGCATTCCTCCGACGTCAGAAACGCCAAAAACACCACCACACGCTCGCGGAAGTCAGACGTGGATGTCGATAGCTCCTTTTTCATTCACCCCCTTATGGATTTTGATCGCAGGTCAAAATCCCTCAAAACTCAATCTCCGGCAGGTTTTGCCAGCGCGGTTCGCCCTGCGGTTTGAAGTTTTGCGTGGCGACGAAATGCCAGCCCTGATGAAAGTTGAGCTTGAACTTGCCGCCGCCGTAATGCTCGAACAGATACCCCATCGGATCGTGGATCAGATCCATCATCTCCAGAACGGGACCGCGCGCGAGGCCTTTGAAACGGACGGAATTCTGCCACGGCTCCTGCACCAACACCGTCACCGACGATTCGCTGAGCGCCTTGAGAAACGCCTGTTCGAGTTCGTCGTCGGTCGGGTGGGCAGCGCCGGCCTTGGTCAACTGCTTTGTGATGTACTTCTTGTAGAGCGTCCAGACCCAATCCATCGTCTCACCGCATTGTTAATCCGTCGTGGAAAATGCGCAAACCTTGTTTCGCCGTCTTGACATTTTATAATTTATTCAATATTTCAGCAAGGTCTTTACGGAACCCAGTGAAGTTGAGCCCCCTCGGCGATTATGCACCCCCTCGCCCGCCCGTCTCAGCTTTGTCTCCCACCCACCCCATCGACGAACCAAACGGGAAGAACTACATGCGACTCAAAGCCTCTTTTCTCGCAGTAACGATTGCGCTTATAGCAGCGGGATGCGGCGGCGGTGGCGACGCCCCGGCACCCGACGCCCCGGCGGCCTCGCAAGACGCCCCGCCTGCGGCAGCAGCCACGCCGATGGGCACCGCCTCCATCGCAGGAACCATCTCCTTCGACGGCACTCCTCCCGCCCCGACGCCGGTGCGCATGAAGCCGGAATGCATGGAATTGCACGACGGACCGCCGGTCTCGGACAACGTCGTCGTGACCGATGGCAAGCTCAAATCGGTCTTCGTTCATGTTTCGGCGGGGCTTCCGGATGGCTATTCCTACCCGCCTCCGTCCGAGCCTGCCGTGCTCGACCAGGAAGGGTGCATGTATGTGCCGCGCGTCCTCGGTATGCAGACCGGCCAGACGTTCCGCATCGAGAACAGCGACCCGTTCCAGCACAACATCCACCCCGTGCCGGAGAGCAACCGGGGCTTCAACGAATCGACGCCCAATGAAGGCGACTATTTAGAGAAGAGATTCCTGGTCGTGGAAAAGGCCATCTCCGTCAAGTGCGACGTGCATAGCTGGATGCAGGCCTTTGCCTTCGTGCTCGATCATCCCTACTTCGGCGTCTCGGGCGACGACGGCAGCTTTAGCATCAGCGGCCTACCCGCCGGCACCTACACCATCGAAGCCTGGCACGAGGACTTCGGCACGCAGACGATGGAAGTCACCGTCGGCGACGGCGAGGCCGGCACCGCCGATTTCACCTTCTCGGCAGCAGGCTAAACCAGCGATGAAACTCAAAAAAGAAGCGTTCAGCATTCCAGGTAGCGTCTTTACCGAATCTGAACGCTTCTTTTTTAGGGATGAAGTGGTCATGCAACAGCAATTTGGCATTCCTCACGGTCCTACTTCGCGCCCAGGTTGGTGTCGGTCACTGGTCACGGGTCACTGGTCACTGGTTGAGGTCAAAGACACTAGTGACCAGTGACAGCGAGCGCTAGCGAGCGTAATGACCAATGACCGACGCAAACCCTGACGCACAGTGAAACCCCTAAGGAAAGCCACACACCTTTTGTAAGGCTCCCCGCTGCTCCCCCAGAATCAGAAAGGCGACGAAACGATGGAAGAAAGTCCCCAGGGATCCACTCCCCAGGACCAGCACCAGACCAACGGCGAACAGCAGCCGCTCGATGAGGCCCCGGAGGCACACGCCGTCGAGCACGCGCACGACGATCATCATCACGATCATCACCACGAAGAGGGGTTCTGGCGCAAGTACTGGTTCTCGACCGACCACAAGGTCATCGGGATTCAGTACGGCATCACGGCCTTGTTCTTCCTCTTCTTCGGCTTCTGCCTGATGCTGCTGATGCGCTGGCAGTTGGCCTCGCCGGGTGCGACTATTCCCATCCTCGGCGCGCTCACGCCCGAACTCTACAACCAGTTCGGCGCCATGCACGGCACCATCATGGTGTTTATGGGCATCGTGCCGCTGGCCGTCGGCGCCTTCGGCAACTACGTCGTGCCGTTGCAGATCGGCGCGATAGATATGGCCTTCCCCCGGCTCAACATGGCCAGCTACCACTTCTTCTTCTGGGGCGGCATCGTGATGATGGCGAGCTTCTTCGTGCCCGAAGGCGCGGCCAAAGCCGGCTGGACCTCCTACCCGCCGCTGGCCGACATCGAGACGATGGGCCAGACGATGTGGCTCTTCGGGATGGTCTTGTTGATCACCTCGTCGCTGCTGGGCGCGATCAACTTTATCACGACGATCATCCAGCTCCGGGCCGACGGCATGACATTCTTCCGGATGCCGTTTTTCGTGTGGGCGCAGTTCATCACGGCGTTCTTGCTGCTCTTGGCCTTCCCGCCGCTCGAAGCCGCCGGCTTCCTCCAACTGGCCGACCGCCTGCTGGGCACGAGCTTCTTCCTGCCCAGCGGCCTCGTCACCGCCGACGGCCCGCTCGAAGTAGCCGGCGGCGGCAGCCCGCTGTTGTGGCAACACCTGTTCTGGTTCCTGGCCCACCCGGAAGTTTACGTGCTGATCCTTCCGGCCATGGGCATCGTAGCCGAGATCATCGCCAACAACACACGCAAGCCGCTCTGGGGCTACAAGTTGATGGTCTATTCGGTGATTTTCCTGGGCTTCATGTCGTTCATCGTCTGGGCGCATCACATGTTCATCACCGGCATGGGCACGGCCATCAGCGCGTTCTTCCAGGTGACGACGATGATCATCTCGATCCCGTCGGTGATCATCCTCTCGGCGCTATTCATCTCACTCTGGGGTGGGTCGATCCGGTTTACGGTGCCGATGCTCTTTGCGCTGGGCTTCCTGCCGATGTTCGGCATCGGCGGGCTGACGGGCCTGCCGCTAGGGCTGGCGCCCACCGACATCCCGCTGCACGATACCTATTACGTGATCGGCCACTTCCACTACGTCGTGGCGCCGGGCACCATCCTGGCGCTGTTTGCCGGGGTCTATTACTGGTATCCGAAGGTGACCGGGCGCGAGATGAACGATCTGCTGGGCAAGATCCACTTCTGGGGCTCGCTCATCTTCATGAACGGGGTCTTCTTCCCGATGCTCATCCAGGGCATGGCGGGGGTCTCCCGAAGACTCTTCGACGGCGGGCTGACGTATAGCTTCTCCGAGCCGGTGTTCCATTACAACTCGTTCATGTCGATCTCGGCGTTTTTGCTGGCGGTGGCGCAGATTCCGTTCATCATCAACTTCTTCTGGAGCCTCAAGAAGGGCAAGAAAGTGGAGAAAGACAACCACTGGGACGCCACCACGCTCGAATGGTCGGCCACGCCGACGCCGCCGGTGCCCCACGGCAACTTCATCCACGTGCCGAGTGTGTACCGCGATCCCTACGAATACAGCCCGCCGACGGGTGGCCGCGAGTTCATCCCGCAGGACGAACCGCCGCCAAAGGAGACCGAAACCGAAACCATAGAAGCAGACGCCTAGCCTGATGGATTTGCAAATCCCCTACGAAGTTATACCGCGCCGCGACACCGGCGTCAACAACGCCAAGCTGGGCATCTGGCTGTTTCTGGCCTCGGAGGTGATGCTCTTCGGTGGGCTCTTTGCCGCCTACATCTTCCTGCGCATGGGCGCGGAAGCCTGGCCCGGCATGATGATCCCCGACACAACGACCATGGCCGAACGCGCCGATCAGGTGCTCAGCGTGCCGCTGGCCACGCTCAACACGATGATCCTCATCGCCTCTAGTGTGACGATGGTGATGTCGTGGGCGTCGCTCAAACTCAACGACTTCAAAAAGTACAAGCTCTACATGGGCCTGACGATCCTGCTGGCCTTCGGCTTCCTGATCGTCAAAGCGTTCGAGTACGGCTCGAAGTTCGGGCATGACCTGTTCCCGTCGACGAACATGTTTCTGGCTGTCTATTTCGTGTTGACGGGATTGCACGCCATCCACGTGACCGGCGGCATCATCGTCAACGCCTACTTCTGGGGGCCGGGCACGAAGATGTGGACCCAGGGCAACGACCACGACAAAGCCCACTTCACCAACCGCATCGAAGTAGCCGGCCTCTACTGGCACTTCGTCGATCTGGTGTGGATTTTCTTGTTTCCGACGATCTATCTACTTTGAGGACACCGGCGGTGCCAGTCCTGGGCGTTTTGCCTTGTTGGGGCGGTCACTGGTCACTAGTCATTGGTCACTGGTGGAGAATAAAACCACTAATGACCAGTGACAGCGAGCCGAAGGCGAGCGTAATGACCAGTGACCTACGCCAAACTCGCAAACGAGCAAAACGATCAAGATTGGCCGCCCAATCCAACAAACAGCAACGAAGGAGGTGCTATGGCCGAACACATGACCGTAGAAGAGGTCAAGAAACACGTCAAGGTGTACGTGATGGTCTTTGCGGCGCTGGCCGTGCTGACGGTGGTGACGGTGGCCGTCTCGTATCTTGATTTTACCATCGGGCCGGCGCTCATCGTGGCGCTGATCATCGCGCTGATCAAAGGCGGGCTGGTAGCCGGCTATTTCATGCACCTGATTTCTGAGAAGAAGGTGATCGCCTGGGTGCTCATCGTCACGGTGGTGTTTCTGGTGTGCATGTTCATCCTGTTTATCTCGGCGCTTTCTGATCAGGAGATGTCGATGCTCTACGACGTCGTAGGCCGCTATGTCGCTTAAGGCCTTCCACATATTCTTTATCATCGTGTCGATCCTGATGTCGTTCGGGGTCGGGGTGTGGGGTATTTACTATCACCTCACCTTCGGCAACGTCTGGTTTCTGATCATAGGGATCGGCTTGTTCGTGATCGGCATTGCGCTGATCATCTACGGCATCAACTTCATGCGTAAGCTGAAGCACGTTGGGTACTTATGATGAAAACCATACTGAAAGCATGCCTCGTGCTGGCCGGCGTCGTGCTTCTGGCGCTGCCCGACGCGGCCTATGCCTGCGAACATTGCATCGGCATCGGCGGGGCCAACGAGACGACGATCAACGCGCTGGTGATGTCGATGGCCTCGCTCCTGGCGATGATCGGCTTCGTCGGCGGCGGCATCGGCATGTTCTTCGTCAACATGCGCAAACGCGCCCGGATGCTCGAACCCGGCGAGTTCGTCGTCAACCAGCACGGGGACCTGCGCCCCACTCCACCCGAATCCGAACGCTAAATCCACCCAAGAAGGACACACGCAATGTTCGACTTCAGCAACTTCGGGGGCATGCCCCTGGACGCCTCCGCCCACGGTGCGCCCATCGATGCCATGATGGGGTGGGTCCACGTGCTCATGCTGGCCCTGTTTCTCTTCTGGGCGCCTTTCTTCCTCTACACGCTCTACCGGTTCCGCGCCAAGAAGCAGCCCAAAGCCAACTATCACGGCGTCACGAGCAAGTGGTCGTCGTACGTCGAAGGCGCTGTGGTCGTGGCTGAGGCCGTGCTGCTGGTGGGCTTCGCCTTCCCCATCTGGGCCACGATCAAAAACGACTTTCCCACTGCCGACCAAAACCCCCTCACCATTAACCTCATCACTGAGCAGTTTGCCTGGAACGTGGTCTATCCAGGCGGCGACGGCGAATTCGGACGGACGACGCTGACCAAACCCATCCAGATCGATCCGAGCGACCCCAGCGGCGCCGACGACATCATCGTCGCCGATGAAATGCATCTGGTCAAAGGCAGACCTACCGTCGTCGAAATCTCCTCCCAGGATGTCATCCATAGTTTCGCGCTGCCGAATATGCGCGTCAAGCAGGATGCCATTCCGGGCTTGAAGATTCCGGTGTGGTTCGTGCCGGAGATGTCTACGGCGGAGTTCCGGCAGCAAATGCAAAAGACGATGACTATCGACGCCGATCAGCAACGCCGCCGGCAATACCCGCCGTATCGATGGATCGCGATGCAGGACTACACAGGCCCCGACGGGACGGTGATCGCGGCCAGAAACCAACGCCTCTCCACCCGCATCCTCGACCGTCTCTTCGAAGCCGGCATCACCGAAGTGCTCGCCGCGCCGGACATGGAGATTAGCTGCGCCCAGCTCTGCGGCGGCGGCCACTACAGCATGCGCGGCACCATCATCGTCCACGAAACCCAGGCCGAGTTCGACGCTAAAATCCAGGAGTATATTTTTTAATCCCTTCGGGCTTAAAAAATAATGGTTTAAAAAATTGTGAGCCCCGTCTTGCTATCCTGAAAACTGGGATGACGAGACGGGGCTTTTGCAACCGCAGATGAACACAGATAAACGCGGATGAATGATGCCAAACGCAGTCCCATCTGCGTAAATCCGCGCCCACCTTTGCAACCGCAGATGAATGGGGATGAACGCAGATGAACACAGATAATCTGCTGATCTATCTGCGTGAATCCGCGCCCATCTGCGGTTGCCATTATTCATACCGCAGCGCCTTTACCGGATTGGCCAGGGCGGCGCGGACGGCCTGATAACTCACCGTCAAGAGCGCAATCCCAAGAGCCGCCAGGCCCGCCATTAGAAATATCGGCCACGATATTTCTATCCGGTAGACAAAGTCCTGGAGCCATTGCTGCATGGCGAAGTAGGCCAGCGGCGCGGCAACCACAAAGGCAACCAGCACGAGCTTGATAAACGTCGTCGAGAGCAAGGTGATGATGCTGGAGACTGAAGCGCCGAGCGCCTTGCGGATGCCGATCTCTTTGGTACGCGCCTCGGCGGTGAAAGACGCCAGCCCGAAGAGGCCCAGGCACGCCACGAAGATAGCCAGGCCGGAGAAGAGGGTGAACAGGCGCATCAGCTTCTGCTCGGCCTGGTATTGCGCCCCGATCTGGTCGTTGAGAAACTTGAATTGAAAGGGACGGTCGGGCACAAAATGCTGCCAGACCGAGGCCACATCTGCAAGCCCGTCTTGCATCATGCCGGCGCGCAGCCGTACCAGCATCCTGGGGTTGGCGCCCGCGCGCAGCCCGATAGCCATCGGCACGAGGGCCTCATGCAACGAGGTATTGTGGATGTCTTCGACGACGCCGATGACTTCAACGTCGTCGAACCACATGAACGAAACGCGCTGGCCGGTCGGGTCTTCGGGCAGATTGAAACGACGCGCAGCCGCTTCCGAGAGGATAATCGCCTCTTCGGCATCCGTACTTCGTTCCGGCTCAAACGCGCGACCCGCCACCAGCTTGATGCCGAGCGTCTCCAGGTAGCTGTAGTCGCCCTCGATGAGGGTGAGGGGCCATTCCTCTTCGCCGTCATCCGCCGGCATGTCCGTCCAGGCCGTAGCCCATCCGATACCGGGCGGCGCCCCCGACGTAGCCTCGGCCACGGCGGGCTGCCTGAGCAGCTCTTGCTTAAAGGTCTCGTACGACTCCTTCAACGCGCCGGGTATGCTGAAGCTGACGACGTGCTCCTGATCGAAGCCCAGCCGCTTGT
Source organism: Rhodothermales bacterium (assembly GCA_028278205.1). GTDB lineage: Bacteria > Bacteroidota > Rhodothermia > Rhodothermales > Bin80 > JANQES01. Next base: position 67,624 of record JANQES010000050.1, read on the forward strand.
TCTGAATGTAATCGAGTTGAAAGATCATGACGGCGGTAGCCACAAAAAGCACCATCGCCACGGTGAACTGAAAAATCACCAGGAGGCGGCGCAGCATCAGCCCGCCTCGGCCCATGCTCCTGCCGTGCGAAGACAACACCCGCACCGGGTGAAACCGAGACAGAAACAGCGCCGGATAGCTGCCGGCAAGCAACCCGATGAGCACCACGCCGCCGCCGAGCGCCGCCAGCAACAGCCCATCCTCGAAAAGATGCAGCGAAAGAGGCCGCTCCATCAGCGGAGCAATCAACGGCAGGGCGACGTACGCCAGCGCGAGCGCCAACGGCACCGCCAACAACGCCAGCAACATCGACTCGCTAAGAAACTGGTTGATGAGTTGCGACCGATAGGCCCCGATCACCTTGCGCACGCCGACCTCTTTCGCCCGTTCCGCCGAGCGAGCCGTGGCCAGGTTCATGTAGTTGACGCACGCAATCAGCAAAATCAGCAGGCCGATGGCAGAGAAAAGGTAGAGGTAGCGCGTGTCGCTCTGCGGGGCGATGTCTTGCGTCAGGTCGGTGGCATGAAGGTGGATGCTCGTGAGCGGCTGCAAGCGAAGCTGAGGCTCTTGAGACAATGCCGGCAACGCCTTCCGCTCCTCGGCCTCGAAAGCGCGAATCTTTGTTTCGAGGGCTTCGGGCCGGGTGTGTTCGTCCAACAAAACATAGAGATAACTGCCCACGAACCTGTTCCACTGCACCGCGCTGTTATAGCGCTGCTGCCGCGCTCTGCCATCCAACGAAAAAAGCGCGGTGAACCGAAAATGCGCATTCGACGGCACATCCTCCATCACCCCCACGACGGTGTATTCCTCCCGATTCTCCACCATAAACGTCTTGCCGATAGGATCTTCGTCCCCAAAAAATCGATGCGCGGTAGAGCGGGTCAGGACCATCTGCCCCGGCCCGGCAAGCACCTCGCGGGGATTGCCTCGCAAAAGCGGGAAAGGAAAAACGTCAAGAAACTGGCTGTCGGCATAAACGACGTCTTCGAGAAAGAACGACTCGCCCTCGCGCGCCAGGAGTTGCTGCCACGGTCGCGACACCAGCGTGGCGTGTTCGATCTCCGGAAAACGATCTTCTAAAGCCTGGGTCAGCCCCAGCATCGAGGTCGGCTGGGGTGTTTTGTAGACGCGGTAAACCCGGTCGGCGGTGGGGTGGAAACGGTCGAAAGACGCCTCGTGCCGGATGAAGGCGCCGATAAGGAGGCAGGTAGCCAGCCCCACCGCCAATCCGAAAACATTGATAAACGCATAGGTCTTCTGCCTGCGCAGATTACGCAGCGCAATCTTCAGATAGTTCTTCCGCATAACCAGCCTCCAGAGAAATTCGTCCAAACGCCGGTGCTTCCGGCTGAGCTTACCCCAGTAAACCTTGCGATATTCGGCCTCGGCCTCCCACGAAGCCCCCAGCGCCCGCGCGGCCTGCCGGAACGCGGCCTTTTCCTCCAGACCTTCCGCAACGAGATCGGCGATGTGGTCGCGCAGATGGCGTTCCAACTCGTCGAGGTCTTCGGCGAGAAAGGCGCGCCGGTGCTTGAACTGACGCCGCCACGAAGCCAGGGCTTTCTCAAGATTGAACATCACATCGAGGGAGCCAGAGACAGATCCGGTCCCCAGAGCTTGACCAGGATTTGATTCAGATCCAGCCAGTCTTGCTTCGTCTTCTCCAACGCCCCCTGCCCCTTGACGGTGAGCCGGTAGTATTTGCGGGCCGGGCCGGACTCGGACGGTTGCCAGAAAGACGCGACGAGCCCCCGGTTTTCGAGGTCGTGCAGCACAGGGTAGAGCTTACTGGCAGCCCACCGAATCTTACCCTCGGAGAGCGTCTGAACACGTTGCGTGATCTCGTAGCCGTACATGTCTCGCTCGGCCAGGAGCGAGAGCATGATCGGCTTCAGCGAGGCGGCAATGAGCGCTTTGGGAAGCATGACGAGCCGGTTTATTGGGTGGCTATATCAAAGTCTGATATAGTCTATGATAAAAACTGATATAGTGCAAGTAAAAAGTAAAAAAGCGGAGTCGAGACATCTCGACTCCGCTTAACCCTTTTGAAAACCCGCAGGGTTTTCAATTCTGCTCCATCAAAAAATCAACGAGCGCCTCGAACTCGGCGTCGGTGACGTTGGCGAAGCCGAAGGCATTAACCGTGGCCGCCATGACGCCCGGCGCGAAACCTTCGACGATGATGGCGTCGGGTTCGCGGATCGATTGGATGACTTCCTCGCGGGTCTGGCGGCTGCCGATGCCCTGAAGCGTCGGACCGGCGCTGGCGGCGCCGTCGAGCGTATGACAGGTGTTGCACATGTAGGTCGCAAACACCGCCGAGCCATCGACGGGGATGGCGGGATCGGCGGCGGTGGTGTCTGTCGCGGCGGCTACGAGGGCGGCGCCGGGGTCGCGGGCGCGCAAGGCTTCCTCGGCCCGCTGCTGGTCGGCAACCGTCTCGGCATCCATGATGCCGAGCGAACCGCGGAAGGCGGTATCGGCCAGGGTAAAGGCTAGAAACACGAGCACGAAGACTGCCCCGACGGAAAAGACGAGCGTGTTGACCGCGTTATCGTACTTGAGCGCCATAAAGAATGCCACCACCAACAACGCCTTGGTGATAGCGATGGCGAGGGCGAGCGGCACGTTCATCGCGCCCAGGTCAATCCGCGAGGTAATCACCGTGATCACCGTCAAAAACACGAGCACGCCGAAGACCGTGCCGAGCACCTTGATCGGGATGATATAATGCCCGTGGTGCGCCGCCCCCGACGGGTCGTGATGTTGGCTGGAATGCGCCATAGCGTCAGTCTAAAAGGTTTTTACTTTTAGAAATTCTGCGCGCAGAATTTCTAAATCAGATAAAGCAAAGGAAACAGGAAAATCCAGATGATATCGACCAGGTGCCAGTAGAGGCCTGTCAGTTCGATGGGGGTGTAGTACTCAGCGGAGAAATGGCCTCGGATGACCCGCGTGACGAGCCAGGTGAAAAGGCCCATGCCGATGAGCACGTGGAAGCCGTGGATGCCCGTCATCACGAAGTAGATGCTGAAGAACTGCGGCGCATACGGGAAGTCGAAGTCCGCGTAGTTCAGCCCATGATCTTCGCCGAACGGCGCGTAGCCGGCGCCGGGGAAGACGCCGTGGGCAAACTTGCCGGAGTACTCGAAGTATTTCACCACCATGAAGGCCGCCGCGCAGAGGAGCGTCAAAAGCAGCAGCACCACCACCTTTTCCTTTTCGTCTTTCTGGGCGAAATGGATCGAGAGCGCCACGGTGAATGACGAGGCCAGCAGCACAATCGTGTTCAGAGCACCGAGGCGCCAGTCGAGCAGTTGGCTGGCATCGGCGAAGACTTCGGGGTGCCAGACGCGGTAGACGGTGTAGGCCACGAACATCCCGCTGAAGAGCAACACCTCCGTGATCAGGAACAGCCACATGCCCAGCTTCGCCGCGTCGAACTGCTGTTCGGACGAGACGAAGTGGTGGTGCAAATGCGGCGGATGATGCGCGTGCGCCTCAGGCGCCGCCGCAACGGTTACAGTGGTCGAATCAGCCATACAAACGATGATTGCGGTGTTACGTTGGGTAGAGACGTTATATATAACGTCTCTACGGCCAATGATTTCAAAGGGATTTACGCTTCCTCCGGCTTCGGCGCCTCGGTCACTTCGCCGACGCCGTCGCCGGCGCCGTCGCCGGTGTGGAAGGGGCCGAAGACGTCGTCGGCCAGGTGGAAGTCGTAGGGGCCGCGTGTGACCAGCGGCGTGTGGTGGAAGTTGTGCGGATCCGGCGGCGTGGTCGTGTGCGTCCATTCCAGCGTAACGGCGCCCCACGGGTTCTGCGAGGCCGGCTTGCCGCGCAAGAGCGAATGGATCCCGTAGAACAAGATCAGGAAGAGCCCCGCCGCCAGAATCCACGACCCGATGCTGGAGGCAAAGTGCAACGGCGCAAACTCCGGAAATTGTTCGAGCAGCAGTTCGTAGTCGTGGTAGCGACGCGGCATGCCCCGGCTGCCCAGGATAAACTGCGTGAAGAACGTCAGGTTGAAGCCGACGAAGACCAGCAGCGCCGCAATCCGCCCCAGCGTCTCGTTATACATCTTGCCGGTGATCTTCGGCCACCAGTAATGCATCCCGCCGATGAGCGCGATCAACGCGCCGCCCATCATCACGTAGTGGAAGTGCGCCACGACGAAGTACGTGTCGTGCAGGTGCACGTCCGTCGCCAGCACGCCCACCATAATGCCCGTAAAGCCGCCGATGGTAAACAGAAACAGAAACATCAGCGCATACAGCATCGGTGTCTGAAGCCACACCGAGCCCTTATACATCGTCCCGACCCAGTTAAACACCTTGATGCCCGTCGGAATACCGATCAGGAAGGTGAGCATCGAAAAGATGATCGACGAGATGGCCGACTGCCCGGCGACGAACATGTGGTGGCCCCAGACCAGAAAGCCCAGAAACGCAATCGCCACCGACGACAGGGCGATGAAGGTGTAGCCCTGTACCTGCTGCCGCGAGAACGTCCCCATCAGGTCGCTGATGATGCCCATGGCCGGCAGGATCATGATGTAGACCGCCGGGTGGCTGTAGAACCAGAAGAAGTGTTGGAACAGCACCGGATCGCCGCCGAGGGCGGGATCGAAGATGCCGATTTGCATAAACTTTTCGAGGAACAGCAGCACCATCGTGATGCCGATGACCGGTGTAGCGAGCACCTGCACGATGGCCGTGGCGTAGATGGCCCAGACGAACAGCGGCAGGCGGTTCCACGTCATGCCCGGCGCCCGCATCTTATGCACCGTCACCACGAAGTTGATCCCCGTGAAGATCGACGCAAACCCCGCCACGAAGACCGCCGAGGTCATCCAGAGCACCGCATCGCTGGCCTCGCTCGAATACGGCGTGTAGAACGTCCACCCGGTATCGACCTTCCCGACGACGAGCCAGCCGCAGATAGCCAGCACGGCGCCGGCCATAAAAATGTACCAGCTTGCCAGGTTCAACCGGGGGAAGGCCACGTCTTTGGCGCCAATCTGAATGGGCAGCACGAAGTTGCCCAGGATGCCCGGAACGGCCGGGATGATCACCAGAAAGACCATGATCACGGCGTGGAGCGTGAAGGCCTGGTTATAAGAATCCTGGCCCATGATGGTCTCGCCCGGCGCCGACAACTCCACGCGGACCAGCGTGGCGAAGATGCCGCCAACGAGGAAGAAGAGCGCCACGACGATGGCATACATGATGCCGATGCGCTTGTGGTCGACCGTCGTCAGCCACGACCAGAGGCCCTTCTCGTGGTTGAGATAATGAATCGCCGGTCGTTGCGACAAATCGCTATGTGTTGCTGCACTCATAGAGTCTCAAGGCTTGGCTTGCTACGATGAAGGTACTACTGTTCTTGGATGTAAGCGACGAGCGCGTCGATCTCCTCGGCAGTGAGCGTCGTGCCGTACTGCCCCGGCATCACCGGCGCAAACCCCTGGACGACCTGCGCCGCCGGGTTGATGATCGCCTCGCGCAGGTAGTTCGCATCGGCAGTGGCCGTCGTGCCGTCGGTGAACGCGCGCTGGCTGCCGGAGAGCCCCTGGAAGGTCGGGCCGCTGCCCGTCGTGCCATCGAGCGAGTGACACGCGAAACACCCCTGCTGATTGTAGAGCAACTCACCCCGCTCTGCCGGCGTGGCCGACTCGTCGATCAGGTTCTCGGCCAGCCACGTGTTGAAATCACCCTGCGATTGCACGACCACCTGCGAGAGCATGGTCGAATGCTGCTGGCCGCAATATTCGGTACACATCACCTGGAAGGTGTCTTGCCGCGTGGCCTCGAACCAGACATACGTGTAGCGGTTGGGCACCACGTCTTGTTTGGTCCGGAAGGCCGGCACGAAGAAGCTGTGGAGCACATCGATGCTGCTCATCTTGAGCTTGATCGGGCGGCTCACCGGCACGTGCAACTCGTTGGACCGCGCGCCGTTGGGATACTCGAACAACCAGTTCCACTTCGAAGCACGCACCGTGATCTCGTAGGCGTTAGGCGGGGCCACCCCCATCTTGATGAAAACCTGGAAGCCCCACGTAAAGACAATCGCCACCAGAATCGTCGGCACCACGACCCACGACGCCTCGACGAGCTTGCTTTCCTTGATGGGCTGCGGGCGGTCGGCCTCGCTGCGGCGGCGATATTTGTAGGCGAAATACACCATCGCCCCGATCACCAGGATGAATAAGACGACGCTCACCCAGTAGATGAAGTAGAACAAAGCGTCTACGTCGCCAGCGTACGTCGAGGCGTTTTCGGGCAACCAGAGAGTCCCTTTATCTTCCATAAAACGTCAGGTTTGAAAATCAGGCATGGAACGCTGTTTCCGCGTTTCGCGCCGCCACAACACGAACAACATCGAACCCAGGGCCAGCAACGTCAGAAAGCCGCCGATCTTCATCGCATTGACCGCGTGCAGCGCGTACGAGTTGGCTTCCGGATCGAACTGAAAACAGTAAAGAAAGACCCGGTCTAGCACCGAGCCGACGGCCCCTTCCGAGGCTTCCACGAGCGAAGCGCGCACGTCGCGGGGGCGCGGCTTCAGGTCGGGGAGATAGCGGGTGATCTTTCCTTCTCCGCTGAGGAAGATCAGCGCCGCCGGATGGACAAACTCTTGCTGCTCCTCCGCCCAGCGATAGTTGAACCCGACGGCTTCAGTCAGGGCATTGATGGCGGCTTCGTCGCCGGTGAGAAAGTGCCAGCCGGCGGCAGCGTCGGGTTTGCCCAGTTGCGCCACATACCGCGCTTTTTGCCGGGCCGCCAGTTCCGGCGTGTCGATGGCGTTGAAACTGATGGTGAGCAGTTCGTACTCGCCGCCCGGCGTCCAGTCCATCGGCTTGAGGGTGCCGATGAGGCCGTCGAGCAGGGTGTTGCAGAGCATCGGGCAGGTGTGGTAGACGAGCGTCAGCAGCACAGGCCGCGTTCCATCGAAATAGGCGCCGAGTTCGACGGCCTCGCCGGTTTCGTTGCGGAAGACCAGATCGGCGGGCACGACCTCGCCGAGCCGCTGGTCGATGCCAACGCCTTCGTAGGCCTGCTGCGCCTGTTCGACGACCTGCGCCGCCGCCGGCCTGCCGGCAAGCAGGCTGACGACCATCAGGCCCACGACTACGGCCAGCCTCAGTAGATTTGCTCCCAGTACGTCCCGTTCGCCGAACGGGACCAAATGACCAAAAAAACGGCGAGGATCCCGTTCGGCGAACGGGATGTACCGAAATCCGGATCTACCGAGCCTATATGTCTTCCTTGAACCCACGTCGTCGTTCAGGAAACTCCCCCTTTAGTTTTCAATAATTCCTGAAACTTCAAGACAGGCCTTAGTTGCCCGGCCTTAGTTGAAGCTCTTGCGAATAGTTAGCAGCGGGGGCCTGCTCTGCCTCCTCGACGATCAGGTCGAGCGCGCGGTCTACGGGAATGCGGTAGACACCTTGCGCGGCATCGACCACTTCATACTGATTGAGCAACCGCGCCGCCGAAAGCTCCATCTGGCGCAGTTCCGGATAATCCAGATTCGAGGAGGCATCCTCGTAAGCCTGATCGGCCACCGACTTGAACCAGCTCGTCGCGCCCCAGACAAAGAGGCCAATGGCGATGATCAGGAAAAAGACGAAGAAGATGATCTGCCGGGCTTCGATGCCTTCGTGCTGGACGCCCATCTGGTCTTCGGCAGCGTAGAAGGCTTCCGGGGCTTCCGCCTCGGCCACCGGCGCGGCTACGTCCGCCGGTTGCCCTTCGCGGCGGCGCAGGTGCAGCATGTCTTCCGAGCCGCCGGTGATCAGTTCCGTCAGCGGCCCCAGGCGCTCTTCGTGATCGGGCCGCCCGATGTGTTGCGCAGCGTCTTCCGCCGTGCCGCTGATGAAGCTCTCGATGTTTTCGCCCTGGCTCTCGCCGGCTTTGTTCTGGGCAAAGACGCGCCAGAAATACGTCGTTCTATCGGTCGCAAAAACACCGGCCACGGTGAGCGAGACCGGTTCGACAGGCTGCTCCTCGGCGGCTTCCTCCTTGACACTCGCCGCCACGGTCTCTTCATAGACCACCGCCTCGAACGCCGTATCCGTGGAGACCTCAAGACGATAGCCCGTGGCGCCGTCTACCGGCTCCCACGAGAACGTAACCGCCGCCCCGTCTACGACCGCCTCTTCCTGGGGCGCGAGCAGATACGGCGGCGCAGGACGCTTTATGTCGGGTGATTCACTCATCAGCTTCAGGATTACACAATGCGCAGATCAGATAACAATAGAGCTTGGAAACACATCGCCGCGTGAAGGCAACGTGAAACTTAGGGTAAGTAGCGGTTAACTGAGAGAGGGGGAAGGGGTGAGAGGGGGAAAGGGAGAAGAAACGCTTTTCCCCCTTTCGCCCTCTCTCCCTTTCTCCCTCTCGCAAACTCATGCGTTCTCGAACCGGAGCGACTTGCCCAACAGCGGATCGTGCTGCGGAACGAGCGGATGCCGGCCCAGCCGCCAGACGAACGTGCCGAAAAAGATCCCGAAAAGACCGATCCAGCAGCTAAAGTCGAGCCAGTGGAACGTGGCGTGCTCCACGTGCAGCACCGGCATGGCCAGCCAGTGATGATCGTACCACTGCATGATGATCAGCCAGACAGCCATGATGCTCATCAACGGAATCGACCGTTTGACGGCGCGGGGCAGCAGAATCAGGAACGGCAGGATAAAGTGCATCAACAGCAGCATAGCGCTGTGCGCGCCCCAGCCGTGCTCCATCCGATGCCGGAACCAGACCGTCTCTTCCGGAATACCGCCGTACCAGTAAAGCATGTACTGGCTGAAGGCGATGTAGGCCCAGAACACCACAAATCCGAACATCAGCTTGCCCAGATCCTGGTAATGCTCTGCCGTGACGACGTTGCGCAACATCCCCAGGCGCTGGAGCATGATGGCCACGAGCGCCGTGATGCTGAAGGCCGTCAGAAAAGCGCCCCCGAAGAAATAGACGCCGAAGATCGTCGAGAACCAGTGCGGGTCGAGCGCCATCAGCAGGTCGTAGCTGGCGAAGGCCGTCGCCACGGCCAGCAGGGGCAGGCCCCAGGCGCTCACGCGGCGTTGCTGCACCGGAATGCTCGGATCCGGATCGACGTCTTGCCGCAGCGACAGCGTGTAGAGCCGGTACGAGAGATAGATCCACACGGCAAAATAAAACACCATCCGGACCAGATAGAACGGGATGTTGAGATAGGCCACCTTGCCGGCGAGGATCTCGTCGTAATGCTCGCTGTTGGGATCGGCGATGCCCTCCTGAGTCCAGTGATGATAGGGTCCGTGATGATCGAGAAAGCCCAGCAGGATGGGGATGAACAGGATAAGCAGCAGCGGGAACGACCAGATCAACGCCTCCGGGATGCGCCGCACTGCGACGATCCAGTAGGCCTTCGTCAGGTGTTTGATAATGACGATGAAGAGCGCCCCGATGGCTATCGACAGGCAGAACGTCCAGCCGATGAGGTAGGAGAAGTAGAATTGCTCACGAAAGCTTTCTGAGAAGCCGAGGACACAACTGACCACCACCAGCGCCGCCCCGACGAGCAGCGGCACCATCCAGGTGGTGTTGCTCCCGGTGAATCGAAAGCCGCGCTCGGCCTGATCCGTCGTCGGCGCAATCGGGTCGATGAGCCAGGTGAGGGGCGAGCTTCGTTTTGCCGAATCAGCCATATTCACGTTTCACTATGTCATTAAACAGGGTTCGGACTCTCTCCAACGGTCCGCCTTACGGCGAGCCCGCAGGCCGGATGTCCGAGAGGATGTCGGCGGGGATGTCGCCTTCAGTGGCATTCTGGCTGCGCTGCAAGATGCGGATGTACGCTGTGATGGCCCAGCGGTCGGCCACGGGGATCATCTGCCCGTAAGCCGGCATCGTGCGAATACCGTTGGCGATGACATCGTAGAGATACCCATCTTCGATCTGGCGCAGCCGGTCGTTGTGATAGCCGATGGGCGCAAAGCCGTAGCCGCCCGTCATGACGATGCCCTGGCCGTCGCCGGCTTTGCCGTGGCAGACGGCGCAGTAGATGTCATAACGCTCCCGGCCCCGCTGCGCAAACGCCTGGGTGATCTGCACAGGGATGCCCTGCACGTACGAGCCGTCGGCTTCGAGGCCCAGGTGGAAGCGCGTGTCGTCTTTGAGCATCCCCCGCGCGACGGTGCCCGGCACCGGCGGGCGCATCGTCCGGCCATCGGCAAAGAACCCACTGGCCGATTGCGGATCGTAGCGCTCCATAAAGTCCATATTCGGGTTGATATGGACCGGCGGCTCCTCCGAGATACTCCCCCGGCATCCACCCAGCACCATCCCTCCGAGTAGGGCTATGATGAAAAACGTGTTTCGCATAGTTGTCTGTTGTTCGTTGTCCGTTGTCTGTTGTTCGTTGTCCGTTGATAGCTCTGGTGAAGGTATCCTCAACGGACCACGGACTACCGACGACGGACTAAGTCTCCGCGTGCAATTCCGAATAGCCCCTGTCTTCGATCACCTCGACGTCGAGCGCGCCGGCCTTGCGCAGCAGGGCCTCGCTCTGCTTGAGGTCGAACTGCTTGTCGCTGGCGGCGATGTGCAGGAAGAACGCGTCGTCGGTGACGTGGGCAAAGCGGCGGGAGTAAAACAGCGGATTGTACGGACGCGGCAGCCCGTTGAGCGCAAACATGCCGGCCACCGCCGCCAGCGCCGAGAACAACACCGTCAACTCGAACATGATCGGGATCGACGGTTCGAAGGCGAAGAACGGCTTGCCGCTGATGTTGATCGGATAATCGACGGCGGAGGTCCACCATTGCAGCCAGGTAGCCAGCGCCAGCCCCGTGGCCCCGCCGATGAGCGTGATGTAGCCCACCTTCGAGTTGCCCAGCCCCATCGCGCGGTCCATGCCGTGGATGGGAAACGGGCTGTGTGTGTCGAAGTGTTTGTAGCCCGCCTTGCGGACTTCCTGGGCGGCGTGCAAGAGCATGCCGGGATCCGAGAATTCGGCCAGCAGACCGTAGATCCGGTCGTCGCGGCCCTCATAGATCCCCATCGTCGCCTTAGCGTCCTGAAGAATTTTCTTCAGCATAATTTTTCGGGCGAAAAATGAGCGTTATGCGCCTTCGGCGCCTTCGGTTTGTCCCGTGGGTGACGGCGCGGCGTGGCCGGCGTGGCCATCGCCGTGGTCGTCGTAATAGTGGGGGTCGGCTTCGGGCAAGACCATCTTGATCTCGGCCATCGCCACCATCGGCAGGAACCGCAAGAAGATCAGGAACAGCGTCATGAACAACCCGAACGAGCCGATCAGCGTCAAGACATCGACCAGCGTCGGGTTGAAATAATCCCAACTCGACGGCAGGAAGTCGCGGTGCAACGACGTGACGGTGATCACGAAACGCTCGAACCACATGCCGATGTTGACGATGATCGAGGTGACGAACAGGAACGGGATGCTGCGCCGGAGCCGCTTGATCCAGAAAAACTGCGGGAAGAGCAGGTTGCACGACATCATCGTCCAGTACGCCCAGGCATACGGCCCCGTAGATCGGTTGAGGAAGGCGTACTGTTCATACTCGACCTGCGAATACCACGCGATGAAAAACTCGGTGATGTAGGCAAAGCCCACCATCGTACCCGTCACCAGGATGATGATCGCCATCTTTTCGAGGTGATCCATCGTGATGATGTTTTCGATGCCGTAGATCTTTCGGGCGATGATCAGCAAGGTCATCACCATTGCAAACCCCGAGAAGATGGCCCCGGCCACGAAGTAGGGTGGGAAGATGGTGGTATGCCAGCCGGGCACAATGGACACCGCAAAGTCGAACGACACGACCGAGTGTACCGAGAGCACCAGCGGCGTAGCCAGCGCGGCCAGCAGCAGGTAGGCCTTCTCGTAGTTGCGCCAGTGCCGGTTAGCCCCCGTCCAGCCCAATGCGAAGAAGCCCGTCAGGCGGCGGCGCAGGGCCGTACGCGCCCGATCACGCAGCGTCGCCAGGTCCGGCACGAGACCGACGTACCAGAAGATGAGCGAGACCGTGAAGTAGACCGAGACGGCAAAGACGTCCCAGAGCAGCGGGCTCTTGAACTGCGGCCACATCTCCATCTGGTTGGGGATGGGCAGCGTCCAATAGATCACCCACACGCGCCCGACGTGGATCGTCGGAAACAGAAGCGCACAGATCACGGCAAAGATCGTCATGGCTTCTGCCGAGCGGTTGATAGCCGTGCGCCATTTCTGCCTGAACAGATACAAAATGGCCGAAATCAGCGTCCCGGCGTGACCGATGCCGACCCAGAAGACGAAGTTGACAATCGGCCAGCCCCACCCCACCGGGTTGTTGTTGCCCCAGACGCCGACGCCGTTCCAGAACAGGTAGGCGATCATCACCAGGAGGACAAACAGCAGGGTGGAAGACACCGCGAAGGCCATATACCAGGTCGACGGCGGCCTCTTCTCCGTGTGATACGAGACCAACTGCGTGATCTCATGGAAGCCAAGATTACCGGTCACGAGCGGAGGATCTTCGTGATGACCATCCCCGCCGTGCGGCGTCAGGCTTGCGCTTTCGTGAACCGTGCTCACGGGTGCTTTGCGGTTATATGGAAAAAATATCGAGGGCTTTTGCCCTTTTCTATGTGTGAGAGTATGGGAAGTAAATTTTGGATTTTAGATTTTAGATTGGGTGCCCCAAGAGACCAATCCAAAATCCAAAATCTAAAATCATAATCCCCACACATCCATACTCAAGCCTCACCAGATCCCAGGCTCGCATTGGTATTCTGCACGCGGGCCAGGTACGACACACGGGGCTTGATGTTAAGCTCCGCGAGCATCTCGTAATTGCGGCTGTTGTGCTTCTGCTGCGAGACCGCGCTGTTGGGATCGTTGAGGTCGCCGAAGGTGATGGCCTGGGCCGGGCACGCCTGCTGGCACGCCGTAACCACCTCGCCGTCGGCCAGAGCCCGCTCTTCGAGGCCGGCGCGTTTTTGCGCACCGCGCACCCGCTGGATGCAGAACGAACACTTCTCCATCACCCCTCGGGAACGCACCGTGACGTTCGGATTCTGCGCCATATGCACCGTCTCCGGAAGCGTCTTCACCCAGTTGAAGTAGTTGAACCGGCGCACTTTGTACGGGCAGTTGTTGGCGCAATACCGCGTACCGATGCACCGGTTGTAGATCATCTGGTTGGTGCCGTCGGGCGAGTGTACCGTCGCCGCGACGGGGCAAACCGACTCACACGGTGCGTTCTCGCAATGCTGGCACGGCATCGGCTGGAGCACCATCTGCGGGTTGTCCGAGAGCGTCTCGTCGCCGTGGCTGATGAAGTAGCGATCCAGGCGCAGCCAGTGCAACTCGCGCCCGTTGCCTACCTCGTCTTTGCCGACCACCTGCACGTTGTTCTCCGACTGGCACGCCACGATGCAAGCCCCGCATCCGGTGCAGGTGTTCAGGTCGATGACCATCCCCCACTGGTTGCGGTAGTAGCTGCTGTCTCGCATGGCCGCCTCTACCGCCGGATGCCGCGTCTCCCAGAGCGTCGGATACTCCTCGAAGCCGACCTTCTCATCCTCGCCCGGCGTGGGCGCTTCCATCTCCATGGCGAAGCTCGGATCCTGCCGGTACTCGTCGTAGGTCCCCACGCGGAAGAGCGGGCGCGCTTCTACGTCGAGCGTGCCGTGGTCTTGCGTCGTGACGACGCGATACTTCCGGCCCGTCGGTTCAACCTCCACGGTGCCTACCGGCGCGGCGACGTTGTTGCGCAGCGCCGCCATGTTGCCGCCGATGCCGGTTGCCAGCGCGCCGTGGCCGTAGACATCCGTTTTATCATCCGTATCCCAGAACGGCGAGGTGCGTTCGTCGCGGGTCGAGGCGATAGCGCGCCCGTAGCCCAGCGTCACCGAGATCGAGCCGTCGGCATGACCGGGCACGATCCACACGGGCAACTCTACGCCGCGCCCGTCGAAAGACAGAATGACCAGATCGGAATAATACCGGCCTTCGGAGTACTCCGACGAGACGCCCAGATCGGAGGCCGTCTGCGGGCTCATCACCGCCACATTATCCCAGACGACCTTCGTGATCGGATCGGGAAGTTCCTGGCACCAGGCGTTGTTGGCATAGCTGCCGTCGAAGACCGTCGGATCGAGGCGGAAGACGATTTCGAGGTCGCCGGGCGAAGCCGCCGGTGTCAGGGTCACAGGCTGTGCCGCCGCCGTCGTGGTCGGATAGGCGGTGTTGGGCACGAAGCCGTCGTGGAGCACCTGTCGCCATCCTTCCTCGAAGGGTTCGGCAATCGGCGGCGGCGAAGCGTTGCGCCACGTCTCGCGGACGAGGTCGTAGCCGGCCTTGTCTTCGCCCGTCGCCAGCGCGCTGAGTACTTCGATCTCGGAATGCGCATCGCCGTAAAGCGGAGCGATGAGTGGCTGAATGACCGAGAGCGTGCCGTCGTAGGCGCGCGCATCGCCCCAGGCTTCGAGGTAATGAGCGCGCGGCAGGTGCCACCGGGCGGCGCTGGCCGTCTCGTCCACGTGAAACCCTACGTGGATGGTCTCGGCCACCTGCGTCATCGCCGCGCGGAAATTCAGATCCGGCGGCGCATCGTAGACGGGGTTGGCTCCGATGATGACGAGCGCATCGACGGTGCCCGCGTTCATGTCTTGCGCGAGTTGGGCCAGATCATCGGCCTGCGGGGTGACGGACTGCTCGCCGGTGTCGATGAGCGTCATCGTCGTGCCGATGCTGCCGAGCGTGCTGTTGATGGCAGCGCAGAGCGCATGGACTTCGGGCGACTGCGTCTCGCCGGCCAGCACCATGCCCTGCGCGCCCGCCGCTTGCAGATCTGCCGCCACCGCCGCCAGGAACGGATCGGCATCGAACTGACCGCCTGCGCGACCCATACCGCCGACGCCCAGTTGCGCCGCCAGCGCCGCCGCAAACGCCGGCACCTCGCTCGACCGCAGCCGCTTCCGGTGATCGGCCATGCCGCCGGTGACTGAATAGGCACTCTCGACCATGTAGAGCCGGCTCATCGTATCCTGCGCCGACGACAGCCGCCGCCCCTCGGCAAACGACCGCGTGGCATGGACGAAGTTACGCGCCGTCGGCCCCAGAAAATCGGCATCGAGGCTGACGATGACCTGCGCCTGACCAAATTCGTACTGCGGGCGATACGGGCTGCCGAAGGCCTGCTGCATCCCCAGCTTCTCGGCATCCTCACCCTCTGCCCGGTACGTGACCCATTGGAACTGCCCGAACGCCTGGCCGAGCTGTTGCGCCAGGGCCAGCGCCGTCGGCGAAGAGGTCTCCTCGCTCAAGACCACCACGCGTTTGCCCGCCGCGCCGCCCGTAAACTGCCCACAGAACGCGACGAAGTCATCCCACGTCACTGCATCGCCGTCCCGGCGGATCGTGCTGGAACGGTCCGGATCGTAGAGGTTGAGGATGGAGGCCTGCTCGAAAAGACCCGTGGCGCCCTGCGCGCTCGGATGCTGCGGGTTGCCCTCGATCTTCGTCGGACGGCCTTCGTGGCTTTCGACGAGCAGCGGGCTCGCCACGCCGCGAAACGGCATGGCCGTCGCATAAAAGAGCGGGATGCCCGGAATGATCTCCTCCGGCTTCTGCGCATAGGGCAGGATGGTCTCGACCGGGCGGCGGCAGGCAGAGAGCCCGGCCATCGCCATCGAAGCCCCCAGCAATTGCAGAAACTGCCGCCGCGAGGCGCCGCTGGGCGGGTCCGTCGCCCCCGGCATAAACTCGTGCTGTGCGATTTCGGCAAAAGCAGGATCCTTGCGTAGATGCGCGAAGCTGCGCCAGAATCGCTGCTGCGACGACGACGCCCCGGCGGCCTCAGGAGCCTCTATGATGGGAAGTTCTATCATGTTTGTTGGGTCATGAGTCATGGGTCATGGGTCATGAGTTTTTTTCGAGAACCCATGACTCATGACCCATGACCAGTGACTAATAATGACACGCGGAGCAGTTGGTGGGCGGTTGGATGCCCTGCGTGCGGATCCGCTCCAGGTTGCGCTCGACGAAGTCCGCCGGTTGGACGTAGCCCATCGTCGTGACTTCTTCGTTGGGGCGCAGGTAGAGTTCGGGCTCGCGGTGGCATTCGAGGCACCACCCCATCGAAAGCGGCTCGACCTGCCGGACGACCTCCATCTCGTCGACGCGCCCGTGGCACGTCTCACACCCGACGCCGCTATTGACGTGGACGGCGTGGCTGAACTGCGCATAGTCTGGCAGGTGATGCACCTTCACCCATTCGACCGATTCGCCGGTGGCCCAACTCTCGCGCACCGGCAACAGCGCCAACGACTCCGTCTTGACGATGCCGTGGCAGTTCATGCACGTCTCCGTCGGCGGCACGTTCGACCAGTCTGAGACCTCGACCCAGTTGTGGCAATACCGGCAATCCATGCCTAGCTGATCGACGTGCAGGCGATGGCTGTAGGGCACCGGCTGTTCGGGGGCATAGCCTACGTCGGTATACTCCGGCGAGAAGTAGTACCAGAGCGCGAAGATGGTCAGCACGCTTCCGAAGAGTACCGCCCCCAACGACAGGTGCGGCAACACGTTGACCTTCTTCGGAAAGATCTGTGGCATAAAATGACTCCGTCATTTTAAGGCCCGCAGGGGGTGCTGCGAGCTATTATCGAAAGGCTCCTGCACGATCCGGCAGATCGTAATCACGCCTTGCAGGTAGCGAGCTTGAGGGGACGAATCTCTAAGCGGTCTAATCTAAAACATAGCTCGCTCAAGCGAGACACCGGGGCTTGAATTTAGAATTAAAAGCCCTTGTCTTCGACAAATATTAAAATGGGGAATGGCCAGTGGGATGTAGCCAGTGGGGATTTGGGGAAAGGGGGAGAGGGGGAAAGGGGAAGCAGGAGAATGGGAAAAAGAAAAAATCGACCTTAGCCGGTGGGCCGTCTCGAAATCGAAGGTTCACGAAGTAAACGGAGCGCAGGCACGCGAACAAGGAAAATTTGCTGTTTGAGCGAGGCGAAGCCGAGCGCGTTTCAACGTTGAGCGCGTGCCGTAAAGACGTTACATGTAACACACGGCCCAGCGGGTAGCGTCTTGATCTTTTGGTCCGGAGCCTGCCCCGGACCGAGCCTGCCCCGGACCACGATCCGGGGATCCGGGGGATCAAGCCA
>JANQES010000052.1 GCA_028278205.1 Rhodothermales bacterium
CCGTGGCGGCACCGCCTGCCGAGGCGTCCGCTGCGCCGCCGCCCGAGCCGGTGGCCGAACCCGAACCGTCCGCTGCGCCGCCGCCCGAGCCGGTGGCCGAACCCGAACCGGCACCTCAGGCTGCTCCTGCACCTGAAGCTGCGCCTGCGCCCGATGCCGCGCCTGCCGGAGCGGGCGAGATCGAGGTCGTCATGCCCAAGATGGGCGAGGGCACCTCCGTATCGACCTTGTCCGTGCCGATCTCCAGCAGCGTCTCGTCGAGTTCGACCGCCTCGCCGGGCTGTTTGTGCCAGGCGATGACCGTCCCTTCCGTGATGCTCTCGCCCATCTTGGGCATCGTGACTTCAACCGTCGCCATACGATATCTCCGTCGTCGTCCAGGTGTTGGGTTGCCGAGTCGATTAATATAAGATGATGACTCTGACCGGGCGTCTAATAACTCTGTAATCCGCGAAAAGTTGACGCTCGGATTTATAACTCCGTGCTAAAAACCGAGCCAACCTCGCAAGGCGTTTTCGACCTGTGCTGCATCTTGAGGTTTGAGCGTACCGACACGTTTGATCACTAGAGATTGATGTACCGTGAAGATGCCACGTTTCACATTCGAGAAGGGATACCGTACCAGGACCACCTCACTTCTTAAGTAGCTCGGCATAAACGTCGTCCTCTTCGTTATCCCACACAGCGTCGAGAGCTGTCTGGCTTGCAGCCTGCCAGAACTGCACATCCTCTTCTTCCAATACCGTCACCAGCACATTCGCGCCTTCAGGTAGATCGACCGTCTCCAATAGCTCGATCTTGCCCTGACGGACAATGCCCTTCACTGCATTCATCATGGCACCTCTCAAATCTGTGGATGAAATCCTCAGCCATCAACACTAACCATCCTCCCTGAACCACGTTCCAGAAGGGGAAGCCCGGCGTCTCGGTGGAGACGCCGGGCCGTCACAAAACAATTATCGAAAATGTCCCACATTTTCGATCAAGCGATCAACGGCGCAATCACCAGCGCGACGACGGCGATGAGCTTGATGAGAATGTTGAGGCTGGGGCCGGACGTGTCCTTGAACGGATCGCCCACGGTGTCGCCCACGACGGCGGCTTTGTGGGCGTCGGTGCCCTTACCCAGTTTCTGCCCGTCGATCGTCATACCGCTTTCGATGCGTTTTTTGGCGTTGTCCCAGGCACCGCCCGCATTCGACTGGAAGATGGCGAAGAGCACGCCCGAGACTGTCACGCCGGCGAGCAAGCCGCCCAGCATGTCTTTGTCGATGAAGCCGATGATGACGGGCACGGCGAGGGCGAGGATGCCCGGCGCCACCATCTCGCGGATGGCTGCCGCCGTCGAGATATCGACACACTTGGCGTATTCGGCTTTGGCCGTGCCTTCGCGCAGCCCCGCGATCTCGTTAAACTGCCGCCCGACCTCCTTGATCATGTCGCCGGCGGCGCGGCCTACGGCGCCCATGGCCATGGCGCTGAAGACGTAGGGCAGCACCGCGCCGATGAGCAGCCCGGCCAGGATCCTCGGCTGAGCCACGTCGATGTTTTCGACGCCGGCCTGTTGCATGAACGCGGCGAAGAGCGCCAGCGCCGTCAGCGCCGCCGAGCCGATGGCAAAGCCCTTGCCGATAGCCGCCGTCGTGTTGCCCACGGCGTCGAGCTTGTCGGTGCGTTCGCGCACTTCGGGCGGGAGTTGCGCCATCTCGGCGATGCCGCCGGCATTGTCCGAGATCGGCCCGTAGGCGTCTACGGCAAGCTGGATGCCTGTCACCGAGAGCATGCCCACCGCTGCGATAGCGATGCCGTAGAGCCCGGCAAAAGCGTGCGCGCCGATGATAGCCAGCGCCAGGATCAGCGCCGGAATCCCCGCCGAAAACATGCCCACGCCGAGGCCGGCGATGATGTTGGTAGCCGCCCCCGTCACACTCTGCGTGGCGATGCTGAGCGTCGGGCGGGTGTGGGTGGACGTGAAGTATTCGGTGACCAGACCGATGAGCACGCCGGAGACCAACCCGATAAGCACCGCCCAGAACACGCCCAGCGAGGTATACGTGAACTCGCCGACGATGGCCGTCGTGGCCGTCCAGCTACTGGGCAACATCCACTGGATGATGAAAAAGGCGAGCACCGCCATGATGGCCGACGCCCCGAACTCGCCCATGTTGAGCCCTTTCTGCGGGTTGCCGCCTTCTTTGACCCGCACCAGGAACGACCCGGCAATCGACACGAGGATACCCACGCCGGCCAGCACCAGCGGCAACAACACCGCCGCCAGCTTATTCGTCTCTGCGTCGGCGCCAAAGACGGTGAAGAAGCCCGTGCCGAGAACCATCGTCCCGATGATCGAGCCGACGTAGCTCTCGAAGAGGTCGGCCCCCATGCCGGCGACGTCGCCGACGTTGTCGCCCACGTTGTCGGCGATGGTGGCGGGGTTGCGGGGGTCGTCTTCGGGGATGCCTTCGTAGACCTTGCCCGCGAGGTCGGCTCCGACGTCGGCGGCTTTGGTGTAGATGCCGCCGCCTACCCGCGCAAACAGCGCAATCGAAGACGCCCCCAGCGAGAACCCGGCAATGACGTTGATGACCCGGACGTCGGTCCAGGCAGTGAGGTTGTCGTAGGCCAGAAACAGGATGCCCAGGCCCAGCACCCCGAGGCCGACGACGCTCAGGCCCATCACGAGCCCGCCGGAGAAGGCTACGTTGAGGGCCGGCGCCAGGCCCGTACGCGCTGCGTTGGTGGTCCGGACGTTGGCCCGCGTCGCCACCATCATGCCAATGAAACCAGCCGTGGCCGAGCACAACGCGCCGACGATGAACGATACCGCGATTAAGGGTGAGTTGATCACCTCGCCTTCCATGAAGCGATCTCCGATATTAGCAACGCCCAACAGCACGGCCACCGTCACCACGACGACGGCGAGCACCCTGTACTCCCGCCGCAAAAACGCGCGAGCGCCTTCGGCAATGTTGCCGGAAATTTCGATCATGGTCTCCGTGCCCGCGTCTTGCTTCGAGACCCACTGCGTCCGCAGAAAGGCATAGCCCAGCGCCAGCAGCCCGGCTACGGGGACCAGGATGGTGATGAGTGTTGTATCCATGGAAATGTGCAGTCCTCCTGCTCTCGTTAGCACTCTAAAAAGCGGTGAAACTTAGCAAGCACAGCCCGCAATCACACCACTTAACGCATTTTTCGTGGGAAAGGGCGAATGGCCAGTGGGATGTGGCCAATGGGGATGTTTGGTTGGTGGCTTTATGACCCCTACTGGCTATTGGCCTTTCGCCATTCCCCCTACCCGCTCTTGCCCCGATTAAACCGGTTCATCGCCGTGACGATGCCGTCGGTGACGAACGTTACGGCGGCGTCGCGGGCGCGGGTGAGGACCTCGTCGACGATGGGTTGCTCTTCGGCGGTGAAGGGAGAGAGGACGTAATCCGCCTGCCTGCCCCGATCAAAATCGCTGCCGACGCCGATGCGCAGGCGCGGGAAGGCATCCGTGCCCAGGCTGTCGATGATATCTTGCACGCCGTTGTGGCCGCCGGCACTGCCGCGCTCGCGCAGGCGAATCTTACCGAGTGTCAGGTTGATGTCGTCTACGATGACGAGGATCTCGGCGGGGCCGAACCTGTAGCGGCGTATGAGGTGCCTGACCGCCGAGCCGCTGCGATTCATGTAGGTCTGCGGCTTGACCAGCACCACCGGACGGCCTCGCAAGCGCCCCTCGGCAAGCAACGCACCGGCCCGTCCGTCATTTTTGAACGTCGCACGCGCCCGCTCGGCCAACGCATCGACCACGGCAAAGCCGGCGTTATGACGCGTGGCTGCATAGGTCTCGCCAGGGTTGCCCAGCCCGATAAGTAGCCGCTTGCTGCCAGCCATGGCTCGCTTTGCTCGTGGTCATTCGTGGTCATTTACTCGCTTCGCTCGTGTCATTGGCTCCCTTCGGTCGCCGTCATTCATTGTCACGATCAACCCATGACAATGAATGACGCGCCGAAGGCGCAAATGACACGAGCGCAGCACGCAAATGACAGCGAGCGAAGCGCGCCTCTTACTCTTCGCCTTCTTCGCCCTCTTCGCCTTCTTCGCCCTCTTCGCCTTCGAGCTCCTCGACCAGCGCCGGCTCTTCGAGGACGCGCGGCTTCAGGATGGTCATGAGGATCTGATCGTCGGGCGCGTGGAACTCCAGGGTCGGGAAATCCAGGTTGCTCACGTGGATGGCCTGGCCGATGTCTATCTCGGTGACGTCTACATCGACGTGCGAGGGGATGTCTTTGGGCAGACAGGTCACTTCCAGTTCGTTGACGACGTAGTCGGTGCGACCGCCGTGGGTCTGCCCGATGGGCGTGCCGAGGTACCGCACCGGCACGGCCATGGTCACCTTCTCGCCTTCCTGAAGCACCTGAAAATCGGCATGCAAAGGCCGGTCGGTGACGGGGTGGTAGGCGATGTCTTTGAGGATACAGCGCCAGGCGTCTTTGTCGAGTTCAACCTCAACGAGGTGCGTCTCATCGGTATAGATAAGCGGTTTGAGGCTCTTTTCAGAGACCTGAAAGGCCACCGGGTTTACGTGATGCCCGTAGAGCACACAGGGCACATCGCCGTTGCGACGCGCCGCGCGGGCGCCACTTTTTCCCGCCTCGCGCGGCCGGGCTGCAAGCGTAATAACGTCCATGATTGTTTCGTCGGTTATAGAAAACCGTTGTCTTGGTTGATCTCAGGCAGGCGCTCTGCTCAGCCGTTGGGGTGAGTCACTGGTCACTGGTCACTAGTGTCTCATCAACAACCAGTGACCAATGACTCATGACCAGTGACCTATTCCAACGACCTGCCAACGTGCCCCTCTCATGAATCCTATCGGCGCCGTCGCCAAAAGCACCCTTACGGCACAAAAAGCGTCGAGACCGACGCATCGGTGGCAATGCGGCGGATGGCATCGGCAAACATCCCGGATACACTGACGACCTCGATGGCGTCGGAGGCGCGTTTCAGCGGGATGCTGTCGGTGACGACCACCCGGCTCAAGACCGACGATTCGATCCGTTCGTACGCCGGGCCGGAGAGCAAAGCGTGGGTACAGGCTGCCATGATCTCCTTACCGCCCGCTTCGCGCAGCGCGTTGGCCGCCCTGGTGAGCGTGCCCGCCGTATCGATGATGTCATCGATCAAGAGCACGTTCTTGCCCTCGACGTCGCCGATGATGTTGACCACCTCGGCTTCGTTCTGTTGCGGACGGCGCTTGTCGATGACGGCCAGTTCCGTATCGAGGCGTTTGGCATAAGCCCGCGCCATCTTGATAGCCCCCACGTCCGGCGCCACCACGACGAGGTTGTCGAGCTGGAGATCGTTAAAGTAGTCCGCGAAAACGCCGGAGGCATAGAGATGATCCACCGGCACATCGAAGAAACCCTGAATTTGCGAGGCATGCAGGTCCATCGTCAGCAGGCGGTCGATGCCGGCGGTGGCGAGCATATCGGCCATGAGCTTGGCCGCAATCGAGACGCGGGGCTGGTCTTTACGCTCCTGCCTGGCATAGCCGAAATAGGGAATCACCGCCGTGATGCGCGCCGCCGAAGCCCGCTTAGCTGCATCAATCAACAAGAGCAATTCCAACCAGTTATCGGCATTAGGATAGGTGCTCTGGATGACAAAGACGTCGGCGCCCCGAATCGACTCTTCATAGCGCACATAGATCTCGCCGTCGGCGAACGTTTTCAGGGTGACGTTGCCCAGATCTTGCCCGTAGGCGTCGGCGATCTTCTCGGCCAGCGCCGGATTGGAACGCCCCGTAAACAGGCCGATAAACATGTCTCTGTACGGCATAGCGGTTTAGATTTTGGATTTTAGATTTTGGATTTTGGATTGGTCTCGGCTACGAACGCCACCTCAGTGGAAAAAGCCGCAACGGCCCCACCGTCGCGGCTTTTTCGTCTATGGGATGGGGTGGGATAAACAATCCAAAATCCAAAATCCAAAATCTAAAATAGACCGGGTTGCCCGGGGAGGACTCGAACCTCCACATACGGCTCCAAAGGCCGCTGTCCTGCCATTAGACGACCGGGCACAGGACGTAAAAAAGAGCGCTGTTCATCGATGAAAAGCGCCCTCCATCTACAGGCTTGTTAAAATAACGATCTCGCTCAGGGAAGTCAACGCGCCGGCCTCTGTGCAGTTCGCCGGGGCCGGCCTTCAGCATCGGTTTCGCAAAGGTTTTATAATTCCCCCCGTCGCTAACCGATGCCTGGATTCTGTAACGCCCCCGCCCCCGCTGCGCGTTTTCATGGCGAAAGACATCGCGGTTGGGTGTTTTACTTCGTCAGTCGCTTTGCTCGTGTGATTTTTTGGTGTTATCGTGTTTTAGTGTTTTAGTTGGATTGCTCAAAAACATCCAGACACTAAAACACATAACACCAAAACACGATAACACTAGAAAACCAACCCCCTTTATGCATAGACAAAACGAACCTATCATCGGCGTCGTGGGTGGGATGGGGCCGTATGCCGGCCTCGACCTCGCGCGCAAAATCTTCGATGAGACGCAGGCCGGCACGGATCAGGAGCACCTGCCCGTGGCGCTGCTGTCCTACTCGCATCGTATCCTCGACCGGAGCGCGTACCTCTTCGGCGAGATCAGCGAGAACCCGGCGGATGCTATCGTCGGGGTGGCCCGGCGGCTCGATGGGCTGGGCGCGACGGTGGCCGGCCTGCCCTGCAACTCGGCGCACGCCCCGGCTATTTTCGACGTCGTCAAGGCCCAGCTTCGCGCCTCCGGCCACCGCATTCGCCTGCTGCATATGATCGAGGAAGCGGCGCGCTACGCCCGCGAGACGATGCACGGGATCCAGCGTATCGGCGCGCTTTCTACGCTGGCGCTCTACCGGCTCGGCCTCTACCCGAAAGCTATCGAGGCGGCAGGCTTCGAGGCCATCGTGCCGGACGAGGCCGTCCAGCGAGACCTCGTCAACCGCGCCATCTTCGACCCGGTCTACGGCATCAAAGCCCGGTCGAATCCGGTGACGGAGACAGCGCGGCAGCATCTCTTCGATGCCATCAACCATCTCCGCGACAAAGGCGCGGAGGCCATCATCCTGGGCTGCACCGAGTTGCCGCTCGCCATCCACGAAACCACCCTCGATGGCACGCTCCTGATCGACCCGACCCGAGCGCTGGCCCGCGCCCTCATCCGCGAGACGTATCCGGAGCGATTGGCGAGGGTTGAGGTTCAGGAAGGCGTAACGACTAACGGACAGGGATAGGGGGCGTGAAACGTAAAACGTGAGGGTGCTGATAGAAAGGTTTACTTCGTCAGTCGCTTCGCTCGTGTCAGCGAAGTACCCTCACGTTTTACGTTTTACTATCTTAGGACGCGCCTAAAAAATTACTTCCTATCTTCTCGTTCCCACGCTCCTGCGTGGGAATGCAGCCTGGGACGCTCTGCGTCCCGTGACGCGGGAGCGTCACAGTTCTACACTCCCACGGAGGACCGTGGGAGCGAGGTCAGGAGGTCATTTCTGGACGCACCCTAACACAGGAAACCATTTCTGTAGTCCGAACATCACGCTATGAAAGGTATTGCGCGCGCGTTGTTGGCGTTGATCGTTGGCGCCGGTCTGCTTGCTGGTGGGGCCGGGTGTGATAGCCAGGAAGAGGATCCAGCGCAGTTGCGGGTGATCAACGCTGCGCCCGGCGCCGGCCCTATCGACTTTTTTATCGATTTCGAGTTGTTTACGCGCAGCCTTTCGTTTCGCAACGCGACGACGTATCTGCGGTGGGATCCCGGCCTGCGGCGGCTCGAAGCGCGCCCTGCCGGCAGCCAGACCGCGTTGGCAACGCAAGAAGTGCTGATCGCGGAAGATCAGGCCCGCACGATCATCGTGGCCGGATCGACAAACGCGGAGACGTTGCTTTTGATCGAGGACGACCGCTCGACACCGCCGGGCAGCCAGACACGCCTCCGCGCCGTACATGCGGCGCCGAATGTCTCCTCCTTCACGCTCACCGCTCAGGACGAATCGGGCGCCTCTACATTCAACACTACCCTGAGCAGCCTCGGCAGCACCAGCCCGTTCTTCCCGACACCGCCGGGCAACTACACCATCGAGGTCCGCCCCCCCAGCGGGGCCCCCATCACGCTCACCCAGACCCTCGATACCGGCATCCGCTACCTGCTCGTGGTGACTAACTCCGTGGCCTTCGTCATCGCCGACGCGTAAGTGCAACCGCAGATAAAAGCAGATTAACGCGGATGCACGCGGATGAATGTGGATGGAAAGAGCTTTTCCCTTCCCTCTAACAGCTATCGGCTATCCGACATCTGCCATCTTCATCCATCCGCGTTGATCTGCGCTAATCTGCCCTAATCTGCGGTTGCAACGAGGACGACCTGGGCGCGGTCGGCCTGGGCGATCTGGCGCAGGAAATCGCGGAAGGCGTCGTAGCCTTCGGCGGGGCACTGCGTTTCGGTGACTTCGAGCCGGCGGTAATACGCCAGCGTGCCGTCCGGCTCCATCACGATCTTCGACTCGTAGCGCCCGAAGGACGTCTCTAGCGAAACGGGGAGCGTCATGGTTTCGATGTCGAACCCGTCGGGCAATTCGTAGCGGATCGTGTCGGTATCGATGAAGGCGTAGGGGAAGTATTCGATGGGCTGGTTCCGCTCTTCGTCGGAGGAGGGCGGGACGTCGGACCAGCGTTCCATCAGATTGACCTGCAGGAACAGCCGTCTGCCCGTCCGCGCAGCGTAGCGCGGCAGCTTGAGCGTCAGCGGCAGCGACAGAGTCTTGGCATGCGCCTCCGCCTCCGAAAAGTCGACGCTGACGACTTCGAAGCTGGGGAGATCGACGTGATTGTGCAGCCATTCTTCGCGTTCGCGGCCCGAACTGGTGGCGAGCGCCTGGCGCACGCGGTCTTGCTGATTGCCGGTGTAGCGGGTATGCACGTCGGCCACGGCATCGCCCGTGGCGGCCAGTTTGACGCGGGCGTGGCGCACCTGCGCGTTGTCTTCGGCCCGGCTTCGGGGCGTGCGGACGATGTGGCTGCCCTCCGGCTTGATCAGCAAGGCATAGCGATCTTCGGTGAAGGTGCTCAGATGCCCGAACGGCATGGTCTGGCTGGTGTTTTCGAGCCAGACGGTGTCGGCCTCCAGCGGCACGCTCAGCACGACGTGGTTAAACTGATTGCTGGGAAAATCGGACAGGATTTCGGGCGCGTGATGACCGGCTCGGATGAGTACCGGATGCGAGGGAATGCCTGCTACTTTGAGCAGCGTATGCATGTAGTTGGTGAGCGCCTTGCAATCGCCGTAGCCTTTATCGTGGACGTAGGTGGCATCGAAAGGCTGCCAGCCGCCCAGGCCCAACTGGATGCTTACGTAGCGCGTCTTGCTTTGCAAATACTCGTAGAGCAGGCGCACCTTTTCGCGGTCGTCGGTCACGCCGTCGAGCAGGCTGCGCACTTCGGCGAGGGCTTCCTGCGGCAAGAGGTCGCGGCCTTCGTAGAGGCTATAGGCCCAGTGCCCCAGCGACTCCCACGAACTCATATCGCCCTTCGTACCTTCGATCTCGAAGACAGCCGGGGCCGTGTAAACCGAGGGGATCTGCTCGGCCAGCGGCGGGCCGTACGATTCCGGCTCAAACGCCGGAAGGTTCTCCACCTGCCACCGATACCGTTGCCGCCCTTTGTACGGCGTCACGGTTGGTTCTAAGTCTCCGTTGCGCGCCTGATGCCGCACCACCATACCCGCCGGCGCGTCGATCTCGAACCGCGAAAAAACGACAGGGCGGCCTCGATCCTGCGGCGTCCAGAACGGCCACGAGATCACACCGTCATAGACCACCTCATACTCGAACTCGACGGTGTAGGGATAGACGTCGTGGTAGAGCCGGGCCACGCGCACGCGGTCGTCTTCGTAGAGCGAGTAGCCGGAGATGGCGCTGTAATCCTCCAAATCGCCCTTTTTAAGCTTGCGGACGACCTTGCCCCCGGCGTCGCGGATCTGGCCGCGCAGCTTTTTCAAGTGACGGAGCCGGTTATCGTAGAAGACGTAAAGTTCGCTGGCGTCGCGCCCGTCGGCGTTGAAGACGGTCACGGCGCGGCGCACCGTCCGGGTAGCTTTGCCGGGGCCGGCCACGTCGAAGTGTTGCATCTCCATCCGCACGACGGCGTCGGCGTTGAGCATCAAGAGCGGGTTGAGCGAGGCCATCGAATACGTCTCGTCGAACCCGTCCGGGAGGTCCTGCCCCGCTGCCGGCATCGCCGCCATCAGCAGGAGCACCAGCGTGATGAGAAGGGGGAAAGGGTGAGAGGGCGAGAGCGTGAGAGGGGAATGTTTTTTCTCCCTGTCCCCCTTTCTCCCTGTCCCCCTTTCTCCCTTTCCCTCTTTCCGTCTCATGAGTTTACATCCAGATGAAAAACGCAACGGTTTCATTGATTCTCACCTCCCGACATTCCTGACTCGGTACGCTTGAGGACCACCTGCTCAGCGCCTGCCGACACCACCCGGTCATACAACCCGCGCAGGTGCTGGTACTGACCCGGCGAATAGACCGACCGCTTGAGGATAAACTGCATCTGCATCGACAAGACGCCGTCTTCGACGCCCACCACACGTTTAAAATGACCGCCGTCTTTTGGCAATTTGAGGGTAAAGCTCTTCGGCATCTCCTGCACGTCATAGCCCTCCGGCAGCACCAGCCGGAAGGTTTGCAAAATGCTTCGCGGATACGCCACGTCTACCGGAAACGTCCGCTCCGGCAGGCGCAGCGGGCTTTCCTTCACTTGCCCGACAGGCATCGGGTTGAGGTAGATGAAATCGCCGGCCACCTGCGCATAGTTCGGTACCGAAAACGTCGTCTCGGTCACGAGCGGCTCGGTGACGACCTCGTCGGTGACGGTACAGCTATCGATAGCGCTCTTGTCGAGACCGATGAGCATCACGCTTGTGACGAAGTCTTGCGGGGTGTCGGTTTGCTTGCGTACGTGGCGTTTATCGAGCGCGCTGTAGCCTTTGTCGGTGGTTTGAAGATGGCCCGTGAGCGTGCCCGACGCGTCGATCGTCGCATCGAAGTAGCTCCGATGGTAAAACCGGCTGGCGGCTTTAATGGGGATCCATTCGTGCTTTTTTTGATGGACGAGCCAGCCGGTGCCGTTGAGCGCTTCATAGGGCAACAGGTCGTAGGGCCGCAGCGGGTCGGTAGCGTCGAGCAGGTGGGTTTCGCCGCTGATGGTCAGCGCCACGAGCAGGCTGTTGAACTGCGAGAGGATCGGATAGCCTTTGATGACCTGCCCGTGATCACGCGTGCTGATGAGCACCGGATGCGCCTCCAGATCCGCCGCGCGCAGCATCGCCACGAGCAACAACGCCACCTCGGCGCTGTTGCCGCGCTGCGTCTTGAGCACCTCATCGATGTCCCGCTCGCCGACGAAATTGCGCAGCCCGTCCCAGACTACGTTGGTGCGGACGAAGTCGTAGACGGCTATCATCTTATCGCGCGGCGTATCGAGCCCCGCCGTAATCTCGGCAACGCGCTCGCGCAGCTTACGCGACGGCTTGAGTTGTTTGCCGAACCAGGGCATCCCCATCAACTCTTTGGCTACCTCATCCCACGTGTTCATGAAATTGATGGTGCCCACCGACGGATGCGAATAGCTCCGAAGCTGAAACTCGATGGCGGCGCGGTAATCTTCGGGCGTGGTCATGAACGGCTCTTCGCGCAAGGCCGAGACGTCTTTCATCACCCACCGATGCATCACCCCCTGGCCTGACAGATACTTTTGCGATTTTTCAATATGAAAATCGAGAATACCGACGGTCGCCCGGACGTAGCCGTAACCGGCAGGAATCTCAGCACGGTATTCGCTCCAGAGCACCGGCTCGCTCGTCTGGAATTGCCAGCCCTCCAAGAAGATGGGATTTTTGGATTCGATCGTATAGACGTATTCGATGACGGCGCCGGGCTCCAGCGCAGGCAGGGTAAAATGAACACGCCGCATCCCGCCGTTGAGTTTTTCGTCGAAGACGGCCTTTTTATCCATCTTGTGCCGTACGGCCTTGCCCTTAGAGCCGCGTGTGAACGTCTGCCCTTTGACGCCGCGCACACGCTGGCCGCGTTGCCGGTCGGCGTAGTACGGAATCGAAACGGTGCCGTGGTCGTAGCCGGCCTCCGAGAGGATCTTGATGCGGGTATGCCGGTCGAAGACCACCGTCCCATCGCCTAAGAAATAGACGTCGCCGAAATCGGCCAGGACGACGGCGGTGGCGTTGGAATCGGGCGCGTAGTGATCCATCGCCAGATGCTCATCCGGGATTTTGCCCCACTTGAGCGGCGCCTTCGCACCCGGCGGACGCTGGGCATAAAGCGCCGTCGTCCCGTGTAAGCCCGTCACGAAAATCAGCAATAAAAGAATACGCTTTATCATCACGATTCGGAGGTTTAGATGGAAATGAACGGGGCTACGCTCGTGTCAAGCCATCGCTTGTGCAAGACAGCTTAAGATTACGTCCTGTTTGAGGGGCGAAGAGTGAGGGGCGAAGAGTGAGGGGCGAAGAGTGAGGGGCGAAGAGCGATTCTCGAACCACGCTCCTCGCCCCTCGCTCTCCGAACGCAACCTGTCTCGAAGCTCTGAGGCCTCAGGGATGGCTTAAACCGACGCTAATTCTCGCCGCCGCCGGCCACGGTCTCAACCCGCTTGAGAACCACCTGCTCGGCGCCTGCCGCAACGACCTGATCGTAAAACGAGCGCAGCGCTGCGTAGTCTTCCGGCTCGAAGACAGCTTTTTTGATGTCGAATTTTGTTTGCACCGTTAACACGCCCTCTCGGAGTTGCACCATGCGCTGGAAAAGCGCATCGCCCGAGGGCACCGTCATGCGGATGTTCTCCGGCGCCTCCTGCACGGTGTAGCCCTCCGGCAGCGTCAGTTGGACGGTGTGCATGGACGTTCTCGGGTAGATCACATCCACGGGGAACGTCCGCTCCTTCAAGCGCAGCGGGTTTTCTCCGAGGCGGCCAATGGGCATCGCGTTGAGGTAGATGAAGTCGCCGGCCACCTGGGCGTAGCCCGGCGCCGAGAACGAGGCCTTGCCCTTGAGCGGCTTGTCCACGGCTTCGTCCGCGACGGCGCACGAATCGATGGCCAGGTCGGCAAAACTGCTGAGCACGTTGGTTTCGAAGAAGGCTTCGGGGCTGTCGGCCTCTTCGAGTAGCTGGCGTTTGCGCAGGGCGCTGTAGCCTTTGTCAGAGGTCTGAAGCATGGCCGTGAGCGTGCCCGAGGCATCGAGTTGGGCGGCGAGGAACGATTGCCGGACGTAGCGTTCCTTCGCTTTGAGCGCGACCCAGCCGGGGTTGGCCTCCCGCACCAAAAAGCCACTGCCGTTGAGGGCTTCGGGCGGCAACAGGGTGTGGGGCCGCAGCGGATCGGTAGCGTCGAGCAGGTAGATCTGTTCGTCGATGAGCGCTGCGGCCAGGACGCTGTTGAACTGGCTGAGCATCGGATAGAGCGGGACGATGCGCCCGTGGCGGCGCGTGCTGATGATCACCGGGTGGGCCTCCACCCCCACCGCGCGCAACATCGACACGAGCAGCAACGCCATCTCGGCGCTGTCGGCGCTGCGAGCCGTCAGGGCTTTGTCGAGTTTCTGCTCGGCCAGCACGGTGCGCTGGTTGTTCCAGACCATCGTCGTGCGCAGATAATCGTAGACGGCCTGCATCCGGGCCACCGGATCCTCGATGCCCTCGACGAGCGCCTCGGCCTGCTGGCGCACCGCGCGGTTCTTTTTGAGCTTCCGGCCAAACAGCTCCGACTCCATCAACTCCTCGGCCAGTTGCTCCCACGTGGTCATAAACTTCGTGGTCGGCAGTTGCGTAACCGGGATGGTAAAGGTGCCCTCTCGCGTCGAAACCTCGACCGTCCCGGAAGAGGGCTGCCCGATTTCGGCAAGCTGAAAGCGGATCTTGGCGCGATAATCTTCGGGGGTCGTCATGTACGGCTCTTCGCGCAACGCCGGCACATCCTTCATCACCCATCGATGCGCGAACCCTTCGACGTCGGTAGCAAGCCGCCACGTCTCGCGCCCGCGCGCGTCGAAGGCGTCGGGCCGCACGGTGATCGTCCATTGCATCCGCTCCGAGTAGGGTTTCTGCTCGACTACTTCAGGCTGAAGCGCCCCCTGATACACCGACACGTAGCGATAGATCTCCGGGATCTTGGCGCGGTACTCGCTCCAGAGCACCGGCTCGTTTTTCTGAAACGCCCAATCGGGCAAATACCGCCCGGTCTCCGAGTGCAGGGTGTACCGATATTCGATGACCGCGCCCGGCTCCAGCGCCGGCAGCGTAAACCGCACACGCTTCCAGTCGCCGTTGATATCCTCGTGAAAGATGGATTTTTTGCCCATGTCGTGCGTCTCGCCTCCGGGCACGTACGTGCGTCCTTTGAGGTCTTTGACGCGCTGCGCCCGTCCTTTGGCGTAATACGGAATCGTGACGGTGCCGTAGTCGTAGCCGGCCTCCGAGAGGATCTTGATGCGGGTGTGCCGCTCGAAAATCATCTGCCCGTCGTCATTGAACCAGACGTTGCCATAGTCGGCCAGGATGACGGCGGCAGCGTTGGAGTCCGGCGCGTAATGATCCATCGCCAGGTGTTCGGCAGGGATGTCGCCCCAGGAGATAGGCGCGCGCTGGGCGTGGAGTGCGGCGGCGTGGAGGCTGATCAGGCAAACCAGAAAAAAGAAGAATCGATACGTCATCGGTACCTCGGCATTTCGTTCAACAACAACGAGCGTCTCTGCAGCGCCGCCGGGGGCGAGGTCGGGCTTCAGGAGCATAGTGACGTTCATACATAAAGGATCGATTGGGCGTCGATTCGTAACGGATCAAGGCGCTTTTTTAAGACGTGATGCCAGGCATCACACGATAAAAGCAACATCGAGCCAGGCAAAATCGGCCCCCATCGGCCTTTGGGAGTGCATGTCACTACGCCTCAGGAAAAGCATCAGAAAGACGTCCCTGAAGAATCGTACAAGGACACTCGTTGTTAAGCGCGGGTCTATGGAAAAATTGAGTTTGCAGATCTGGATTCCGAAATCATCAACATGTACTTGATTGGGGCGTGATTACAGAACCTGATCAGGACATCCTCTTACATAAATGCGGAAATTAACGTCTCATTCCGCCACGATCTACCGTTAAATATAAGAATTTGTTTGGTAAGAATTTAAGTGCGATGATAATGAATTTGGAGGATTGGGGGAATGGCCAATGGGATGTGGCCAGTGGGAATTGGGGGAAAGGGAGAGAGGGGGAATGGCCAGTAGGATGTGGCTAAGGGGAAAAAAAGAAAAAGCGCCGTTAGCCGGTGGGCCGTCTCGAAATCGAAGATTAGCTTCGCTCAGTCACTTCGTTCGTGTCCCGAAGTAAACGGAGCGCAGGCACGCGACAAGGAAAATTTGCTGTTTGAGCGACGAAGCAGCGCGTTTCACCGTTGAGCGCGTGCCGTAGAGACGGTACAGGTAACGTCTCTAAAACATGTAACGTCTTTACACGGCCCAGCGGGTAGCGTCTTGATCTTTTGGTCCGGAGCCTGCCCCGGACCGAGCCTGCCCCGGACCACGATCCGGGGATCCGGGGGATCAAGCCA
>JANQES010000127.1 GCA_028278205.1 Rhodothermales bacterium
CCGGCAAGCCCATCCCCGGCTACGACGCCAAAGTCGTCGATAACGACGGCAACCCCGTGCCGCCGGGCACCATCGGCCTTTTAGCCGTACGCGGCCCGACAGGATGCCGCTACCTCGACGATCCCAACCGCCAAAAATCCTACGTCCGCGACGGCTGGAACTACACGGGCGACGCCTACCTCGTCGATGACGACGGTTACTTTCATTTCCAGGCCCGCGCCGACGACATGATCATCTCGTCGGGCTACAACATTTCGGGCATCGAGGTCGAGAGCGCGTTGCTCAAGCATCCGGCGGTCAAAGACTGCGGCGTCGTCGGCGCGCCTGATCCGAAGCGGGGGCACATCGTCAAAGCCTACGTCGTCTTGCGCAACCCAGACGATGCCTGCGACGAACTGGTCAAAGAACTCCAGAACTTCGTCAAGGGCGAGATCGCGCCGTACAAATACCCCCGCGCTATCGCCTTCCGCGACAACCTGCCGCGCACGCAGACGGGCAAGGTGCAGCGGTTTAAGCTGCGGGAGGAGGCGGCAGGTTGAGAGGCTCTTCCAAAAAAGTCAGGTTGAACAGGCACCAGGCGGCCTCAGCCTTCATCCTGTAACGCGCGGAGCAGATCCACAATCGCCCCGGCCTGCTCATCCAAGAGCCGGTTGGCGCTGCATACATAGTCGTTGTGCGTGCTGTCATCCCATTGGAAGGATAGGATGCGGCACGGGTCGATGCCCATCACGTTGCACATCCGGTCGAGGGAGGGCTCGACCGTTACACGGGCGAAAGCCGCGCGGACCTGGGCGAGTTCGTTGTTGCTGAGCACGCGGGCGGGGAGCGCCACCGGCTCCATACACCGGCCGTCATCGATCTGGAGGTTTGTCGAACAACCAAAGCAGCCGCTGAGGAGCGCAGCCGTGAAAAGAGCGAGGGTGAGTTGTCGCATGAGGGATACCTGAAGGGTGGTCAGGATAACGGCAACACTGCGTGGACGGCGGCGCGGGCGGTGCGGGCGTTGAAAGGCTTTTGCAAGAGCACCCCCTCCGGCACCGGCCTGGACTCGCCGGAAATAAACAGCACGGGGACGGCGGCAAAGGCGGCGTCCGCTCGGAGCGCGGCGTGGAGTTCGAGGCCGTCCATGCGCGGCATCATCACGTCGGCGATGACGAGGGCCAGCCCGTCGGGGACCGAGGCGCGGGCCACGGCCAGGGCTTCGACGCCGTCGGCGGCTTCGCAAACGCGGTGGGTGATGGGGCCAAGGCACCGGCGCAGGTAGGTACGGATGCCGGCGTCGTCATCGACGATGAGCACCAGCGGTTCCGGGGCCGGGTGTTGCCCTTCTGCCGGGTGAGTCATGATGAACTGCCCCTTTGGGCGGGTGAGTACTGCGTCTTAAGGACGCTTTCAACTAAGAATGTCTACCGGAAA
This sequence comes from Rhodothermales bacterium, assembly GCA_028278205.1. GTDB lineage: Bacteria > Bacteroidota > Rhodothermia > Rhodothermales > Bin80 > JANQES01. The sequence goes on from JANQES010000127.1 coordinate 1,417, forward strand.
CCCCACCTTGCCTAACCGGGATCTGGCGCGGCGACGAGCCGCAACGAGGCAGGCGGCTTCCAGCCTGTGCGCCGGCCGGAAGCCGCCTGCCTTAGAATCTGAATGCACGGCACGGCCCTGGGGCCACCGGCTACCTCCCAGATTTCTTGAGCGCCCGCGCGTTTGCGCTACTTATGGTGCTGTGAGAGGCGTGTCCGATGAAAGTCCCTGGTGCGACATAGGTCTCCCCGGCGGGGGCGGTTTTCGCCCGGACGCGCCAGGCTCCGAAGTCCTCTCTTGCTCCCGAGCCTCTATCGATCCAGATCTGCTCACCGACTTCAGCCGGGACGGTCAGGTCTTCGCGCACACAACGGACCGCGTCGGTTGACGGCTTGGCACCGGAGGTGGTCACGAGACCGAGGGCCACATAATTGCCCGGGCAACTCGGCCACCAGACCGCTGCGTCGCGATCAGCTCCCGATCCGGCGTCGGTCCAGATGCGGTCGTAATCCACGGGGGCTGCTAAAGCGCCCGGCTGCTCTTCCTTGACGACCAGAACGTCAGCAGTGGGCGTGGCGTGCGAAGCATGGGCATAATGCCCCAGGATGTGATAGCCTTGCGGCGGAATGGGTCGGAAGAAACCCACGTCGCGGTCGGCGCCGCTGCCGGCGTCATCCCATACGTTTTCGAAGTTTCGGGTATACTCGAAAGCCAGTGGTGCATCCACTGACGGCGCACCCGCTGACGGCGCATCCTTCGGTTCTTGACACGGTGTGTTGGCCATGTGCGTAGAGAAATTCGACCAGGCCTGACGCGCGGCTGCGAGGAAGCGCTGTTGCGAGGCGTCCCGCAACGCGGCCCCCAGAGAGAAAATCGCCTCCCGCCCTGTCGCGTCGTAGCTCACGTTGAGCAGTTTAAGCTCTCCGGAACCACACTCGGTGCGAAAGTACGTGGGGTTCAGGTTATAGCTTACACTCGCCTTGGGTGAAATCCGACGCAACACGGACTCCGTGTCAAAAGTCGGATACGAGGTCACCTCGGCGGTTTTTGTGAGCGCAAAGAACGCCACGTCGCCCGGATTGATCGTGTACGTCTGGCCCGTTCGATCCGAGAACGTCTGGCTGAGTTTTTGTTGTTGTTCATCTTGAGAGCCACTCGTTTTGGAATGCGAAACCGTGAGGGCATTCGACACGGATACTTTACTTGATAATTCCGCCCCCGGTACACTCGCTTTCGCGCTGGCCTCCATGGTAACCGTAAGCGTGTTCGATACACCCGTTGTGCTTGATTGGCTTTGCAGCGCTCTTAAGACCTCTTCCCCTGAAACCCTGGTTTCCTGGGTGCTATTCCACGGAATGGGCGAGGGTGAATGTCGAGCATCTACGATAATGTATTGGTTCGACACGGTCACGTTTTGTGTTGAGCCGTGTGCCGGCTGGGGAACGACACCCCTTGCCGAAAAGAGAATAGGCGAGTCGTAGACCACATCATACGTTTCTCTTTCGCCGCTGAGGGCACCGGTCGCGCCAAACGGGACATTGGTAACGATGGCTGCTGCCAGGTTGTAGGGGGGTTGCTCCCACAAAACCCGGTCGCGGTTATTCCAATCATTGCGATAGCTTTTAATATGGAGCATATTAAAGCCTTCCTTTGCGTAGAAATCCACGAAATCCAGGCGGAAACGCCAGGCATCATCCCCTCCTGCATGAAACTCGACGTCCGTAGGGATGCCGACGTCACCAATATCATCGGCTGCAATCACGAAGTATTCTGTTTTGTTGTCTCCCCAGTTATCAGCCGCATTGTCCAACGGGTATGGTCTCGACTTTCCCTTGGTCCCATGGATATAAATGGTTGGCGTATCATCGGTACCGTTCCCCAGTGTTGTTATCTGTATGCCGTAAGCAATATTGTTGCTCGGGGCCGTCTGCCAATAGGGGAGACTGGCTTGAGGGGGCGGCGTGATATTGACTTTCTTGATATTTTGGTTACTGGACTGGGCGTACGAGGTGTTGAGCGGCACCACAAGGCAGGCCGCCAGCATAAGGCAGCAAAGGGCGGTGTGTGATCTCATGCGCTTTGCAATGGCAAAGAGGAGACCTGTCGATAGATGTGTCATGGCGAATCTCGTGTTGGTTGTTAAGAGGTGGACTAAACGCTGTAGCACGAGACAGCGTCGTGCCGTTCTTAGGATAGGCTGCGGTCGCATGAAGGGGGTATCACGAGCGTCCCAGGCGTTGGTCTGAGCGTCCCAGACGTTGGTCTGAGTATCCCAAACTTTGGTCTGAGCGTCCCACGACGGGGAAGAAGTGCAGTGCTTGATACAGCGTAGATACCTATAAATATATTACTTGACTGAAATAATCCTGACTGGTTGGTGTTCTTTGGCTTGACCCAAAGAACCAAAGGTCAAGCCTCGACCCGCTGGGCCTTGTAAAGACGTTGCATGCAACGTCTCTACGGCGCGCGGTCAACTTTGAAACTCGCTCCACTGCGTTCCGCTCAGACAGCAAATTTTCCTTCTCGCGTGCCTGCGCTCCGTTCCGAGACGGCCCACCGGCTAAGGTTGCCTTTTTCTTTTCTCCCATTCTCCCTCTCACCCTCTCACCCTCTCACCCTCTCTCCCTTTCCCCCTTTCCCCACTGGCCCTTCCCCACTGGCTATTCCCCACTGCCCTGATCGATGTAGTTGCGAGGGCTGGTGCCAAAGTGCGCTTTGAACCGTTTGCCGAAATGCGAGACACTCTTGAACCCCACGCTGTAGGCCACTTCGCTGATGGTGCCCGCCCCCGACGCCAACCGGTGCGATGCCTCTGCCAGTCGCATCTGCCAGATCAATTCCGTCGGCGACGCCTCCAGCAGCGTCTCAAAACGACGGTAGAGCGCCGTCCGGCTTTGCCCCAGGGCTGCGGCCAATTCCTTTACGCCGAAATCCTCATCCGAAAGATGTGCCACGATCACGGCCCGGACTTCTTCGAGAAAGGCTTCATCTGCTGCCGATAGCTCCGGCGGGGCCGGGGTGAAGGTAAAGGGCGCAACGTCCTGCCCGAAACGAGCCTGCCACTGACGCCGCGAGGTGATCAGGTTATCGACGCGCACTTCGAGTTCGCGCACGCTGAACGGCTTGGTCATGTAGGCATCCGCCCCCGTCTCCAACCCTTCGATCTTGCTCTCCTGCGATGCCTTCGCTGTCAGCAAAATCACCGGGATGAAATCTAATTCGGGATGGGTCTTGATGGCCTGGCAGAGGGCAAAGCCATCCATGCGCGGCATCATCACGTCGCTGACGATGAGGTCGGGCACAGCCTCGGCGGCGAGCGCGAGGGCTTGCTGGCCGTCGGCGGCTTCGAGCACGCGGTAGTGGCGGGCGAGGTGACGGCGCACGTAGGCGCGCACCTGGGCATTGTCGTCTACGACCAGCACCGTGGTGACATCCTCCCCTTCGGGCCCTGCGACCTCCTGACCGTCTCCGCCCGGCGGCACAGCGTCTTCGGGGATGAGAATCTCGCCGGCCAGCGCGGAGAGCGATGACGGGCGCAACGCGAACGGCTTGGTGGCCGCGTCGGCGCGTTCGGTCTCGGAGAAATGCGCGTTGCCCAGGCGCAAGCGCAGCGTGAACGTCGTGCCGGTTCCGACGGTGCTTTCTACCTCAATCGATCCGTGGTGCAGCGCGACGAGTTCGTGGACCAGCGCCAGGCCGATGCCCGTGCCGGCTTGCCGGCGGGTCGAGGAGGCGTCGGCCTGGTAGAAGCGTTCGAAGAGGTGCGGCAAGTGTTCCTCGGCGATGCCGGGGCCGGTGTCGCGCACCGTGATTACGAGCCGGCCCTCGTGCGCCGTATCGTCTTCGGTAGCCACTGCCAGCGCGATGGTCCCGGCATCGGGGGTAAACTTAAAGGCATTGCCCAGCAAATTCCCCACGACTTTTTCTATTTGATCGGCATCGAGCCAGGCCTCAATGGGCGCGTCGGGCACATCAACCTGAAAGTCGATGTCTTTGCGCGCGGCTATCGCGGTGAAGCGTTGGGTGATGGATTGGATGAACGCCGCTGCGTCTACGGCGGCCACGCTGAGCGTCAGGCGTCCGGCCTCCAGACGGGCGATGTCGAGCAATTGATTGACGAGGTGCAGCAACTGCCGGCTGTTGTCCACGGCCAGCCCGACCTGTTGGCGGGCGTCTTCGCCGAGCGGCCCATATTCGCCATCCTGAAGATCTTCGAGCGGCCCGACGATCAGCGTGAGCGGGGTGCGGAACTCGTGCGAGATGTTGGCGAAGAAGCGACTCTTGACGGTGTCGAGTTCCTGGAGCATCCGAGCCTGGGCTTCCGCGTTTTCGGCCTGAAGCCTCGCTTCTCGGATGCGGGCCTGGGCCTGCGCCTTCTGAAGCAGCCGCCGCCGCTGAAAACGGTCCACGGCGAAGACGCCTCCCAGGAAGAGCAGGCCGTAGAGCAGATAGGCCCACGCCGTACGCCACCACGGCGGATGGACCGTCACGCGAACCGAGGCGCCCTCCTCACTCCAGACCCCGTCGCTGTTGGCGGCTTTCACACGGAACACGAAGTCACCTGACGGCAGGTTGGTGTAGGTGGCTTCCCGAAGCTCGTCCACTTCGCGCCAGGCCTCGTCATAGCCCGCCAGCATGTACTGGTACTGGTTCTGCTCCGGGTGGCCGAAGTGCAGCCCGGTATACTCGAACGTGACGTCGTTCTGGTTATGGCGCAGCGTAAGCGTCTCGGTCCTGGCAAGCCGACGCGTGAGCAGTGAGCCCTCGCCAACGGACACCGGTTCGTTAAACAGTTTGAGGCCGGTCAGGGCGACTTGGGGCGGGTGGGGGTTGCCGTGGATCTCATCGGGGAAGAAGGCATTGAGCCCGTCCGGACCGCCGAAGAACATTTCCCCCGTGTACGGGCTTTTGTGATAGGCCCACGAGTTATAGGTTAAGCCCTGCAACCCGTCGTCGATGTTGTAGTTTTCGAATGTTTCGGTCTCGGGATCAAACCGTGAGACGCCATGGTCGGTGCTGAGCCAGACCCGCCCCTGCTCGTCACAGAGGAGGCCCTGTGCCCCGTTATCGGGCAGGTCACTGTTCTGAACGGTAAAATAGGTGAACGTCTCCGCCCGTTTGTCGAACCGATTGAGTCCGCCGTTGTAGGCCGCCACCCAGAGCACATCAGGCTCCTGCGGGTGCCCGCAAACGCCGTAGACCGTTGCGTGAGAGAGGCTACTAGGGTTGCCCGGATCAGGGCGATAGTTGCGATACGTTTGGGTCATCGGATCGAAGCGATAAAGCCCTTCCCCGGTCGTGCCCATCCACAGCATGCCGGCTTCGTCTTCATAGAAAGAATCGATCATCCCAAAAGCACCCTCCATAGCGAACCGCGTTAAGCGGCCGCCCTCGCGGTCATCCATCCGGCTGAGGCCGAAGTCCGTGGTGCCAACCCACAAGCGCCCCTGTTTGTCCTCGTACAGGCTGGAGATATTGCCGGGCGGTGGGCTCTCAGGATCCGCCGGGTCGGGGTGAAAGTGCGTGAAATGCCCTGGTCGATCCGGATCCATGCGGCTGAGCGTACTACCCGCACCGGCCCACACGGTGCCCGACCGGTCCACGAGGATGGGAAAGGCACCGTAAAGACTGTGCGGGTCGTTGGGGTCATGGCGAAAGTGCCGGTACGTATTGGTCTGCCGGTCGATGCGGTGGAGCACCCCGCCTGCGCTGACCCACAGCGCGCGATCAGGGCCTTCATGGATACTCCAGACATAGTTGTCGATGAGACCATTCGGATCCCCCTCGCGTCCATAGATATGCTCAAATGGCTTGGACGCCCGGTCGTAGCGGTGGAGGCCGCTTCTATAGATGCCCACCCATAGGATCCCCTGCCGATCTACATACAACGCGCTGACATAGTTGCCCTTGAGGCTGTGAGGATCTAAGGGATCATGCCGGAAGGCGGTCATGCTGCCCGACTCCGGATCAAACCAGATCAGCCCTGCACTCCCGGCTCCCAGCCAAAGCCCCCCTTCGGGATCGTCAACGATGTCCAAAACGATCTCATTGACCCCTCCCCATCCCTCACGCGGGTTACGGTAGTTGGTGAAAGCCCGCCCCGGACCTGATCCGGGATCGCCCGGCTCCGGCGGATCGAAACGGTAGAAGCCGCCCTGTTCGGTACCTACCCAGAGCCGGCCCCCGGGGTCTTCATGGATCGACCGGACCCGGTTGACCCACGTAGCGGGATCTTTGGGATCGTAGACGGCCATGGGTGGATAGGGCAGATAGCGTGTGAAGACCCCCGTCTCAGGATCAAAATGGCTCAGGCCCCAGGCGCCTACCCACAGCGTGCCGCGCTGATCGACCAGCAATGCCCTGACCGTGTTCGTCGGGCTTTCGGTGTTTGAGGCATCGGGATAGAACCGGGTGAAGGTCTCCGTTTCTCGGTCGAAGCGTTCGAGCCCTCGCTGCGTCCCGACCCAGAGCGTGCCCGCCTGGTCTTCTACGATGGCAAAAACACTATCGCTGCTCAAACTGTTTGGGGCGTTCGGGTCATGCAGAAACCGAGTGAAGGTCTCCGTCTCGCGGTCGAAGCGGTTTAAGCCTCCGAACTCTGTGCCGACCCAGAGCACGTCCTGGCGGTCCTCATAAATCACCAGTATCCTGTTATCACTCAAACTACGAGGATCGTCGGGGTCGTACACGAAACGCTGGAAGGTATAGCCATCATACTTGAAGAGGCCTGTTGCTTCTCCCCCTGCCCAGAGAAAGCCCTCGTGGTCCTGCAAAATGGCGAAGGTCTGATCGAGCAGATCGAAGGGCACATGGTCGAATCGGATGTGCTGCGGCGGGGCGTTGCGCTGGGGCTGCGATGATGGCTCGGGTTGGGCATAGCCTATCTCCACCCTGCCGCCCACGACGAGCGCCGCAGCGACCAGGAGGATGAGGCGAAGAAGCCTCCCGGAGATGCTATGACGAGGGGGGCTTTGCTTCATGGGGGCTTGTCTCAGAAGATGGCAGCAGCGTCAACAAGGCGCTGACCAGTAGAAAAACTATTTAAGGAGTAGCTAAATTTCAATCAACTTCAAACATTCAAACACCCTAACACATGAACACCCCAACCCCCGAAAGCCAACGCCTCGCCGCCTTCGCCCGCGCCGTGCGCGAATCGACCCTGAAGCGCTTGCGCCTGGTGCCGCCGGGGCAGGAAAACTGGCGACTCACGCCCGGCGCCATGAGCTTCGCCGACCAGGCCCAGCACCTCATCGACACGGACGAGTGGCTCTTCAAAAAGCTGGACGTCAAGACGCTCGACCCCATTCTCGGTGAAGCCGGGACCGTCACCATCGCCCATCGCGCCGAGTACGAGGCATTGCTCGATGCGCTGGCCCGCAGCGGCCAACGGCGTGATGCCCTCATCAAAAGCCTGACCGACGAGGACTTCGACGCGTTGATCTACGACGCGCGCTTCGACGGCGAGGTGAGCGTCTGGTGGATTATCGTGCGCGGCAACCTCGACCACGAAATTCACCATCGCGGGCAAATCGTGGCCTTGCTGCGGGCGTTGGGGGGAGGAGACAGCAGGTAAACCTATGGGGCATTCTTCGGATGTTTTCGCTTTGAATTGGGGATGGCGTGGGTCACTGGTCATTACGCTCGCCTGCGGCTCGCTGTCACTGGTCACTGGTGTTTTTGCTTTCAACCAGTGACCAGTGACCAATGACCAGTGACAAACATCCAGCATTTTACGCCCTCAGCCGATAGTGAAAAAAAACCACCGTTTCGGCAGATACGCAACTTCAGCGAAACATTCGGGTTGATAGGGGCACGATGAGCCTCTCCGCGTGCTGTAACGGCGGGTGGGGTCTCGCACCAAAGAGAAAGAACTTCTTCATCCAACACGAACCAGGACGATGAAAAAGATACTGACTTGGGCTGTGCTTGCAGTCCTCTTTATGGGCTGCAACACCCAGGTAAACGGGCAGGCGGCGGGCGCCGACGACGAAGCGACGGCGCAACGCAAAGAGCGCATCGCCGAAAACCTGAAGTATCAGATCCCGCAACTGCGCGAGTTGTACCTCGTCATGGGCGACCTCATCCCCAGCGACATCGACGGGCTCGACGCCGGCAGCTTTACCGTCAATGGCCGCCAGACCTACAAATTCCTCGTCACCCACGACGACGAGAAGCTCTACCTGCTGGCCGCCGACCCCATCGACGTGAGCATGACGGCAGACGACATCGCGGCGGCGATGGAAGAGGAAAAACAGGCTGCTGCCGAGGAGGCCAGGAAACGGCATGAAGAACTCAACGCCTTCGCAGCGGGCATGCCCGTACGCGGCAACCCGGATGCGCCGGTGACCATCGTCGAGTTTTCCGATTTTCAGTGCCCCTATTGCGCGCGCGGCTTCACCACGGTCGAGGAAATCCTGAAAAAATATCCGGACGACGTGAAGTTCGTTTACCTGCATTTCCCGCTGGGCAACCATCCGTGGGCCAAACCGGCGGCCATCGCTTCGGTCTGCGCCGCCCAGCAAGACGACGAGGCTTTCTGGACGCTGCACGACAACTATTTCCGCAATCAGCGCGCGCTCAACCCGGCCAACGTCCTCGCCAAGAGCCGCGAATACCTCGCCGGCAGCAACATCGATTTCGACACGTGGTCCACCTGCGCCGGCAACACGGAGTCTGAGGCGTATCAGGGGGCGGCTATGGCCGTCGAGAGCGCGATGGCTACCGGCAGCAAGTACGGCGTCACGGGCACGCCCGGCTTCTTCGTCAACGGCCACTTTCTCAACGGCGCCCAGCCGCTGGAGACGTTCGAAGAGTTGATCAATGAGATTATGGAGGAGGGCACGCAGTAATACAAAATCTGTATCTTTTAAGTCCCGTAGGGACGACCTGTTTGTAGCAACCACCGCCTTTTTTACCCGATAAGCCCCGTAGGGGCGACCTGTTTTTCCTTTTAACAGGCCGCTCCTACGGAGCTTGTTGTTTTATTTAGCTTTGTGCTACAAATAGGCCGCCCCTACGGGGCTTCTTTGATGATCCGGTATGTAGACGCGCCCCGGCTACACCGCCCAGGCCATCGGCGTCGGCGGTGTGAACGTGGAATGCAGATCGACGGGGTTGCCGTGATCCATCGAGTGGGTGGCGGCTTCGAGGATCTCGACGACGTGCGCAGCCTGCGCGCCCGTCGCCCGGTGCGGGCGGTCCTGCACGAGCGCCTCGGCCATATCCCGGATGCCGCGTCCCCATTCCGTGCCCTCGTAGGGCGTCTTGAGCAGCGGCAGCGCGCCGTCGTACTCCTCGCCAAACTCGGTAAATTCCACCGTCGCATCGAAATCTGCCCAACTCGACAGGTACAGCGAGCCGAGGTCGCCGTGGAATTCGACGCCGGTTTGCTTGCTGTGGTAGTTGACGTAGAAATTCGTCGTCAGCCGGACGATCATGCCGTTGGGCCACTCCACCGTCGTCAGGATAAAATCGGGCGTTTTGATGTGAAAAGGGCGGTTTTCTGTGGTGACGCGATCCGGGTAGAGCACCGTGCCGTAGGACTGCACGCGCCGGGCCGGGCCGAAGATCGTCGTCAGCAGCGTTAGCGGATAGACGCCCACGTCGTAGAGCGGGCCGACGTCGTAAAACGGCTCCGGGTTGGGATGCCACGACTCGATGCGCCCCCAGTTGACTTCGGCGTAGGCGGCGCGCACCGTGCCGAGGCGGCCTTCGCGGATCTGCCGCCAGGCCGTCTGCTGCGCCTCGCCCATGAAAGTGAACGGCGAGCAGCCCAGCCGCAGCCCGCGCGCTGTGGCCAGATCGGCCAGCCGCTGCGCCTCGTCGTAGGTCAGCGCCAGCGGCTTTTCGCTGAAGACGTGCTTGCCGGCTTCGAGACACTGCCTCGTCACGGCATAATGCGCGTGGTGAATCGTCAGGTTGACGACGATATCGACGGCGGGGTCGGCCAGCAGCGCCTCGGTGGAGGGATAGACCTGCCCGCCGCATTCAGCAGACAGGGTTTCGGCCCGGCTGAGGTCCAGATCCGTCATGCCGCGCAGATCGATCTCTTCGTACGCCGCCAGATCATGCGCATACTTCTCAGCAATGTTGCCGCACCCGATAATGGCGATGCCTACGGTATGGTCCGTCATTTTCGTTCATTTTGTGGATTTTAGGAATGATTTGAGTTTAAGACGAAAGAGGCAGAACGTAAAACGAAAGCGCGCTTTTGGAATCGATTCCAGGACGTTCGGAATGCTCAATCTTCGACAGGAGGTGTCTTCGGGCTACGCGCCGGGCTGGAAAAAGGTCATCATGAAAACTGAAAGTCTGGGGAGGAGTACCATATGGCTTGATCCAAATCCCCCTCTCATCCTTTCCCCCTTTCTCCCACTCTCATATCAAATCCCCGCGCCGCCGGTGACTTCGAGGGTGTGGCCGGTGATGTAGGCGGCGAAGGGCGAGGCCATCAAAAGGATGCCGCCGGCGGCTTCTTCGGGCGTGGCGGGGCGGCCCAGCGGGATCATCGGGAAGGCCATCTGCCGCATCGCGCCGGGGATGCCCAGCGACACTTCATGGCCGCCGACGGTCATCGTGTCGCCGTCTTCTTTGGGTTGCGTCAGGCGTGTGTCGATGAAGCCGAAGGCGACGGCGTTGCAGCGGATGCCGAAGCGGCCCCACTCGCGCGCCACCGTCTTCGTCAGCCCCACGATGCCCATCTTGGCCGTGGCGTAGTTGACCTGCCCCGCCTTGCCGTGCAGCCCGGACGTGGACGAGACGTTGATGATGCAGCGCGGTTCTTTGAACCCGCCGCCCGCCGCCAACTCGGCCTTGGCGGGCTCGCGCATGTAAGGCACGACGGCGCGGATCATGCGGAACGGCGCCGTGGCGTGGACGTCGAGGATGCGCTGCCACTGCTCGTCGCTCATCTTGTGGAGCATCCCATCCCACGTAAACCCGGCGTTGTTGACGAGCACGTTGATGGTCCCGTAGGCGTCTACGGCGGCCTGCATGAGGTGGTCGGGGAAGGCCGGATCCGTCACGTCGCCGGGAGCGGCGAGGGCGGTGCCGCCGGCAGCTTCGATCTCGGCCACGACGGCTTCGCACGGCCCGGCGTCGAGATCGTTGACGACGACGCGGGCGCCGTGCTGGGCAAACAGCCGGGCTGCCGCAGCGCCGATCCCGCGCCCGGCTCCGGTGATGATGACGGTCTGGTTTTCGAACATCGTTTTTCTGATTCTAAGGATGGATTGAACCGCTGAGGACGCAGAGGGCGCGGAGAAAATCTGCGCTCTCCGCGCTCTCTGCGGTAAATCCTAACCGCCGATCAACAACGACAACGTCTCGGCAATCAACGCCGGCTTCTCTTCGCCCTCAATCTCGACGGTATTCGACGATTTGAGCAACGTTCGTCCTCGTCCCTTGTCTGTAACAGAAAGCAGCGTGACACGGACGCGGACGCGGGCGCCGGCTTTGACAGGGTTGAGAAAACGCACGCGGTCGAGGCCGTAGTTGAGCGCGTGGGCTACGCCGTCGGGGACGAGGCCGAGGTCCATCCGCAGCTTCGGCAACAGCGACAGCGTCAGAAAGCCGTGGGCGATGGGGGTGCCGTAGGGGCTTTCGCGCCGCGCGCGGTCGGCGTCTACGTGGATCCACTGGTGGTCTTCCGTACAATCGGCAAACTGATCGATGCGCGGCTGCTCGATAGCGATCCAATCCGAGACGCCGAGTTCGCGCCCGACGAACTGGTCGAGGGTGGCGAGGGTGTAGTCGGGGGGAGGCATGGGGTAGGGCATTGAAGGTGGATACTGGATGCTGGATATGGGATGCGAGATGCGGGATAGCAAAAGGTGAAGTTATCCCACATCCCGAATCCCGTATCTCAAATCCCGTATCCCGAAAGTACAGCATTGTCGCCATTTTCTCAGCGGCGGAGCGTTATATTTCTATCAGGTCGGGCACTCAGTAGGGGTATCCTTATGAATTTTGACAGGGAATCCCGTTGCGAGTCTTCGGTCTTCAGGATACCGATGCCGTAGTACCGAATTTGAGCGTCAAAATTCATTGAGCAATGGATCGTCTGGTTTTCAACAAAGGAGGGTGGTTGGCGGCGTGGTTGGTGGTGGCGCTGGCCGGGCTGATGCCGGCGTGCCATGCCCCGGCGGCCCGGCAGCAACCCGCCGGCGGCGACGCGGCGCAGGTGGCCGTGGCGCAACCCGTGCCTGCCGACTCGGCCTTTGCGCGCCTCGTCGAACGCCTCTCGGAAGACGGCGGCTACTTCGACACCGACAACCTGATCTCGAACGAGACGTCGTACCTCCACGTGCTCGGCGCCTTGCGCGAGCGCGGCGTCAGCGGCGGCGCGTTCATCGGCGTCGGGCCGGATCAGAGCTTTGCCTACATTGCCCAGATCCGCCCCAACGTCGCTTTTATGATCGACATTCGGCGGGACAATCTGCTTCAGCATCTCTTTTTTAAAACGCTCTTTACCAACTCGCGCAACCGCCTCGACTACCTGTGCCTGCTCTTCGGCAAGCAGGCGCCCGAAGAGCTTGAAGCCTGGAACGAGGCCGGCATCGAGGCACTGGTTCATTTTATCGATGAGGCGCCCATCGACGCGGGGCAGCAGGAGGCGGCGCGCGTGCTGGTGCAGGAGCAGGTGGGGCACATGGGGCTGGCGCTTTCGGAGAAGGATCTGGCGACCATCGGGCGTATCCACGACAGCTTCATCGCCGAAGGGCTCGACCTGAAGTTTACCAGCCACGGCAGGGCGCCGCGTTTCTACTATCCCAACTACCGCGACCTCTTGCTCGAAAAAGACCTGACGGGGCGGCAGGGCGCGTTCCTGGCTCGCGAAGACGATTTCCAGTTCATCAAAACGATGCAGGAAGAGGACCGGCTGGTGCCCGTCGTCGGCGATCTGAGCGGGCCGCATGCGCTGGCAGCCATCGGCCAGTATCTCGAAGAGCAGGGCGAACACGTCTCGGCTTTCTACACCTCGAACGTAGAATTTTACCTGATGCGCCGGGGCCGCTTCGACCGCTTCGCGGAGAACGTCGAGGCGTTGCCGCATACCGAGAAGAGCGTCATCATCCGCAGCTATTTCAACCGATTCACGTCCAACCATCCGCAGACCGTCTCCGGCTACGCCAGCACGCAACTGCTCCAGACTATCGAAAGCCTCGTCGAAGAACACAAAAACGGCGGCTACGAATCCTACTGGGATCTGATCACGAAGCACAGCCTGGAGTTGCGGTGAGTTTTATTGCGTATTGCGTACAGGTACCATCGCAGTACGCCACCGAAACCCACGACGGTTGAAATAGAACGCGGATGACGCGAAATCGAAGATTATCGAAGGAATTGGGCAGATCTACGCGGATTTATTATTAATCCAATCCGCGAAAATCCGCTAGATCCGCGTCATCCGCGTTCTATTTGAAAAATGTCGTATACCGTGAGGTGCCATTCCAAACGCACTAAGCACTACGCAATACCAACCCATTTTCGAAGATTGTCAGAAAGCTAATCCATCTCGAACACCTCACCCTTAAATCCCAACGTTCTCGGTCGATAAAGGAGCGATGTCCAGGTCCTGGAGAGGGGGAAGAGAGGGAGTAATTTATGGGCTGTGTAACAAACCCGTCACGTCCTCGTAGCCTTCCGCCCGTTACCAGGTGCTAATTTTTTCGCAAGGGCACCACACGCTCCCTTTTCGTGCAACCATCCTCTCGCAATGCAACGCAAAACAGCTACTGCTTTTCACATACTTTTCTTCGGGCTCTTTGCCTTGCTCCTCACCCCGCTTGCCGCCGCGCAGCCTTTTGCCAACGGCCCCGTCGATGAGCCCGAAGAAGCCGATGTCTTCGAACCCAACATCCTGCCTTCGCTTATCCTGCCACGCATCACCACCGCCGTCAAGGTCGATGGCGATCTCGACGAAGCAGCCTGGCGCGGCGCCGCGCGGGCCGTCAACTTCTCCGAGACCTTCCCCGGTGATCAGACCAAACCGGCCATCGACGTGACGGCCTATCTGACGTACGACGACGAGCACCTCTACGTCGGCTACGTCATCGAAGACGATCCGTCGGCCATCCGCGCCAACCTCAGCGACCGCGATGCCATCTGGCAAGACGATTACGTGGGATTGATTCTCGACCCCAACGGCGACGGCCAGTCGCTCTACTTCATCGCCGCCAACCCGCTCGGCATTCAGGGCGACACCCGCATTTCGCCCAACAATGAAGACATGGGATTCAACCTCATCTTTCAGTCGCAGGGCAAGATCACCGAGACGGGGTATCGGGTCGAGATGGCGATTCCGTTCAAGAGCCTGCGGTTTCCCAACAAAGACGTGCAGACCTGGCGCGGGACGTTCTGGATCACCCATCCGCGCGAGAGTCGCAACACGTATTCCTGGGCCGCTATCAGCCGCGACAACCCGTGCTGGAGTTGCCAGTTCGGCACGCTCGGTGGCATCAGCGGCGTCAAGTCGGGTAAGAATCTGGAGATCCTCCCGGCGATCACCGGCGCGCAGGCCGGCACGTTGATCGACGGCGCCGATCCGAATTCCGGCTTCGACAATGGCCGCATCGACCTCGAACCGTCGCTCAACGTCAAGTACGGCATCACCTCCGAGTTGACTGCCGACGTGACGATCAACCCCGACTTCAGCCAGATCGAATCGGACGTGGCGCAGGTGGATGTCAACTCGACGTTTGCGCTGTTTTTCCCGGAACGCAGGCCGTTTTTCCAGGAAGGCGCCGATCTGTTCAACACCGAGATCCAGACGGTCTACACCCGGTCTATCAACGATCCGATTGTGGCGAGCAAGCTTACCGGGCGCTTCGGCGCCACCAACGTGGCGTTCATCGGCGCGCGGGATAACACCTCGCCGCTGCTGTTGCCGTTCGAGGAAAGCAGCCGCCTCCTGAGCGCAGGCAAGAGTGTGTCGAACATCATGCGCGTTCAGCACAACTTCCCCGACAACTCGTACATCGGCGCCCTCGTGACCGACCGCCGCCTCGACGAGGGCGGCTCCGGCTCGACTTTCGGTGTGGACGGGGCGCTGCGGCTCTGGAAAAAATACCGGCTCGAAGGCCAGTTTGTGGTCAGCCGCACTGCCGAGCCCGACGATGCCGATCTCTCGGAAGGCCTCGAAGACATCACCTTTGATAACGGCGCGCACACCGCTGCGCTCGACGGCGAGACGTTCTACGGCCACGCCCTCTCCGCCGAGTTCGAACGCGACAGCCGCTACTGGAACTTCGAGGTGGGTTATGAGGAAAACAGCCCGACCTTCCGCGCAGACAACGGGTTTGTCCGCCAGAACAACAACCGCCGCCTTTTTATGTGGCACGGCGTGACGCTCTACCCGGAGAAGACCATCAGCTTCATCGATCGCTTCCGGCCTAACGTGGCAGTGGGACGCAACTGGAACTTCGACGGGTTGCAGAAAAGCGACTTCATCTCGCCGGGCATCATGCTTATGATGAAGCGGCAGACGAACGTTTCGATGCGCTACACCTTCGAGCGCGAGCGGTTTGCGGACGTCGATTTCGACGGGCTGCGGACGTTCCGGCTGAATGTTTACAGCAACTTCAGCGAGCCGGTGCAACTGGGCTTAAACCTCGGCCTCGGGCGCGACATCGCGCGTTTTCTGGAGACGCCGGAGTTGGGCAAAAGCTTCGATTTCAGCGCATTCGGCACGTTCCGGCCCACGCAACGGCTGGTCATTCAGCCGCGCTTTGTCTATTCCGAGTTGAAAGACCGGCAGACGGGCGAGGAATTTTTCAGCGGCTACATCGCCCGCGCGCGCGTCGGATATCAGTTTACGCGTCGGTTCTTCATGCGCACCGTCGTGCAGTACAATGATTTCAGCGAAAGCCTCGAAGTCGATCCGCTAGTCACCTACAAGATCAACGCGTTCACAGCCTTCCACGTCGGCTCGACGCACGACCTCGACCGGTTCGACCGCCCCGGCCAACTCGACGATCCGTCGCGCTACTTCCGCCAGAGCAGCCGGCAGTTTTTCTTCAAGTTTCAGTACCTTTTCAGATCCTAGCGGATCTGAAATATGGGGAGGTGGGGAAGACGTTTTGAGATGATTCTGAGCGTTGTGCTTTGATTCAAGAAGCCCCGTAGGGGCGTCCTCTTTGTAGCACAAAGCTTATAAAAACAAAAAGCTCCGTAGGAGCGGCCTGTTCAAAAACAGGTCACCCCTACGGGGCTTCTTTGTTTGGGGGAAGGCGTTGGACTACAAACAGGTCGTCCCTACGGGACTTTCCACGGGAGGCTATAATTCGTCCTTGCGGGTTGAAGCGCGAGCCGTGCGGTATCGTGCAGACGAGGCTGATGAGGAGGGGGCGGGTAGACATGGAGCGATGGGAGCGGTTACTGAAGCCCCGCAGGGATCGGCCACTCTGCTCTCGGTCTTTCGTTCGTAATCGACGCAATCCACCATTGCTATAAGCTAACATTCTTCCTCTAAAAATCAACGCCGTCGCGCCCGGCTGCCGGGACGCCGGAGGCAACAATAAACGAGTCTTCATACATTAAATCCTCCGGACAAAAGTAATTCGCTGACGAGGTGATTCATGCGCTTCCCCTTTTCGAAATCGATGGCGTTGGTCGCGGTTTTCTGGCTTGGGCTGGCGGCGGCCTGCACGCCGGCTGCGGAGCCCGGCCAGCCGGCGTTATCCCTCCAGGTTGAGAGCTGGCCTGAAACCAGCGGCGGTATGTCCATCGACGCAACCATCGAGGCGCGCATCGACTCCCTGATGGCTATCATGACCGTCGAGGAGATGGTGGCGCAAACCATCCAGGGAGACATCAATTCCATCACCCCGGGAGACGTTCGCGAATATCGATTGGGCTCGGTGTTGAATGGCGGTAATTCGGCGCCGCGTGCCGACGTGCGGGCGCCCGCGCCGGAGTGGCTGGTGCTGGCCGATGTCTTTTACGAAGCCTCGACGGATACGTCGGGTGGCGGCGCGGCTATTCCGTTGCTGTGGGGCACCGATTCCGTCCACGGGCACAACAACGTCATCGGCGCGACGGTTTTTCCGCACAACATCGGCCTGGGCGCGGCGCGCAACCCGGATCTTATCCGCGAGATCGGCGCGGTGACGGCCCTCGAAACGGTCGTGACCGGGCAGGATTGGACCTTTGCGCCCACGCTGGCCGTCGCCCAGGATGACCGCTGGGGGCGCACCTACGAGAGCTATTCGGAAGATCCCGCCATCGTCGCCGAGTATGCCCGCGCGATGGTCGAGGGCATCCAGGGCGCGCTCGGCAGCGAGACGTTGTTTGCTTCCGACAAAGTCATTGCCACCGCCAAGCATTACCTGGGCGACGGCGGCACCGATGCGGGCAAAGACCAGGGCGATAACCTGGCGAGCGAAGCCGACCTGCGCGACATCCACGGCGCGGGCTATCCGCCTGCCGTCGAAGCGGGGGTTCAGGTGGTGATGGCTTCGTTCTCGTCGTGGCGCGGCGAGAAACTCCACGGCAGCACTTACCTGCTGACCGACGTGTTGAAAGATCGGATGGGCTTCAACGGCTTCGTCGTGGGCGATTGGAACGGCCACGGCCAGGTGCCCGGCTGCCAGACGACGGACTGCGCCGCCTCGCTCAACGCAGGCGTCGATATGTTTATGGCGCCGGATAGCTGGAAGGGGCTTTATGAAAACACGCTGGCGCAGGTAAAAGCCGGCGAAATCAGCCAGGAACGTCTTCAGGATGCGGTGCGGCGCATCCTCCGGGTGAAGTTTCGCGTCGGCCTTTTTGAGAAGGAAAAGCCGTCGTCGCGCCCGCTGGCAGGTTCGTTCGAGCTTTTGGGATCGGCGGAGCATCGCGCGGTGGCGCGGCAGGCGGTGCGCGAATCGCTGGTGTTGCTCAAAAACCAGGGCGGTCTCTTGCCCCTGCGCGCCGATAGCCGCATCCTCGTAGCCGGCGACGGCGCCGACGATATCGGCAAGCAAAGCGGCGGCTGGACCCTCTCGTGGCAGGGGACTGGCAATTCAAAGGCTGATTTTCCCAACGGAGAATCCATCTGGGACGGCATCAAAGCCGCCTCCGACGTCGCCGGCGGGCAGGCGGTCTTGAGCCTCGACGGCACGTACGACCAGAGGCCCGACGTGGCCATCGTGGTCTTCGGCGAAAATCCCTATGCCGAATTCCAGGGCGACATCCCGGACCTCGACTATCAGCCCGGCAGCGCGACCGATCTGGCGTTGTTGCAATCGTTCAAGGCGGCGGGTGTGCCCACCGTGGCGGTCTTTTTGTCCGGCAGGCCGCTCTGGGTCAATCCGGAGATCAACGCCTCGGACGCCTTTGTGGCGGCCTGGCTGCCCGGCTCCGAAGGCAGCGGCGTGGCCGACGTGCTCCTGCGCAAACCAGACGGATCCATCCATCACGATTTCAAAGGTAAATTGTCTTTCTCCTGGCCGAAAACAGCCGCACAGACGCCGTTGAACCACCAGGACGAATCCTACGACCCGCTTTTCCCCTTCGGCTACGGCCTGACTTACGCAGATGAGGGCAACTTGCCCATGCTGGCCGAAGAATCGGGTATCGCCGGGGCGTCCGGCGGCTCAGGCGTCTTTTTTGCCGACGGACAAATCCCGCAACCCTGGACCCTGCAAGGCGCCGCCGCCGGAGAGACCGTCACGGTGGAAAACGCGTTGACGACGGTGGGCGAGGCGCTCACGATTCGCGCCGTGGATCGCTATGCGCAAGAAGATGCCCGGCAGGCTGCGTGGAGCGGCGCGGCAGAAGCGACGCTATCCATCACCGGCGAGGCGACCGATTTCACGCGTGAATCCAACGGCGATATGGCCGTCTCCGTCGAATACCGCGTCGATGCAGCGCCGGAAGGCCCGGTATTTTTTGTGGTCGAATGCGGGGAAGGCTGTGGCGCGGGGCGCGACGTAACCTCGTTCTTTGCCGAGGCCACGCCGGGCGAATGGATGCGGTTGGACATCAAATTAAGCTGTTTTGCCACCGAAGGCGCCGACATGGCCCGGCTCACCTCGCCGTTTGGCATCAAGACGGCAGCGCCCTTTACGGCGCGCTTCGCCAGCATCCGGCTTGTGTCTAACGAGGGCCAGGCCGTGTGCCCCGGTGAATAGATGCTGGTGGATGAAATAGAACGCGGATGACGCGGGTGATCGCGGATTTATTGACAACCAGATCCGCGATCATCCGCTCAATCTGGGTCATCCGCGTTCCATTAAAAAGACTTGCTTCCGTCCTCCAATCAGAAAACCCCCGACTCTCCGCCTCCTCGACTCAACAAATCCCCGCCCCCCAGAGTCCGAGTTTCACACCGAACACATCAATTTTAGGAATCATTTTTAGCCTTTTCGAATCTATTTTAGACTGGTTGCCTGGCAATCTCAGACTCTCATGAGAAGGCGCGCGTTCATCCGATGCGGGACCATCATGCTGGCAGGCCTTCTGCCGGCGTGGGCGGCGGTGTCGCTGGTTTGGGCGGCGCCCGACTCGCTCTACTACGAGGCGCGGCCTGCCATGGGCACCACCGTCGAGGTGTATCTCTACGCCGCCGGCGCCGGGCGCGCAGAGGCGTTGTTCGAAGCGGCCTTCGACGAAGTGGAACGCATCGAAGCGGCCTTCAGCACCTACCGGCCCACCAGCGAACTCTCGCGCATCAACACCTACGCCGACGCCACGCCTGTCACCACCGACCCGGAAGTCTTTGCCCTGATCGACCACGCCCTGGCCTACAGCCGGAGCACCGACGGCGCCTTCGACATCACCGTGGGGCGGCTGATGAAAGCGTGGGGATTCTTCCGGGGGCAGGGCCGGTATCCGTCTCGTGAAGAACTGCTCGAAGCGCGCAAAAAAACCGGATGGGCCTACGTAACGCTCGACTCGACGGCGCGTACGGTGCGGTTTGGGAAGATGGGCCTCCAACTCGACGTGGGCGCTATCGGCAAGGGCTATGCTATCGATCAGGTGGCGCGGCTGCTTCGGGCGCAGGGCGTCGAGGCCGCATTGATCGGCACCGGGCAGAGCAGTTATTATGCCGTTGGGGCGCCGCCGGGCGAGGCCGGCTGGCCGGTCCGGGTGCCAGCGCCCTTCGACCATGCGCAGACGCTTTCGACCGTCTACCTGCGCGACGCGGCGCTCTCGACCTCCGGCAACTACGAGAAATTTTTCGAGTTGGAAGGCAAGCAGTATTGCCACATCATGGACCCGCGCACGGGCCGGCCCGTCGAAGGCATGGTTCAGGTGACGGTCATCGCGCCCAACGCCGCCGACAGCGATGCGCTCGCCACGTCGGTTTTCGTGTTGGGCATCGACGCCGGGGCGACGCTGCTCGACGAGCAGGCCGGCACGGCGGCGTTGCTGGTAACCGGGCCGAAGGCGCAGGCGCGCGTCGTCTCGCTGGGCTGGCCTGAGGAGATCGCGGAAGGGATTCAGTAGGATGAGAGACTATACGTACCTGTTTAGCGTTATGATGTCGAAAAGGCGCAGCCTGGGTACATCCCGGTCGCCGACCGGGATCAACAGCGCTTCGGGGTCACCGTTTGGTCCGGTTCGGCGACCCGGACGTACACGGCTCGGTGCTAAACACAGTACCAGAGTATATTCTCTCAGGAACGTCATTCGAAAAAGAACACGAAGCCATCATGAAAAGGCGAGATTTCATAAAAGCCGCCACAGCCGGTGCTGCCGGTGTGGGCGCGTCGATGATCGGGCTTGAGGCCGTGGCGCAAACGCTGGAACCGCGTGTGGTCGCGCCGTCCGACGAGATCGTCGTGGGCGTCATCGGTCCTGGCAGCCGGGGTCAATCGTTGATGCGGCGGATGCTGCGCGTGCCGGGCGTGCGTATCGGCGCGCTGTGCGACGTCTACGCGCCGCGCCTGACGGAAGGCCGCGAGATCACGGGTGAAGACACGCCTGTCTTCGACGACTACCGCCGTATGCTCGACGAAGCCGCCGACCTCGACGCCGTGCTCGTCGCCACGCCGCCGGGCCTGCACGCCGCGCACATGACCGCCTCGTTGGATCGCGGCCTGCACGTCTACGGTGAAAAAATCATGGGCTTCACGCTGGATGATTGCGACGCCATCGTGGCGGCGGCGCAGTGGTCGGGGAAGTGGTTTCAGATCGGCCATCAGTACCGCTACGCGCCGTGGTATCGCGAGGCCCTTGAGCGGATCAAAGAGGGCGAGATCGGCACGGTCACGCACATCTTCGGCTACTGGCATCGCAACTACAACTGGCGGCGGCCCTTGCCCGACCCCACGCTCGAACGTTTCATCAACTGGCGGCTCTACCGCGACACCTCCGCCGGTCTGCTGGCCGAACTCGGCTCGCACCACATCGACATTGCCAACTGGGTCTTCGACGAGATTCCGGAGTCGGTTATGGGCAGCGGCAGCGTGATGTTTTACCAGGACGGGCGCAACGTCAACGACAACGTGCAGGCCATCTTTAAGTATCCGGGCGGCGGCACGTTTGTCTTTAGCTCGCTTATTGGCAATCACCTCGTCGGTTACCAGATCAACATCTACGGCACCGGCGGCACGGTGGCGCTGACGCTTCAGGACGGGGCGTTCTACTACGAGCCGGCGCGCGCCAACTCGGCGGTTCCGGAGGAACTCATGGAGCGCGGCGTCAACACGTCAGCTTCACTCAGCACCGAGGGCGACATGCCCTACCGGGGGCCGGGCCTCGACATCCAGACTTCCGAGGCCGACGCCGACCCCAACCTGCTGGCCGTCGCCTCGTTCTTCGACTCAATCCGCGAGAACAAACGCCCCTACGCTGACGAGATCATCGGCTGGAACTCGGCGGTGCCGGTGGCGCTGGGCAACATGGCCATCCGCTCCACCAGCCACGTCCCCTTCGCCGACCACGTCTCCGCGCCGAGGGTGAATGTGGGGCGGGGGGAGTAGAGGGGTTTGAGGATTATTTCTCAGATTCTCGTTCCCACGGTCCTCCGTGGGAATGCAGATTAGGGCGCTCTGCGCCCGACATATGCTGTTTTGGAATGTAGATCGTAGGGACGAGAAATTTGCTGTTGAGAGGTGCTCCTGCCTCGATTCTCGGACGCAGGAGCGTCCGGTTCTGCATTCCCACGGAGGACCGTGGGAACGAGCATTGAGAGGTGAAGTGGTTTCTCAGAATGACAAGAAAAGGCGTCACCGTCGCATCGAGAGGAACGGGCTACACAACTTTTATCGCTGATGATAATACACAACTGGTTAAACCAACAATCATTGCGGCTTCCCGTCTTGAGTATTCGGACAATGTGCCACCATGACCTGCGTGATGAGGGGGATGAGTGTAGTGTAAAAGCACCTCGCGTATAAGCAACTCACGTTCCATCTGGCTCATCTGTCTTCGATTATTTCTATCCGAATAGTTGTCTACTGCATTTCTTGTTTTGCTATTCAGGCTCAGGGCTTTCCTGAGGGATTCTAACGCAAGTCTGCATTGTGACACAGCCAGGTTACATTCATTCAAAATAAGTTGTTTTTGAGCCTGCCTAAGAGCTTCTACAGCATCAGCCAGATCTGGATTATTCGATGCGTCTGGTATGGGTACTTCGAAGAGCAACATGTTAAGGAATCCTGTTCCAGTCAGGACCTTCAGCCAATCGCTCTGGCTTATGGAAAACAATACCTGATCCTGTAGGCAGACGATGATTGTAGAGGTAGCAACCTCTGCAATAATCTGAAAGTGAAAAGCGATTTCCTTTCCGAGACGAAGTGACTCTATTGTCTCTAGCTGTGATGCACTTACGGGTAGAAAGAACTTCAAATCTCCTGACGGATAGTTGAAGTTGCGGAAGATCACGTGAGTTTGTGGACGAGCAATTCCCAGATAATTGTTGGGATCTTGCTTGTTGCCGAAATATACGTGCGCTATAAAATTGCTTAGCTTGTATGGGTAATCCTCTTGCTTGTTAATTTTGATCTTGAAGTGGAACGTCAGTCCATAGAATCCCATGCATTTCACGCCGGTAACAGTTGGACTCGGGTGATCAAATTTCGCCAAGATTCTATTTTCAAGGTCGAACGACATATCCTGGGAATAATCTGTTCAAGTGACTACAATATAGAGGCCTGTCTCATGATACACAATGCTGGCCTGGGCTCTCCCACGTCTGTTCAACGCCCTAAGAAGTCGTGACGTTACTTGTTCTCTTCAAAGGGGATTCGCGGCGAGACTACCACCTCTAGCCGTTCTCGCTTATCTTCCGAGACTACACACTTCAAGACCAACCCCTCATCAGGAACCATGAAAGGATCGATCAATCGCCGGACGTTTATCAAGCAGGCGGCGGCTGCGGGCGTCGGACTGGGCGTCATGGGGCATCTTTCGGCGGTGCGCGGCAAGGCCGCGCCGAGCAACAAAATCGTCGCGGGCGTCATGGGCGTCAATGGCCGGGGGCGGGTGCTGGCCGAGTCGTTCGCCAGTGCCGAAGGCTCGGAAGTGGCCTACATCTGCGACGTCGATACGCGCGCCATCGAGAAGGGCCTAGACGCGGTCTACAAGAAAAAGTCGAAGGACGCGAAGCCGCCGCAAGGGGTGATGGATTTCCGCCGCATCCTCGACGATCAGGACGTAGACGTGTTGGTGATTGCGGCGCCGGACCACTGGCACGCGCCGGCCACCATCATGGCCTTGCAAGCCGGCAAACACGTGTACGTCGAAAAACCCTGCGGCCACAACGCGCGCGAGGGCGAGTTGCTCGTCGAGGCGCAGCAGCGCTACAACCGGGTGGTGCAGATGGGCAACCAGCAACGCTCGGCGCTCGAATCGATCCAGATCATCTTTGCCATCCGCGAGGGGCTCATCGGCAAGCCGTATTATGGCCGCGCCTGGTACGCCAACACGCGCAAAGGCATCGGTCGCGGCAAGCCGGCGCCGGTGCCGGACTGGCTGGATTACGACCTCTGGCAGGGACCTGCGCCGCGCACGCCGTACAAAGACAACGTCATCCACTACAACTGGCACTGGTTCTGGAACTGGGGCACCGGCGAGATCTGCAACAACGGCGCCCACGAAATCGACATCTGCCGCTGGGCGCTCGGCGTCGATTATCCCATCCGCGTCACCTCGGCCGGCGGGCGGTACCATTACGACGACGACTGGGAGTTCTACGACACGCAGATCGCCTCGTTTGATTTCGAAGACGGCAAGACCATCACCTGGGACGGACGCAGTTGCAACGGGCGGCCCGTCGAAGGCCGGGGCCGGGGCGCGTCGATCCACGGCGAGCGCGGCACCGTCATCCTCGACCGGCAGGGCTACGTCGTCTATGACCACGACAACAACGAGATCTGGCGCCGCGTCCGCTCGACGAGCGAGGCTACGCTCGACACACGCGGCGGCGGCGGCCTCACCGACCTGCACATCGTCAACTTCCTCGACGCCATTCGCGACGGCGCCCGGCAGCACTCGCCTATCGACGAAGGCCACAAGAGCACGCTGCTGTGCCACCTGGGCAACATCGCCCAACACACCGGGCGGGCGCTCACCTGCGATCCCTCCAACGGCCACATCCTCGACGACCCCGAAGCGATGCAACTCTGGGGCCGCTCGTACGAGCCGGGGTGGGAGCCGAAGGTTTAGCAGACTATCAACCGTCGTCAATAGGTCTCTTGGACACCGGTGGATACGACGTAGCGATTTGGAGCGGGGGAGAGGGTGAGTGGGGGAAAGGGAGAAAATCATTTCTTCCCCCCTTTCTCCCTCTCTCCCTCTCTTCCTCTCTCCCTTTCACCCTTTCTTAACCTCCAATCCTGTGCAAAACAAGAAAACCCTCTACTGGCGTTTGTGCTGCGGGGCCATGGTGGTGCTCTCGGTGCTCACGTTTACGCCGCTTGTGATTCCGGCAGGTCGCTACGAGCCGATGCTGGCCGGCGTGCCGCTGACCTTGTGGGCCGGCATCGCCATTGCCGTGGCGATGGTGGCGCTGACGCTTGTCGGCACCTACGTTCATCCGGATAGTGGCGAATAGCGAGTGGCCAATGGCCAAGGGGGAAGGAGGTAGACCATTCGCCATTCCCTATTTCCTGCTCGCCATTCGCTACTCGCCATTCCCCACTCGCTATTCCCCATTCGCCATTCCCTACGCACATGACCCTCTGGCTCTGGATCATCGGCGGTCTTTACCTGGCGGCGCTCGTCTATGCCACCATCCATTCCAAACAACGCACCCAGAGCGCCGACGACTACGTGCTGGCCGGCTCTAACGTGGGGCTCTTCCTGGGCTTTCTCACCTTCTCGGCGACGGTCTTCAGCACGTTCACCCTGATGGGGATGCCCGATTTCTTTCGGACGCACGGCGTCGGCGCGTGGATCTTTCTGGCGGTTTCGGACGGGGGGATGGTTTTTCTGATCCTGGCGCTCGGCCTCTATCTGCGTCGGCGCGTGGCCGAGAAAGGCTTCAAAGGGATGTCGGGCCTGCTGGCGGAGTGTTACGGGCAACGGTGGGGCGGCTACGTGTACTTTGCCGGGGCATTTCTTTTTCTGGTGCCGTACATCGCCATCCAGATTCGCGGCATCGGCATCTTTCTCGAAGGTGCTTTTCCGGGGATGTTGCCGTTTTGGGGATGGGCCACGCTCATCGTCGTGGTGATGCTCATCTACAGCGAGATCGGCGGGCTCAAGGCCATCATCTTCAGCGATGCCATGCAGGGTTTGCTGTTGATGACCGTCACGTGGATCGTCGCGTTGGGATGTGTCCGGTATTTCGGCGGCGTCGGGGCGATGTTCGAGCAGGTGGGGCAGGTGAACGAAGCGTTGCTCTCGACGCCCGGCCCCAACGGCCTGTTTAGCGTGCAGTTTCTGGTGGCGTCGTTTTTTGCGATTCTGATGTATCCGTTCACGCAGCCGCAGGTGGCCGTCCGCATCGTCATCATGAAAGACGGCGCCTCGACGCGGCGGATGGCGGTGGCCGTCGGCGTCTTCGCCGTCATGCTGATCATGGCGACGATCCCGATTGGCATGTACGGCGCGGTGCGCTACGCCGACCTGTCGGTCTCGGATTTTCTGGTCAATGTGTTGATGTTCGATCAGGCGCCCATCATCGGCGCGGCGGTGGCTGTCGGGCTGATCGCGGCGGCGATGTCAACGGCCGATTCGCAGATCTTTGCTCTCGGCGCCGAGGTGCGGTCGTTGATTTCGGGGACGGAGCGTGCGGTGATGCTGCGCACGAAGCTCGCCATCGTGTTTTTCGCCGTGGCGGCGCTGGTCTTCGCCGTGCTGAGCAACGATCAACTGGTGCTGCTGGCCCGCGTCAGCTTTGCCGGCACGGCGATGCTGGGGCCGCTGGTGCTGGCCGGTATTCTTTCGAAAACGCCGCCGGGCGTTGAGGTGATCGTGGTGACGGCCCTCGGCGTGGTGGTCTTCGGGATCTCGTCGCTCGGTGTGATTCCGGCCAGCGTCGGCGCGGTGCGGATGGATTTGTTGCTTTTCGCTGTGTTGGGTGTCTTTACGTTGGGATCGGTGCTCTATCGTAATCGTCGCGCATAAGCGATGGCTCAATCATGATGACAAAACGCCTGGCTCATCGTTTCGTCGCGGGGTTGTTTCTGGCAGCCGCCGTCGTGCTCGCGGGATGCCCGCAATCCCCCGATGCCTACCGGATCAAACCCTACACCGAAAACCCGGCTTACTGGCAATACGATAAGTACCCTGTGTTGCTGCTGGGCGGGTCGGTCGAAGACAACCTGTTTCAGATTCCGGATCTGGAGGCGCACCTGGATCTGCTTCAGGAAGCCGGCGGCAACTACGTCCGCTGCACCATGTCGGCGCGGGATGAGGGCAACGTCTGGCCCTTCGCCCGAGACCCCGGCACCGGCCTCTACGACCTGACGCGCTTCAACGACGAATACTGGCAACGCTTCGAACGCTTCCTCGATCTGACGGCGCAGCGCGACATCATCGTGCAGTTCGAAATCTGGGCCACATTCGATTTTTATGACGACCGCGAGATGCGGCGGAGTTTCTGGCAGCGAAACCCGTTCAATCCCAAAAACAACAACACGTACACCGTCGCCGAATCCGGCCTGCCCGACACCGTCGCCTCGCATCCGGTGCAGACCGAAAACCCGTTTTTCTTCAGCGTGCCGGAGGCTGAAAACAATCAGGTGGTGCTGCCCTACCAGCAGGCTTTTGTGGATAAGCTGCTCTCGTACAGCCTGTCGTACGACCACGTGCTCTATTGCATGGACAACGAGACGAGCGTGACGCCGGCCTGGGGCGCTTACTGGGCCACCTACATCCGCGAGAAAGCCGCCGCCGCCGGCGTGACCGTCGAGACGACGGAGATGTGGGATCCGTGGGATCTGGCCGATGAAATGCACGCCAACACGTTCGACCATCCGGAGACCTATACGTTCGTCGATATCTCGCAGAACAACCATCAGAAGGGCCAGGCGCACTGGGACAATGCGCAGCGGCAACGAGAACGCGTGGCGGCTACAGGCACCGTCCGACCGCTCAACAACGTGAAGATCTACGGCGCCGAGACCTCGCGCTACGGTCTCGAACGCGACGCCCTCGAACGGTTCTGGCGCAACATTTTCGGGGGGATGGCCTCGTCGCGGTTCCACCGTCCGGCATCGGGGATTGGTCTTAGCGAGACGGCGCAGGCGCATCTGCGCAGCGCCCGGATGCTTCTGGGCGAGATCGATGTTTTCCGCGCCGAACCGCACAACGACCTGCTCTCGGAACGCGAAGACAACGAGGCTTATTGCATGGCCCAGCCAGGCGTAGCCTATGCCGTCTTTTTTACTGATGGGGGAGAGGTGGTTCTCGACGTGTCCGCGCTGGAGCGCTCCCCACGCCTCCGCTGGCTGGATGCCGCCGCGAGCCAATGGCAAGACGCCGGGACGATGACGCCGGAGGGCACGACGCTGCGTCTAAAACCGCCGGGCGATGGCTACTGGGTGGCGGTGGTGGAGTAGAGTGTGTGGAGAGCAGCATTGCCGAGGTTCTCCACAATGTAGCATTTCAAGTTCCCCTCCTGGACAGGAGGGGAACTTGAACCGCTACGCCCAGCAGAACTTAACAGCCGCGACATCGGTGAACGTTTGGACAATTTTTTCAATATTTTATCTCGCCCAAACGGTCGGTCGTCCATACATTCAATCATTCCCCCATCGTAACCCCTGCGCGCCGGGAGGGCGGTGCGCGCAAACGGAAGGAGGCACCCATGAAGAATCGCGACGGTATGTCTCGCAGAGACTTTATCAAGACCGGCAGCGGCGCCGTGGCGGCGTCGATGGTGGCCGGGCCGATGGCGCTGGCAACGACCACACCTGCTCGCGCTTCGGGGCGTGCTAAGATGCGCGTGGCGCTCGTGGGCACCGGCATCCGGGGCATCAACATGTGGGGACGCGACGTAGCCCGGCAGTATCCCGATGATGTGGAGTTCGTGGGGTTGTGCGACATCAATCCGGGGCGGCTGGCCTTCGGCAAACAGTACATCGGTGTCGAGTGCCCGACGTTTACCGATTTCGATGAGATGGTCCTCCAGGCCAGCCCGGACACCGTCATCGTCACCACGGTCGATTCGACGCACCACGAGTTCATCGTCAAGGCGATGCAGATGGGCTGCGACGTAATCACCGAAAAACCGATGACCACCGACGAGGTCAAGTGCCAGGCCATCCTCGACGCGCAGGCGCTCACGCGCAAGAACGTCATCGTCACGTTCAACTATCGCTATTCGCCGCACCGGCAGCGGATGAAAGAGATCTTGATGGAAGGCCGCATCGGCAAGCTGACGTCGGTGGATTTTCACTGGTATCTCGACGTCTACCACGGCGCGGCGTACTTCCGCCGCTGGCACGGCAAAGAGCGCTACGGCGGCACGCTCTTCGTCCACAAATCCACCCACCACTTCGACCTGCTCAACTGGTGGATCGAGTCGGAGCCGGAAGAGGTCTTCGCCTATGGCGACCTGGAGTATTACGGCCACAACAACGACTTCCGCCACACCAACTGCCGGGGCTGCCCGCACAAAGACCAGTGCAAGCACTACTGGGACATCACCACCAACCAGACCTACATGGGCCTCTACGTCGCCAACGAGCACCACGACGGCTATCTGCGCGACGGCTGTGTGTGGAGTGAAGAGATCGACGTCTACGACAAGATGACGGCGCAGATCCGCTATGCCAACGGCGTGCAGGTGAGCTATTCGTGCACGACGTACTCGCCCTACGAAGGCTATCGCATCGCCTTCAACGGCACGAAAGGGCGGCTTGAAGCGTGGGTCAAAGAGCGCCAGCCCTGGCAGGCCGAGAACTACGACGAACTCCGCGTGACGGACAACTTCGGCCAGACCGAACTGATCCAGATCCCGCACGGCGGCGGCGGCCACGGCGGCGGCGACACGCGTCTGAAAGACCGCATCTTCAAAGACCCCACCATGCCCGATCCCTATCGCCAATCTGCCGGCGCCCGCGACGGCGCCATGTCGATCCTCGTCGGCATTGCCGCGCGCAAGAGCGTCAAGTCCGGCGAGCCCGTCAAGATCGGCGAGTTGACCTCGCTCAAGCCGCGCGCGGTGCGGCCGTAGGGAATGGCCAATGGGATGTAGCGAGTGGGGATTTTGGGAAAGGGAGAGAGGGAGAGTCGGGGAATAGGACTTTCCCTGACGCGTATTGCGGCATCTTGCCCACGCCCGCATCCCCGAAAAATCGCTATGCTATCGGTGGATGGGCAGGCCGCTCCGGCCCCTTGCGGAAACGACCCGGAAGAGTCATGGATACGTCGCTGACGCGCATCCTGCATCATAAACACATCGACGAAGGCCCGCGCAAGTCCGGGGGAATGCTTACCTTTCAACATCACATCACGAAAGCACTAAACCCAACCAACCGTACGAACCATGCTACGAACCCGCTATGCCCCGTTCGCCCTCGTCCTCGCTGTTTTGTTGATGGCCGGATGCGCCGGTTCTAAGGAAGCCGCCCAAGCGCCCCACCCGCTGGCCGGTGCCTGGGACTGGTCCGTCGATAGCCCGCAGGGCATCTACACCGGCGTCCTCACTTTTGCCGAAGCGGAGGGGATGCTCAGCGGCACCATTGCCGGCTCGGAGGATCTCACCCAGACCCTGCCCCTGGAAGAGGTGATGTACGACAGCGAGATGTCGAAGGTGACTTTCTCCTTCAACAATCCTGAGTTCGGCATGATGAACGTCAGCCTCACGCTCGACGGCGATGCCCTCGACGGCTTGTTAAACGTCGTCCAGATGGGCGCCGACGTGCCGATGACGTGCAAGCGCAAGACGATGATGGAGTAGAGGGTTTTTCTATGCTTACGTCTTTGGGGTTTCCCGGCGTTGCGCCTTGCACTGAGGTTGTCGCTCGGCGTGAGTGATTTTGGATTTTAGATTTTAGGTTTTGGATTAATCTTGGACACACCCAATCCAAAATCCAAAATCTAAAATCCAAAATCGCCCTTTCCCTCCTCGTCCTATTCGTTGGCATCCATGTTGCCACGGCGCAGAGCCCGGCGGCGATTCCTCTGCCCGAACACCCGCGTCCCGACTTCGAGCGGGCGGCGTGGGTGAATCTCAACGGAGCGTGGGCGTTTCAGTTTGATTCGCTGGACGTAGGGAGGCAGGAGGGATGGAGTGGGGGCGAGGTTGATTTTCGCCGGACGATTACGGTGCCGTTCTCGTGGGCGGCGCCGCTGTCGGGGATGACTGACGAGGCCGATGTGGGCTGGTATGCGCGGACGATCACGATCCCGCAAGACTGGGCCGGGCGGCGCGTCTTCCTCGTCGTCGGGGCGGCGGACTGGCACACGACGGCGTGGCTCGACGGGCAGGCGCTGGGCGAGCACCGGGGCGGCTATACGCCGTTCGAGTTCGAACTGACGGCGCGCGCAAAGCCAGGCACGGCGCAACGCCTCGTCCTCCGCGTCGATGACACGGCGCATCCGTTCAAACTCGAAGGCAAGCAAGGCTACGGCCCGGCGCGTGGCATCTGGCAGACACCCTACCTCGAAGCGCGCGGCGACGCGCCCCTCGACGCCCTCCACTTCATCCCGGACATCGACGCCGAAAAGGTGACGGTGACGGCCCACCTCCTCGACCCCGCGCCCGCCGATCTGGTGCTGCACCTGGATTATATGACCGGCGGCGTCGCCAACCGCTGGAGCCATCCCGTGCCCCGAGGCGCCGAGCGCGTGACGTTCGACGTGCCGATACCCGATCCGCACCTGTGGTCGCTCGACGATCCCTTTCTCTACGAGGTCGAAGCGCGCCTCGGCGGCGACGGGCACGCCGACGACGTGGTGAGCACCTACTTCGGCATGCGCAAAATCTCCGTCGTCGATCTGCCGGGGACGCGCCATCGCTACGTGGCGCTCAACGACGAGCCGGTCTATCTCCAGATGTCGCTCGATCAGGCGTATCATCCCGAAGGCTTTTACACCTTCCCCAGCGATGCCTTCATGCGCGACGAGATCTTGCGCGCCCGGCAGATCGGCCTCAACGGCCAGCGCATCCACGTCAAGATCGGCATCCCGCGCAAGCTCTACTGGGCCGACCGCCTCGGTATGCTCATCATGGCCGACGTACCCAACAGTTGGGGCCAACCCGACGCCGAGATGCGCCGCGAGGTCACTTACGCCATGGAGCAGATGATCAAGCGCGACTTCAACCATCCCGCCATCTTCTTCTGGGTGCCGTTCAACGAGACGTGGGGTCTGTTCACCGAGCAAGAAACGGGCGGCAAACGGCAGCGCAACTATCTCCCCGAAACCCAGCAATGGGTCACAGACATCGTGGCGCGGGCGAAAAGTCTAGACCCGACGCGCCTCGTCGAAGACAACTCGCCCTGCTGCGGGCGCGGCCACACCGACACCGACATCAACTCGTGGCATGCCTACCTGCCCGGTTGGGCCTGGGAAAAGCATCTGCGCGAGATCAGCGACAGCACCTTCGAAGGTTCGACGTGGAATTTCGAAGACGGCTATGCGCAAGGCCGCCAGCCCAACATCAACAGCGAATTCGGCAACGTCTGGGGCTATCAGGGCAGCACGGGCGACGTCGATTGGAGTTGGGATTATCACCGCGCCGTCAACGAATTCCGGCGGCATCCGGCCATTGCCGGCTGGCTCTACACCGAGCACCACGACGTCGTCAATGAGTGGAACGGCTACTGGCGCTACGACCGTTCGGAGAAAGAGACCGGTCTCGGTGCGCTGGTCGAGGGGATGTCGCTCGCCGATTTGCACGCACCGCTCTACCTCTCGACGGGCGGAGGCCTGAGCCGCGATGCCCGTGTGGACGAGATCGTCCCGATACCGCTCTTCGCCTCGTTCATGACAGGCAGCCGCGCCTACGGCGACACCCTTCTGCTGCACGGAGAACTCTACGGCTGGGACACGCTGGGCCGCAAGAAAACGTATTTCACCATGCGCCGCCCGGTACCCTATCGACCGTGGATGAACGAAGCCCTGGATTCGCTGGCCGTGCCGATGCCGGACGAGCCTGCCGTGGCGGTGCTGGCGCTCATGCTCCAAGATGCCGGCGGCACCGTGGTGCATCGCAATTTTACGACGTTTGTGGTGCAGGGCGATCTTCCGGATCGGCGGCGTATCGGTGTCCGGAATGCCCGTGTGGTGCGCGCCGGGGCAGCGGCTTTTTCGGAGGCCGAATGGTCGCTGAAGCAGTGGTCGGTGTTGGATGGATTGAAGATCAACGGCGCCGGGGCGGGCTTTTTCGAATATCGAATGCCCTGGCCGGAGGATGTGAACCTGGCTGACGTGGAGACGGCGACGTTTCTGGTGGAAGCCTCGGCCAAACAGCTTTTCGGCAAAGATCGCGACGACGATGAAAAGATCGCGGGCGACTTCATGCGGGGCCGTGGCACGTTCGATCCCAGCCTCAACCCGAACGCCTATCCGATGACGGACGAGGTTCTTTTCCCGAGCGCCGTTACGGTGCGCGTTCAGGGCGAGGTGGCCGGGCGCATCGAGCTTCCGGACGATCCGGCAGACCATCGGGGCATCCTCTCGTGGCACGCGCAGTTGCAAGACCGAAAGCTGCGTGAGGCGGGGTCATACGGATACCTCGTGCGCGTGAACGTCCCCCGCGCAGCCCTCGAACGGGCAGCGGCAGCCGGCGAAGTCGTCATCCGCCTCGAAGTCGACGACGCCCTGCCCGGCGGCCTGGCTATCTACGGCGCCACCTTCGGTCGCTACCCCCTCGACCCGACGCTGGTTTTTGTGATGGAATAGAAAGGTCACTGGTCATTAGTCACTGGTGTCTTGAGAAAAACCAGTGACCAGTGACCAATGACCAGTGACCCACGCCAACCGAAGCAACGAGCACAACGCACCAAAATACCAACATCCTTTCTACCAGCACCCATGTACGACCTCATCGGAAAGCGTGTGATGGTTCATCTTTATAACCGGGCCGGCATCACGCTGGGATCGCTCAAGGGGCGGGTGGCCGATGTGGCTGAGGCCGTGGAGGTCGCGCCCGGCATGAAGAAAGACCTGGCCTACGTGATCGACATCGAGACCGGCGACCCGGAGGTGCCCTATCGCAACAGCTCCGGCATGGAGAATGAAGGCTGGTTCGCCATCCAGGATCTCGAAGTGGTGGACGACGAAAGCCCGCGCTTTTTCACTAATTAAAGGAGAAGCCATCATGCAAGCCCCCCTGTGCATAACACGAGCGTTCTGTGTGGCGCTGCTCTTGATGACAGCAGCCTGCGAACCTGTGCCTTCCCCGCAACAAACACAGACGGCGATGACCGTGGTGAAAGAATCCTTTGGCACGACGAGCAACGGCGAAGCTGTCGATCTCTACACACTCACCAACGCCAACGGTATCGAGGTGCAGGCCATCAACCTGGGCGCCATCATCACCGCGCTGCGGACGCCGGACAAAAACGGGCAATTCGACGACATCGCCCTGGGCTTCGAGACGCTTGACGAATATCTGACCAGCAACAGGCCGTATCTCGGCGCCATCGTCGGGCGCTACGGCAATCGCATCGGCAAGGCGATGTTCGAGTTGGATGGCGAGACGTATTCGCTCGCGGCCAACAACGGCCCCAATCATTTGCACGGTGGGGTCAAAGGCTTCGACAAGGTGGTCTGGCAGGGCGAAGCCACCGAAAATGGCGTGGCCTTTACCTACGTCAGCGCCGACGGCGAGGAGGGCTATCCCGGCACGCTGATGGCCCGCGTCACCTACACGCTCACCGATCAGAATGAACTCATCGTCGACTATCACGCCACGACCGACAAGGCTACGCCCGTCAACCTGACGCAGCATAGTTATTTCAACCTCGCCGGCGCCGGCACGAGCGACATCCTGGGCCACGAAGTCACGCTCAACGCCAGCCGCTTCACCCCGGTCGATGCGACGATGATTCCCACCGGCGAACTCCGCGACGTCACCGGCACCCCGTTCGATTTCAGGCAACTGATGACCATCGGCGCGCGCATCGGGCAGGACGAGGAGCAATTGAACTTCGGCGGCGGCTACGATCACAACTACGTCCTCGACGGCGGCGACGACGCCCTGGCGCTGGCCGCGCGCGTCCACGAACCGACCACGGGCCGTGTCCTCGAAGTCTACACGACCGAGCCCGGCGTGCAGTTCTACACGGGCAATTTCCTCGACGGCAGCATCACGGGCAAACAGGGGCGCGCCTACGAATACCGCTACGGCTTTTGCCTGGAAACGCAACACTTTCCAGACTCGCCCAACAAACCGGATTTCCCCACGACCATCCTGAGGCCGGGCGAGACCTATGAGACGCGCACCGTTTTCACTTTCAGCGTTCAACGTTGAGTGGGCGGTAGGATTGCCGGTTTTTTTCACTGCGATGCCGAAGGCGAGCCGTCAGTCCCCTCTCCCCAGGTGGGAGAGGGTTAGGGTGAGGGGGAAAAACGGTCTTGAAAGGCGTTGCCTGTCCTCGATCACCCTCACCCTGTCCCTCTCCCGTCGAGGGAGAGGGGACTCTATGACAGAGCTTTTCGGTGAAATCCGGCAGCCCTGCTTTAAAAAAATGCCGGCCTTTTCGCCACCCAATCAAACATACTTCACTGACCAATGAGGACGCGCGACGTGACTCTTCTAGGATATCTGGCCGTCGCAGGCGTGGTAATCGTAATGCTGGCGGTGAGCCAGGCGATGGCATTTGCAGCGGATGACCGAACGGCGGTATCGCTGACGTATCTGCGGTGCGAATACAAAGTCAATCCCCTCGGCATCGACGTGCGGCAGCCGCGTCTGAGCTGGCAACTCACCGCCGAGGGGCGCGGCGTGGTGCAGGCCGCCTATCAGGTTCGTGTCGCCGAAAGCGAGGCCGGGCTGGCGGCCAATCCGATCTGGGATACAGGCCGGGTCGATTCCGATCAGTCGATTCACGTAGTCTATGAAGGGCCGGCGCTGGCGTCGGGGCGACGTTATTTCTGGCAGGTCCGTGTCTGGGATGGCGACGGGGCGGTTTCTGCCTGGAGCGAGACGGCGTTCTGGGAGATGGGCCTGCTCGACGCGTCGGACTGGCAGGCCTCGTGGATCAGCCCGGATTGGGACAAAGACCCGGCGGAGTCGCATCCCGCGCCGATGCTGCGAACGGAGTTTACGGTCGATGGCGAGGTGGTGTCGGCCCGCGCTTACGTGACCAGCCTGGGGCTTTACGAGATGGAACTCAATGGCCGCCGCGTCGGCGATCAGGTTTTTACGCCCGGCTGGACCAGCTACGACACGCGCCTTCAATACCAGACCTACGACGCCACCAATCTGCTGCAACCGGGCGACAACGCCATCGGCGTCACCCTCGGCGACGGGTGGTATCGGGGGTACATGGGCTGGCAAGACCAGCGCAACGTCTATGGCAAAAACCTGGCGCTCCTGGCACAGCTTCACATCACCTATGCCGATGGGCGCGTGCAGGTGGTGGGGTCTGATGACTCCTGGAAAGTCACCCTCGGCCCCATCCGCATGTCCGATCTCTACATGGGCGAGGTCTACGACGCGCGTTTCGAATACCCGGCCTGGAGCCGCCCCGGCCTCGATGTCAGCAGGAAAGACGCCGTCCGTGTCATCGATCATCCCAAAGATATCTTGATGGCGCCGCCCGGCCCGCCGGTGCGCCGGATCGAGGAGGTCCAGCCCATCGCCATTCTGGAGACACCCAACGGCGAGACGGTCTTCGACATGGGGCAGAACATGGTGGGCTGGGTGCGGCTGAAAGTACGTGGGCCGCGCGGCCACCGCGTCACGCTCTATCACGCCGAGGTGCTCGACAAAGACGGCAATTTTTACACCGACAACCTGCGCTCGGCGACGCAGCGGGTCATCTATATCCTCAAAGGCGGGGGCGAGGAAATCTACGAACCGCATTTCACCTTCCAGGGCTTCCGCTACGTCGCCGTCGAAGACTATCCCGGCGAGCCGTCGTTGGAGAGCCTCACCGGCATCGTCATCCATTCAGACATGACGCCGGCGGGGCATTTCGAATCGTCTAAACCGCTGATCAACCAGTTGCAGCACAACATCGTCTGGGGCCAGAAAGGCAACTTCCTCGACGTGCCCACCGATTGCCCGCAGCGCGACGAACGGATGGGCTGGACGGGCGATGCGCAGGTCTTTGCCCGCACTGCCACGTTCAACATGGACGTAGCCAGTTTTTTCACCAAATGGCTGGGCGATCTGGCCGCCGATCAAAAAGCCAACGGCAGCATCCCCTGGGTGATTCCGGACGTGCTCTCGCATGGCAGCGAAACCGGCGGCGGCGCCACCGGCTGGGCTGATGCCGGCGTCGTCATCCCCTGGACCCTCTACCTCGCCTACGGCGACACCCGCATCCTCGAAACGCAGTACGAAAGCATGAAAGCCTGGATCGGCTACATGCAAAGCCGAGCCGGCGACGACCTCATCTGGGACGGCGACTTCCACTTCGGCGACTGGCTGGCTTACAACACGACTCAGTCGGATTATCCGGGCGCGACGACGGACAAAGACCTCATTGCCACGGCCTATTTCGCCTATTCGACGAGCCTGCTCCAGCGTATCGCCGGGGTGCTCGGCAAGATGGATGATGCCGCGCATTACGGGGCGTTGGCAGATCGTGTTAAAGAGGCGTTTCGGAAGGAATACATCACGGCCAACGGGCGCATGGCTTCCAACACGCAGACGGCCTATGCGCTGGCGCTGGCCTTTGGGCTGATGCCGGAGGGGCAGCAGGTGCAGGCCGCCGGACGCCTGGCGCGGGACGTGCGCCGTTTCAACAATCACATCACCACCGGCTTCCTGGGCACGCCGCTGCTGTGCCACACCCTCAGCGACAACGGCTACCTCGACGTGGCCTACGACCTGCTCAACCAGGAAACCTATCCGTCCTGGCTCTACCCGGTCAAGCAAGGCGCGACGACCATCTGGGAACGGTGGGACGGCATCAAGCCGGACTCAACGTTTCAGGATGCCGGGATGAATTCGTTCAACCACTACGCCTACGGCGCCATCGGCGAGTGGCTCTACCGCGTCGTGGCCGGCCTCGAAGCCGACCCGGAGCAGCCCGGCTACAAGCACGTCCGCATCCAGCCGCAGCCGGGCGGCGGCTTCACGCGCGCCCGCGCCACGCTCAACACGATGTACGGCGAAACCGTTTCAGGATGGGAGATCACCGGCGGCGAGTTCCGCCTCGACGTCACCATCCCACCCAACACCCACGCCACCGTCCGCCTGCCGCACGCGACACTGGCCGAAGTCACCGAAAGCGGCCAGCCCCTCAACGCCGCCGAGGGGATCACGCGGTCTTTTCAGGAGGGCGAGACCGTGATCGTCGAGATCGGCTCCGGGACGTATCGGTTTGTTTATGACGCCGCAGGATGATGAGGCGAGTGGGGATTTTGGGAAAGGGAGAGAGGGAGAAAGGGGGAGAGGGAGAAAGGGGGAGAGGGAGAAAGGGGGAGAGGGGGATGAGCGAAGGGCGAAAAAGAAAAGCGACCTTAGCCGGTGGGCCGTCTCGGAACGGAGCGCAGGCACGCGACAAGGAAAATTTGCTGTTTGAGCTTCGCTTTGCGAAGCGAGTTTCAAATTTTCCCGCGTGCCGGAGCGCAGTTCAGGCCCAGCGGGTAACGTCTTGATCTTTTGGTTCTTTTGGATCAAGCCAAAAGAACAAACAAACGCGATCATACCACCACGCCGGGATCAAAAGAATACATCCCCTGAAGCCCAAACAAACCTTCCCAATACGCCCTATTGTTGCTCAAGCCACGCCACCGTCTCCCGCCAGAGCGTCTCCCGAAATCGATCCCGAAAAAAACCAAAATGCCCGATCTTCGCAGCATTGATATCTGACGGAACCACATGTTTATGCGTCGCCTCAGCGGCAGAATACTCGCGCAGCAAAGCCTCGACAGACGCCCTGGACGCGTAGGTGTCGTCGTCGAAACTGTAGGCCAGGATGGGGATCGACAGCGCGCGATACCGGCTCAGGTCTAAGGTGTCTCCGGATCCAAAAAGATACCGGGGATGACGGCACCACGACGCCCATTCGAGCGCGACGCCTTTGGGCAAATCTTCGCCCAGGCCGACGATCTTCGAGGGAAAATAGCCGAACGTCGTCGAGAGCAGCGGCATCAGTCCGTACCACAGCACGCCCAGGCGCAGGCGTTGCAACGGCGGCCAGTGTTTCCAATACCCCGACTGCGCCGCCACCATCACGACGGCATCGACTTGCTCACAATTAGGCGCCAGCCCGATGAGTTGCCCGCCCGCGCTGTGGCCGACGATAAACGTCCTGCTCGGCTGTACCTCTTGCTCGATCCACCGCAACACGCCTGCGATGTCTTGCTGCCCCCACGTGTGCATCCGGGCCGAAAATCCTCTCAACGACGACGGCCTCGATCCCCCGATCCCGCGATAGTCGAACGTGACGACGTGGAAGCCGTTTTCTTGAAAGAAATGAGCAAATTTGTGATAAAATCGCCGCCGGATAGCCGTACCGGCGGTGATGAGCACCACCTGGCCCGTCGGGGCATCGGGTTCGTAGACCGTGGCGGCCAGCGCAAAGCCGTCCAGGGCCGGAATCTGGATGTCTCGCGCGTTTGAAGTCGCCGTCTCGCCGGTCATCAGAGCGCAACGTGTTCGAGCGCCGCCAGCGCTTGTTCAAAATCCGCGATGAGATCGACCGAAGATTCGATGCCCACGGAGATGCGGATCAGGCCGTCGGTGATGCCCATTTGCTGCCGTTCTTCGGGCGTCATGTCGGCGTGCGAGGAAACAGCAGGCCGCGTCGCCAGCGATTCGACGCCGCCGAGACTGGGGGCGAGGATGGGCACCGTCAGGTGATTCATGAAGCGTTCGGCGCCGTCTTGCCCGCCCTGTACTTCGAGGCTGAGCATCCCGCCGAAGCCCTCGAACAACGACCGAGCGCGGGCGTGCTGCGGGTGGCTGTCGAGACCGGGATAATTGACGGTGTTGACGGCGGGATGCGCCGCCAGAAAACGCGCCAGCCGCAGGGCGCTCTCGTTCTGATGGCGGACGCGCAGCGCCAGCGTCTTCAGCCCGCGATGCAGCAAAAAGCACGCGTGCGGATCGAGCGAGCCGCCGAAATGTTTGAGTTTTTTCCGGGCGCGCTTCACCAGATCGCCCCGCCCGATGATGACCCCGGCGACGATGTCGGAGTGGCCGTTGAGGTATTTCGTGGCGCTGTGCAACGACAGGTCGAATCCCCGCTCCGGCGGGCGGTAGTTGACGGGCGTGGCGAAGGTGTTGTCGATTAGCGAGGCGAGGCCGCGCGCCTGCGCAAAAGCGGTGATGGCGTCGAGATTACAAACCTCCATCAGCGGGTTCGTGATCGACTCGACGTAGACGGCGCGGGTAGCCGGGCGGAGCAGCGCCTCCCAGGTCTCCGGTGCATCGGCATCGATAAAATCGACTTCGATGCCCAGCTCCGGCAGCAGGTGGGTGACGAAGCTGTGGGTGCCGCCGTAGAGGCTGCTTTGCGCCAGCAGGTGATCGCCCGGCTTGAGTACCGTCAGCAGGGCCGTCGAGATAGCGGCCATGCCGCTGCCCGTCACGAGCGCGGCCTCCGCGCCTTCGAGCGCGGCCAGCTTTTTGCCAAGCACCTGCTGGTTGGGCGTGTTGTTGTAGCGGATGTACCGCAGTTCGTCGTCGCCGTCTTCAAACATCGCCGACTGAAAGATGGGCATGCTGACAGCCCCGCCGATGCGCGGCTTCGGCTCGCCCGTGTGAATAAGCTGCGTGTCGATGGAGGGTTTCATGGTAGATAGTTTTTTGTTCTTTGTACTTGGTTCTTTGTTCTTTGATGAGAAGGCGTTGCTCAAAAGAAACCAAGCACAAAGAACAAAGCACTAAGAACGACCATCATCACCCGGTCGTTTTGCACGTCGTCGCCGACGGTGAAGGTTTTGGCGCCGACGGCTCGGAAGCCCCATTTACGGTAGAAAGCCTGGGCGCGGTCGTTGCGTTCCCACACGCCGAGCCAGACGGCGCCGTAGCGCGCCTGCCGGGCTTCGTCGAGGCACACGCGCATCAACGCCGCGCCCACGCCCCGGCCATAGGCCTTTTGATCGACGTAAATCCGCTCCAGTTCGATGGGGCGGGGGCCGTCTACGCAGGCCGGCGCCTCTCCGGCGCGCAACTTCGCATAGCCGACGGCCTGTCCATTCATCCGGGCAATCAAGAACGTAGAACGCGGATCGGCGAGTTCTGAAGCTATCTGCTCCGGATTAAACGCCCCGACGATGTAGCGGTCGATGTCCTCCGGCTTATTGTCTTTGGCGAAGGCCTCGTAGAACGTGCGGGCGCCCAGATCGGCCAACAGCGTCGCGTCGTGCCCGGTGGCGTGGCGTATCGTGGGCGTCTCGTCCGGCATGGAGGTAGGGGCTGGCGGTGGTGCTTTTGGTTAAGGAGTCACTGGTCATTACGCTCCCCCTGCCTTCGCAGGGGTCGCTGTCACTGGTCACTGGTTGTTTTATCCCAACCAGTGACCAGTGACTAGTGACCGTCTTCAAGGTAATCACAGACTCGGCTTTTCGGGATAATAATCCTCATACCGATAAGCACCCGGAAAATCCGGTTCAACCTGTTTCTTTTTTCCGCTCCAGGCTTCGATGTCGATGCGGTAGACGGTGGTGCGTTCCAACTCTTCATCGACGACGGGGCGATAGTCGCGGCCCGGCTTCAGGTGCGGGGCGTACTTGTCGAGCAGGCGTTGGAGGGCATAGGCGGCTTCCTTGCGCTCGCGGATGATCGTCGCGGTGCCGAAGATCGTCACCCCGGCATATTCGACGCTGAAGTGCAGGGCTTCTTCGGCGGGCAGCAGCCGGCCCATCTCGCTGATGCTAAAACAGACGGCCTTCTCGCGTTCGACGTTGGCCTGCGTCCGACCCACCCGCGCCGTGTGCATGTAGATGCAGTGTTCCTCTTCGTCGTAGACAAAGAGGTTGCTGTTGATGAACGGTTGCCCGTTGTGCATCGTCGCCAGCGCGCCGATGGGCACGCGGTGGAGCATCGCGCGGATCCAGGCGTCGTCCTCGACGGCGCGGTCCCGGCGGCGTACCTGATGTTTGGGTAAAGCGGCGTAGTCTCTCGGCATAAGGGTTTTTGTATTGCGTACTGCGTATTTCGTTTAGCGGTCTGCGTAGAGCAAAGCGGTCCTACGCAGTACGCAGTACGACACGAACGAAGCGACTGACGAAGTAAATACGGGAAAGATAAGTCATGCTGGTGCGTTGACGTTGAGGTCCAACTCCATATAAAACGCGCCCTCGATGGGGTTGGTATAGTATGGGTCGATTTCTCGAAAGCCGAGCCTGGCGTAGAGCGCTCGCGCGCGTTCCATCTTGGGGACGGTGTCGAGGCGCATGGCAGTGTAGCCCAGGTCGCGCGCCCGCCCGATGAGCGCCTCGGTGAGCAGGCGCCCGATGCGTCGTCCTCGGAAGCCGGGGTAGACGTAAAGCCGTTTCATCTCGCAAATGCCGTCGTCCAGCTTGCGCAGGGCGACGCATCCGGCCGTTTCGCCCTCGTATTCGGCCAGCAGCAGGCAGCCTTCGGGCGGGGCGTAGGCGCCCGGCAACCCGTCCAACTCAGTCTGGAAATTCTGAAAGCACAGGTCGAAGTCGAGTTCGGCTTCATAGTCTTCAAACAGCGCGCGTATCGTGCCGAGATACGGCAGGTGGTGGGCTTCTCGGATTGTTATCATGGCAATCAGGGGATTCGACAATCGACAATCGACATTCGAAAATTACGACCCGGCTTCGCCGCCTTCGGGGCCGTAGAAAAAGACCCACACGGCGAGGTCGTCGGTGAAGTCTTCGAAGCGATGCACGACGCCTGCCGGCACGAAGAGCACATCGCCCGGCCCGAAGCGCTCGCGGCGCGGCCCATTGACGAAGATGCCTTCGCCCGCGATGACGATGTACACTTCGTCGCGGGTGTGCGGCGTTTGTGGATCGTGCCCGCGCGGCGCGTAGATCTCGACGAGCAGGCTGCCATGCGCCAGCACCGGCACAAATCGCTCACCCCCCGGTCTCGGCAACCGCTGCAGAGCTTCTTCCACCGTCACGCGGCGTTTTTCCAGAGTTTCGTGTTCATCACCCATTTTCATAGCTTTCAAATCCAACTTTTTTGATTTTCGATTTCGAAAATCAAAATGACAGCTCGCCCCGCACAATCGTCGCCGCGCCGCCGCCTACTTTGACGGTCTCAATGGCCTCGCGGGGGCCGACGACTTCGACGGTAGCCCGGCCCGGACGGTGCATCCAGTGGCCCTGCTCGGCGACGAACGTAGGCGCGTCGATCAGGCCGTAATGCCACAGATAGGCGCCCATGCCGCCGGTAGCCGAGCCGGTGAACGGATCCTCGAACACGTCGGGCGGCGAGGCGAAGTGCCGGGCGAAGGTCCGGCCTTCGGGCGTGGCGCCTTGCAGGCAAAACAGGTGGACGCTGAAAAAGTTGGACGCCTCGCGCAGGGCCGTGAAAGCAGGCATGTCCACCGTCACGCGGCGCAGCGTCTCCAGCGAGCGCAGCGGGATCATCAGTTGCGGCGTGCCCGTGCTGACGATCTGCACCGGCCCGCCCGGCAGCGCATCGTCGGGCGTGAGGCCGAAGATCGGCAACACGTCGGCGACGTCGAAAATGGCGAGGAATTGCGGCTTTTTCTGGGTCATCACCACGCGCTCGACCACGCCGTCACGGCTGATAATCTCCACCGGAATCGGCCCGACTGGCAGTTCTAAGCTGATGGTGGTGTGGTCGCCGTTGAGCGGAATGCGTCCGGTCTCGGCCAGGGCGAAGACGGTGGCGATGGTCGGATGCCCGGCCAGCGGGATTTCCTCCGCCGGTGTGAAATAGCGCGCCCCGACGTCGGCCACTTCAGACCGGCGCACGAACGAGGTCTCCGAGAAATTCATCTCGCGGGCGATGGCCTGCATCGTGGCCGCATCGAGGCTGTCGGCCTCGAAGAGGATGGCGCACGGATTGCCGCCGAGCGGGTGGTCGGTAAGCGCATCGACCTGCATGAAGGGATAAGTTGGCATCGTTGAATAGGGTGTTTTATTCGATGTCGGCGCTTTGGGGGGCCGTTGGCGTGTGTCACTGGTCATTGGTCACTGGTGAGGGTTTCTTTCAAGAACCAGTGACCAGTGACAGCGAGCGCCAGCGAGCGTAATGACCAGTGACCGACGCCGACGATTGTCCAGGGTATCAACTTCAAAGAATG
Organism: Rhodothermales bacterium; assembly: GCA_028278205.1. Classification (GTDB taxonomy): domain Bacteria; phylum Bacteroidota; class Rhodothermia; order Rhodothermales; family Bin80; genus JANQES01. The sequence goes on from JANQES010000127.1 coordinate 45,102, forward strand.
CCACAACACATTTTCCAGGCACCTCAGTCAAACCGCACACGAAGCAAGGCTACGTCGTCCAGGCACGTCTCGCACCGGCGGAGTTGGTCGATGCGCTCGACGATGTGGGCGACTTCGTACTTTCCGGCAGCGGCGTTTTCAGTGATCAGGTCCACGAAATCATCCAGATCCATCGTGGCGTCCTGGACGCGTCGGATCTCGTAGATGCCGTCGCTGAAGAGGTAGAGCGAGCTTCCTTCGGGCACGACGACCGACGCGCTGGGATACGTCACATCGCGCACGCCGCCGATCATAAAGCCGCGTGTTCGGATTTGCTCAATCTGCGTGGTGGTGCCCATGCCGGTTACGAGCAGGGCGGGGGGATGGCCGCCGGTGGCATAGGTCAGGCGCCGCGATTTCCGGTCGAAGACGCCGTACCAGATCGTGAAGTACATATTGTGATAGTCCTTCATCTGGAACGCCGCATTGAGCGCTGCCAGCACCTCGCCGGGTTTGTGGAAATCGGTGGCGCGTAGTGTTTGCGCGCGCAGCACGTTCAACACCGACACCGAGTGCAGCGCCGCGCCGATGCTGTGGCCGCTGACGTCGAGCAGATACATCGCGAAGTGGTCGTCGTCGAGCCAGTGATAGCCGAAGGCGTCGCCGCCGAGTTCGGCGGAGGGGATGAACACCCAGTCGGTGCTGATCGGCCCGGTCTGCGGCGCGGGCAGCAGCGATTGCACGTAGGCGGCGGCTTTGGTCAACTCGTCGGTGAGGTGCTGCCGGTGTTCGACGAGCGTGTGGAGGGCCTCGGTGCGTTCTCGATGGGCAGCCTCGGCATCGACTTTCGCCACGAGCGCGTCGAGTTGAAGGTGGATCACGTCGACGAGGTTCATCTGGTGCTCGACCATCTCGGCCAGCATCGCCAGAAGGCCCTTCGCCCGCCCAGTCAAACGCCGGGGCCGGTGGTCGGCCACGCTGAAGGTGCCGACGATGTGGCCGCTCGAACTACACAACGGATATCCCGCGTAAAAGCGCGCGCGCGGCTCGTCTACGACCATCGGGTGATGACGGAATCGCTCATCGGCCAGGGCATCGGGGATGATGAGCGGCCCCTTGTTGCACATCGTCAGCGCGCAAATCGACGCATCACGCGGCGTCTCCGAAACGTCCCATCCCTGGCTCGATTTGAGCCATTCTCGATGTTCATCCACGAACGAAACGTAGGCGATGGGCACGTCGAGCAGTTCGGCAGCCAGGCGCGTGATCCGGTCGAAGCGTTCTTCCGGCGGCGTGTCGAGAATGTGAAGCGCCCGCAGCGCCGTCAACCGTTCAGCTTCTTCGAACGGCGTCTCGCCGAGCGGCGTGTGGAGGGCGAGGCGATCTTTTATTTCCATGATTGATTTCGTGTTTGAGTGTTCCAGTGTTATGATGTTTAAGTTCCTTTAAATCAACCAACTAAAACACTTAAACACGATAACACCAGAACACTATTCCTCAATAGCCCCGCCGATGGCGCGCAGGTGTTGACGGAAGGAATACGACGGATCGGCGGCGCGTTGGGCGAGGTAGTCGGCGAAGCGTAGTTGATCGTGCAGCGTGTTGCCCTGCGCGATGGCTTCGGCCTGGCGACGTTCGGTTTCCCAGATGGCGCGCGCTGTCTCGATGAGCGCTTCCCGCTGGTCGAAGGCTGCGAAGACGACGCCGTCGTCGTCGGCGAAGACCGCGTCGTCGTTCGTGACGGTGACGGGGCCGAAGCGGGCCGAGGCGAGCGCTTCCGGTTCCTGCGGGTCGAGGCGGAGCGGGCCGGTCGGAAAGGCGCCGTAGGAAAAGACGGGAAAGCCTATCTGCACGAGTTCCGCCGTGTCGCGATGCACCCCCCAGACGACCATCCCGGCGGTGTCGGCGGCGCGTGCTTCCAACACCGTCAGGTCGCCGATACATGCCTCGTCGGTCCGCCCGCCGTTGTCGATGACCAGCACGTCGCCCGGCGCGGCGTGGGTCAGGGCTTCGAGGAAGACATCGACGCTGCCGTAGTGCCGGGCTGTCAGGGCTCGCCCGGCCAGGCGGCTGCCTGCGATCACCGGGCGGATTCCCGGCGGCGCCAGCCGATAGGAGATGCCCAGGCGCAGGCACGCGTCGGCCACGAGCGGGGTAGACAGATCGGCGAAGGCCGTGTTCAATGCGTGATTATCCATGGCGCCCTCCTTGTTATCACGGTGAAGTATACAGCACAGCGCGAAACCAAAACAGATGCAATTTTATTAAATTGTATCCATAACAATTTGCTTTTTTAAAACTGTAATGGTTACGTTAGGGAAAGCGTGTTGGTTACGTCGATCCACAAAAAAAATTGGATGCTGATAACTTGATGCTCCCTGACAACTGACTTCGGTGATCGCCAACTGCGCGATTCCCCCTTCGAAGGACAGCGTCCGGCGAACGAAGGTGCAGCCGGACGCAGGGGGATGTTCGTGCGGCTAGTGAAGAGCATTTCAGCAAGCCGCGCGAACATCCCCCGCCTCTCCTTCGTCGGGGCACCCCCTTCAAAGGGGGACTTTTCGGTGGTGCCAGGAGCTAGGTAAGTCATCACCATCATTGAAAACCCAAACTGCCCGATGACTGCTCAATCCCCGCCCGACGAGGCGTTTCTCTATGAGCAACTGGCTACGACGATCTCCAAGTTGATCGACGTGGGCACGCTCAAACCCGGCGACCGGCTGCCGTCGGTGCGCAAGCTCAGCAAAAAGCGCGGTGTCAGCATCTCGACGGTCTTGCAGGCCTACCGGCATCTGGAAGACTGCTGCCTCGTCGAAGCCCGGCCTCAATCCGGCTTTTACGTGCGCCCGCAAGTGCGCAACCGCCCGACCGAGCCGCAGATCACCGCGCCGCCGCTGGCCGTCACCGAGGTGGAGGTGAGCGATCTGGTAATGAAGGTGCTCGAATCGGTGGCCGACCCGGACGTGGTGCCCCTGGGCGCGGCTATCCCGAGCCCCGACCTTTTGCCGACGGCCCGGCTCAACCGGGTGCTGGCGTCGGTGGCGCGACGGGCCGGTCCTGAGATCAACACGTACCTTCTGCCGCAGGGCTACGATCCGCTTCGCCAGGAGATCGCCCGCCGCGCGCTCGACTGGGGATGCAGCCTCTCTCGCGACGATTTCATCATCACGTGCGGGTGCCTGCAAGCCCTTTCGCTGTGCCTGCGCGCTGTAGCCCGCGCCGGAGACACCATCGCCGTCGAGTCGCCCGCCTACTTCGGCGTGCTTCAGTTGATCGAAAGCCTGCACATGAAGACGCTGGAGATCCCGACCAGCCCGCGCGACGGCATCGATGTGGAGGCCCTCGAACGCTGCATCGAAAAAGAGGCGGTGACGGCGTGCCTGGTGACGCCCAACTTCCACAACCCCCTCGGCAGCCTGATGCCTGAGGCCCATAAAAAAGCACTGGTTGATCTCTGTGCCCGGCATCAGGTTCCGCTCATTGAGGACGATCTCTACGGCGATCTTTACTTCGAGCCGCCGCGCCCCAAGTCGCTGAAGGCGTACGACCGGGACGGCAACGTGCTTCAGTGCAGCTCTTTTTCCAAGACCCTCGCGCCTGGCTATCGGATTGGTTGGGTGGCGCCGGGACGGTTTGCGCCGGAGGTGCGCCGCGCCAAGCTCGCCAGCACGATCTCTACGGCAGCGCCGTTGCAGATGGCCCTGGCCGAGTTTCTGCGACAGGGCGGCTACGACCGCCACCTGCGGACCCTCCGCCGCGCTTTTGCCAACAACCTCGAACGCATGACGCAGGCCGTCGGCGAATATTTTCCCGAAGGCACCCGCGCCACGCGTCCGCTGGGCGGCTTCGTGCTCTGGGTGGAGTTGCCCGAACGCGTCAACGCGCTGGCTTTGTTTCGCGAGGCCGTCAAGCACCGGATCAGCATCGCGCCGGGGCCTATCTTCTCTTCCACCGGGCAGTACGATCAATGCATCCGGCTCAGCGGCGGCCATTCCTGGTCGGATCGCATCGAACAGGCGCTTCAGACGCTGGGGCGGCTGGCGGGACGTAAAACGGGTGGCGAATGAGCCGGGCGATCCCCCGATAAAAATATTCCGCGTGGCCTTCGAGCCCGGCGCGCGGACCGACTGGCACGCGCATAGCGGCCCGCAACTGCTCTACATCGTCGAGGGGCGATGCCGGGTGCAGGCCTGGGGCAAACCTGCCCGCGACGCCGGCCCCGGCGACACGGTCTACATCGCTCCGGACGAAAAGCACTGGCACGGCGCCGCGCCGGACACCGGCACCGTGCATATCGCCGTCAACATCAACGCGCAGACGACGTGGATGGAACGGGTGAGGGAGGCGCAGTATGGTGGTTAAATTCTTTTGAATCAAATAACTAAAACACCAAAACACCAAAACACTAAAACACTAAAACACTTGAACACACGCGCTAGCCGATGAATTGCTGGTACAGCAGCAGGATGACCACGATAAACCACAACGCGAGGAACAAGGCAAAGCGGCGTCCGGGCGTGGATTTTTTGCCGAGCCAGGCGAAGAGAAACGGGATGAGCAAGATGCCAATCGTCCCACCCAGAATGGCAGCGATGAATTCGCTGAAATCGAAGGAGCCTGGCGACCCTACGAGGAAGGCGATGATTGTCGTGAGGCCGGCGATTACGCCATAACCGATCCCGTACTGCTTGATCGCCTCCCACCGGCTGATTTGTGGAACGTCGGGCTCCATGATGAAGGGGGTGTTTGCCGGATCGTTAACCGGTCTCTGAGGTGACGGCTATTCCTATGCTCATCAGGGCCACGATAATAATCCACAGGGCCAGAAATAAAACAAAGCGCCGTTTGGGCGTGTCGGTTTTGCCGAGCCAGGCGAAGAGGAACGGGGCGCCCAGGATGACACATGATCCCCCGAAGATGTATCCGAAAATGTAGCCGGCGTTGGGCGCTCCCGGCTCCATGGCGAAATACACAAAGATCACCGTAAGCAAGACCACCACGCCGTAGCCTGCGCCGTATTGTTTAATCGCTTCCCACTTGCTGAGTTGCGGAGTGTCGTTTTCCATGATGACGGCTGATGGATGGTCGCTCAGAAGATTGGATGATCTATAAAATAGGCAAATCATCATATTTATCCCTTCAACACGACCACCCCGCCGCCGGCGGTAGCGCCCCCCGCGACGGCATCGCGCCCTTATGAATTTTGACGGGGAAACCCGTTGCAGGTCTTCAGCCTACCGGGCACTGAGGCCCTCGTGCCGAAGTTGCGTGTCAAAATTCATACTTCTTCGGCCAGGGCCACGAAGCGTTTGTAGGGGATGGCCACCCAACTCTGCGCCTGGAACGCGCCGTTCGAGAGGCTGATCATCGAGACCTTGGCCGCTGCTTCGGCGTTGGGCGCTTCGAAGATGTCCATGAAATCGTAGGGGCCGAGCAGGGCGTAGTGGTCGATAAACTTCACCTCCGGGCATTTCTCGTGGACCTGTTCGAGCCAGGCCCGGCCCAGTTTCGCCCGTTCTTTGACTTGCTTCGACTGCTCGGGCGAGAGCTTGGTCATCAAAATAAACGTTTGCATGGCTTTGCTCTTTCGGATGGATGAGGACGCACGACGATAGCAGCGTAGACTTTCTTCCCGAAAAGACATGCCGGGCATACCCTGAATCTCCTGTCAGGGAAAAACGGGTTTTTCGATTTTCGATTTCCGATTTTGGATTTTGGATTGGGAAATTTCTGATGCTCATTCAGCAAACAAATAAGTTACGACGGTCTAAACCGCTGTGGCTTATTCGATTGAGATGACAGTGCCATCTCAGACCGATCCAAAATCCAAAATCTAAAATCGGCATGTGCCTTCCGGGATGTCAGGAGACCGTGGCGCGGCGCCTGATGGCGCGGCGTCGTTTTCTCAAATCGGCAGGAGCGGCGGTGGGGCTGGCCATGGCAGGCTGCCGGCCTGCGCCCACGAGCGAGCCGCAAGCTGCCGCCGGGCAAACCACCTTCAGCCGCGTGGTCGATCTAACCCATCCGCTGGGGGTAGACTTTCCCAGCTTCAGCGGCGAGCCGTTCATGGAGATCGAAGTGCTCGCCAGGTTCGAGGACGGCGGCGTCAACATGAAACGGTGGCATCTGACGGAGCATTACGGCACGCATATGGATGCGCCCTTCCACTTCTCTGATCAGATCACCGCCGACGAGATCCCCGTCGAAAACCTCGTCTTGCCGCTGGCCGTCGTAGACATTCGCGCCAAAGCCGCCGAGAACCCCGACGCGCAGGTGACACCCGACGACCTCCGGGCCTGGGAAGCCGAGCACGGCCCGCTGCCCGACCGCGCCTGCGTGGCGATGAACAGCGGCTGGGATCAAAAAATGACGGGCGACGGCTTCCGCAACGCCGATACCGATGGCGTGCTGCACTTCCCCGGCTTCCACGTCGAGGCTGCGCAGTTCCTGCTCGAAGAACGCAACGTTCTCGCCCTCGCCGTCGATACGCTCAGCCTCGATCACGGCCCGTCGCCGGACTTTGCCACCCATTACGCGTGGCTGCCGACGAACCGGTGGGGGATGGAGTGTGTGGCTAATCTCAGCGCGGTGCCGGCCACCGGCGCGACCATCGTGGCGGGCGGGCCGAAAATCGTGGGTGCTACCGGCGGCCCCAGCCGCGTGCTGGCGCTCGTGTAAAAACCAACGCTCGCTTCGCGCAGGAGATCGAGGCGTTCCTGAAGCCCTACCTCGAAAAGATGCACCAGAATTCTATGAAATAATCCGACGATGGATCTACAAACGTTCACCACCTCGCTCACTGCCGGTGTCCCGCCTGCCGGCCTCAGCCGCGTTCTCCAGGCGCTCTGGCACGACGCCAACGGCGACTGGGACGAAGCGCACCGCCTCGCGCAAGCCCAGGACGACCGCGACGGCGCCTGGGTTCATGCCTACCTCCACCGCAAAGAAGGCGACCCCGCGAACGCCGCCTACTGGTATCGCCGCGCCGGACGGCCTGTGTGCGGGCTGTCTTTGGAAGATGAGTGGACGGAGATCGCCGAGGCGCTGCTGGCGAAGGGATGAGCCGCCGGGTATAAGTGGTTTTAGCAGATCCATGAGTCATCCCGATTTATTCAGCCCCGTAGAGACGTCCTGTTTGTAGCACAAAGCTTTAAAAAAGAAAGGCGCCCGCCACAAACCTCGTGACGGGCACCTAAAAATTATAAATTTTGACCCCCGTCAAAATTTATTTAACGAAGAGGATCTCCCGGTACGTCGGCAACGGCCACAGGTCGTGCGGGACGGCCCGTTCGAGGTCGTCGGCAGCGTGGCGGACGGCTTCCATGGCCGGGATGACGTTGTTGCGCATGTGCTGCGCGTTGTCTTCGAGGGTGTCCTCGCGATGCTTATTCTGCGTGATGAGCGCCTCGATAGCTGTCTCCAGCGTATCGATCATCGCGCCGACAGCGGTGGCGGTTTTGCGCACGCCGCTGCTGTATTCGACGGCGGCGGCCAACTCGCCGAGGTAACGCACGGCGGCAGGCAACACCATCGTCCGCGCGATGGCTTCGGTCGTCTCGGCCTCGATGTTGATCGTCAGGAAGTACTGCTCGACCATGATCTCGTGGCGGCTCTCCAACTCGCGCTCGTTGAGCACGTCGTACTTCTCGAGCAGGTGGACGTTCTTCTCGTCGGTCAGCGTGTCGAGGGCGTCGAGCGTGGTGCGGAGGTTGAGCAGCCCGCGCGCTTCGGCTTCGGCGTGCCATTCGTCGGTGTAGTTGTCCCCACCGAAGATGATCGGTTTGGCGTCGACGACGACCTCGCGCAGCACCTCGGCCACGGCGGCTTCGAGGACTTCCTCGTCGGAGGCGTCTTTGCCGGCAAGCTGGGCTTCCAGCTTCGTGCCCATGATGTCGAGCGCTTCGGCGACGATGACGTTGAGCACCATGTTGGCCACCGAGACCGTCTGGTCTGAGCCCACCGCGCGGAACTCGAACTTGTTGCCCGTGAAGGCAAACGGCGAGGTGCGGTTGCGGTCGCCGGCGTGGCGCGGCAGGTCCGGCAGGTGCGGCACACCCAGATCCAGGAAACCACCGTGCTTGCTTTCGGTGGCGGGGCCTTCGGTAAGCTGCTCGAAGATGTGTTCGAGTTGCTCGCCCAGGAAGACGCTCATGATGGCCGGCGGCGCTTCGTTGGCGCCGAGGCGGTGGTCGTTGCCTGCCGTCGCCACCGAAACGCGCAGCAGATCCTGATGCCGGTGGACGGCCAGCACCACGGCGGCGCAGAAGAAGAGGAATTGCGCGTTGTCGTGCGGCGTGTCGCCGGGTTCGAGCAGGTTGTGGCCGGTGTCAGTCGCCATCGACCAGTTGTTGTGCTTGCCCGATCCGTTGACGCCGGCAAACGGCTTCTCGTGCAGCAGGCACACCAGGCCGTACTTGCGCGCGATCCCTTGCAACGTTAGCATGAGCAGTTGCTGGTGGTCGGCGGCTACGTTCGAGTTTTCGTAGATCGGCGCAATTTCATACTGGCTCGGCGCGACCTCATTGTGCCGCGTCTTGACAGGCACGCCCAGGCGGTAAAGTTCTTTCTCGACGTCGAGCATGTACGAGAGCACGCGCTCCGGAATGGTGCCGAAGTAATGATCGTCGAGTTCCTGGCCTTTGGCCGGTCTGGCCCCGAAGAGCGTCCGCCCCGTCGTGACGAGGTCCGGGCGGCGGTAGTAGAACTGCTCGTCGATCAGGAAATACTCTTGCTCGTTGCCGACGGTGGTGTAGACTTTCTTGGTCTCTTTGTCGCCGAAGAGTTGGAGCACGCGGAGGGCTTGTTTATTGAGCGCCTCCATCGAGCGCAGCAGCGGAATCTTGTGGTCGAGCGCTTCGCCGGTCCACGAGGCGAAGGCCGTGGGGATGGCGAGGTAGGAGCCGTTGGGGTTGTCAACGATGAAGGCGGGCGAGGAGGGATCCCAGGCGGTGTAGCCGCGCGCTTCGAAGGTGGCGCGGAGGCCGCCGCCGGGGAAGCTGGAGGCGTCGGGCTCGCCCTGGATCAGGTCTTTGCCCGAAAACTTGGCGATGGCGCCGCCGCCTTTGTTCGGGGTGATGAAGCTGTCGTGCTTTTCCGCCGTCGATCCCGTCAGGGGCTGGAACCAGTGCGTGAAGTGCGAAGCACCGTGCTCGATGGCCCACTCTTTCATCGCCTTGGCCACGACGTCGGCCACGTCGGCGTCGATGGGTTCGCTGTGCTCGATGGTTGCCTTCATGCGCTCGAAGATGTCTTCGGGCAGCCGGCTCTTCATCTCGTCGAGGCCGAAGGTCTTTTCGCCGAAGATCTTCTCGATGTCCATAGGCGCTTTTTTGTGCGAGCCGTTGCCGTTGGGTGCATACTTCGTGGCAGCCAACAGCGTGTAGTCAGGGTCGAGTTTGTTCATGGGTATTGGGTTGGGTTGGCAGGATAGGGCGTTGCTTAAACCGGGCGGAGCTAATTCCAGGTAAGATCGCGTTTTTTCCTTAAAAAGTTAAGTATTTTTTTTGGTTCGCAAAAAATTTAAAGTATGATGAAGGGTGTGGATAAAAAGAGTACGCGGCGTTGCGCGCTTTTAACTTCAAAAAATTGCACGTTTTAGGATGGTAAAATCGTCGTTCGAGAGGAAGAGATAAAATATATGCCTGTTTTTGGCAAGGGATCCATACCTTGTTTTTTAAGTATGCGAATTAACCCATGAAAGCACCCCTCAACATCGCTGTCTTCGGGTTGGGCCGGATGGGACGGCTCTATGCACAGACGATAGCGAAACAGGCGCCGCTGGCCCGGCTGTGTGCTGTGGCTGAACCCGACGCCCAGGCCCGCGCCGATCTGCCGCTCGACGTGCCGTGCGTTTGCGAAACCGCGCAGGAGGCGCTGGCCTTGCCCGGCCTCGACGCCGTCGTCATCGCCACACCCACCGACACGCACAGCGCCCTGGTGATCGCCGCTGCGCAGGCCGGCAAAGCCATCTTCTGCGAAAAACCCCTCGCCCTGACGCTGGCCGAAACCCGCGCCGCCCTCGACGTCGTCGCGCAGGCCGGCGTGCCGTTGCAGGTGGGCTTCATGCGGCGCTTCGACACGGCCTACCGGCAGGCCCGGCAGATGATCGACCACGGGTTGATTGGACGACCTGTGACCTTCAAAGCCATCGGGCGCGATCCGTTTTGCCCCCGCCCGGCCTTTGCCGACCCGGCCCGCAGCGGCGGCCTGATCCTCGACATGGGCATCCACGATTTTGACCTGGCCCGCTGGCTCGTCGGCAGCGAGGTCGAACGGGTCTCGGCGGAAGGCACCCTCCTGGTTTGCGACGACCTGCGCGCCGTCGGCGACTTCGACAATGCCGTGATCAACCTGCGGTTCGAAAGCGGGGCGCTGGGCAATGTGGAGGTCAGCCGCAACGCGTTTTACGGCTACGACATCCGCACCGAAGTGCTGGGCTCCGAGGGCATCGTCCGGATCGGCGGGGCCAAACAGCCTGAGCCGATGCTTTCCACCCGCCACGCCGCACCCGCCGCCGGGGCCTATCTGATGAACCGCTTCGCCGAGGCCTACCGCGCCCAACTGGATCACTTCGTGGATTGTTTACTCGACGATCAGCCGCCCGCCGTCTCCGGCGCCGATGCGCTGGCTGCCTTCGAGATTGCCCTGGCAGCTACCTACGCCGCGCAGACCGGAACGCCGGTGACGCTTAAAGCGGTGCAGGAAGGATGGAGGCCGGCGCCCTCAGCCTTGTAAAGGACGTTTTCCCTACCTCTCGCTTGATACCCAATCCGGTTGATTAGTTTATGTATGGGAGTGTGGGAGTATGGGGGTGTGGGAGGATCGCCGAATGATGAGTGTCGAATGGAGAATCTAGTGCGATCATTCGTCCTTCGTCATTCAACACTCGTCATTTCATCCTCTCCCATACTCCCACACCCCCATACTCCCATACCCCCACACCATCTCAAACATTATCAACGCAAGTCGAATGTAAGCACGCGAGATGGAGAGGGTGAAAGGGAGATTTCGATTCCGAACTGCTCAAAGCACAACCAGCCCCACCAGCCAGAACAGCGCCGCCGCGCTGACGCCGACCGCCGTCGATAGCACCGTGATGAGCCGGTAGCCCATCTTGACGTCCATCCCGCTCATCTGGGTGACGATCCAGAACATGCTGTCGTTGGCGTGTGAGGCGACCATCGAGCCGGCGCCGATGGCGAGCACCATGAGCGCTTTGCCCAGGGGTGCGTCGAGGCCGAGTGGTTCGGCCAGCGGGGCCAGCAGCGAGGCCGTCGTGATGATGGCTACCGTGGCCGAGCCTTGCGCAGCGCGGAGGGCGGCAGCAATCAAAAAAGGCAGCCACAGGCCGAGGCCGGCGCCAACCAGGCCCTGCCCGATCAAGTCGACGATGCCGGAGTTTTGCAGCACCTTGCCAAAAGCGCCGCCGGCGCCCGTAATCAAGATGATAACCGCGCCGCCGAGCATCGCCTCGCCGATCCAGCCGGAGCCGGAGAGCATCTCTTTGTCGAGCTTTTTGGGCAGCGTCAGCGCCAGCACGACGCCGAGCAGCAGGGCCACGAGCGGCGTCCCGATAAACCCGATGGCGCCGGCTATCCAGCCCGTCCCGAACGGGTGGGAGGGGAGTTCAGCCACCGATCTCAGGACGATGAGCAGGAGTGGCACGAGGATGGGCATAAAGGCTTTCGCCGGGCGCGGGGCTTCCTCCGGCGCGGCATGCTCCATCGGCATGAGCCCCGCCGCCGGGTCCAGATACATCCGACCCGCCCACTTCTCGGCATAAAACCAGCCCAGCAGCACCACCACCAGCGTCACGGGCACGCCGATCAGCAAGACGAGGCCCAGGTCGGCGCCGATGATGCCGGCGGCGGCGATAGGCCCCGGCGTCGGCGGCACCATCGTATGCGCGATCATCAGGCCCATCACGAGCGCCATGACCGTTGTGGCCAGCGAGAGTTTGGCGCGCAGCGTCAGGGCCTGGTTCAACGGCGCGAGCATCACAAACGCCGAATCGGCGAAGACAGGAATCGAAGAGACGTAGCCCACCAGCGACATCGCCAGCGGCACGCGTTTGGCCCCTAGACGCTTCAGCACCCACGCAGCGATGACGGCAGCGCCCCCCGAACGCTCCAGAAACGTGCCGATGATGACCCCCGCAATGATGACGATACCGACGCCGCCGACTACCCCGCCGAACCCATCTTCGATGGAGGTGATGAGCACTTCCAGGTCCATCCCCGAACAGAGCCCGAAAAACAACGCCGCGAGGATCAACGCGAGAAAGGCATGCAGGTTGAGCTTCGTGGTCGTAAAAACGATGATCGCGACGCTGACCAGGAGCAGGAGGATGAGGAGCATATCGGTGAGGGGACAGGGAGTGTTTTAGTGTTTTGGTGTTCGAGTGTTATAGTGTTTTAGTGTTTGACTCAGATCAACTAAAACACTAAAAAACCATAACACTAAAAAACCATACGACCGAATACCTCTCAGCAGGGTATCCACATCGTTCACCCATCCCGAAGCCGTTCGATGATCCGGTCGACGTCGTAGACGCAGCCGCCCCAGGTGCCGCCGCTGGCTGCTTGCAGGGCGGCCCACAAGCGGGTGTCGGCGGGGAGGTCGGGGCGGGGCGACAGGTCTGGTCGCGGTGGGCGCGCGGCCAGGAGGGCATCGCCGCGCGCGATGCTCCAGGCGTCGGGTGCATCGCCGGCCTGGCCCACGAGATTGACGGATCCTTCCAGCCGGTTCCGGTCTATGATGATCTCGATGATATCGCCTTCCCGGAGCTTTCCGATGGGGCCGCCTGCGAGGGCTTCCGGCCCGACGTGGCCGATGCAGGCGCCCGTGCTGACGCCGCTGAAGCGGGCATCCGTAAGCAGGGCCACGTCTTTGCCCCAGGAAACGTACTTCAGCGCCGACGTCACCTGATAAGTCTCTTCCATGCCGCTTCCCATCGGCCCGGCGCACAGGAGCGCGATCACGTCGCCCGGTCTGACGGCGCCTGCCTTGACCGCCGCGATGGCCGCCGGTTCACTGGTGAAGACACGCGCCGGTCCTCGCTTGCGGTAGACGCCGTCGGCATCGACCACCGAGGGGTCGAGGGCGGTACTTTTGATCACGGAGCCTTCCGGGGCGAGGTTGCCACGCGGGAAGGTGACGGTGCTGGTCAATCCACGAGTCGCCGCGCGGTCCGGGTCGAGAATCACGTCGTCCGGGTCGATGCCGTCGCTGGTGTGGAGCACCTCGCGCAGGCGAGCGCGCCGTTGGGAGGTTTCCCATCGATCCAGCAGCGCGCCCAGCCGCTGGCCTGAGGCGGTCTCGACGTCCAGATCGAGCAGATCGAGGCGGCGCAGGTGGCGCATCACCTCCGGGACGCCGCCGGCCAGGAACACCCGCACCGTCGGATGCCCGACCGGGCCGTTGGGCAGCACATCGACGAGGCGCGGCGTCCGGCGGTTTACGTCGATCCAGTCTTCGACGGACGGGCGCGGCAGGCCCGCCGCGTGCGCGATGGCCGGAATGTGCAGCAGCAGGTTGGTCGAGCCGCCGAAAGCGGCGTGTACCACCATGGCGTTGCGCAGGGCGGCCTCGGTCACGATCTCCCGCATCTGGCGGCCCTGGCGCTCCATCTCGACGAGCGCCCGCGCGGAGGCCCGCGCCAGATCCTTCCAGATGAGTTGCCCGGAGGGCGCGAGCGCCGCGTGCACCACCGTCAGCCCCAGCGCCTCGGCGACGACCTGCGACGTGGCCGCCGTGCCCAGGAACTGGCAGCCGCCGCCGGGCGAGGCGCAGGCCCGGCATCCCATCTCCTGCGCGTATTCGAGCGTGACCTCGCCCTGCGCGAACCGCGCCGAGAGGCTTTGCACGGCCCCCAGATCTTCGCCATGCGTCGGCGGGAGCGTGACGCCGCCGGGGACGAGCACGCCAGGCAACCTATCGAGGCCGGCCAGCGCCATCATCATCGCTGGCAGGCCTTTGTCGCACGTGGCGATGCCCATCACGCCGCGCCGCGTGGGCAGGCACCGGATCAGGCGGCGCAGGACCACGGCGGCGTCGTTGCGATAGGGCAGGCTGTCCATCATGCCGGCAGTGCCCTGGATCCGCCCGTCGCACGGATCCGAGCAAAAGCCGGCAAAGGGGATCGCGCCGAGGTGCCGGATCTCATGCGCGGCCTCCTGCACGAGCAAGCCGATTTCCCAGTGGCCGGTGTGATAGCCCAGCGCGATGGGCGTGCCGTCGGGCGCCCGCACGCCGCCGGCTGTGCTGAGGATGAGAAACGGTTTGCGGCCAGCCTCTTCGGGGCGCCACCCCATCCCGATGTTTTGCGTCAGGGCGAACAAATCGCCGCTGGGGGCCTCGCGCAGCATCTCGGCGGTCACGGGCATCCGGCCCTCCGGACCGGGCGCGTGGGTCTGCACCGCCAGCACCGATGGGTCGGGCGGGAAAAGGAGATCTTCGACGATGGACGAGGTAGACATGGGCACGTGGGTGGAGGGGGAGGGGCAAAATATAAGATGATTTGCACTATTTTCTAGCCTCAGTACATCCCGTTCGCCGAACGGGATTTCAGACGCATTGTTGGGCGTTTGGTCCCATTCGGCGAACGGGATGGGGCATCGTTCAAATCCGGATCTACTAAGCCGGTTTTTCTGCACGATAAAGGCACGGCGAGATTTTACAGACTTATGCACAGTTCAGGAATCAAACTATACCGGACCACAGACGGCCTGCGCGTCGAAATCGCCGGACGTCATTACAGCGTGGGGAATACCTCCTGGGATGCGCTCTTTAATGATCCTGATCTGTACGAGCGTTTGAGGCAGGCTGCCGGGGCCGCCCATGAAGTGCCCCCTCCGGCTCCGGAGCACCTCCTGCCGCCGATCGATGGGCAGGAGGTCTGGGCGGCGGGGGTGACCTACATGCGCAGTAAAGCCGCCCGCATGACCGAGGCGGCAGAAGCCGGCGGCGGCGACTTCTACGACCGTATTTACGAGGCCGCGCGGCCCGAACTCTTCTTCAAGGCGACGCGCCATCGTGTAGCCGGCCATGGGCAGGCCGTGCGGATCCGCCGGGATTCGCGCTGGAGTGTTCCGGAGCTGGAACTGGCCCTGGCCGTCAACGCCGCCGGGCACATCGCCGGCTATACGATTGGCAACGACGTGAGCGCGCGGGACATCGAAGGCGAGAACCCGCTCTATTTGCCGCAGGCCAAGGTCTACGATCAGTGTTGCGGGCTTGGCCCGGCGGTGCTCGTCGCCGCCGAGCCGCTGCCGGCTGATACCGCCATCCACCTCGCCATCGCGCGCGACGGGGCAGCGGTTTTCGAGGGGACGACCACCCTTGCGGCCATGAAGCGGACGCCGGAGGAACTGGTCGATTTTCTCTTTCGCGACAACAGTTTTCCGGCAGGATGTTTCCTCCTCACCGGAACGGGCATCGTGCCGCCGGATGCCTTTTCGCTGCGCGCCGGAGACCGCATTCGCATTACCATCGACCCGATTGGGACGCTCGAAAACCGCGTCATCCAGCATCATGAATAAAGCAGCGCAATCCTGCGCCAGATCTTTTTTGATGCAGTGATGCCCGTTTTTTCGATCCGAAACGCTGGGGTGGGTCGTCAAAGTCGTTCATCGGGGGATCCCAAAGTCTTCTTGATCGCCTGTCGGTCAATGTGTCAGGGCCTTACTAATTGCACGAATTATTGGAAGCGCTCCCTGTTGACATACCAGCGTTAAACCTTGATATTATCTAACTAAGCTCCCACGTCACGCTGTCTCCGTCACAGAGCGGTACTTCGTATAGATGAGTTACATCCAAAGTGCCAGGGCCGCAAGATCGGTTGCTCATCGCTTAGCCGGTCATCCCCTCAGAGTGATTCCGGTGCTTTCGATGTGTACCCACCCTGGTCTTCGATCAGTGCCGAGCCGGTTGCTGGCGAAGGCCTTCGCGAAACGGTTCCATCACCCCCGATGCCACTGCACGACCCCTCGGTGTCAGGATGGCTCGTATTCCTAACCAACCACGTCTGGAGGATCGTACCATGAGGTTGGCAAAGCTACTGTGCTTGTTTGCGCTTCTGGTGTTCACGGCGACCGCTGCATTTGCCCAGAGAGGAAAGATCTCCGGGGTCGTCACCGATGCCACGACCGGAGAGACGCTTCCCGGTGTTAACGTGGCCATTGTAGGCACCACGCAAGGCGCCGTCACCGATGCCGACGGATTCTACTTCATTGTCAACGTGCGGCCCGGTGAGTATGATCTCCGCGCCTCGTTCATCGGCTATACGCCGGAGGTCTTCGAGGGCATCCGGGTTAACATCGACCTGACGACGGAGATCAACTTTGAACTGCAAGAGGAGGCAGTCGGCTTGGAAGAGGTCGTCGTCACCTCGGTGCGCCCGGTGGTGCAACGCGACGTTTCGGCCAGTGTCGCCAACATCACCGCCGAAGAAATCGAGAACCTGCCGCTCACCGACGTCGAGAATGTCGTCGGGCTGCAAGCCGGTTTCGAGCGCGGCCTGACGATTCGCGGCTTCGGCGGCGATCAGGTTCAGTTCCTCGTCGACGGCATGTCTACGGCCAGCGGCCGGGACAACGCGCCGTTTACGGGGGTCAGCTATACGTCGGTGCAGGAGTTGCAGGTGCAGACGGGCGGCTTCAACGCCGAGTACGGCAACGTGCGTTCGGGGTTGATTAACGTGGTCACGAAAGATCCGGAGCGCAACCGCTACACCGTCGATGCCATCGTGCGCTACAGCCCGTCCTCGCAAAAAAACTTTCCCGGCGTGGATGTCGAAGGCAATGACGTCGATCTGCTGAGTTCGGACAACGGTTTCTACGTCCGTCCGCTGGTTGATCCGGAGGTGGCGATGAACGGGACGAGCAACTGGCCCGAATGGAAGCAGCGCGAGTACATGTCGTTCCCCGGATGGGAGGCTATTGCGAGTAACTATAACAATAGCAACGGCACCAACTTTTCGGCCCAGGAGCTTCAGTCGGTCTTTTTCGATCACTTCTTGCGCAAAGACCTGGAAGTCAACTCGCCCGACTACGAGATCGATGCGACCATCGGCGGGCCGGTGCCGGGGCTCCACAGGCTGCTGGGCGACCTGCGCTTCCAGGCCTCCTATCGCAACACGCAGACGGCCTATGAGTATGCCGGGTTTGCGCGCGATGCCTTCCAGGAACACGTGGGGCAAGGCAAGTTGATCTCGAACTTTGCGCCCGGCATGACGCTCGTCGTCCAGGGCCTCTACAGCCAGCAGTTGGGCCTCAACCGGAGCGAATCCGGCCAACCGAACCTGACGACGGGCGGGCGGCTCTTCTATCCGTGGGACGGCGGTGTGCAGTCGATGTTCACCACGGCAGGCGGCGGCGACGATCTTCGCTCGATGGGCGAATACTTTACCGATCTGCTCTTCCACAAGATGGACATCGACCGGACGATGATCGGGGCGAATTTTACGCATGCGTTGAGCGCCAACACCTTCTACGAGGTCCAACTCCAGAGCAGCAGCACCGACTATTTCACGCGGACCATCGGGGATCGTAATGAAGATCCGACCTTCTCGTACCTGGGCGGGCAGCTTATGCTCAACGAAGCGCCCTTCGGCTACACGCAGAAGGACCGCGCCGACGATATCGGCGTGGGCATGCGTACTGCCGGACACTGGGGCAGCGGCTACGACAACTCGACCGTGCAGCGTTTCACTGGCCGGTTCGACATCACCAGCCAGTTGAACCGCTACCTTCTGGCCAAGGCCGGCGTCGAGTATATCTACTCCGACTACGACATCGACTACGGCGAGGACGATCCGGAGCACCCGCACAACGGCGACCCCAAATGGCTCTGGCACCGCAAGCCGCAGCAGGCCGCGGCCTACGCCCAGACCAAGCTGGAGTTCAGGGGCATGATCGCCAACCTCGGCGTGCGGCTCGACTACTTCCACGCCGGCGGCGACTGGTATGTCTTCGATGATTATGATCGCGCCTTCTCAGCCGTCTTTGGCGTCGATCAGATCGACGAAGTGCTCGAACAGGAACCGACCGAGCGCCAGGCGGCCTTGAGCCCGCGTATTGGGATTTCCTTCCCCGTTACCGACGACAGCAAGCTCTACTTCAACTACGGCCACTTCCGCAACGCACTCCAGCCTATCCGGCTCTTCAACGTCCAGGAGAACTTCACCGGCGCGGTCGTCGGCATCGGCAACCCCGACCACCCGATGCCCCGGACGGTGGCCTACGAACTGGGTTACGAGCAGAACCTGTTCGACCAGTACCTGCTCCGCGTGGCCGGCTACTACCGGGATCTGAGCCAGCAGCCGCGCGACGTGCGCTACATCAGCCTCGACGACCTCGTCAATTATCAGGTCGCTTTGCCCTGGAACTACGGCGACGTGCGGGGCTTCGAGATCACGGTGTCGAAGAACCGAGGCGATTGGATTCGCGGGTTCCTCAACTACACCTACATGGTGCGTAAGACGGGCAACTTCGGCTTCAGCCAGTTCGACGAGAACACCACGGCGCAGAGCAACTTCGTCTTGAGCACCACCGAGCACTACACGAGCAAGCCCATCCCTGAGCCGTTTGCCCGGTTCAACATCGAAGTGCTCCTGCCCAAGGATCTGGGGCCTGAAATTGCCGGGGGATATCCGCTCGGCGACTGGCGCATCAACTTCCTCGGCGAATGGCGCCAGGGCATCGCCATGACCTGGGACGGGCTCAATCTCTCTGCCGCCACGGGCTCGGGGCCGCGTGAATTCCAGGGCAACGTGCGCTGGAAGAACTACCGTATGCTCGACATGCGCCTGACCAAGAGCTTCAACACGAGCCTCGGCAGCGCGCAGTTCTTTGTCGATATCAACAACGTGCTCAACATCCGCCACATGTACCACGCCGCAGGCAACCTGTGGGAAGCCGGCGACGCCGACTTGCAGCGGTACATGCAATCGTTGCACCTGCCCAGGGAGACCATCCCTGACTCCCCCGAATTCGGGCTCTACGGTGATGATCAGCCGGGTGATTTCCGGGAGCCGGGCGTTGCCTTTGTGCCCATCATCGAAGGCGCCCTGCCCGATGCGGGCGAGGCCCAGCCGCTCTACTACGTGCCTGATGAAAATCAGTACTACCAGTGGAACGGCAGTGGCTTCTCGCCTGCCGATCAGGGCAGAGTCAATCAGGTGCTCGATGACAAGGCCTACATCAACATGCCCAACCGGGCTTCGAGCGCCTTCCTGAATCCGCGCAACGTCTTCTTCGGCGTGCGCCTGTCCTTCTGATTCGTCTTTCGTTGGTTTGTTTTGGCTTGTACGACGGTCGCCCGGAGAACTCTGACCCCCGATCCGGGCGACCGCCCTGCAGGCCTGTCGAGATAGATCCTCATCCCATCATCAAACGACGATCATCATGCGATTTGCTAATCACGTCCACACCTGGGCGCGCATAGCAGCCGGTATGGCACTGCTTTTACTTCTCGCCGGGCCGGTCGAGGAGGCGCAGGCACAGTGGGTGCCGAAGTGGCTCAATGTCGGTGACTTCCAAAGCCAGTACCACTCTGGCGGTTTTTCGAACGAAGGGGTCAATATCTGGTGGTACCCTGCTATTCGGCCCGGTGTTATCTACAACCGCTGGAAAGCCTACTGGGTCAGCGCCCGGAACGTGACGGACGAGACGGGGCGGCAATGGCCTGTTCGCACCTCATACGGCGGCCCGCGCGTTGTCAGTGTCGGGCAGGTGTTCGACGTCGAGCACATCCTCTCGTCCCGATATGAGCAGCCGTCAGTCATCGTCGATGGGGCGGAAACGTTTCTGGAGCCGGTGGTTGTCGATGCCGTCGATTCGGGGCAGGCGGCTGATCGGATGATCACCTCGACGGTCAACTCCTCCATCGGCATCACGATGCATCGCCGGGCGATGCAATGGAGCCATCCCGACCATGAGGATTACCACCTCGTCGAGTATACCTTCACCAACACGGGCAACGTCGACGGCGACGACGAGATCGAAATCGAGAACAATACCCTCGAAGACGTCTACTTCACGTTCCTGGATCGCCCGAACGGAGCCGCTTCGCCGTCAGGTTCCTGGGATAACAGCGCAGGGGGGAACAACTGGGGCCAGTTTACGATGAACGACGCCGTTGGGGATGGCCTCAGCGACTACGGCGTTGACTTCCGCGCCCAGTTCGCCTGGTCCGGCAACATCAAGGAGACCAACGGACTGGAGTGGAACACCCTCGGCACCCCGATGTGGCGCAACCACCAGTGGAACGCGCTGGCCGATGATACGCTGGGCCGCCTCGGCAGCGCCGCCTTCTCCGGCATCGTGACGATCCACGCCGATGCCGAGGCGCACGAGCCGGGCGCGGAATCCCCCGATGATCCCGCGCAGCCGCGCACGATGACCTACCTCAACTCGGACTTCGGCGCCATCACCAGTACGACGGATCATACCGACGAAGTCAATATGGCGCTGGGACGCGCCTTTATAGAGTGTGGCTCCACGCCCCTGCCCAACGGCGGGGTGGCTACCGTCGATGGCGGCGACTGTTCGGTTCCACGAACGTGGCCGACGCACGCGCGGCTCGTCATGGGGCAGGACGAGAACTCTCCGCGCGATTCGCAGCCCGACTTTGCCAACCAGACGTCTGACCCCTCGCGCGGCGGCGGGGCCGGCGGCTGGGGCTTTATGAACGCCTACGGCCCCTACGACCTGCAACCCGGTCGGGAGGTCAAGATTGTCGTCGCAGAAGGCGTCACCGGGCTCAGTGAAGAGGCCCAGTGGCAGATAGGCCGCGCCTACAAGCTCTCCGGCTGGGACGACGCCATGATTCACGAGTTCGACGCCAACGGCAACGGGGTCATCGATCCCGACGAGGCGCTGACGAAGAACGAGTGGGTCATGACAGCGCGCGATTCGCTCTTCCAGATGTTCCAGCGCGCCATCGATAACTATCGAGGCGGTCTCAACGCGCCGCATCCACCGCCGCCACCGACCTCGTTCGAAGTAACGTCTGGCACGGACAAGATCGATCTCACGTGGTCCGGTCCGTCGCCTTCAGGGGGCTGGGAAGTCTGGCGGGCGCAGAAACACTATTCCGGCGTCATGACCGTCCTCCAGGTCGGGCCGGACGGGCTGGGCGTCCCCGACGAGGCGCGGCAGTATGAACTGGTGGCGTCGCTACCCGGCAACGCTTCGAGCTATGAAGACACCGACGTGGTGCGCGGCGGCTCCTACTTCTACTTCTTGCAGGCCGTCGGCAGCGATGGAAGCAAGAGCAACCGGTACTATGCGCAGACCTACAACCCCGCCTTCCTGAGGCGTCCTCCGGGGACTGCGCTCAGCGATATACGCATCGTGCCCAACCCCTATCACCTGGGCGCCGATCCGGCGGTGCGCCTCGACGTGCAAGACCGCATGGCCTTCTACGGGCTTCCCGGGCAGGCCCGGATCGATATCTACTCCGAACTCGGTGAGCTCATCCGAACCATTGAGCACACCGACGGCAGCGGCGACGAGTTCTGGGATATGACCACCTCTTCGCGTCAGTTGGTCGTCAGTGGCATTTACATCGCCGTCATCACCAACAACGACACGGGTGAACAGACGATTCAAAAGCTCATTGTCATCCGGTAGACGGGTCGCATCGGGGCAGCCTCCCGCGCGGCGGCTGCCCCGGCTGCCCTCCCAGAACCTCAAAGCGAAAAGGTGATCCCATGGTGACTTTCAGATACAAGATCCTGAGCATCCTGATGCTCGCCCTGTTCGTCGTGCCGGCTACGTTTGCGCAGATCACGAGCGAAGACGTCGGGACCGACAAGCTCGCGCAGACGAGCTTCAAGTTCCTTCAAATCTCCACCGACGCGCGGGCTGCTGCCATGGCCGATGCCATGACGGCCACCGACATGCAGTCGTCTGTGGCGATGTTTTATAACCCGGCGGGTATGGCGAACCTGCCCGGACAGTTCAGCGCGGGTTTCGGTATGACCCAGTGGATCGCCGATATCAACTACAACGCCATCAGCGCTGCCTACAACACGGGGCGCTTTGGCGTCTTCGGGATTTCGCTGATGTTTGCCGATTACGGCGACGACTTCATCGGCACGATCCAGGCGCCCAATGAGCGGGGTTTTTTGGAGTATAGCGAACTGGGTGTTTCCGATCCGAGTCCGAGCGCGCTGGCCGTCGGGTTAGGCTACGCGATGGCGGTGACGAATCGTTTTTCGGTGGGCGCCAACGCCAAATACGTTTCCCAGGACCTCAGCGCCGCCGTAGTGGCCTCCGATGGAACTACCGAGGACAACGAAGAATCGACCATCGCTTTCGACTTCGGGGTGCTCTACAAGACGGGGTTCCGCAGCCTCAACCTGGCCATGAGCGTGCGTAACTTCTCGCAGGAACTCCAATACGTAGACGAGAACTTCGAACTGCCGCTGACCTTTAACGTGGGCGTGTCGATGAACATGCTGGATCTGGCGGGCAATATTAATCAGAACACCCACGCCTTCCACCTCTCGGTCGAAGCCAATCGCCCGCGCGACTTTGACGAACAACTCAAGGTCGGCGGCGAATACACGTTAATGAATATCTTGTCGCTCCGAGCCGGATATACCTTTCCGACGGATGAGCAAGGGATAAACCTGGGGGGCGGGCTTAAATATGCCACCTCCGGCATCGGTTTTGGGATCAACTATGCCTTCACGGACTTCGGCGTCTTCGACGCGGTCCATCGCCTTGGGGTGAACCTGTCATTCTAAGCGCAGGACGGCATACTCCGGAAGGTATCTGATCCCCATCAACAGTAGCCCGCGTCAGGATCGTCTCGTACGGTTTGATGCGGGCTACTCGTTTTGGATAGCGCGGTATTATTGTATTAGCTTTTTCAAGACTGAACCGTCGGTAGAGCCGTTACATGTAACGGCTCTACAAAATGTTCTGCTTCATTGAATTCACACCTTGCACAGGCATTTTAAAGAACAGATATCACTCATGCCCCTTTTCACGTTGCCCTTGTTGCGCGGTGTGCGCCGGTACGGGGTGCGCTTCGTCCTCAGCGTCGCCGTGCTGACCGGCTGTGGAAGGGCCTCGCCGCCGGGTACGCCGGAGCACCCCCCCACGCTGGCCTTTAGCGACGTAGCGCAAGATGTAGGCCTGGGAGACTTCCGGCACGTGAACGGCAGCGAAGGACAGTTCTGGTTCCCCGAGATGATGGGTTCAGGAGGCGGTTTCGTCGATTTTGATGGAGACGGCTGGGAGGATGTCGTGCTCGTGGGCGGAGGACGCCTGTCGCCCGAGGGACCGGCGGCGATGGCGGCCCTGCGCCTGTTTCATAATGATCACGACGGATCGTTTACCGAAGTGACCGAGGCCGTGGGGCTTTCCGGCGTCCGGGCCTACGGCACCGGCATCACCGCCGCCGACTATGACAACGACGGCGACCAGGATCTCTACCTGACGGCCCTCGGAGAGAACATGCTCTTCCGAAACGATCTCGAACCCTTCGGCACCGGCGCCCGCGTCTTCACCGAAGTCGGGCAGCAGGCCGGCGTGGCGCAGCCCGCTGAATGGAGCAGTTCGGCCATCTTCTTCGACGCCGACCGCGACGGATACGCCGACCTCTACGTGGGCAGCTACGCCAAATGGACGCCTGAAACCGACATCTGGTGTTCCGTCAACGGGGAGACCAAGACCTATTGCTCGCCGCAACTCTACACCGGCATCCCCAGCCGCTTCTTTCGCAACAACGGCGACGGCACCTTCACCGAGCAGACCGCCGAAGCCGGCTTTGCAGGCGCCCCCGGCAAATCGCTGGCCGTCGCCGAGTGGGATTTCAATGACGACGGGTGGTCCGACCTCGTCGTCGTCAACGATGGGGAGTCGGACTTGCTCTACATGAACGATGGCGACGGTACGTTTACCGAGAAAGGCGTCCTCAGCGGCATCGCGCGGGGAGAGCATGGCGAGGCGCGGGCCGGGATGGGTGTGGATATCGGCGTAGTTGATACTACTGGCTTGCCGTCGGTCTTTGTGGGCAACTTTTCCAGCGAGATGATCGGCGTATATCGCCAGACGGAGACTGGCTGGTTCGTAGACCGGGCTGCCGCCTCGCTCATCGGGCGCTCCAGCCTGATCACCCTGGCCTTCGGCGTCCTCCTGTTCGACGCCGACCTCGACGCCGACCTCGACCTCTACGTTGCCAACGGGCACGTCTATCTCGACCCGCTCGATGGATCCGAATACCAGCAGCCGCCCCATCTGTTCGTCAACCAGGGCGATGGAACATTCACCGACATCGCTGATTCCATCGGCGGTGTGTTTCAGCAGCCGATGGTCGCGCGCGCGGTAGCCCGGGCCGATTATGACCGCGACGGCGACGTAGACCTGTTAGTGACCGAAAACGACAGTGTCGTTCATCTCCTGCGCAACGATTCACGAGGGGGCGGCGTGTTGCGGGTACGCCTGGAGCGGCGTGGGAAAAACCGTGATGCCCTCGGCACGCACGTGACGGCTATCACGGCAACAGCCCGCCAACAGCGGCGTGTGCGAGCGGGATCCAGCTATCTTTCCCAGTCTGAAAAGGTGCTTACCTTCGGCCTGGGAGCAGCCCCTCAGGTGGATACCCTCATCGTGCGCTGGCCCAACGATCACACGGAACGCTACACCGGCTTGCCCGCCGGCTATGAAGTACACTTGATCGAAGGAGAAGGCCTGGTAGCCCGGACGGCGCTCCCGGTCAAGGCAGCATCCTCACTTTCCGCCCGGTAGTTCCCCATTTTATGCAGGACTGTTCTCCACCCCAATGCTTCTAAGAAGACCGATTTACACACCCCGCCTTGCTGCGCTCGGCACCCCTCTCAAGAGGAGACTATTCACGCTTGCGGCAAGCAGAAGACACGAGCCGAAGGCGACTGACGCAGTAAAATCCCCTCTTGAGAGGGGTGCCCCGCAGGGGCGGGGTGTGGCAACCGTCGGTGCGTACCGCTGCATCGAAAACGTAACCGCTGCGAAGGGTACAAACACAAGAATCCTTCTGATGATGGCCTGCGTCCTCGTTCTGGGGGTGATGGGCTGTGGCGCTGGAGACGACGGGCCTTCCCGCACGGAACAGGCGCGGCGGGAGGCCGACCCGAAAGCCGTCCAATTCTTGCTCGACGCCCAGCAGGCCTACGAGGGCGGATTCTACAACGGCGCCCTCATGCTGGCTGATAGCGCGGCGCATTATGCTCCCAATCTGGCCGACATCTCCTTCTTACGCGGGCGCATCCTCACGGCGATGCGTCAATACGATCAGGCCAGGGCGGCCTATGAAGCGACGCTGGCGCTTGATCCGGCGTATCCGGGCGTCTATCTCAACCTGGGCAACAGCGCCTACCTGCGCGACGACACAAGGGGAGCGTTGGCCCTCTACCGAAAGGAGAAAGGCGCGGTTGAAACCGCCGCCTACCACATCCAACTCGGACGCGTCTACGCAGACCTCGGCGTGACCGACAGCGCCCGGTGGGCCTACGAAAAAGCCATCGCCGTCGACAGCACCAACCCGACGGCCTACATGTGGATCGGGCAGTCCTACGAAGATGCCGGGGCTTTCGACGAGGCGCTCCAGTATTCCAGAAAAGGGCTCGCGCTCCAGCCAGACAACCTCAATTACGTCTACGTCGTTGGGGTGCAGTTGCTACGGCAGGGCGATATGGAAGGGGCTGTGGAAATGTTGACGAGGGCCGCCGAGGGCATGCCCTGGCACTACGCCGCCCACTACAACCTCGGCCAGGCGCTCAACGGCCTCGGGCAGGCCGAGCAAGGCGCCCGCTACCTCGCGCGGGCCGACTCGCTGCTCGAAAAAAGGAAGGTCGTCGAGAAATGGGAGGGGCTCGTCCAGGCGAATACCCACGAACCCATGCTCTGGGTCAACTACGGCAATGCGCTGCGTGAGGCGGGCCGCCTGGACGAGGCCATCGAGGCGCTGACGATTGCCTTCTCGTTGCAGCCGCAGTGGCTGGAGTTGCAGAACAACATTGCCAACCTGCTCCTGGCGCGGGGTGATACGGTTGCGGCGCTGGGGCGCTACGAAATGCTCCTCCAGATTCAACCCACCCAGCCCGATCTCTGGCTCAACTTTGGCACCGTGCATGCCCTCATCGGCGACTACGACGAGGCACGCAAAGCCTGGGAGATGGCCCTCCAACACGATCCCGAACACGCCGAGGCGAAACGCTACCTGGCGCAATTACCCCGGCAATAAAGCCCCCTCTGACCTGCGTCTTGGCCTTCGAGGTTGGCGCTTTGCGTACGGGTCACTGGTCATTACGCTCGCCTTCGGCTCGCTGTCACTGGTCACTGGTTCTTCTTCCCCACCAGTGACCAGTGACTAATGACCAGTGACCAACGCCAGCCGCGCTACGAGCGCAACATTAAAAAATATCGCATACCTCAATCCCGGCTGTCCTGATGCCCTCTACGTCCACCGTTTTTATGCTCCTGTTGTCTGGCCTCGTCGCCACGGCGGGATGCGGCGTGGAGGAGCCTGGGGCAGAGGATCCCCCAGCGGCGTCTTCGGAGGGGGCGAAAAACGCTATTCAATTTACCCACGTCACCGAACAGGCCGGACTGGGTGGTTTTCAACACGTCACCGGCGCGTTTGGCGATACGTGGTTTCCCGAAACGATGGGCGCCGGTGCGGGCTTTCTGGATTATGACGGGGATGGATGGCAGGATCTCGTCCTCGTCGGCGGCGCTGCGTGGCCGGGCCGGGACGACCCCCCTGCGCAGGCGCTCCGGCTCTATCGTAATGATGGCGATGGCACATTCTCGGACGTGACGGCGGCGGTTGGCCTCGCCGGTCTCCGCACCTACGGCCTCGGCGTTGCTATTGCCGACTACGACAATGACGGCGATCCGGATATCTTCGTCACGACGCTGGAACGCAACCTGCTTCTGCGCAATGATTCGGGCGCGGATCAGGCCGTCGCGTTCACCGAGATGGGGCAGGCCGCGGGCGTAGGCGACGCCGCTGTGTGGAGCACCTCGGCCCTTTTCTTCGACGCCGACCTCGATGGGCACGCCGACCTTTACGTGGGCAATTACGTCGAGTGGTCGCCCGAAAAAGACATCTGGTGTACCATCGACGGGGAGGTCAAAGCGTATTGCACGCCGCAACTTTACACCGGCATTCCGGGTCATTTCTATCACAACAACGGCGACGGCACCTTCAGCGATTGGACCGAACGCGCAGGCTTTCTGCCGGCACCGGGCAAGACGCTCGGTGTGGCCGAGTGGGACTTCAACCGCGATGGCTGGCCGGACCTCGTCGTCGCCAACGACACGCAGCGCGATCTGCTTTTTCTAAACAAGGGCGACGGCACCTTCGCGGAGCAGGGCATCGTCAGCGGTCTCGCCTTCGACGAGAACGGACAGGCGCGCGCCGGGATGGGCATCGACGTGGGTGTCGTCGATACCACCGGGAGCGCCTCGGTCATCGTCGGCCATTTTACGAGTGAGATGATCGGCGTCTATCGTCAGATCGGCCCCGCGCTGTTTATGGATCGTGCCAGCCAGTCGCAGGCGGGCCGGCCGTCGTTGCCGACGCTGACCTTCGGCCTCTGTCTCTTCGACCCCGATCTCGACGGCGACCTGGATCTTTTCCTGGCTAACGGCCACATTTCGCCGGACGTCGAGCGGGTGCAGGAGGGGGTGTACTACCGGCAGCATCCCCAACTCTTTGTCAACGCGGGGGGTGGTCGTTTTGCCGAGCATACGCCGCCCGTAGCCGCGCCGATGGTAGCCCGCGCCGTGGCCACCGCCGATTATGACCGGGACGGCGACGTAGACCTGCTCGTGACGGAGAACGGCGGCCCCGTACACCTGCTTCGCAACGACCAGCCGGGGGGACGCTCCCTGCGAGTCCGTCTCGAAGGTCGTCAGGGCAACCGCGATGCCCTGGGCGCTCACGTCACCGCTGTCGTTGGCACGACGCGCATGGAGCGCCGTGTGCGGACCGGGTCGAGCTTTCTGGCTTCTTCGGACAAGACGCTGACGTTCGGGCTCGGCGCCGCCCCGCAGGTAGACACCTTGACGGTGTGGTGGCCGGGCGGCCAGGTAGAACAGTTCACCGCGTTGCCCGCCGCGCGCGAGGTTCATATCGCCGAAGGCGCCGGCCTGATCGACACGCAATCGCTTCATCCTTCAACCCTCGCCGAACGCCCATGAACCGACAACGCGCTTTCGTAGTTGCCGGGGTGGTAGGCGGCCTGCTTGGCTTGCTGGCTGCTCAGGGGTGTGCGCGGGAGCCGGTGCGCACGCCCGCCGAGCAGTTGCAGGCTGCCGGCATAGAGGCCGGGCAGTTGCTCTCGATGGCGCGTCAGGCCACTAATGCAGGCCAGTACGCGGTGGCGCTTGAGATCGTTGACAGCCTCGTCAGCGTGGCGCCCGGTCTCGCTGAGGCGCACAACCAACGGGGGCACGTCTTGATGCAACTCTATCAACTCGAAGCCGCCGAAGAAGCCTTTGCGCAGGCCGTCACGCTCGATCCGTACCACCGGGGCGCCTGGTATCAGCGGGGGCACGTCGCCTTCGAGCAGGGGCAGTATCGCGAGGCAATACGCCGGTATCAGCAGCAGCGAGAAAAGATCGAATCATCCCCCGAAAAGTTACGCGAGTATCACCGGCAAACGGACGCGACGGCGCTGCCGCAGACGTGGTTGCAGATCGGGCGTGCCTACGAGTTGCTGCAACGGCAGGACAGCGCGCGATGGGCCTACGAAAAGGTGCTCGCGCTCGATACGACCCATGCCCAGGCGAGGGCCTGGATAGCCGGTTTGTACGACGAAGAGGGGCACCTGGAAGAGGCGCTCGCGCACATGCGCCGGGCCTGGCAGTATGGGAATGAAAACCCGGAGTTCGCGTACCAGCTAGGCACGCTGCTGTTTAAAAACGGAGACCTTCAGGAGGCGTTGCCGCTGTTTGAATACTCTGTGACGGCGCAACCCTGGCATGCCGGTGCTCATTACAACCTCGGTCGTACGCTCATGGCACTGGGCCGAGCGGAGGAAGGACAGCAACACCTTGCCCTCACCGATCAATTGCAGGATCTCGATCAGGAGATCGATCAGGCGCGTGCCGCCGCCGCTCGTTTTCCGAACGATCCGGCCCGATGGCGTGCCGTGGCCGAATGGCTCGGACGCGCCGGACGCCGGGCCGAGCAGCAGCAGGCGCTGGCCGTCGCCCGTGCCGTCGCGCAGAACGCCCCAGAGCCCACGCAGCCCGCCGATCAATGACCCGGAACGTTAATGAAGGCTGATCGCCACATAATCCCCATGCGTGCATCTGGACGTTATCGATCATGGGCATCGATGGCAGACACACCCCGCCTCGCTACGCTCGGCACCCCTCTCAAGAGGGGAATTTTCTACGTTTCGGCACGCAACAGCCTGAAATCCCCTCTTGCGAGGGGGCATGAGCCATCCCGTATTTTAGAGCCCCGTAGGGGCGATCTGTTTGTAGAACCTAACCCTTTCCTAAAAATGAGCCCCGTAGGGGTGACCTGTTCAAAGCCGATGCAGCAGATTTTTTTGAACAGGCCGCTCCTACGGAGCTTGTTGTTTTTTAAAAGTGTTGCGCTACAAACAGGACGCCCCTACGGGGCTGCAAAAATCGGGATGATTGATGGGGGTGTGTTATGCGGCCTTCGACAAAGCAACTTTGCTGCGAACGTAACAACCCTGCGCTGGTGGGCAATACTCTGCCTACTCGTTACCCTGGCTGCGTGCGCGTCTCCGGATGAACCCGTGTCGGTACGCGACGATGCGGCTTCGGTCGATACCGTCGCGGTGCCGGGGTTGGCTTTCAGCGATGTGACCGAACAGGCCGGCCTCGACGGTTTCCGTCACGTCACCGGCGCTTTTGGCAATCGTTGGTTTCCGGAGTCGATGGGTTCCGGCGGCGGCTTCGTCGATTATGACGGCGATGGATGGGAGGACGTCCTTCTGGTAGGCGGCGGCACCTGGCCGGAGCATTCCGGTCGAAGGGAAGAGCCGGTCGATGCGCTGCGGCTCTATCGCAACGAAGGCGGCGTCTTCAAAGACGTGACGGCGGATGTCGGGCTGGCGGGAATTCGGGCCTACAGCATCGGCGTCACGGCGGCGGACTACGACAACGACGGCGATCAGGATCTTTATCTGACGACGCTCGGCGAAAACCTGCTTTTCCGCAACGATGCTGGATCCTTCACCGAAGTAGGACGACAGGCCGGCGTCGCCGGAGACGCACTCTGGAGCACCTCGGCTATTTTCTTCGATGCCGACCGCGACGGCCACGTCGACCTCTACGTGGGCAGCTACGTCGACTGGTCGCCCGATAACGATCTCGTGTGTGTGCTCGAAGGGAAGATCCGCAGTTACTGCACGCCCGAATTGTACGTGGGCATCCCGGCGCGTTTCTATCATAACAACGGCGACGGCACCTTCAGCGACTGGACGGAACAGGCGGGCTTCCTGCCGGCGCCCGGCAAGACCCTCGGCGTGGCCGAGTACGACGTCAACCGCGACGGCTGGTCGGATCTGTTCGTCGCCAGCGACACGCAGCGCGATTTGTATTACGTCAACAACGGCGACGGCACCTTCAGAGAGCAGGGCGCCCTCAGCGGGATGGCCTACGACGAGAACGGCAAAGCCCGCGCCGGCATGGGCATCGACGTCGGCGTCGTCGATGAGACCGGCGAGCCGACCCTCTTCGTGGGCAACTTCTCGAAGGAGATGATCGCCGTCTTCCGGCATGACGGCAGGGGGTTTTTCATCGACCGGGCCGCTATCGCCAAGATCGGCCAGCCCAGCCTGGTGACGCTCACCTTCGGCCTGTTCCTCTTCGACGTAGACCTCGACGGCGACCTCGACCTGTTTGCGGCCAACGGCCACGTCCAACCTGAAATCGAGCAGACGCAGGAAGGCATCGGGTACGCCGAGGCGCCGCACCTTTTCATCAATCAAGGAAACGGAATTTTTGAGGATGTGGCGCCTGCTCTGGCCGGGGTGATGGCGCAGCCCGTCGTCGGGCGCGGCGCCGCCTACGCAGACTACGACCGCGACGGCGACCTCGATGTGCTCATCACCGAGAATGGCGGGCCGGCGCACCTCCTGCGCAACGATCAGCAGACAGGCCGCGCGCTGCGGGTGTGCCTGGAAGGACGAACCAGCAACCGCGACGGCCTCTCGGCGCGCCTCGTCGCCCGCGTCGGGGAGCAGCGGATGGAGCGGTTCGCCCGCACGGGCTCGAGTTTTCTGGCGGTTTCGGAGAAAGAGGTCACGTTCGGCCTGGGCGGGGCAGACCGTATCGATTCGTTAACCGTCTACTGGCCGAGCGGTCAGATCGACCGGCACGCCGGGCTGGATGCCGCTGAGGTGGTGGTCATTGAAGGTGAGGAAACGCCTGTCATCGAATCGCTCGCCCATCGCAACGCACAGAACCCCTAACGCTGTGGGGATGATTATCTCAACGCTGCGAAATAGCTGCAAAAAGTACGTCCCGCTCGCCGAGCGGGACTGTCCCGTACGGCGTCCGGGACGTACTTGCGGGGCCTCGTATCATCAAAGATCCGATATCAAACCTCGCAGGCTGGTGTTGCGCCTACTGGGATTGCTGATCGTGCTCGGCAGTCTTGCCGCATGCGGGCGCGCCGAGCCGGAGTCGCCGCCGGACGTCGATCAGCCGATGGGACCTATCGTCCAGCGTATCCTTGAACTGGGTACCGAGGCGTTGCAACAGCATGAGTTCGAACGCGCCTTTGCCCTGGCCGACAGCGCCGCCGTGCGGGCGCCGGACCTCGCCGATGTTCCGTTTCTGCGCGGACGCATCTACGCCGAGCTAGGCCGCCTCGACGAGGCAGAAAAGGCCTACCGGCAGGCCCTGGCGATCCGCCCGTCCTACCCCGGCGGCTGGCACAACCTGGGCAATACCGCCTTCCGAAATCAGAAATACAGCGAAGCCATCGGGT
Organism: Rhodothermales bacterium; assembly: GCA_028278205.1. Classification (GTDB taxonomy): domain Bacteria; phylum Bacteroidota; class Rhodothermia; order Rhodothermales; family Bin80; genus JANQES01. The sequence continues at coordinate 77,058 of JANQES010000127.1, forward strand.
ATTACCGGCGCGAGTTCGCTGCCAATCCCGACCCTCGACCCTGGCGAGGGATCGGGCGAAGCTACTTCGAACTCGGCATACCGGACAGCGCGCGCCATGCCTACGAACGCGCCCTGGCTATCGACAGCACCTTTGCGGAGGCGCACTTCGACCTGGCGCTGGTGCTCGATGACGGGGGGGATGCCGAGGGTGCCCTCTACAGGGCACGGCGCGCCCTCGCTCATGATTCCGCCAATGCCGAATATCGCTATTACGTAGGCGTCTATCTGGTCAAGGTCGGTCGCCACGCCGAGGCGCTCGATCTCCTGGAGGCGGTCGTGGAGCAGTGGCCGTGGCATCAGGGCGCGCACTACAACATGGCACAGGCGTTTATGCGTCTCGGGCGCGTCGAAGACGCGCAGGCGTTTCAGGAACGCTCCGAGGAACTGCGCAGCTTACAGGCCCAGATCACCCACCACGAGAACACCGTCCGCGGGCAGCCTACCAACGAGTATGCCCACGCAGGCCTGGGCACGCTGCTGCGCCGCGCCGGGCGCTACAACGATGCCATGCATGCCTACCGGGTGGCGCTTTACCTGGCTCCCCAGAACCTGGAGTTCCGTCACAACATGGCGGTGTTGCACCTGCTGCGGGGCGACACCACCGCCTCGATCCAGACGTTCGAGCAGATTGTGCAGGCCGACACGGCCAACGCGCCTGCCTGGCTGAACCTCGGCAGCCTCTACGCCATGTCGGGCGAGTTGGAACAGGCGCGCAAGGCCTGGATCGCCACGCTTCGGATCGATCCGAACAACGACCTCGCGCGCCGCTCGCTGGCGAACCTGGGAGTGCGTGGCATTGAGTGAGTGGGAGAAAGGGAGAGAGGGAGTTTTTTTGTCCTCCCTCCCTCTTTTTAGCTCGTTCCCACGGTCTCCGTGGGAATGCAGAACCGGACGCTCCTGCGTCCGAGAATCGATGCAGGAGCGTCTGGAAGGGCGACGCAGGAGCGTCGCGGTCTACACTCCCACGGAGGACCGTGGGAGCGAGTAGGAATTAATAGGGAAAAGGCAAAATGGCAAACGGCAAAATCCCAAATCGCAAATCCCAAACGGCAGGTCGAGGCTTCCTGGCCGACTTGCCCATTTGCCCTTTGCCCTTTGCCCATTTGCCCATTTGCCTTTTGCTCATTTGCATCATTCTGACCGCGGGGCAGGCGAGGGCGCAATCCGCTACGCTGCGCGGGTTCGTCACGGCGTCGTCGGATGGGGAGGCGTTGCAAGGCGTCAACGTGACGCTCGATAATATGAGCGGGGTGCTCAAAGGCGCGGCGTCTAATGGCGATGGCTTTTTTCTGATCTCTCGGGTGTCGCCGGGGCGCTATCAACTCCGGGCTTCTTTTATCGGATTTGCCACCTACGTCGATACGCTCGACATCGAAGCCAACGACCGGCTCCTGGTCAACATCGTGCTTCGGGATGATGCGCTCGAAATGGATGCGATTTCGGTAGAGGCTGAGCGCGAGAGCGGGGCGGCCCGCGTGACCGCCGGGCAGCAAACCATCCAGCCCCGCGACATCGAATTGATCCCCTCGCCGGATGTCTCGGGCGATCTGGTTTCCTATCTGTCCACCATCCCCAGCGTCGTGTTGATGGGCGACCGGGGCGGGCAGGTCTTCATCCGAGGTGGCGAACCCACGCAAAACCTCACCCTGCTCGACGGGATCGAGATCTACCAGCCGTTCCACGTCCTCGGCTTCTATTCGGCATTTTCTTCCGAGATCATCAGCCGGGCCGACGTTTATGCAGGCGGGTTCGGCAATGAGTTTTCGGGGCGGATTTCCTCGGTCATCGATGTGCATAGCCGCAATGGAAACAAGCGCCGTTTCAGCGCCTCCGGGGCGTTGTCGCCCTTTACCAATGCGGGCCACATAGAAGGCCCGTTGATCAAGAATCACATCTCCTTCCTGGGCGCCGCGCGCTATTCGACGCTCGACCAGTTTGCCAGCCGCTACGTCGATGCGCCGCTGCCCTACGTCTTCGACGACGTCTTCGGGAAAATACACATCCGCCTCGGAGGCAACCAGCAGGTCTCTGTAACCGCGCTGAAAACGTTCGATCGGGGCACGCTGACGCCCACCGACGACGTCTTTCGTCGAAACGATGAGGTTAGCTGGCGCAACACGGCCGTCGGCTTTCGCTATCTGGCCACGCCGCGCAGGCTGCCCATCCTGGGCGAACTCCTCGTCTCGGTCTCGCGCCTGGAAAGCGACTTCGGTCCCCGCGACGAACCCACCCGAACCTCCGACCTCGAACTGGTCAACATCGCCGTCAATATGACCAACTTCGGGCAGAATTTGGAATTCAAATGGGGTTTCTTCTTGCGCACGCCGGAGACCACGACCGAGTTAGGCGGCTTGTTTCAAAGCCTCAATATTGGCCGGGGCGCACCGACGAACGTGGGGGCGTATCTGGAGCCGGACATCTATCTGGGAAACGGCTTGTATGTGCGTCCCGGCCTGACCGTGCAGACCATGGGCAACACCGGCGATTACTTCGAGCCCCGGCTGCGGCTGCGCCTCGAACGCGGCATCCATCACTGGAGCGCCGCCGCAGGCATCTATCGCCAGGTGACCGTCGGATTGAGTGATCGGCGGGATGCCACGAGCATTTTTACGGCCTGGGCGCAAACGCCCTCGAACGACGCGATGCGTTCGATGCACGCGCTGCTGGGCTACCGGGTGGAGCCGTTCTCCTGGCTTGAGTTCTCGGTGGAGGGCTTCTACAAGAACATGGATAACATCTTCATCGGCGAGTGGACCGCCTTTCCCAGCTTCACGACGCGGTTGCAGGAAGCCCACGGCGATGCCGTCGGCTTTGACGTTCGCCTGGAGATGCGCCGTCCCCGGTTTTATGGATTCATCAACTACGGCTACTCGTCCACCCGCTACGAGATCGACCCGGAGAGCCCCGCCATCGTCAATCCGGGACGCTTCCGCCCGCCGCATGACCGGCGTCATCAGATCAACCTCCTGGCGGCAACGAAATTGTGGGGTTTCGATCTGAGCGCCCGGTGGCAGTTCGGCTCCGGCCTGCCTTACACGCGCATCGAGGGCTTCGACGGCTTCATCCTGATGGACAGCGCCGTCAACGTTCGCGACATTCGCGGATTTCCCCGTGTCATCTACGAGAGCATCCCGTATCAGGCCGTTTTGCCCGCCTATCACCGGCTCGACATCACCGTCGAGCGGACGTTCCCACTGGCTCTTGGGTCGGAGATGACGGTGCAGGCGGGGGTGCTCAACGCCTATGACCGGACCAACCTTTTTTCGCTGGATTTGCTCACGGCACAGCGCACTGACCAGTTGCCCATCGTGCCCATCATCGGCCTGAAGGTTGGGTTTTGAGGAAGTCGCATGGATCGCACGCGCTACACAAATCAAACAGAACTGGCCCCTACGCAACGCCGGGGGAAAGCAGCCCGATGGGTGCTCGTGCCGGTGTTGATACTCGGCGTTTTGACAGCCCTTACCGGCTGTGAAGAAAGTGTCGATCCCTTCGTCGGGACCGATATTCCGTTCACCATCTGGGGGTTCATGAACGCCGGGGCCGACACGCAATACGTGCGCGTTTTCCCCGTCGCCGATCAATTGATTCCGGACCCTGGCGCCGGCATCGACGCCCGCGTGTTCTCGACGAACCTGACCACGGGCGAGCGCCGCGAGTGGGCCTATGAGGCGGTGCAGTTCGATAGCCTTATTTCGGGGCATTTCTTTTGGTCGCCGTTTCGCGCCCAACATGAGCATCGCTACCGGCTGGAGGTTGTGCGGTCGGATGGGGAGACTTCGAGCGTGGAGGTGACGGTGCCCTCGGAAGTTGAGTTTGACATCCAGTTGGATCTGGGCAGCACCGAAATTCCGGTTGAAGTCCGGGGAGAGGTGCCTAATCTCGTCGGGTTGCGCGTGACGTACCACGCCGTCAATGTGCCTCCGATGCTGGCCTGGCCCGACGGCACCCCGATTGCCGGTGCGGTGCAACTGCCGGTTACGATTGTCTACGACAACATCGCCGAGCCTGTTGATGGCGGCTGGCGTTTTGTGATCGATATGGCCAGAGACTATGAGGCGGTGCAGTCGGTCTACGGGCGCAACTGTTTGATTACGGTATCTGAAGAGAGCGCGCCGGACATCTGGCTGCGGGAGATGGAGTTCGCGGCGCTGGCGGCAGACTCCACGTGGGCGCCGCCGGGCGGCGTCTTCGATCCGAACGTCCTCGCGGTGCCGGGTACGTTTTCGAACGTAGACAACGGCTACGGCTTTTTCGGAGCCGGCCAGGGCATCAACCTGGACTGGACGCCGAACGTTCGAACCAGTCTTGCCGCCGGGTTTAACTTCGAACAAAGGTGCCAGGGGCTGTTCCCGCGCAATGTGCCGGAATGTTGGAATCCGCCCGTGCCGTGTGTCGATGAAAGCCTGCGCGATCTCTGGCGGATCTGGTTGCGTTAGGGGTATTTTCTTGCGCAATTTTGCAGCGATGATGTTGATAATTTGATAAGGATGTCTATATTTGCCAAAAAGAGGCCGGGATGCTATCTTCCCCCATCGCCACGTGCGTATTGCCCCTGGTGCATCTCCCCCACACTTCTCTGCGCTATTCGGCAAGAGGATAGGACGTAATGTTGGTCGTTGCCCCTGCATTTGCCCCTATAAGCATCGTATAAACAAGGGTTTGTTGCTAGTGTAGGAAGCTTCGTAAGGAGAGTCTGAGTCCGTCTCATCGTGGCCTATTTTCACAGTTATACCCTTTTAGTTCCACACCGATATCGGGCCGATGAAACCCTGTCTGTGCTTCAGTATCATGGGATTGGTGTCTCTTGTGTTCGTGCTGGTTGTGTGCGCGCCGGCCTTACACGCGCAGAACACGCCGCCGGGTTACACCCATCAGGTCTTCACGACCGACGATGGGCTGCCGACGAACCTGCTCACCGGGCTCGTGCAGACGCCGGAGGGTTATCTGTGGATCGGCTCTCAGGATGGATTGGTGCGCTACGACGGCACGCGCTTCACCGTCTTCAACAGCGCCAACACGGATGCCTTCACCAACAACCGCATCTTCAACCTGTGGAGTTCTTCGCAGGGCGACCTCTGGGTGCACACGGGGGATTTCAGCCTCCTGCACTATCGAGACGGGCGTTTCGCCCGGCTCGACTTCGGCGGTGAGAATGCCTATCAGGTTTGGACCGACACCACGGGCAGTTGGATCGCCACGCAGACGAGGCTGTTTCGCTATCATGAAGACCGGCTCGACACGGTGGCTGCCGGGCTGTGGGATGAATGGATCACGGCGCTTGTCCGCACGCGTGATGGGACGCTCTGGGTGGTCGGGGACGAAGGCACGGTGATTCGTTTTGTTGACGGGGCGCCACGCCGGCTGCCGACTCCTGGGCGCGTTAGCTCGTATCACGAGAGAGGCTTGCTGCATGAGGCTGCCGACGGCGCCATCTGGATCGGTGCTGCCGGGGCCTTGTGGCGTTTCGGCGAGGGGCGCCTCATCCCGGTCCCGGTCAGCCCCGAGATCTCTCTGAACAGTGTCACCGACCTCGGCACGGATAGCGAAGGAAACGTCCTCCTGGAACACGAATGGGGCAAAACGCTGCTTCTGGCTGCCGACGGAACCTACCGCGAACTGCCGCCCACCGACGCGCGCTTTCAGGCCCATTCGAAACGGTATCCCGGCGCCCTTAAGTGCTTTCACGGGCCTGCCGGAGCGTGTTTCATGGGAGATCGCCCGATCACTCAGATTCCCCTGGCTACGGCGGCGATTCAAGACCACGAGGGCGGGTTCTGGATCGCTTCGATCAAGGCCGGGCTGTATTATCTGCGCCCGGCTCTCATCACCGCCTACAGCGAACCGGAGGGTCTCTCCGGCCCCATCGTCTATGCCCTGACCGAAGCTGCCGACGGCGCACTCTGGACGGTCAATTCGACGGATCTTTATCGGTTCGAGGGCGGTGCCTTCGAGGTGGCGTTTCCTTTTGAGAAGGGGCGAATTTCCACGCTCTACACTGACCGCGCGGGCACGACGTGGTTTCTCCGGGGAGGCCTCGTCTACCGGATCGAAGCGGGCCGTCTGGCGCCATTTGCCCGGGACACCCTGCCGCCGGCCTGGTCGATCTATCACGATGCGGCAGGCGCCTACTGGTTTGCGACAAACACCGGCCTCTATGCCTACCAGGACGGGCGCTGGATGACCTACTCCGACCCCGCAGGCGACATCCGGGGAGCGTATCAGATCACCGGCACGCGCGACGGAGCTGTCTGGATCTTGCCCGAAGGCAACGGCCTTCGCCGTTTCCATCAGGGCCGTTTCCATAGCCTCGACACCGTGCAAGGGTTCTCCTTCTCAGACGTGCGGCACCTCTATGATGACGACGACTTTCTCTGGGTTGCTACCGGCGGGCGTGGGCTTCACCGCCTCGACCTGCGCGACGTGGGCACCTGGGACGACGAGGCGCTCTCCCGCGTCAAGATCACGTCCTACCGTGCCCGCAACGGCCTCTTCGATGAGGTGATCCATCGCCTCGTCGAGGACGATCACGGGCGGCTCTGGATGAGCACCAACCGGGGGATTTTCTGGGTCAAGAAAGATGAACTCAACGCCTTCGCCGAGGGACGGCTCCGGCGCGTCAACTCGGTGGCCTACGACACCCGCGATGGGATGCGCGACCGCGAGGCCAACCGCCTCGGCGGCCTCAAAGACCGGCACGGACGGCTCTGGTTCAGCACGATGGGCGGTGTCGTCATGATCGAACCGAAGCAGATCACCACGGCTCCGGTGCCCAACGTGGTTATCGAGCAAGTGCGTGCCGGCGAGGAACCGGTCTATGGCGAGGCCGGGCGCCTGACGCTGGCGGCGCAGCAACGGACGTTCGAGGTCGAGTACACCGCGCCGAGCTTCTTGCGTCCGGAAAGGATGCGCTTCCGCTACAAGCTCGACGGGTACGATAAAGACTGGACGGAAGTCGAGCGCCGGAGCGTTTTCTACACGCGTGTGCCGGCGGGGCGCTACCGGTTCCGCGTGCAGGCCGCCAATCATGAAGGTGGCTGGAACGAGGCGGGCGCGTCGGTGCAGATCCTCGTGCAGCCTTTCTTTTTCGAAACGTGGTGGTTCTATCTGCTCTGCGCGTTGGCCGGAGCGGGGTTGATGCTGAGCGGGTATCGGTACCGGATCCGGCATCTGCACCAGCGCAAGGAGAGCCTCAAAGCGCTCGTGACGCAGCGCACCGAGGAACTGGCGCGCGAGAAGGAGAAGGTCGAAGCGGCCTTCGAGGAGTCCGAACGGCTTTATCTGGAAGCCACCCGGCATTACCGGGAAGCCGAAGCCGCCCGCGTGCTGATCGCCACGCAGGCCGAGGAACTGGCGAGGCTGGACAAGGCCAAATCGCGCTTTTTTGCCAACATCTCGCACGAGTTCCGCACGCCGCTCACCTTGCAGATCGGCCCGCTCCAAGACATTCTGGAGGGGCGGCACGGCCCTCTTACACCCGGCGCGCGGGATCTCCTCAACGGGGTTCTGCGCAGCAGCGAGCGCCTGCTCCGCCTGGTGGGTGAACTGCTCGACCTGGCCCGGCTGGAAGCCGGCAGCCTCACGCTCAACGCCTGCCCCGGCGACCTCGCCGCCCTCGTCGAAGAGACCGCTCGCGCCTTCCGGCCTCTGGCTGCGCACATCCGCATTATCTTCCGCTGCGAGACCACGCCGCTGCCAGACGTGGTGTTCGACCGGAATAAGCTGGAAAAGGTGCTGGTCAACCTGCTTTCAAACGCTTTCAAGTTTACCCCGGCGGGGGGGCAGGTCATGGTGACGACGCAGGCGAACAGCGGGCATGTATCCATCACCGTAACCGACACCGGGCGGGGCATCGCCGAGGACGCATTGCCGCTGATCTTCGAGCGGTTCTACCACGGAGGCGAGGCGGGCAGCGGCCTTCAGGCAAGCACGGGGTTGGGGCTGGGGCTGGCGCAAGAACTGGTCGTCTTGCACGGCGGGCGCATCGATGTTTGCAGCACGCTGGGGCAGGGCAGCACCTTCACGGTCTTGCTGCCGGCAGACCCCGCCGCGCCGCTTGCCCAGCCGAGCGTGGTACAGGCTGACGATGCCACCCGCGCCTATCCAACCTCCGGCGATGGGGCTCCGGCGATGGGGGATTTCAACTTGCCGGTTTTGGATTCGGGGGATGGGATATCGGGCCATTCGATTTTAGATTTGGATTCCAATGGTCTCGATCATCACGCCGAAATAGACCGGACCACGGTGCTCATCGTCGAAGACAACGCCGAGGTGCGGCGCTACGTCCGCTCGATCCTCCAAAGCCAATACCGGGTGCTCGAAGCCAGAGACGGCAAAGACGGTTTGCAGCGGGCGAAGGCTGCCCTGCCGGACCTGATCATCACCGATGTGATGATGCCTGCTCTGGACGGTTACGGTTTTGCCCGCGCCTTGAAAGAAGACCCGATGACCGAGGGCATCCCGGTGATCATGTTGACCGCCCGGGCGGGGACGGAGGATCAGGTGGAAGGGCTGGAGACGGGGGTGGATGCCTATCTGACGAAGCCGTTCGAGCGGGCCGTCTTGGAGGCGCAGGTGCGGGGCCTGATTACGCAGCGGCAGCGGTTGCGCGCCTGCTACAGCCAGGCACCCATCCTGGAAATAAACGTGCCGCCCGCGCCCGCGCGCCCCTCAGCGTTCGAAGCGCGTGTGCGTGAGGTGATTGCCCTACACCTGCGCGACGAAGGCTTTAGCGTGGAGCGGCTGGCCGCTGAGGTACGGCTCAGCTATGCCCAGCTCGTCCGCAAGCTGCGCAAGCAAGCCGGCACGACCCCGGCTGCGCTCATCCGAACCGTACGCGTCGAGCAGGCGGCCCGGCTTCTGGAGGAGGGTGCCGGCAACGTGACCGAGATTGCCTACGCCGTCGGCTTCAAGAGCCTCTCGCACTTCACCCGCTGCTTCCGCGAACACTTCAAGGTCACCCCCTCGGCCTACGTCCGCTCCGACGCACAGAGTCGTTAAGCGCAAAACGCACGATCATTTTTCGCGCATTTTGTAAGATCCAGGCAAAAAAATGTAAGACACAGGCAAGCGCCTCCAGGGCTGAGTCTTTATGCTGTTTGCGTTAGAGATGAGCGCGTGGTCCAGGCTGCGCCCGGATTCGATGACTCAACGTAAACATGGAGGACTACTTTATGAACGGCCTGCATAATCTAAACAACGTTGCTTACGAAGAGAACGGCATCATTACGCTCACCGCCTCGCCGTCGCCCGTAGTGATACGAGACGCCGGCTCTAAAGGGCGAGGCGTTTTTGCCGTCAGAGAGATCAAAAAAGGAGAGGTCGCGATCGTGGGAAAACCCGTTTCCAGGGGGGCGGAACGAACCTGGCTATCGGTGCAGTGGGACGCGGATACCCATCTCAGAATGGATGAGCCTTTTGAAGTCGTCAATCATTCCTGCGATCCTAATTGCGGGATAAAAGTCAATCAATTTGAGGGATACAATCTCGTAGCGATGCGAGACATCGAAGCCGGCGAAGAGATCACTTTTGATTATTGCATGACGGAATGGGTCATCGGCGCTTTCACGGCCTGTCATTGTCAGAGCGAGCATTGCCGCGAGATGATCTATGGCGGAAGTCGTCTGTCTGCTGAAGTCATGAAAAAATACGAAGGCTACACCGCGCCGTACTACCAATCTTTAGAAGAAGAAATCGCCGGCGACAAGGTTCCCTGACGAACGCGTTCCGGGCATTTTGTAAGATCCAGGCAAAAGAATGTAAGATCCAGGCAAGCGTGCATCGCCGATCCGCTCTTATGTTAGGGTACGTTCGATAGGACAACAGGAAAACGCATTAAACCTGAGGAGGCATCCCGATGATGGACGACACCCTGGTAGCCAAAATCCACGAGGTCATCGAGGCGAAGATCGAAGAGAATCTCAAGCCTATGGGCCGAGGCCGGGAGCGGGCCGATAAAATGCTCAAGCGGCGCATCTACGTCCTGGTCGAGGCGCTCGATGCGATCAACGAAGTGGAGGATTTCGATGGCTATCAACGGCGGCTCAAGGATATCTACTTCTCGTATCGCAACAGTGTCCATTCCTTACAGGCCGTGCTCGATACTCTGGAGATCAAGTATCGCCGCACCGGCCCCAGTACGGGAGGCCCAGACCCCTCGTTGATCAACCTCAATACGGCGAGCGTGTCTGTGTTAGAGTTGCTGCCGGGCATCGGCTTTAGCCTGGCCGAAGCCATCGTGGAGGCCCGTAAGGAGCGGCGGTTTACGTCCGTGGCAGATTTAGAGCGCGTATCCGGCATCGGCCCGAGTATGGAGAAAAAGCTGGAGGCGTTAGCGACCTGTTAGACATGTCGATGGCCTCGCGGACTCACCTGAAATTTTAAATAGGAGGAAAGACCATGACCTTCGTCGTCATCGATAACTGTCACGGTTGCAGGTTTACGGACTGCGTTGCAGTTTGCCCTGTCGAGTGTTTCTACGAACTGGAGAAACAGTTAGTCATCGACCCCGATGAGTGCATCGACTGTGGCATGTGTGTGCCCGAATGCCCGGTCGAGGCGATCTACGATGAATACGAGGTACCCGAAGAGCATCTAAGTGCAATTCAGTTCAACGCAGAGCAATGGGAGAATGGGAGGCACATCACCGAGACCCAATATCCACTACCGGGTGCCGAAGAAAGAAGAAAGGCTTTAGGCTTCGGGTAAGAAAATTTCTTTGGGCGTCTAGCACGCCTGGCCGAAGCTATCGTCGAGGCGTGTGAACGGTCTCAGCTTCTCGGAGCGTTTTGGAATAGTTACACTTCCCGGTAGGGGCTCACTGGGGTAGTTTTTTGCTCCGATGTGGCGAGGCAAGTTCCCCTCCCAGACAGGAGCAGGGCTGTGAAGTTCTGCTCGGCGCAGCGGTTCAATTTCCCCTCCTGGACAGGAGGGGACAGGGGTGGTTGATTGCCCACGTCGCGGAAAATCGCAATGTTTACGTGTTTTTTCGAGGGTTGAGATCGACCACCCCTTATTCCCCTCCTGGACAGGAGGGGAAATTGCTTGGCGTCTCCGCGTGACCATTTGCAGAGAACTTAACAGCCCTGCGCTGCAAGAAGGGTCGGTTCGCACGTTTTGATCTTTGTAGGGCTTGATGGGATGAGCCGGTGCTCCTTGCCCTTTTCGCCGGAGCGGGCTTTATTAACCCTGCCACACCCATCGTCGATCTACCGGCGATGATACCTTGGATGGGGACCGGGCAGGCGCCCCCGGTCTTATCGTTGCTGCTCTTACCCGAATCAAGCCCATGCTGACATCACCGGCTGCTGTAGGCCGGAGCAAGCCTACAGCCTACCTCCCCCCGAAGCCACTCGGTTTGCTCGTGGTTCTCCTGAGTATTCCCCTGCTATCGTATGGGCAAGAGAAAGCAAACTACAACATCGGCTTTCTGATCGATGTGGCGTCGCCGGAAGTTGCGCCGCTGCTCGATCTTTTGCAGAATGAGATCATCGCCGTCGTGGGTGAAGATGCGACCATCAGCTTTCCCGATAGCAGCCTGCTCGTCAACGGCTTCGACGTGGCGCTGGCCGAACGCCAGTATCAGACGTTGATAGACAACGACACCGATATCATTATCGCCTTCGGCCCGGTAAACAATGAGATCGTCTCGCGGCAGACGGTTCATCGAAAACCGACCATCCTCTTCGGCGCGCTCAACCAGGATCTGATCGAGATCGATGAAAATAGAGAGACCTCGGGCATCGACAATTTTACCTATCTGATCACCTCGCAGTCGTACCAACAAGACCTGACGACCTTCAAAACGCTCTACGATTTCAACCGGGTGGGAGTGATCGTGGCCGGCCCGCAACTGATGGCGCAGCGCATTCAAAACGCGCTGGATCCTATCTTTGCCGACCTCGGCGCCGCCTACGACCTGATTTCCTATACCTCTGCGCGCAGCCTCGATCCGTACCTCAGTCAGATCGATGCCGTCTACCTGGCCGAAGGCTTCAGCATTCCATCGGCTGAACTCGACACGATGGCGGCGCTGCTCATCGTCAACGGCTTGCCTTCGTTCACGGCCACCCGAAGAGAGGACGTCGAACGCGGGTGGATGGCCACCAACCAGGCCGAAGAAAACATCGAGCAGTTCTTTCGACGGATCGCCCTGACGGTGGAAGCCGTCGTCAACGGCGAGAATCTATCGACGCAGCCCCTTTTCATCGAGTATAGCGAGACGCTCACGCTCAACTACAACACGGCCACGCGCGTCGACGTCCCCATCAAGTACAGCCTGATCGCGACGACCGATATCGTCGGCGATTTTGATGATATGCTGGCCGAGCAGACGTATTCGCTGCTGGATGTGATGCAAGAGGTGATCGCCGGCAACCTCACGCTGGAGACGCGTCGCAAGGATATCGAACTGGCGCAGCAGGATGTGAAATCCGCCAAAAGCACCTATCTGCCCAACGTTACCGGCTCGGCCTCAGGCGTCTACATCGACCCGGAACTGGCTGAGCTTTCTAACGGGCAAAACCCGGAATATTCGACCGACGGCAACGTAACACTGACCCAGACGATCTTCTCCGAGGCAGCCAACGCCAACATCAGCATCCAGAAAAGCCTGCTCAAGGCGCAACAAGAGGATTTCAATGCCGAGGAGTTAGACCTGATCCTCGACGCGTCCAACGCCTACTTCAACGTGCTCATCTTGAAGGCCAACGTGCAGATCCAGAAGCAAAACCTGGAAGTCACCAAGCGCAACTTGAAGATCGCTGAACAGAACTTCGAGGTGGGGCAGTCGGGGCAGGCCGACGTCTTGCGGTTTCGCAGCGAGATGGCGCAAAACATGCAGGCGTTGATCGAAGCCATCAACCAGTTGAGTCAGGGCTTCCACGTGTTCAACCTGTTGCTCAACAACCCCATCGATCTGAAGGTCAATGTGGAAGATGCGGTGATTACGGAAGGGGTCTTTGAGGATTATGATTATGAACAATTCAGACTCTTGTTGGACGACCCCTCTCAGAGCGAGGTCTTCGTGGATTTCCTGGTCGAGGAAGCCCTGAAAAATGCGCCGGAACTGAAAGTGCTCGATTACAACATCGAAGCCACGGAGCGCAACATTTTGCTCAACGGATACCGGCGTTTTATCCCCACGGTGGCCGCCCAGGCGCAATACAACCGCACCTTCGATCAGTGGGGCACCGGCGCGCTTCCTTCCGACGTGATTCTGAAAGACAACTACAACATCGGGCTGAACCTCTCGATTCCCATTTTCAATCAGAATCGCGAAAATATCGACCGGCAGACGGCGCTCGTTCAGCGCTCGCAACTGGAACTCAGCAAGGAGAACACGGCCCTGGCGCTTGAGCGCAACGTGCGCGATGCGGTGTTCGACCTCACCAACCAGATTGCTAACATCGAACTCTCTCAGGTCTCCGAAGCAACCGCCGCCCAGAGCCTGGCGCTGACCGAGACGGCCTACTCCAACGGCGCCGTGAGCATCGTCCAACTCATCGATGCGCAGCGCAACCTCCTGCAAGCCGAGCTTGCTCGCGCCAGCGCCACGTACAACTACTTGCTGAGCGCCATCATCCTCGAACGTACGCTTGGCTATTACTTCCTGCTGCATTCCGACGCAGAAAACCAGGCCTTCATCGAGCGTTTTGTCGATTATCAGAGCCGATTCGGAACACAACGTTAGACCCCGCGCACCCATGAACCGCATACCAACAGCCCTCGTAGCGATCCCTGTGCTGGTCCTCGCTTTGTCTTGCGGAGGCGAGGCGCCTCCGGAGAAAATCGTACGCCCCGTTCGCGCCATGGAGGTGAGCTACGCCACGGGCGACGCCGTGCGCACGTTCAGCGGAACGGCGCAGACCGACAAGGTCATCAACCTGAGTTTTAGAAGCAGCGGCATCATCACGCAGTTCAACATCAAGCTGGGCCAGCGGGTGCGCCGGGGCGAGTTGCTGGCGCGGTTGGATAACGTGCAGGCCCGGCTGGCGTATGAGCAGGCCGTTTCTGCGCTCAACAGCGCCGCCTCGCAGATGAACACCGCCAAGCTCAACCTCGACCGCGTGCGGGCGCTCTACGAGAAAGGCAGCGCTTCGTTGAGCGACTATGAGAACGCAAAAAACTCGTACAGGACGGCCCAGGCCAGCCACGAGTCGGCCCAGCGCAGTGTGGATATCCAGCAAGATCAGATAAGCTACGGCTTTCTGTACGCCCCCGGCACCGGCATCATCGCGGCGGTCAACGCGGAGGTCGATGAAAATGTGAGCGCCGGGCAGGCGGTGGCGGTGCTCAACGCCGGCGCCGATATGCAGATTGCCCTCGGCCTGCCCGAAAGCGTGATCAACGGGGTCCGGCAGGGGATGACGGTGACCATTACGTTTCCCTCTTTGCAGGGCGGGCGGCACAACGGCACCATCACCGAGGTCTCGCCTTCGGTCGATCCGCAGACGGCCACCTATCCCGTTCTCGTCACCCTCACCGATCCCTCGGATGAGATCCGTTCGGGCATGACGGCCAACGTCACCTTCGATTTCGGAAGCGGGGATGCTGCCGAGAATATGCTGGTGGTGCCGGCCAAAGCCGTCGGCGAAGACGCCGATGGCCGCTTTGTTTTTCTGCTCGAAGGGGCAAGCGGATCGGTGGTCTCGGTCAGGAAGCAACATATCCAGGTGGGCGCGCTGACCTCGGCGGGGTTTGAGGTGCTCGATGGCCTGGAAGCCGGCCAGGTGATTGCCACCGCCGGGCTGCAAACCTTGCTCAACGGGCAAGAAGTACGCATCCAGTAAGCGGGTAGGGTCATGTTCATTGGAAAATATCCAGGTAGTGTTCTTGGATGTGTTGATAAACCCAAAGAAACCCCTCCCTTGAGGGAGGTGGGCTCGCCGAAGGCGAGGTCGGAGGGTGTAATAACCGTCTGAGAATACCCCCAGTCGCTGCGCGACAGCCCCCTCAAGGGGGCGGTGAGCTTCTGCCATCAACACCATAAAGAACACCACGCCTTTTTCTCACCTGCCAAAACCGGGTTTTTGCCGTGAATCTCGCCCAGTTTTCCATAGAAAAGAACAGGATCACCTTCCTGGTGCTGGCCATCATTGTCGGGATGGGCCTGATGATGTACCAGTCGCTGGCCCGCGACAGCATGCCGCCCTACACCATCCGCGTGGCGACGGTTGTCTCGTCGTTCCCCGGCGCCAGCCCCGAACGCATCGAGCTGCTGGTCACCGATAAGATCGAAAAGGTGGCGCAGGAATTGCCCGAACTCAAAGAGGTCAACAGCACCTCGCGGACTGGCCTCTCGGTGGTCTCGGTGGTGTTGAAGGATGAAGTCGATCCCGAAGATTTGCAGGCGGTCTGGGACCGGCTGCGGCGTAAGCTCAATGCCATGCAAGACCTCCCCGAAGGCGTCCGGCCTGACCTCAACGACGACGGCATCGGCGAAGTCTACGGCGTCGTCGTGGCGATGACCAGCGACGGCTATAGCTATGCCGAGATGAAGGCCTACGCCGATGATCTCAAAGACGACCTCATCAAGCTCGACGATGCCGCGAAGGTGGAACTCGGCGGCGTGCAAGACGAGCGCGTGTTCATCGAATTCGATAACGCCCGGCTGACGGAATACAACCTGTCTGCCAACCGGCTTCAGAGCATTATCGCCGCCACCAACATCCTCAGTTCGGGCGGCGAGGTTAACCTGGAAGACGAGCGCATCATCCTGGAGCCCACTGGCAATTTCAATGATATCGAAGACATCAAACGGACGCTCGTGACGGTGGGCCAGAGCAATCAACTGGTGTATCTGGAAGACATCACCTCGGTGCGGAAAGGGTACATCGCGCCGCCTAAGCAGATCGTGCGCGTCAACGGCAAGCAAGCCATTGCTTTCCACGTCAGCCTCAAGAGCGGCGCCAACATTATCAATCTGGGCATGGCCGTCGACGAGGTGGTGGCGGACTGGCAAAACAGGCTGCCGGTGGGCCTCGAACTCAACCGCGTCTCGTCGATGGATACCTACATCGACACGAAGATCAGCGACTTCGTGATGAACCTGATCCAGGCCATCGTCATCGTGCTGGTGGTGATGCTCCTTTTCCTGGGATTCCGCACGGGCCTGGTCATCGCCAGCCTGATCCCGCTGGTGACGATCATGACGTTGATGTTGATGGGCCTGCTCGAAATCGGGCTCAACCAGGTGACGCTGGCGGCGCTGATCATGGCCCTGGGGATGATGGTGGACAACGCCATCGTGGTGGCCGAGACGATCATGGTGAAAATGGAGGCGGGCATCGCGGCCCGGCAGGCAGCCATCGAGGCGTGCGACGAGTTGTTCACGCCGCTGCTCATTTCTACGCTGACCACCTCGGCGGCCTTCCTGGCGTTCTACCTCGCCGAATCCACCATGGGCGATATCGTCGGGCCTATCTTCGTCGTCATCACCCTGGCGCTGCTTTCGTCCTGGATCATCGCCCTGTCGGTGATCACCATGTTTTGCTATCTCTTTCTGCGGATTGCCAAAAAAGGGACGCAGAAGCCGCGCCTCATCGACCGCATCATCAACCGGCTCAAGATTTATTACAAAGACACAATTCTGCTGGCGCTTGCGAGCCGATGGTGGGTGGTCGGTGGGGCGGTCGTTCTGTTCATCCTGTCGCTGGTGGGCTTCAGCTTCATCTCCTTCCTCTTTTTTCCCGACAGCGACCGGAATCTGATCACGGTGGATATCAACCTGCCGCTGGGTACCCGGATCGAGCGCACGATGGCTATCGTCGAGGACATCGAACGCTACATGACCGACTCGCTGCTGGTGGACGAAGGCCGGGAGAGCGGGATCACGGACTGGTCGGCCTACGTCGGGCAGGGGCCGGAATCCTACGACATGGGCTATAGTGCCGATGAGGCCAACTCCAGCTATGCCCACATGCTCGTCAACACCTCGTCGTTCGAAGTCAATAACGCGATGATCGCCCGGCTGGACCGGTATTGCTTCAATACGTTTCCGGATGCCGACATCCTGATTAGCTCGCTCGGCGCCGGCGGCGGCGGCACCCCCATCGAGATCAAGATTTCGGGCGACAACCCGGATCATCTGGCGCGCATTGCCGAGACCGTCAAGATCAAGCTCGCCGGGATCCAGGGCACGAAGAATGTAAAGGATGACTGGGGGCCGAAGAGCAAGAAATTCGTGATCGCCGTCGATCAGTCGCGCGCCCAGACCGCCGGGGTTACGAGTCAGGATATCGCCGTCTCGTTGCAGACGGTGTTAGACGGCTTCAAAACGGGCGAATACCGTGAAGACGACAAGTCCATCCCCATCCTGATGCGCAGCGATGCGAGCCAGCAACAGACGCTCGAATCGTTGGAGACGCTGGATGTTTTTGCGCAAAGTAGCGGCAAGAGCGTCCCGTTGTTGCAGGTGGCGAGCCTCGTTCCGGAGTGGCAATATTCGAAGATCAAACGCCTTGACCTGACCCGCACGATGAATGTGTCGAGCGAGCTTACCGAGACCGGCAACGCCTCGGCCATTATGGGCGACGTGGTCCCGTGGCTCGACGAGCAGACGGCGGTATGGCCTGACGGCTACGGCTACACCACCGGCGGCGACGCCGAGAACACCGCCGAAAACATGGGCGCCGTGATCCGGTATTTGCCTCTCTCGGCGGCCATCATCGTGCTGCTGCTCATCATCCAGTTTAATTCGTTTCGCAAGATGGGCATGGTCTTGCTCACCATTCCCCTGGGCGTCATCGGCGTGACCGCCGGGCTCTTGCTCTTTGGCGAACCCTTCGGTTTTATGCCTTTCCTGGGCCTGATCTCGCTGGCCGGCATCGTCATCAACAACGCCATCGTGCTGCTGGATCGCATCGAAATTGAACAGCGCGATCTCAATCGAAACGACCAGGACGCCGTGATCGCCGCCTGCCTGCAACGCTTCCGCCCGATTCTCCTGGCGACCTTCACGACCGTCCTGGGCCTGGTTCCGCTCTACCTGAGCGGCGGCGAGATGTGGGAGGGGATGGCCGTAAGCATCATGGTGGGCCTGCTCTTCGGCACCCTCATCACCCTCATCCTGATCCCCTCACTCTACAGCATCCTCTTCAAAGTCGATTACAAGGGCTACGCCTTCGATCCGAAGCTGCTCGAAGATTGAGACCGGCGTTGTGAAAAGAGGGTGCGTGGTTTTTTTGTGATAGCCGCGAAGGGGCACGACGTCTTTGTGCCTTCGTGCCTTTGTGGCAAAAAGAAAAGTTGGATCATCTTGAGGCCAGGCTCCGACACGATATAAGAGCAGGGGAAGGGCAATGAGGCACTTCATGACGCCATATCGATAGAGCGTACCTGTTCGAGTCGATCCATCAGCGTGGGATCCTGCGCGACGAGCCGCTTGATCAGGCTCACGAGTGCCTCGCGATCCAGACCGTCGAGCAACGCCTCCAGCCGCGCGTCGGGATCCGGTTGCTCCGTCCCATGAAGACACGTCAGCAGCACCGCCACGACATGCTTGCACCAGCTCCCCGCGTGATACGGACACGTACACTCGACGTAGACGACGCGGGCCTGCTCGTAGCCGATACGGACGGTGTAGGGCGCGAGGTCGCTTCCCTTGACGAGCGCCTCGATCTGTTGCTTGCCGTTTGGCTTCACGGACAAGACGGCTCCGGTGTTGTGATAATGCGCGCCGCGCGTGTACGATCCGTTCGACGTGCCGGCTCGTATCGTTGATTCGGTCAGGCCGGGTAGCTTCATGGGGGCAGGAGGTTTTCATGGTAAAGAGGGCGCATCCACGACGAGGTCGCGCCACTGATGGTTAAGGAGCCATGCAATAGCAGGTTGATAGTCCGTATGGTCTCACTTCGTGCCAGGGGTGGTGCCGGTCACTGGTCATTGGTCACTAGTCACTGGTTTTAGAAGCGGTACGAGTGACCAATGCCAATGCTCATTAACTCGTATCACCCCATGTGCTCACAAAGTCGTATCACCCCGTCAATGCCGCACAATAACACAGCATTCGAACCGCCAGTGCGCTGGCCGAGACTCTGCCCTCGGCTAAATCTGTCTCTACGGCGCGGTTTGCGTCTTGCGTGCCCGGCAAGTGCGCCCTCGCCAGGGATCGATTGTTGGCACTAGAAGGCGTCTTGGTCGCATAGCGGTCATTTCGAAGCTAGGGGTGATACGACTTTTTGAGTCTTTCCCGGTACGAGTTAATGAGCATTGGCACCAATGACTAGTGACCAGTGACCAATGCCTGCCTTTGCGCAAGATGATAACGACGGGTTTATCGACATACACTTGCATGATTGCTTCATTCAGGCCGACGCCGCAGCCGCGTGCCGCCGGTCCAGTTCGGCCCTGATTTCTTCACACCGTTCGTCGTTCAGCTTGTAGAGCAAAACGATCCCGATGAGGAGCACATGGCCGATGGCCGGGATAATGGTGAAGAGCCAGACGATGCCGGTGATGGCCTCCGGTGTCTGGCTCGCTACATCGCCTTCGACGTAGCCCACCGACGCCAGCACGGCGGCCAGAATGAAACCGCCGATCATAATGCCCATTTTCAGCGTGAACAGCGATCCGGAGAAGATCATGCCCGTGATGCGCCGTTCGGTTTTTAGCTCGCCGTACTCCACCGTGTCGGCCATCATCGTCCAGAGGATCGGGGTGCCCATCTGCATAAAGAACTGGAGGATGAAAAACAGAGCGAAGATCAAGACCAGATCCGCCGGCGCCAGAAAGAACAGGCCGATGGACGAGAGGGCCACGATGCTTTGAATAAGCATGTACGACTTGACCTTAGACAGCCGCTTCGTCAACGGGCTGGCGAAGGAGGCGCCCACCATCGCGGCGACCATGCCCACGGTCAGAAATGCGGAGGTCAAGGCCGTTCCTGCGCCGACGTACCATTTCATGTAGAACACCGCCGCGCCGCCGCGAATAATAATGGGGATGAGCAGGATGAAATTGAGAATGGCAACAACCCACCACTGATCGTTGCTAAGGAGCACCCAGAGATCCTTGAAAAAGTTCGTGCCCTTGTCGACGGCCTGCACGACGCGTTCCTTCGTCAAAAAGAACGAGGCCAGGAAAAGCGCAATAGCCAGGGTGCCAAAAAGACCCATCGCAAGCTGATAGCCCTTCTGCGGATTGTCTCCGCCCAGCAGATCGACCAGCGGTAAGGTGGTCGAGGCTACCAACACACCGGCGGCGGTGGCCAGAAAGAAGCGATAACTGTTGAGCGAGACGCGCTCCTGCGTATCCCCCGTGATCACCCCGCCGAGGGCGCAGTAGGGAATGTTGATGGCGGTGTAGATCAGCATCAACAGCGTGTAGGTAACGTAGGCATAGACGAGCTTGTTGTCCGCGTTGAGGTCGGGGGTGGTAAAGGCCAGCACCGTGATCACGGCATAGGGGACGCACAGCCACAGCAGGTAGGGTCTGAATTTGCCCCACCGGGTATTGGTCCGGTCGGCGATGGCGCCCATGATCGGATCGGTGAAGGCGTCGATGATACGGACCACCAGAAACATCGTAGCCATCGAGGCGGCGCTGATGCCGAAAATGTCCGTGTAAAAGAACGGCAAGAACATGACAATCGTCTGAAACACGACGTTGCTGGCCGTATCCCCCAGCCCATACCCGATCTTTTCAAGCGGGCTGATGCGCTCTGCCGTGGTTACCTCTGCCATGGTTGTGTCTGGTTGGTGTACGAGAAAGTCGGTAGGTCTCGCGGTCTCATTTTATGCTGAGGTTGGTGTCGGTCACTAGTCACTGGTCACTGGTTTGTTTTCTAGTGACCAGCGACCCTCGCTAGCGGATATACAACGTGCAAACCTCGTCCATACCTAAACACTTGTTTCTGCTTCCCGATATTCAAAAAAGTCGAAGTCGGCGTGCTTGCGGCGTCCCGTGAGATCCTGGCAGGCCAGCCCGACGAAGGCGCCGGTGAAGCCCCAGTCGTCTCCATAATCGTCGCTCAGGATGCTGGCGTCGAGGTCGTCGCAGGCGCGCAGCCAGTGCTCGCCGTCGAGCGAATAGGAGAAGGTGAGGGTGCTATAGTCCATCTGTGCCCGGAGGTAGACACGGTTCACCGGGCCGAGCGTGATAAAGGCGGTGCCGAGCGGGTACGAGATCGTGCCGTCGTCGGCGGTTTGGACGTACAGGCACGGGCCGGCGCGCTCATCTACCGACATGGCGAGGTAGTGATAGAGCCCGGTGTTGTAATAGCACACCAGCCCCGCCATCTGCTGAAAACTTTCGGGCTCGAATTCGAGGCACGTCGTGGCCTCGTACCGGAAGGCCTGCTGCCGCCGCGCCACCAGCACTTGATCGAACCGCGACTCCATCGATTGCCCGCCCTTCAGCCGCAAAAAACCGGGCCGCTCGGTGAGCGAGTAGTCGGCCTCGTCGAGCGGTGTGCGAGGCGTCTGGTAGTGCAGTCCCAGCGTGTCGTCGTCGAAGTCGTCGCGGGCGGGCGGGGCGTCCCAGGGGTGGGAGGGGAGGCCGGGCGCGGGCGCCTGCGCCTGAGGCCGATTGCCGCCGGTTTCCAGATACAGCCAGCCATCCTCTTTCCAAACGACTTTCTGGATGGCTGTCTCGCGGCCCAGGATACACCGATCCGATCCGGGCAACGGACGACCGCAGAGATGCGCGAGATACCAATCGCCCGATTGCGTCTCGACGAGGTCGGCATGCCCCGTCTTTTGCAACGGCAGCGACCGATCTCCCCAGGCCGTGACGACAGGGTTGAAGGGATGAACCTCGTAGGGTCCGTGGATGGATGTTGAGCGGGCGAGTGTCACGGCGTGTTCGTAAAACGTCCCGCCCTCCGCCGTCATCAGATAATAATACCCGCCGCGTTTGTAGAGATGGGGACCTTCGGTGCGGCCCAGTTCGGTGCCTTTGAAGATGATTTCGGGGCTTCCGATCAGCTTTTGCCCGGCAGGATCGTACTCCTGAAGCACGATCCCGTAAAACGGATTTTTGCCGGGGCGATGATCCCAGATCATGTTCACCAGCCATTTGCGCCCGTCATCGTCGTGGAAGAGCGACGGGTCGAAGCCGCTTGAATTCAGATAGACCGGCTCGCTCCACGGTCCCATGATGTCGGGCGCCGTGGTGAGGTAGTTGGGTGTGTCTTTGGTGGCGCTGTTGAGTTCTTGCACGACCGTGTAGATGAGGTAGAACGTGCCCTCATGCCACGTCAGGCACGGCGCCCAGATGCCGCCCGAATTAGGAATCCCCTTCATGTCGAGCAGGCTCACCCGATCCAGCGGGCGCGTCAAGAGCCGCCAGTGAACCAGATCGCGCGAATGATGAATCTGAACTCCCGGAAACCACTCAAACGTTGAGGTTGCGATATAATAATCATCCCCAACCCGCGCGATGGACGGATCGGGGTTGAAGCCTTTGAGGATGGGGTTTTGGATGAGCATGTGAATCTGATTTTGACACGAGCCGAAGGCGACTGACGAAGTAATTTTAGATTTTGGATTGCTTGTGGGATGCACCCAATCCAAAATCCGCAATCCAAAATCTAAAATTCTTCCAGCCCGAGCGTCTCGAAGAGATCAGGCGTGCCGTGGAGCCAGAACGCTGTGCCGATCTCCGCCAGCCACCGTTCCCGAATCGTATCGTTGACCTGCACGCGGCTGTCGCCCCAGTAGCCGTTGCCGCCGTCAGGCCCCCACATCGCCTGGCTGTGCCAGTCCACATTGATGTAGGCGACGGCGCGGATCACGTCGGCGTTTTGGTGGATGAAGGCGAAGAACGGGCCGAACCACTCGTCCCAGATCTCATCGGCTGTTTTGGCGGTGAAGTTTTTGCCGTCGTTCGGCGGGCTATAGGCCAGCTTATCCAGATCGTAGCCCTGCGGCGTTGCCTCGGCGATCAGGACCGGCTTGTTGTGCGCCCGCGCGAAGTCGAGGAAGGCGTTTTGGACGGTTTGGTCGAAGATGAAATGCGACGTGCCCATCCAATCGACGTAGTCATCACCCGGATACCACACCTCAAGGGGCAGGTCGTTGTAGGTGCCGTATTTGTAGGTGGCCGATTGCCAGACCGTCGCGAAGTTGGTCGCGCCCTGCGCCCGCAGCCGGTCCACGATGTGTTTCCAGGCGGCGATGAAGGGTTCAGGTTCGTAGTGATTCCACGGGCCGTCGAACTCGTAGCCGATGCGCAAAAAGACCGGCCTGGCCGCCCGTTGGATAAAAGCGCCGAGCCGGTCGATTGCCGCATCGTGGGTGCCGTCGATGATATGCGCGAGGTTGGTGCCGCTGTTATCGACGATGTAGAGCCCGATAGCCAGCACCGCCTGCGGATCGGCTTCCAGGTTTTGCGCGGCGTTGACGTCGCCCGCGCCCCAGTCTGCGGGTGCTTCGAGGCCGTTCAAAAGCGAGGGCTCCGTCTCGCTGATGTTGGTATAGGTCGTCACGCCGCCGGGCTTGAGGCCGAGGGCCGCCTTGTAGCCGGCGATAGCGCCCAGGTCTTGTCCGATGATCAGCAACGTCTTTCCGGCAGGCGGCGTGAATTTCCCCCCGATAGCATTGATCGTCGATGCCTCCTGCTCGGTGGGCGGCGCCTCGCCCTCCGGCGTTGCCTGGCAGGCGAGGAAACACACCGCGAGCACAACAGGCAGGGCAACGTGTCGCAGTGTTTTTGGCAGAAACCGGAAAAATTCCCCTCCTGGACAGGAGGGGAGTGAGGGGTGGTCGATCTCAACCCTGGAAAAAGCATCCAAACGCTTCGATTTTCCGCGCCGTGGGCGATCAACCACCCCTGTCCCCTCCTGGACAGGAGGGGAACTTATTTTTGCACGTTTTCCTGGTTGAAAACAAAAGTTCATCCCGCCACCGTGGCCTGCGTTGCGGTAGACGAGAGCGTTTCTTCGATCGGCGGCAGCGCGTCCGGGCGGGGTGAGCGGGCGCGAATCATGTACGCCTCGATGAAGCCCCGGTGCTGGTCGGGCCGTTCCGCCGCTTCGATGATGCGGGCGTGGTCGAGGCTGTTGACCCGGTCGTTGGCGGCGCGCAGCGCATCCATCGAAATCTTGAGCGCCACGTCCACGGGCATGCGTTCGGGGTTGATGTCGATGCCGAAGTAGCCCTCGTAGCCGTGCATCTTGAGCGTGTAAAGGCCGGCTTCCATCTGTTCGGGCGAGATCAGGCCCACGTTGAGATCCTGGTCGTAGTTGCCCAGCGGCTGGCTGTTCCAGTGCGTATGCGCCAGGCGGCCTTCCGAGAGCGGCCAACTCAGGGCGTAGGGCAGGTCTTCGTAGCCCATCAAAAGGTGCCCGATCTCCGGATTCATGCACAGGAGTTTGTGGCCTTCATTGAGCAACTGACGGTTTTCGTCGTGCGTCAGCATGTCCTCGACCTGGCGGCCCAGCAGCACGCCCTCCGGCGTCGTGCTGTAGAGGATGCGTCCGCGCGGCTCGTACGGCTTGGGCTCGAAGGCGATGCGCACGCCCGGCGAGGCGTCCATCGCCTCGGCCAGGCCTTCGGCGAAGCGCCGCCGCATCGCCGCCATGTCGATGCCGAAAGGATTCTCATAGCCATCGATGCCTGGCCAGACCACCGAGAAGTCGCAATCGAGTTCTTTGGCGAGCGCCAGCGACTGGGCCGTGCGGTCGATGGCAACCCGGCGCACTTCGGGAATGGGGTTCGAGAGCGAGCCGAATTCGAACTGCGCATCATAGAACAGCAGCGGAATCACCGTGACGAGGCGGATGCCGGTGTCGCGGGTGAATTGCTGCCAGACGTGCAGGTTGGCTTCGTTGATTTCGTTGGGGTAGTGGGCTTCGAGCGCCGCCAGCCCGTAGTCTTTGAGCGAGGCTGCGATCTCCAGACGGGCCTCCAGCGGCAGATCCGGCTTGTATTTGGCGTGGAAGCGGGTATCGCCCGGCGAAAAGAACCAGATGCCGGCGGTGAACCGCAGATCCAGTTCAAACGAGTTCATGTGCGCGATGAGCGCCTCGGGCGCGCGAGGTTGGGCCTGGGTGCGAAGGTCTTGAAAAGGCATGGTATCAGATTTCGGGCTGGTTGACGAAGGTCGTTGGCATTGCGGGTCTGTGTTGACTGAAATGATTGAATCGATAAATAATGTTCAAATTGCATAAGTGCAAATCATTCACTGAAAATTTTCTAAATAATGATAATTTTTAATAAAAAGATTCGATTAAGCACTATAATGGTCTTGTGCAATAAATCGAAAAAAGATGATTTGGAAAAATTGAAACGGTTCAAT
This sequence comes from Rhodothermales bacterium, assembly GCA_028278205.1. Lineage (GTDB taxonomy): Bacteria > Bacteroidota > Rhodothermia > Rhodothermales > Bin80 > JANQES01. Next base: position 102,335 of record JANQES010000127.1, read on the forward strand.
ATATTGATTATTGAAAAAGATCGTGATGTATCCAATCAACAGTAAATCCATGGCGAAGAAGCCTACGATCAGCGATGTGGCTAAGAAGGCGGGCGTCTCTACGGGAACCGTCTCTGCCGTGCTCAACGACCGCCCGACGGTGCGCGAGGCAACCAAGAAGCGCGTGGTGGCCGCCATCCAGGACCTGGGCTATCAGCCGTCGCCCTCGGCCCGGATGCTCGGCGCCGCACAGGCCAGCAACAACGTTCTGCATAAGAGCGTCGGCCTCATCGTCAAGGAGATGGACAGCGCTTTTTATGCCGACCTCATTATGGGCGTGCGTAACCAACTCAGCGAGCGCGGCTACACCACCTTCGTCTGTAGCTCGGAAGGCGACTACGAAGAAGAGGGCAACCTGATCGAGGTCTTGCGCAGCCGTTTCGTCAACGGGATCATCATCGCGCCCATCGTGCATGAGCAAGTAGACCTGACCCACCTCTTTATGCTCAAGCAAGCGAATTATCCGTTTGTGTTGTTTGAGGAGGTGCCGGGGCTTCAGGTTAACGTCATCGAAATCGATAATGTGAAGGCCTCGCAGAAAGCCGTCAGCTATTTGATTGACAACGGGCACGAACGGATCAAGCATGTGGCCGGCCCGCCCTATACCAAGCACAGTCGCGACCGTATCCTGGGCGTTCAGAAAGCCTTCAGCCATTCACGGCTGGTCTATACCGATGACGTCATCGTTCCCGGCGGGGCGCGTCTGGAAGATGGCTATCAGGCAGGCCTGGCCTTGTTTAAAGACCGCCCCGCCGGGGAACGACCGACGGCGGTGACGTGCTTCAACGACGACGTCGCTATGGGCGTGATGCGGGCGCTGGCCGAACTCGGCATCGGCGTGCCGGAGGAGGTTTCGGTGATCGGTTTCGATGACATCCAGCCCGCCGCCTACCTGTCTGTGCCGCTGACCACGGTGCGGCAGCCCGCGCGCGAAATGGGCTGCAAAGCCGCCGAATTGCTCGTCAGCCAGCTCGAAACAGAAGAGGGGGTTCCGCCCCGCCGCATCACGCCGGAAGCCGAACTCGTCGTGCGGGATTCCACCCGTGCTCTTTGCGATGTGGGAGGGTGAAGTTCTTCTTCTCAGGGAGGAGCCGCGGTTTTTTACCCCATTTAAATAACAACGAGCATAAGTCTGTGGCTACATCCCCTTGAAAATAAGAAATGTAGCCGCAAACTTTAGTTGCGTCATCGCGGCACGGCCCATTCCATGCATGCACCCTGGTGAACAGCCCGGTAGACGAGATCCCGGATATCGTTGGCTTCCTCGCGGGTGAGCGTGCGCGCGGGATCGCGAATCACCAGCCGCAGCAGCACATTCTTCTGACCGGCCTGCATGCCCATGCGGGCGTGCGCCGCAGGCGGCAGGTCTGCGTACGCCATCTCGTCGAGCACGTCTACGCTTTCGAGTTGGTCGAGATGCTCGTGCATGGCTTCCCGGATGCGGTCGCCGAGTTCTTCGGGGGTCGTCTCTGCCTCGACGGCCACCGAGAGGTCGCGCTGTATTGCCGGTTGGCTGGAGACCGGGACGTACGGCGCCAGGTCGAGCATCTGCCGGGCAATGCGCGAGTCTTCAGCGCGCAGCAGCCGGATGTCGTCGATACCCTTTCGCAGCATCAGAAGACGGTCCAGGCCCAGCCCCATCGCCAGCCCCGACGTCTCTCTGATATCGAGCCCCGCCTCTTCGAGCAGGTGCGGCGCCGCCATCCCACACTCGCCGATTTCGACCCAGTCTCCGCCGGCCTCTCCGGCGGCTACTTCGATTTCGAGGCCGCCGGTGGTGTAGGGATGCTCCGTAGGCACGACCCGGTGGCGGCGTCCGGGCAGGGCTGCTTCGACCACGGCCTGCACCATATCGAGCAGGTCGTCGTGGTCCAGCCGGCCCCGTTTGATCCGCCAGAGGTCGAGTTGATGCGGCTCGCCGGTGTGTAGCCGGTCGATGCTGTCGCGTCGATAGACCAGGCCGGGGCAGATCAGCAGGACTTCGTCCGGGGGATCGAGCGCCAGCGCCCGGAGCAGGCCGGGGATGGCTGCCGACATCGAGGTGCGCAACAGCACGCGGGGCGTGACGTAGCGGGTGTACCGCGCGTCGCGGGCTGCGCCTTCGGGCGGGTAGCCCAGCCGGTCGTAATTTTCGGCGACGGATACGACCGGATTGGCCCGGTGCAGGTGGCGATGACATTGCCAGCGATGCGCCAGGGCTTCATGGATCGTCTCGACGAGCTGCTGCATGGCGTGCGGCCCCTGAAGCGCGTCGGTCAGGTCGCGTAAGTGGAGAGCGCGTTCGAGGGCTTCGTAGGAAAGAATTGGAGGATTCATGACATTCCTCTGGAGTTTGGCGTTGCAATTTCAGTGCAGGCCGAAATGAAAAACCCCCGGGATCAGGTCCAGGGGGCGACGCGGCGGCCAAACGCCAGAAGAGCCGAAGTGCTTATCGCAAAATTACATTACACAGCGGCTCGTGCCACCCGGACCTCGTCAGGGACCCGGGGGCCGTTAAATCGTGTGCTATGGAGAAGGCAGAGACGCATCATTGAGCAGGTTGATATAACACATTTACGGATTGAATGATCAGCCGGTTTCGTAGCCCTCGTCGATACAGGCCGTCTCTGACGTTTGCCGGTCCAACGACGTGACCGAAAAGGGATCATCCTCTATTTATATATACGACAAATCGCCTCTGGTCGGGTCAGTTGCCTGTATGCCTTGCCTGAATCGAGAGGATGAAAGGGAGAAAGGGGGAGAGGGAGACAAAACTTAAAAATCCCCCTTTCTCCCTCTCGCCCTTTCTCCCTCTCAATCTTGAATGCGTACAGCCAACTTAAAACGCTCTATATCCCGTCTTATTCCAGATCTCTTTTTAGTGCCTGGATGCCCAATCGATCTGCCAGCTTTCCCCAGCGGCTACGGCTTGCCTTGAGGTGTTTGCCATTGCGAAGACGCACCGCGTAATCCCCGCCCGGTTTAGAAAGGAGTGTTTCGATCTCGTCGAGCCGGACGATGGTGCTGCGGTGGATGCGGAAGAACTGATCCGGAGGCAGGTGGTCTTCGAGCCGCTGCATCTGCTCTCGCACGAGCAGTTCGTCTTCGCCCACGTGCAGATAGACGTAATTGCCGCTGGCCGAGATGAACGAAATCTTGCTGATCGGTACGATCCGGAGTTGCCCCCGCATCTCTACGGCGATACGTTCCAGGTACTTTGTCGGGGCAGGTTCAGGCCCGGCAGGGGCAGGCGACGCTACGGCTTGCAGGAGGGCCTGGAGCCGGTCGCGCAGTTCGTCGGTAGCGTGCCGGGCCAGGTGCTGCCGGGCGCGCGTGAGCGCCTGCTCGAAACGCTCGTCGTCGAAGGGTTTGAGCAGGTAGTCGAGCGCGGCCACGTCGAAGGCCTCGACGGCATACTGGTCGTAGGCTGTCACGAAGATGACCGCCGGCATCCGGTGGGAGCCGACCTCTCGTACGACGTCGATGCCCGTCATTCCCGGCATCTGAACGTCCAAAAAAACCAGATCCGGTTTCAGCGTGCCGATGGCCGCGATGGCCTTGCGGCCCGTGCCTACCTGATCCACAATCTCGACGTCCGCCTCCCGGCTGAGCAGGCGTTCCAGGCGGCGGCGGGCACCCGGCTCGTCATCAACAATCAGCACACGGATCATGGGTATGGATAACGATGGGTTTCAAGGATCAAGGTTCGCTAGCATTTCGACACGGTAATTATGACGGGTCAACCGAAGCATACTGCGTACTTCGTATTGCGTAAGGGTGTTCTCAATACGCAGTACGCAATACGAAGTAGAATCGCTCTACTTAGCCTTCGTTGACCGCGACGACCCGGTAGTCGGCGGCGGTATGGAAGGGCAACGACAGGTGGGCAATGACGCCTCCGCCCGGCGCCGGCGCCAGCGCAAAGTGCTGGTTCGTCCCGTAGAGCGCTTTCAGACGCTCCCGCGTGTTTTGCAGTCCGACGCCGTTGGAGGTCTTATAGGCGCCGTCCCCGCCGGGCGGCGGGGCCAGGCCCGGACCGTTGTCGCACACCATCAGGTGCAGGGTGTCGTCTTCGCGCCAGGCTCGCAGTTCGATGCGGCCCGGTCCTTCCAGTTGGCTCACCCCGTGCTTGATGGCGTTCTCGACCAGTGGCTGGAGGATCAGGTTGGGCACGAGGGCATCCCGCACATCCGGTGCGATCTCCTGCGTCACGCTGAGTTTGTCTTCGAAGCGGAAGCGCTGGATGTCCAGATAGCCGTCGAGAAACTGTAGTTCCTGGCCGAGCGTCACCTCGCGGGCGCCTGTTTCTTCGAACGTGTAGCGCAGCATCTCGCTCAGTCTTGCGATCATGCGCCGGGCGTTGCGCGGGTTTTCCTCGAAATTATCCGAGATGACGTGCAGGGTGTTGAAGAGAAAGTGCGGATTGATCTGCATGCGCAGGGTCTGCAAACGCGCTTCGGCCAGATGCGCCTGAAGCAGCGCGGCCTCTTTCTGGTTTTCCTGGTAGCGTAAAAAGTAGAAGCGCACAAAGCCCGCGAGAAGCAGGATAACGTACAGGGTAAACTCGCTGAGAACGTGAAATCCACTCAGGAAATCCAGGAGCGAGAGGGAACGCGGCGGGACGCCAGACACCAGGGTATTCCAGAATAGGTGATCCATGAAATCGGCGACCACGGCCACGATGATCCCCACAACGATGTAGAGGGGCACCGTGCGTAGCCATCCATACCGTTCCAGGGTGAAACGAGCCGTCATCCAGAAGATGAACGGCGTTATCGCGGCCCAGACAGCGTACTCCAGAAACGTCTGTAGCACCTCGCCCTCGCGCAGGCCCTGATTTCCAGAACGCGGATCGAAGGCGTCCTGCGCGAGGATGATCAGCGCAATAAGGCTCCAGAAAAAAACAATGACCGCACCGTCGATCCAGCGCCGGTGCATGGGGCGATGGTGTTGGGGGGCAGACCTCGTCTGTGTGGGCCTGTTGGCCGGGTAGATACCGTAGTTCATCAACGTAAAGCCTTAAATGTCTTATCGATTACATTTAACGCTAAGGTAGCGAAAAGGCTCTGCTGCTCAAACCGGGCTCGTGCTACTCACCCCAACGTGGTGCAGTTCGTCCCTCCGGTTGAGGCGTACCCTGTGGATACGAAGCCGTAACAAACAGACATCCATCCCAAACCTAAAAAGTCTGGAGACGTTTCAATCCGGCGTTGCGTCTTTTTCCGCCTTCTTAAACAAAGATGGTGAATACCATGAAAACATGGACCTTCCTGGTTCTAAGCATTTTGTTTATAACAGGATGCGTGTCTGAGTACGATGAAGAGGCGGCGTTGCCCACCGTCAGGGCTACCCATGCCGATGCGACGCCGGGCGCTGCGTCTATACCGGCGGCTCCTGTCGATACCGCCTTCGGGAATTACTGGTATCAGGGCAAGGCCGAATTGACGAGTTACACCCTGGAGCAAGCTCGCTACGGCGAAATGCGCCCGGGCAAAGCCGTGCTCATCTTTGTGACGGAGGATTTCTCCCGTAAAAAGCAGGTCAAGCTCGATGATTACCAGAGCGCCGGCGATGACGCCGTCAAGGTGATGAAGCTCAACCTGACCAAAAATTTCAACACCGGCATTTATCCCTATTCGATGATGTCGTCGATCTTCACGCCGGTCTACGGAGACAAGGGTCCGCATACCTTGAAAGTGACGACGTCGTCCCAGGAATGGTGCGGCCATACGTTTTCGCAAATCAACTTAAAAGGCGATACGTACCGGGTTCAGTTGCATTCTTATTTCGAAAGCGAGGGCGAACAAACGGTCGATCTGGACCGGGTGATGTTGGAAGACGAGGTGTGGAACAAGATTCGCCTCAACCCCGAGGCGCTGCCCACCGGCGAGATTCAGATCATTGCCGGCACGATGTTTCAACGCCTGGGGCATACCGACTTTGAAGTCGAAACCGCTCAGGCGAGTCTTGAAGCCGTTGGCGACGACGAGAAAGCCTACACGCTGGCGTATCAAAAGCGAGATCGCGCCTTGACGATTCGTTTCAAGACGGCCTTTCCGCATGAAATCACGGGGTGGGAAGAGACCTATTCGCAAGGACGCGGCGCGCAAGCCAAACGCCTGACCACCCGCGCCACCCGCGCCAAATCGATAATGCTCCCCTACTGGAGACACAACAGCACCGCCGATGATGCGCTGCGGGCCGAGTTGAACCTGGACTGACTTCGGCTCCGGCGTATTCAGAAGCTGTTGAGAAACATGAGTCATCCTGTATTTAGACATGAGTCATCCCGTATTTTAGAGCCCCGTAGGGGCGTCCTGTTTGTAGAAAATGACCCTATCCTAAAAATGAGCCCCGTAGGGGCGACCTGTTCAAAGCCGATGCAGCGGATTCTTTTGAACAGGCCGCTCCTACGGAGCTTTTTATGTTGGTGGTGATCGAAAGGTGTTGATGGCACAATACAGTCCTCCCTTGAGGGAGGTGGCCCGCAGGGCCGGAGGGTGTAAAACGGTTTGTTTACACCCCCAG
>JANQES010000146.1 GCA_028278205.1 Rhodothermales bacterium
GGCGCTGGTGCCGCGTTGGAGGATGGTGCGCGCGTGGTTGACCTCGTCGACACAGTCGAAGAACTCGGCGTCTTCCTTGATGAACTCCAGGAGTTCTTCGAGGAGTTGGGTATAGGGCACGATGGCTCCCCGGCCAAAGTCGATGAGGCCCATCTTTTTCTCCTTCGCCTCCCATTCCTCTTTCGGGAGCCGCTCTTTCTCCTCTGCCGAGAGAAAGCCGTAGCGTTGCGCGCGCCAGCGGTTCTCGTAGACCAACAGGTTGGCGTAGGTGCGCCAGCGTTGGTTGGCTGTGCGCAGACGCCAGAGCATCCGCAGCCAACACCGGTAGAGCGCAGCGATGCACAGCGCATCTTCGAGCCGGGTGCAGATATCGGCCACGCGCATCTCCAGGGTCGGAAATTTCATGCTGGGCCGGATGTCCCACCAGATCTTGGTGCTGTTCTCGATGACGCCGGCCTGCACCAGCATGTTGACGTGGCGCTGAAACTCGGCGAAGCTCTCGAAATGCTCGGGCAACCCGGTGCGCGGCAACTCGTTCCACACCGCGATGCGGTACGACTTAAGCCCCGTCATCTCACCTTCCCAGAACGGCGACGAGGTGCTCAACACCAGCAGGTGCGGCAAGATGTACGTTGTCTGGTTCATCAGGTCGATGCGCAGGTCGTCGTCTTCGATGCCGGCGTGGACGTGCATGCCGCTGATGACCATGCGCCGGGCAACGACCTGCATGTTCTGCGCCAGGATCTCGTAGCGATCCCTCGGGGTGAACTGCTGCGTCGCATACGTCGCATTCGGATGCGTCGAGGCCGCGATGATGGCCAGCCCGTGGCGTTCGGCCACGTACGAGACGGTTTTGCGCAACCGCGTCAATTCGCGACGCGCTTCATCAAGCGTATTACAAACCCGCGTGCCGATCTCGATCTGGGATTGGAAGAACTCAGGCGTAACCTGGCCTTCGAGCAATTCCTCGCATTCCTCAAGCATCGTAGGCGGCGCCTGCTGGATCAAGTCGCCCGTCTCGCGGTGGACCAACAGGTATTCTTCTTCGATGCCGATGCTGAAGCTGGGCTCCGTCAGGATGTTGATATTGACACTGGCCTCTTTCGTATCCATGGATAGCGCAACGGTTTTTGGGGGATGGCAACGCAGCAGGGAATGACAGGGCTTGAGCACGTCCTGCACTCCCCTTACGATACGACATCCACTTTCTTGCATCAAGATGGCAGTACACAGAAGTAACATTCCCCTCATTGGGCGACTTTCTTTGAGGATTTCGGAGTTTTTTTGAGGATCTGACTATTGTTTTTCGGGATGTGAGGATGCTCTTTCGGGAGCACCGACTATTCTAAAGAGCAGATCTTGACACCGCCAGGGATTTTTTTATTTTTCAAGTGCTAACAGCAAACATTGTCCCGTTACTCACTCTTGTTCATCAACCGAGGTGATATCTCATGAAAAAGGTCCTGGCGATCTGCTTGTTGGTCCTGGCTATGTTAAGCATGCTTACCGTTGTCCCTCCAGCTATAGCCGCTCCTGTTCATTGCGGCGGTGTACATAATGGGTGCGCCTGGGCATACTCAACAGATTTTGATGTCTACGTATTTAGTTACGATTGTGGTGATGGGTTAAATGTCTTCGTTGGAGAAGGTCATATAGACGGTGCCTGTGGAGTTTTCCTTGTATGAGTAGAATCCTAACCCATCGGGTTTTCACACTCAACAACCTAATCCGATAAAACTAAACGCAAGAGAGGTGTAACAATGACAACCATAACGTACAAAAAAGTCCTGTGCGTCATCCTCTTCCTGTTCTTTTTCATAACAGGATGCGACAAGGATATCGCTCTTGTTGCAGACGATGCGCTGGCACAGAATGAGACCCCGCGCGTGGAAAGCATCCTGACCTATGGCACTCCTGAAGGCATCGTCGAAGATGATTTGTCTATGGAGGAAAGGCAGCAGCGTCTCAAGAAAACGAATGAGGTGGTTCTTGATTTTATGACCGTAGCCAAAGACGCTGAAACGTGGGAAGAAGCTGATTTTGAGGTGAGAAATCTATTATCGGCCCAAGCCTATGACACGCAACCCTATTACCTGGAACAATCGGCAGCCGGCGTGATGCTCAATGTATGGCTGCTCGACGAAGAAGATGCTCGTATGGATCAAGAGGCCACAGCGTACTATACCCAACTATTGCTAAAGAACCGTAACCCCAATGCGGCGCTCATTTTAGCCGGACTTAAGAGCCTAGACGGCTATTGGTCAGCGGAACAGGTGACACAATCAGCCGCCAACGCGGTCCGTTTTACAAAAGCCAGATTTGCCGGTAAAAAATACTGTGCGGACTGTGACCTTGAAAAATTAAAGGACGTCTTACCCGTAGACATGAGCGAGGCACAACGCCAGTTTTTCTACCAGATGCAAGGCGCCATTGACGAACTTAAAGCAATGAGCAAGCCGTCTCCATAGCTCGGATACCATAAAACGTGAGGGTGCTTCCAGAAACGCTGATTCGAGCACCTTCACGTTTTACGATTACGCCAACCCCTTCATCACCTCCATCACCCGCTCGACCTCGTCCATCGTGTTGTAGATGTGCGGGCAGAAGCGGATGAACGGCTCGTCGCTGCCCATCACCGCACAGCCGAGATGATAGGTTGAGTAAAGGGCCGGGAAGGCGGCGCGGAGGTCTACGCCGGGGATGCCGAAGATGACCACGCCGCCGCTGAGTTCGGGGGTGAGCGGCGTGTGGAACTGTGCCTGGGGGATGTGCTCGCGGATGCCGGTTTTGAGCGCCGCCGCCAGCGCGCGCACACGCGCTTCGATGCGAGCGTTGCCGATGGTCTCCAGAAAATCGACCGTCTTGCCGACACCGGCCAGCATGGCATCGTCGCGCTGGCCGAGGGTGCCGAATTTGCGGGCGCCCTGCCGGCTGGCCTGCTCCCAGCCCACACTCACCACCGACGGCCACAGATCACCCACGCGCTCGCGGCGGACGTAGAGCAATCCACCCTCCTTCGGCCCCAAAAACCATTTGTGCGCGCTGCCCGTGTAGAAATCGCACCCGATGTCGTGCAGATCCACCTGATGCACGCCGAAGGTCTGCGCGCCGTCGATGAGCGTGAAGATGCCGCGCTGCCGGGCCATCGTGCAGAGCGCTTTGGCCGGCAATGCCACGCCGGAGACGTTCGAGATGTGAGAGAAGCTCAAGACGCGCGTGTTGGTGGTCAGGGCCTCAGCAAAAGGCGCTATCAAGTCGTCTGCCGATTGCGGATTCCCGGGCGTGGCGACGCGTTTGACGGTGAAGCCGTAGCGCTGCGCCCGCACGTCCCAGGCGACGTTGTTCGACGGATGGTTCTGGTCCCAGAGCACGACTTCATCGCCCGCTTTCAGATCGAGCCCGGCGATGACGAGGTTGTTGCCCTCGCTGGTGTTGCGTGTGATGACCACCTCGTCGGCATCGGCGCCCATGTAGCGAGCCAGTGCCGCCAGCGCGGCCTCGTGCAGATCGTTGAACTTGCCCCGGTTCTGAAATGAGGCGTCGGCATCGACGTCGTGGGTGAAGTGGAAGACGGCGTCGGAGACCGGATAGGGCGACGGGCACAGGTTGGCCGCGTTCATGAGAATCAGGCCGGGCCGCAGCGGAAACTGATCTTTCACCAGCCGCCAGAACGCCTCGTCGGCAACAGCCCCCGGCGCGAACGCCGCCGCACGAGCTTCCAATCCGGCCAACCCCAACGACGGCAGCAACCCTACCGCCGCCATCGAACCGGCAAAACGTTTGAGAAAATGCCGCCGCGAAGGCCGATAGGCGCTCTCCGGCACGTGCTGAAAAGATACGGTGGATGTCATGGTCTCAGCCCCGGTTGATGGTCGATGCAGGCTGCCTTCCACCCTATGATATCGATTTTTCCATTACAGAGACAGGGCGTTCACGATCTTTCAAAGCGATCAGGCGCGTATGAAGCCCGCCGAGCCTCCTTCCGGCGTGGGTGTGGGTGGGAGAACTGCAATAACGGATTTTGGATCGATGAAGGTATCCACCAGCGGGTGATTTTGTTCGTCGAAAAAGAACACGCCCTCCGAGGTTACGTCGAACCGCGACGCCTTGAGTGAAAAAGCAGCGCCGCCTTCCAGGTACACCGTGTAGGTCCGTAGTGCCATCGTTGCTGTTGTTTTAGGATGTAAGAGGATCCGAACACGCTTTCTCCACCAAAACTCCGCCATCACAGTCCGGGCACCGTATGTATTTTATGGCCGCTGTTAAGGTTCCTCCGTTTTCGCAACTGCCATGACGCCCGACTTCACCCAGAAACTCCGCCGCATCCAGGCCGCCAAACAATCCGTCCTCTGCGTAGGCCTCGACCCCGACCCCCATCGCCTGCCGAAACATCTGCTCGACCGGCATCCGCTGGCCGATGCCGTCGTAGCATTCAACGCTGCCGTGATCGAGGCGACGGCGACGGCGGCGTGCGCTTTCAAACTCAACTTTGCTTTCTACGAAGCCCTGGGCCGCGACGGCTGGGACGCGCTCGAACGCACCGTCCAACACCTCCCCCCGGACGTCGTCCTCATCGCCGATGCCAAACGCGGCGACATCGGCAATACGGCGCGTTTTTATGCCGAGGCCATCTTCGAACAACTCGGCTTCGATGCATGCACCGTGGCGCCGTACATGGGCCGCGACGCCGTCGCGCCGTTCCTCAGCTATAGGGGCAAAGCTGCCTTCGTTCTGGCCCGCACCTCCAACCCCAGCGCCGCCGACTTCCAGGAACGCGACTGCGAGGGCGAGAAGCTCTATGAACGCGTAGCCCGCCACGTGGCCCGGTGGAACGACGCAACCCCCGGCACCGCCGGCCTCGTCGTCGGGGCTACGGGGCCGGAAGCGCTGGCGGCGCTTCGGGCGCTGTGCCCCGCGTTGCCGTTTCTCATCCCCGGCATCGGCGCGCAGGGCGGCGATCCGAGCGCCATCGCAGCGGCAGCTACCGAAACGGGCTGCGTCGTCGTCAACAGCAGCCGTCAGATCCTCTATGCCTCGGCAGGAAAAGATTTTGCCGAAGCGGCAGCGCATCAGGCCGAGACCTCGCGCGCCCGGCTGGCCCCGCACGTCGTGCTAACCCCGGCGTAAGGCGTGTCTGGAAATAACATCCCAACTCTACTCGCTCCCGAAATAAAATTGATAAAAGGGTCGCAAATCCTCAAAAAAAACTCCTCCATCGCCGTCATATCTCACGCCGTTTTGCGTTGTTGTAGGTCTGGCCTGATTTCACAGGAACGTAGTCTCCGAAGAACGCCATGCCTGCCTCCGGCGATGAACCCACGGCCTCTGCTAACGACACGCCCCGCTTTTACGGCGCCCACGACGACGTCTTTGAAGTAACCCTCCACGAACCGGCGGGGGCGCACCCGCGCGTGCCCGAAGCGCTCGTCCAGGACATCTGGCGCACTCAACGCTTCGACCATGCGAGCCTCCGCACCGCCGACGGCGCCCCGCTCGCCGTCGTGGATCCCGGCACGCTCAACACCGATAGCGGTCCGGATTTCGCCAACGCGCGCCTGCGCATCGGCGAGGCGGAGCGACGCGGCGCCGTCGAGATCCACACCGCTTCCGGCGGATGGATCGATCACAAACATCACCTCGACACGCGCTACGACGACGTGATCCTGCACGTGACGCTGCACGCCGACATCTGGACGGGCAGCCTCCTCCGCACCGACGGCAGCGCTATCCCTGAGTTGATCCTCTACCCCCACCTCGACACGCCGCTGCGGCGCCTGCTCTATCAATTTTACACCCGCCCCGCCGGCGACGTGCTCTGTGCCCCCCGCTGGCCGCACACCCCGGAGGCCGTCCGCATGCCCTGGATTCGAACGCTGGCCGCCGAGCGGATGCAGGAAAAAAAGAACCGGCTGGCCGCCACCTACCTCCACACACCCGACCTCGACGCGCTGCTGCACGAACGCCTGTTTGCCGGCCTGGGCTATGCCAAAAATGCGGAGGCGATGACCACCCTCGCCCGCCGCCTGCCGCTGCCGCTCGTTCGCCGCCTCGCCGATCCGCTCGACCTGGAAGCCTTGCATCTGGGCATCGCAGGCCTCCTGCCCGCCCCCGCCGGTCTGCTCCAGAGCGACCGCGCCACCGCCGACTATGCCATGGACCTGCACGACCGCTTCGAACGGCTCCAGCTACGGCTCGAAATCCCGGTGATGGACAGCGCGGCGTGGCGTTTCTTCCGGCTGCGGCCCGCTAATTTTCCGCCGCTGCGCATCGCGCAAGGCGCGGCGTGGCTTCGTCCGGGCGGCCTCCTCCACTACGATCCGACGGGCAAACTGGTCGCGGCGATGCAGGCCGAAGAGCCGGTAGCGGCCCTCCGCGCTGCGCTCGGCGCTACGCCGGGCGCTTTCTGGGAAACGCACGTCCGCCTCGAAAAAGCAACCAAACCGCGCGATCCCTCTGCCGGGCGCTCTCGCCTCAACGCGCTGATTGCCAACGCCGTCGTGCCGGTGCTGCTGCTGCACGCCGAACAAGCCGGCGATCCGGCCTTCGAAGCCGCCGTGGTAGACTTGCTGCGCCGGTTACCGCCCGAACACGACGAAGTGACGCGGCGGTTTGCCCGGCTGGGCATGAAACCGAAGGACGCCCTAACCGCGCAGGGCCTTCATCAACTCTATCGCACCCGCTGCACCGAAGCCCGCTGCCTCTCCTGCCGGATCGGGCAGTTTCTGTTGGATAGTGGTTGAGTGTTTTGGTGTTTTGGTGTTCGAGTGTTATCGTGGGTTGATCTCAGCCGCACTAAAACACGATAACACTATAACACCAAAACACTTTGTTAATACGCATCGTCCGCATGACCTTTCGCCCGGAGGCCTTCGAAGACTTTATGGAGATCTTCGACGCTTCGGCGCCTAAAATTCGCGCTTTTGCCGGCTGCGAACATCTCGAACTGTGGCAAGATCAGCAATATCCCAACATCCTCACCACGCACAGCCACTGGACCGGCCCCGAGGCGCTCGAACAGTATCGCCGGAGCGATCTGTTTAAACAGACGTGGGCGAAGACCAAACCGCTGTTTGCCGCGCCTCCGCTGGCCTACAGCAATCACGAACTGCGCTCTGCCGAGGCGATTTCGACAGGGGATCAACAAATCTAACAATGCGGATTAAGGGTTGGGGAATCGGGGCATACCTGCCAGGTTTTGGAAACCTGGCAGGTATGTTTTCGCCGCTTAACAGCTTATCACCTCTCCTCCTTCTCATGCTGAAGGCGCTCGAAAACGGCCAAATCGGCGCGGGCGGCAGCGTCGTCGCCGGCCCATTGGTGGGCGTCGGCGCGTTGCTTGTAGGCGGGGGCGCAGGCCGGAGCGATAGCGATGATTTGAGCCAGGAAGGCCACGTAGTTTTCGGGATCGCCCTTCGGGCTGCGCTGTCGCGTGGTGCGGTAGAAATGGAAAAACGGCCGGGAAAAGTCGTCGAGTGCTCGCGTGAGGTGGTCGCGGGCGGATTCGAGGTCGTCGTGGGCGGCGCAGACGAGGCAGAGGCCGAGGTGCGGTGCCCAGACCTTGATGTCCAGCGCGAGGGCATCGAGGAAACCGCGCCGGGCGTCTTCTAGCGCATGGGTTTCGAAGGCGAGGTAGGCTTCACGCACGAGCCCATCGACGATGAAGGTGTCGTAGAGATGGCGGGGTTCGCGGGCAAGGTGTTCGCGCAACGCCGCCTCGGTCCGTGGATCGAAGGTGGCGCGACCGGCGACGTTATCGATGAAAGACGCGGTGAAGCCGCCTGCCGGGGTGTAGGCCAGTTTTCGCGCGCCGCGATCTCCGGTCGAGAACACGTAGCCGCGCTTCAACAATGCAATCAGGTGGTCGATGGCGCGCTGGTCTAGCGGCTTTAGAAAATAATCACCGGCCATGTCACCTCTTGAATAAATCACGTGAGTGCGTGATCTCTAATCGCCATATCGCGTGAGGCGAAAAGCAGGGATCTCCAATATCCTAATAAAAGGACCTTTGATAACAAACCCTTTACAGCCATGTCTATGAAAAGATCGATCCTTTCGCCGTATCTGCCGCTGATGAGCCTGTTCGTTTTCGGCCTGATGCTGAGCGCGTGCCAACCGCCCCTGCCCGAGCGGCCCAACCCGACTCCAACAACCTATCAGCTCGATCCAGCCGGGCGCGTACAATGCGTGCCGGACCCGATCCCGTCGAAAGTGTTCTCGACCCCTGTGATGCTCAGAGACAAATCGGGATCTCCTCAGAACCACGTCGTGGTCTGGACCGACAAATTTCCAGGCACCGATGCCAACTCTACCGACCCCACCGCGACGCATTACCTGACGCGTTTCTACAACACGTCGAGCGGGACCCGAACCTGCGAGGTCGAAACGGAGACGTCGCTCGGCGAACCGAGGGTGCCGTGGGAAGGCGCGACGATGTCGTCGTTTGTAGCCGGCGCCGGGAGCGGAACGCCGGAGTATGTTTCGTGGGGGCTCCATGGCGCGTTCGAGCGCTACGCGGTGCAGACCAACGGCCTGATCGCGCCGCCGTCAACCTACTCGTATAACTTGACCAACACGCCCGATATGGCCGGGGCTGACATGGGCGGATGGATGGACGAAACCAACGCCGACCCCCTCATTTTCATCGAAAACCTGTGCTTCCCCAATATTGACTGCACCAACGACCTGGGCCGCCTCTATGCGCTCGATGTCAACAACGGAACGGTCCTCGACGCACTGGATCTTAACGCGTGGGGCACCGGCGTCAATGGTATCACTAACACCTTCAACGGCGATCAAATTCTGATGGTGCAGGGGACCTGCGGCAGTTCGTGTGGCGCAAATAGCACTAACGGCCAGTGTAGCGACCCCAACGACATAGCCTACAACCCCGACTACGACTGCGAGATGATCTCGGTCTCATACGATCCGCTCCAGGGGACGCTCAACCTCATCGACCGGCTCGACGACGGGAATCGCGCGTGTAACATAACCAAAAACGGGGGCGTCGGAGATTGTGTTCAAGAGCCGGTACCGTTTAATGAGGATAAAATCATCGCCCTGCGCACGCGCGGCTCGGTGGAGATCGTTAACCTGAACCGGATAGGGGGCCTGGAACGCGACTGTGAAGTGGTCTGGGACGACGGCGTGCATACCTTTACCCATCCACCCGAACACGCCCTCTCGCTCGGTCAATATCCCGGATCAAACGTCCAGACCGCCATGTTCGGCGTCAACTACAAGGCCGATTACCGCGATCCCGGCGCCTACATCGTGGCGCTCGACGACCCCGACGGCTTCTGCATCGACACGAGCAAGTGTGACTCCTGGGCTCCGGACACCCGCAAATGTAGCATCGATCCGGCGCAGTATGCCATCGGCCAGATAGAGGGCAACTCGCCCGTGTGGGGATCGGGCGCGACGGCGCTCTACACCCGGTTCTCCGGCGAGCAGGCCCTGGCCTACGTGATCGCCACCAACGCCCATACCGTCCCCGGCAATAAGCCTGCTACGAACACGCCTCCGGTCCAGCAATGCAGCCCCGGCGACACCCCGCCGCAGTTGAGCATCTTTTTCTTCAACCCGAACACGATGGCGTGGATTCGGCATACGATCAACCTCGCATCGAACAGATCGAACCAGTCCTGCTGGGAATATGCACAGCAAAACTTCGGCTCCGAAGCCTGGGAATCGATCAAGGTTATCGGCGGCGTGACCGTCATCGACGACGCCGTCTACGTGGCGACGACCGACGGCTCGTTCTGGGAATATTCCACCGCGACAGGAGGCTACGGCGGATGGACCCTCTCCGGACTCTACGGGGATTGGCCGCGCTTCAAGAAAAACAACCAGGGCACCGGGCGGGCTTATTGAGAATAGAGCGTTTTTACTACGTCAGTCGCTTTGCTCGTGTCAGTTGGTTGTACGCATTCATGAATGAAAGGCGGAAAGGGAGAGAGGGCGAAAGGGCGATCAAGCGACTGACGTAGTAAAAACGCTCCAAGTTTCGGTTTTCTCGTTGCCGCTGTGGGGTTTTCAATCGAGAATCGAATACATGAGTCATCCCAAATATTATAGCCCCGTAGGGGCGATCTGTTTGTAGAAAGCAGCCCTTTCCTAAAAATGAGCCCCGTAGGGGCGACCTGTTCAAAGAGGATGCGATGGATTCTTTGAACAGGCCGCTCCTACGGAGCTATTTGTTTTTTTAAGCTTTGTACTACAAACAGGACGCCCCTACGGGGCTGAAAAAATCGAGATGATTCATACCTCACGACATTGCTCGTGGACAGGCACAATAATCACACAGAAGAGCTATCAAAAACCTCAAAACGCCACTTCGAGCCCCACGTGGAATTCGCGGCCCGGCCCTGGCAGGCCCAGTTGCGGCAGCGTCAGATCGTCGGTGGCGTTGTTGACACGGGCGAAGAGTTCGGTGGCGAAGCGGCCTCGGATGAAGAGATACGAAAGCCGGGCGTTGACGACGAGCGACGTGGGCAAGGGCACGAAGACATTGTCGTCGTCGAGGCCGTAGGCGCGGCCCGTGAAGACCGTCTGGAGCATCGCCGCGACGCCGCTGGGATGGTTGCGCGTGAGCGTGACGGCGCCCACCCACTCCGGTTTTTCGACCAGCCGCACGGTGGCATCGTCTTCGAAGGCGCGCACGTGCGTCCAGGTGACGTTGCCATCGACGGTCCAGCCGCGCGCGGGCCGCGCGGTGCCGCCTACTTCCACCCCGGCCACGCGGCTGCCGTCGAGGTTGACGCGCTGGCGGCGAGGCCGGTCTTCGCTGGGCACCTCCACGCTCCGCTGATCGATGGTGTCGAAGGTGCGGCTGAGAAAGACGACGGCTTCTCCGCTGAAAGACTCCCCCTCGTGGCCGAGACCCACCTCGGCCAGCAGCGACGACTCGGCCTTGAGATCGGGGTTGACCAGGAAGCGGCCCAGCGCCTCGCCGAAGAGTTCGCGCATCGTCGGGAACCGCACCTTGCGGCCTAACGAAGCGCGGAGGTTCCAGGCCTCATCAAGGTCGTAAATAAGACCGGAGGTCACGCCGTAATCGACTTGCGGATCGCGCGCCGGTTTGTCGCCGGTGTTGGGGGTGGCCAGGCCGTCGAGGCTGGCGCCGAGCACCAGTTCCACCGCCCCCTCCGGACGCCAGGAATACTCGGCCCCGGCACTCCAGACGTGCTGCCGGAACGTCAACGTCTCGCCCGGCATCGCCACGTCAGCGTCGAACTCTACGTTTAGCTGGCGATGCCGCGAAGTCAGGGCGTTGAGCGCCAGGCGCAACTCGCCCGGCCCGGCGGGTTGCAACAGCGTCAGGCGCGTGCCGAAGGTATCGTCTTGGTCGTCCTGTTCTTCGATCAACGCCTCGTAGACCACCGAGTCGAACTGTGAGATGGTCTGTTCGAAGCGGCTGCCCCAGGCGGCCCCGCGCACCAGTGCGCCCCGGTTGCCCAGCGGAATCTGGCCGTTGATGATCGCCATCGTCGTGTGCCAGGTCGGATACCGCCAGAACCGCACCCGTGATTGTTCAGGATCGACGTGGCTTTCGGGCGCGACGCCCTTTTCGCCGTCGAGGCGCAGCAACGAAACTCCGATTTGCGCGCCGCCGTCGAACTGATACGTGACCTGGCCGAAGAGGCTGAGAAGTTGCTGATCGGTATTGGTGCGCAGGTCGTCGCCGGGCTGGCTGAAGGGCAGTTCAGCTTCGCCGGGCAGGGCCAGGCCGTCGCGTTCGGTGTAGCCTGCCGAGAGGGTGTAGCCTACGCGTTCGGTGCGTCCGAGGTGTGTAAAGCGTCCCTGCGTCGCGCCCTGGGTGCCCAGCATTCCGGCGGCCTGCGTAAACGATCCGGTGTTTTCGAGGGTGCGCGAGGTCAGGTTGAGCACACCGCCGAGGACGTTGGTGCCGTAGAGCACCGACGGCACGCCCTTGGCCACGGTGATGCCGCCGACGACATCCGCCGGCACCAGGCTCAGATCGACGCGGTTGTCCCACGGCACGTTGAGCAAGGCCCCGTCGAAGAAAAGCGCCACCTGCCGCTCGCCTGCATTGCGCAGGTAGACCAGCGTCTCGCCCCGCGAGTTGGTCTGCACGTGCGCCGCCGGAATCAGGCGCATCACCCGATCCACCGAACCGGCATCGGCCTGGGCAATGCCGGCCAACGACACCTTCTGCAACGTCGCTACCGACCGCCGCGCCTGCTCGGTGCCGCCTTCGATGACGATCTCACCGAGTTCGTACTGCATCAACGAATCTTCTTCGACTGGATCAGTCTGCGCCTGGGCCTTCTTCTCCATTAAAAAGGCCACGAAGATCAGCAGTAAAAAACAACGAAGGAGCATCGAGAAGCGGTACTTCGGTGATGAAAAGAAGGGCACCTTAAATCGAAAAATCACGCAGGATGTTTCACCCGGCCAGAGCCCACGCGCCGGAGCATTCTGTAAAAATCGAGTAGTAAACGCTTTTTGTAAACGAAAAGGGCTTCAACGCTCTCGAAAAGACCGGGAGGGCAAAAATGAGAGAACCCGCTTTTTCCTATTCTCCCTCTCCCCCTTTCGCCAGATCATTCCTCCGTCTCTGCCGGCGCGGCCATGTCGTCGCCGGCAGAGACGGCCTGGGCCAGGATATCAGCCACTGTGCTCTGGCTAAGGGCATATTCGATACGCTTGTAGAAATGCGGCGCGATCTGATACCGCCCCTCTTCCTCTGCCGCCGGCGCCGGCGGCGCCCCGACGGCCTGCCGCAAGTCTCGCAGCACTTCGACATAACGATCCTGGACGATCTGCTGATCGCTGATGAGGGCGCCGTAGGTGCGATGGAGGCGCCGGTAGGCATCCGAGCCTACCCAGGCAAAAAGGATGTTGTTACTGGCAGAAGCCTCAGCCGCCAACGCCTCGTGCTCCTCGACCAACGCCCCCTGCTGCTCGACGACGGCGGCAAAGCGCTCGGCCAACGGGGCCAGTGCCGGATCGGCGGCGGCGGCGCGTTGCAAGGCCTCGCGTTCGCCCTGCGCGCGCCCATAGTCCGCAGCGAAGTTCACCGTGGCCTCCTGGATCTTGCCGTGCAACTCCACGGTGCTGTTATAGCCGCCGTAGCTGCGGCACCCAGCCATGACAAACGCAAACAAAAGCATCGCCCCGATGAGGCGCGAGGTACGATAAACCAGACCGTTCATGAGCGTAAAAGACGTCGATTGATTGCAAATAGCAAATGGGCAAATGGCAAGTTTCAAATGCGCGAAAGGTTCAACGAGACGCCTTTGCCATTTGCCCATTTGCTATTTGCCATTTGCCCGGCACTCCCAGCGCCTTAATATCCCCCACAGCCCGCATCATTGCACGCCCAAACCGTTTAATTCCGCCCTTCTTCACCCATTTTAAAAACGCGCCCCCGCGTTTTTAAATAATCGTATCGTCTTTGATCTCGGCGTTTTTGGGGATGACGACGATGCCGTCGCGGATGTAAAAATTCTCGCCGTCGTGCTCCTGGATGTTGTCCTTGTTTTTGATGATGCACCGTTTGCCGATGCTCACATTCTTATCGATGATCGCCCCTTCGATGTACGACTCCTCGTCGATGCCGGGACAACTCGGCCCCTCAACCCGCTCGCGCAGGTCGACGTCGTGCCAGGGGTAATAGTCGGCCCCCATGATGACGGCGTTCTTGATGGTGGTGTTGTTGCCGATGAAGGAGCGGATACCCACCACCGAATTCGAGATCTGGCTGTTGATGATGACGCTGCCTTCACAGATGAGCGAATCCTGCACGTAGGAACTCTGCACCTTGGCCGGCGGCAGCATGCGCGCGTTGGTGTAGAGCGGCATGGTCGGGTTGTAGATGCTGAAGGCGGGCTTCTTCTCGGCCAGCATCAGATTGGCTTCGAAGAAAGACCGGATGGTCCCGATGTCGCTCCAGTAATCGGTAAACGGATAGCTGACCACCCGCTGCTTGCCGATAGCGTTGGGGATGATCTGCTTGCCGAAGTCGTGATCGTCGGGGCGTTCGTCGAGGGCTTCGCGGAGGATGTCGCTATTGAAGACGTAGATCCCCATCGACGCCAGATAAATCCGCCCGGCGTCTCGCATCTCCTGGCTGACCGGACTGTCTTTGCCGTCCAACTCCTGCGGTTTCTCATAAAACTCCGTGATGAGATCGTCGTCGTCGGTCTTGAGAATACCAAAGGCCGGCGCCTCCGCCGCTGTGACGGGGATCGTAGCGATGGTCACGTCGGCGTTATGGCTGTCGTGGTGGGCCAGCATCTTGCGATAATCCATCGAGTAGAGTTGATCGCCCGAAAGGATCAGCACGTGGGTGTGCCGGTAGACGTTGAAATGAGGGAAACTCTGGCGCACGGCATCAGCGGTTCCCTGAAACCAGGACGACGACGTCCGGGTCTGCTCGGCGGCCATCACCGTAACGAAGCCGCGCCGGAAACGGTCGAAGCGGTAGGTGCGGGCGATGTGCCGGTTGAGACTGGCCGAGTTGAACTGCGTCAAGACAAACATCTTGTGGATGTTCGAATTGATGCAATTAGAGACCGGCACGTCGATGAGGCGATATTTACCGGCCAGCGGCACCGCCGGCTTCGAGCGGCGTCCGGTCAGGGGAAACAGCCGCGTGCCGGCCCCCCCTCCGAGGATAAGCGCGATGCACTGATTCATATGTGTTGCGAGTTTCGAGTTATCAGTATTCTTCTGCGGCGCGCTTTGCACCGAGCCTGGCGTCGGTCATCAGTTTTTTACCGATGACTGATGACCCTTGCCAACGTGGGGATGGAACGACAACCTCAGATACCCCTGACATCCTGCCCCACCCGCTTAAAATAATCATCCCCACCGGACAACCAAGTGGAATATGCACTTCTCCTGTGAGTTTTTACGCAATCATAGCATGATAGGGCTTCAGCGAGGGAGGTTCATGCCGGTATTGACCATAACACGACGGGGCGAAAGAACGTGCCCGGCGGAGTGGCTTGAAACTCTGCCTCAGCGACAGGGTACACGAATGTTATGGTTTTAGGCGTTACCTCCTGGGTATCGTTGCGTACATTGTGAACGTGAGGGGGCCCCTGGGGCACGTCTAGAAACAACCTCTTCCCTTTTCTCGCTCCCACGGTCCCCCGTGGGAGTGTAGGACCGCGACGCTCCCGCGTCGCAAACGGGATGCAGGAGCGTCCCAGGCTGCATTCCCACGCAGGAGCGTGGGAACGAGAGAACAGGAAATGATTTTTTAGACGTGCCCACATTAAGGTTTTCGCGAAGCACCCTCACGTTTCACGCTTTAAAAGCATGAGCGAGCATACCCTGAACTTGATCGAGATCATCCGGAAGCGGCTTCAGGCCGCTACCCGGCGCATCACCCTCGCCGACCTCCTCTACGGGCTCATCCTTACGCTGGGCATCGTCTCGGCGATCTGGTTGATCTCGGTGGCCGTCGAAGCAGGGTTCTGGCTGGGCACGACGCCGCGCAGCGTGGTCTTCTGGGTGTTCTTAATCGTCACGCTGGGGCTGTTCGGGTATTTTCTGGTGATGCCGCTCCTGCGCCTTTTGGGCGTGTTGCGCGGGCCGTCGGAAGAGGCTGTCGCCCGGAAGATCGGCACGCGGTATCCTGAAGTGTCGGACCGGCTGGTGAACATGCTGCATCTGGTGGAAGGCCGCAGCAGCAGCGCGCCGGCGCCGCTCATCGAAGGCGCGGTGCAGATGCTCGGCGAACAGGTGCGCGACGTGCCGTTCGAGCAGGTCGAAGACTTTGCGCGGGCTAAAAAAGCCGGTCGGCTGGCCTCGCTGCCCGTTGCGGGGTTGCTCGTGTTTTTGCTGGCGGCGCCCGGCACCTTCCTCGACGCCTCGCAACGGCTCATCTCGCCCGGCGCTACGTTCCAGCGACCGGCGCCGTTCGCCCTCGACGTAGAACCCGGCTCGCTCGACCTCGTCAAAGGCGCCTCGCTCGACATCACCGCGCGCGCCATCGGCACGGAGTTGCCCCGCGCGCTCGTGCTTTCGATCAACAACCTCGACGAAGACCTCGTCGAAGACATCCGCCTCGTGGCCGACTCGATGGGCGTGTTCCGGCACAGCCTCGTCAACGTGCGCAAGTCGTTGCGCTACCGCGTCAGCGCCGCGCCGGTCGAGACGCCCTGGTACACGGCCACCGTCACCGAGCGGCCTATCGTGCGCAGCCTGCAAGTGTCGCTCGACTTCCCCCGCTACACGGGCATCCCGCCGCAGCGGCTGGCCGCCAACGTCGGCGCCGTCACGGCCCTGCCCGGCACCCGCGTCTCGCTCGACGTCGGCGTAGGCGGGCGCGACGTCGAGGCCGCCTTCGTCCGTTTCGACGACGGCACGCTCGACACGCTGGCCCTCGACGAAAGCCAGGCTGCCGGGGCCTTCACCCTCCGCCGCGAGGGCACCTATCAGATCGTCTTGCGCAACACCAGCGGCGTCGAAAACACCGACCCGATCATCTATTCGCTCAAGCTGCTCTCCGACGCCTTCCCCTCCATCGTCATCCTCGAACCCGACCCCCAGGCCGAACTCGACGCCTCGCTGGAGGTAGACCTGCGCCTGCGCCTCAACGACGACTTCGGCTTCTCGCGCCTCGGCCTGTTCTACCGCCTCGCCGAAAGCCGCTTCAGCGACGTGATGCCGGACTTCGAATCGATCCCGCTGCCGATGGAGGCGCCGCGCCAGCTCGATCAGGAAATCGCGCACCCCTGGCTCGTCGGTAAATCTACCAGCCTCGACCCCATCCCCGGCGACGTGATCGAGTATTTCGTGCAGGTGTGGGATAACGACGCCGTGGCCCGCTTCAAACCGGCCAAGAGCGCCGTGCATCGCCTCCGCATCCCCTCGCTGGCCGAACGCTACGAAGAACTCGACCAGACGCAGGACGAGACGCAGGAGGAGATGGAGGACTTGCTCAAAGAGACCGAAGAGGTCCGCAAGCAATTCGAAGAGCTACGCAACGAACTGCGGCGCAAACAAGAAGGCGACTGGGAAGACAAACGCCAGCTCGAACGCCTCCAGGAGCAACAGCAAGAACTCGAAAACCGCGTCGAAGACCTCGCCGACCAGATCGAATCGGCGACGGAGCAGATGGAAGAGCACAACCTCGTCAACGACGAGACGCTGGAGATGTACGAGGAACTCCAGCGCGTAGCCGAAGAAATCAACTCGCCCGAACTGATGGAGGCGCTGCGCGAGTTGCAGCAGGCGATGGAGGAACTCAACCTCCAGCAGATGCAGGAATCCATCGAAAAATTCGAGTTCAACGAAGAGATGTTCCAGCAGCGCATGGAACGCACGCTGGAGTTGTTCAAGCGGTTGCAGGTGCAGCAGAAACTCGAAGAAGCCGCCCGCCGCGCCGAAGAACTCGCCAAAGAACAAGAACGCCT
This sequence comes from Rhodothermales bacterium, assembly GCA_028278205.1. Taxonomy (GTDB): domain Bacteria; phylum Bacteroidota; class Rhodothermia; order Rhodothermales; family Bin80; genus JANQES01. The sequence goes on from JANQES010000146.1 coordinate 17,391, forward strand.
CGCCGAAGAAACCGAAAAGCTTTCTGATTCTGAATCCGATGCATCGGATTCAGAAAATGAAGAGGGGGAAGAGCCGGAGGAAGGTGAGCAACAAGAGGGGGAGGGTGAGCAAGAAGGCGAGCAGCAGGAAGGGGAACAGCAAGAGGGCGAGCAGCAGGAAGGGGAACAGCAGGAAGGCGAGCAGCAAGAGGGTGAGCAGCAGGAGGGTGAGCAGCAGGAGGGTGAGCAGCAGGAGGGTGAGCAGGAGCGCGCGGAAGAGTTGGCGAAAGAGCAAGAACGCTCTGCCGAGGAGATGAAGGAGTTGGAGAAGAAGATGCAGGAGATCCTCGAACGCATGGAGGAGATGAAAAACACGCCCTCCGACCAGATGCAGCAGCTCAACGACCAGACGCAGCAGCAGCAGCTTCCGCAGCAAATGCAGGAGAATGCCGAGCAGCTAGAGCAGCAACAGTTGCAAGACGCCCAGCAGGGCCAGCAGCAGATGCAGCAGCAGCTTCAACAGTTGCAGCAACAACTCCAGCAGATGCAGTCGGGGATGTCGGGGCAGCAGATGCAGATCAACATGGCTGCGCTGGGCCGCGCGCTCAACGACATCCTGAAACTGTCTCAGGATCAGGAAGAGCTGCGCCAGTACGTCCTCGGCGCCGCCGCAGACAGCCCGCTGCTACGCGATTTCGCCCAGCGGCAGATCGAACTCTCCGAAGGCCTGACCGTGGTGAGCGACTCGCTGCAAAGCCTCGCCAAAGAGATCCCGCAGATGACGCGCGAGGTGCAAAAACAGGCCGGCGAATCGCTCAAGGCGATGGGCCAGGCTACCGAGGCCCTGGCCGACCGCAGCAGCCGCCAGGCCAGCGGCCAGCAGAAAACGTCGATGATGCACCTCAACGAGCTGGCCCTGCTGCTATCCGACTTGATGGATCAGATGATGAACTCGCAGGCCGGCGGCGGCAGCGGCAGCATGTCGATGCAGCAGATGATCCAGCAGTTGCAACAGATGGCCGGGCAGCAGCAGCAACTCAACCAGCAGATCCAGCAGATGCTCAACCAGATGCAGGGCAAACGCCTGAGCCAGGACATGCAAGAGCGCCTGCGTCAGATCGGCGCGCAGCAGGATGCCATGCGCCGGCAACTCAAAGAGATGAGCCGCAACCGCGAACTCAACAACAAGGTCATGGGCGACCTCAACAAGATCGCCCAGCAGATGGAAGAGACCATTCAGGAGTTGCAGCGCGGCAGCGTCAACCGGCGCACGCAGCACCGGCAGCAACAGATCCTCACGCGCCTGCTCGACGCCTCCCGCTCGATGCGTGAACGCGGCAAACAGAAAAAACGCGAAGGCCAACAGACCGAAGACATCATCCGCCAGAGCCCCGCCGAACTCAACCCCGCCGAGCAAGCCGACCAACTCCGCCGGGCGCTGCTGAAAGCGTTAGAAAGCGGCTACGCGCCGGACTACCAGGAACTCATCAAACGCTACTTCGAACTGCTCCAGCAGCAGGGACAGGAGTAGGTTTCGGGTTGCGGGTTTTTGATTTCTGCTTCTTTGGAGGAACTCCTAACACACCGCTTCCTTTTTCTGAAACTCAGATTATAGGCCAAAATAAGTTCTCAGCATGTCTTGTACCGCTTGCAGGTCAGTGGATGTTACCTGCCCTTTCGTCGTAGTTATCGTAGGCGGCGTCCAGGTCGTTATCCCAATCCTCGGCCATCGAAGAAGCGGCCAAGTTCATCATGGCAACTGAGTCTTTTATCTGTTCTACGCGCTCCAGGATGCTTTCGGCCATCGTATCTTGCAGAGGATCGGGAAGCTGTTCGGCAACCTGTTCCGCCTTATTGAGTGCTGATTTCAGGGCTGTGGTCATCGCTCAGAGGGTTTTTTGGTCCTTCTCGCTTCAGCTTCTACTTCTTGTCCGAGAGGAAAGTTTATCCCGAATCCCGTCGTCTACTTCAGCAAAATCATCGACCGCGCCTCGATGAACCCGTCGCCGGCGACCCGCATCACGTATTTGCCACTCGGCAGCCGCGAACCGTCTAGCGTGAACAGATGCATCGTGTAAGCCGGCAGATGGCCGTTGTAGAGCAACGCCACACGCCGGCCCAGCATATCGTACAGCGCGATCTCTACGCGTTGTGCCTGCTTCACAGCCAGCGTAAAGTTGGCCTGCGGGTTGAACGGGTTCGGATACACTTCTGAGAAGAGGAAGTCGCCCGGTATTTCGATGAAGCCGGCCACCTCAGCCGGCAGCGCCACGCCGGTCAAGATTGCACTGGCGTAGCCGTCTCCGGCCCCGCCTGCATACAGATTCAATTCCGATAACGGCCTGCTGGAGATGGATTCACTCGCATAGCCATCACCTGGACCGCCGGTATACAGCGTCAAATCCGACAAATGCCGGTTGGACAAGGAGAAGCTGGCGTAGCCGTCTCCGGCCCCGCCTGCATACAGATTCAATTCTGATAACGGCCTGCTGGAGATGGATTCGCTCGCATAGCCGTCCCCGGAGCCACCGGCATATTGGGCCGACGCCATTGGGACAAACCCGATGAAGCAAAGCATACAAAAGCCCCAACCCTTCGTCATAGCCTCGCACCGTCTCATTTTAACCGCCCTCTGTTCAATCTTTCGCCACGCGTCGGATGACCCCTCACGGAGCCGACCGAACCGCCCGAAACCCGAGGAGGGCTTCCCGAAAGGCAAACGTGCCGGCCGCGTCGCCGCGATCCGAAACCCGAAGAGTCGGCGGAGGATCACCCCAGGCACCGCCGCGGAAGCCGGCGCCGGCGGCATCGTCGCCCGGCCAGTTATTTGCATTGGCCGAACCGTTTGCATCCAGCGCACCGTCCCCGTCCGTGTTGATGAACGCGCGCCCTTTAGCGTGACCGATCGTCACGGCCCGCTCCCACAGGTTCCCGCTCATCTCCATCACCCCGTAGTGCGTCGCGCCGGCTTCCGTCCGGCTCGGCGTAGGCAAGCTGGCCGCGAAGATGCCCACCCGCAACGGACCCTGAAGCGATCCGTCTGTCGTAGCATACGAGGCATTGCCCGTGCCGCTAACCGGGTTATCGACGACCGCGTTGGGCATTCCGTCGTTGTTGATCGCATAGGGAGCGTTGTGAAGGCTCGTGTTGCCCCAGGCGTACTCGTCCGCCACGGCAAGCCGCGTGCCCCGGCTCGCCTTCTCGTACTCCAGTTCCGTCATCGGGCGCAGCCCGGCCCAGTCGGCATACGCCACCCCATCCGCCCAACTCAAGAAGTTGCACGCCCGGTCCGGCACCCCCGCTACGAAGTTGGGATGGCTGCCGCTGATGGTATGCCGGAAGTTGCCGTTCTGGTTGGGGAAACGGTTCCCGGCCTGCGTGCTCGTGAGCATAGTCAGAAACTCGGCGTACTGCCCCTGGCTGATCTCGTACTTCATGATGCAGAACGCCCCGAAGCCGTTGGGCCAGTTCGCGTTCGGCGTCGCTTGCCCCGTCGGGAAGCCGCCTGCTTCGCCGCCCAGCGATCCTGTGCCGGAGGGCGTTGTCGTGGCGATGGCGGTGTTGATCGTGGTCAGCGTGAAGTTAGCACGGGGGGTTGTGCTGCCGTCTCCGGCGGCGAACGCGCCTTCGGGCACAAAGACCATCTCGATGCCGACGACCCGCAATTCCACCTCGTCGTTGTCGCCCAGTCCGTCCTCGCCGTAATTCCAGCGCAGTTGCACGCCGACGTAGCCTACATCGCCCGTACCGTCCCCGTCACGGTAGACGAACACGCCTGTGCCGTCGGACGCGGTATCGATCGTAGAACCCGACGCTGCCGTATGGCCCGTCAGGTTAATCGTCGCATGCTGCCAATCGCCGCCCGGCCCCCTGTACTTGATGAACACCCACGCCGCATCCCAGTTGTTCGGGTCACCTGTAGATACACGCCAGGAGTTCTCCCAACGGATGTCGAACTGCACCAGGATAAAGTCGTCCGTGGTATTTTGTCCCTCCAGAGAGACGTTGCTGATGCTGAGGTTGTTGGCCCGTACCGGGGTGGCTGCCAGTAACCCTGCGATCAGGCCCAGTGCCAACCAGCCTCCCACACCCTCCACCCCACCGGTGGCGTGCTTCCTATAGCTCATGATTCTGTGATTATTTAACGGATGATGTCAGAATTGCCAGGTACAAAACTTCAATCTTTAGGTAAGCAAAAACTTAACGAAGTGCAATCGTATCAAGGAAATGCGCAAATCGAGGAAAAAGAGAAACTCATAATCTGCAACGCCCTCCCCCCTCACAGAAACCGCGCCCTGAGTTCCGGCGTGGGGATGCGGCAGGTGTCGCGCTTGCCGAAAAAGCGATAGCGGTTGCGCGCAATCCAGTTGTAGATCACGTCGCGCACGGGCCGGGGGATGATGATGAAGGCGTAAAACAGCGGCCAGCCGCCCGTGAGCCGCCGGGCGATGCGCAAGGCCGCCGTCGAACTGCGGTAGCACTGCCCCGCCTCGACCACCACGAGGCTGTCGAGATAGTCGGTGGACAAGGCGTAGCGGGTGAGCAACGGTTTGACAGCCTCGTCTTGCAACGCGGCGAACTTGAAAAAAGCCTTCGGATCCCGGTCGATGATGAAGTTGACCGAGTTGTTGCACAGGTTGCACACGCCGTCGAAGAGCACGAGTGTGTGCCGTTCCAACACGTCCTCCAACGATGAGGCGACGAGTGATTCTTCGGCTGGCATTCCGGGGGCGTCGTGTTTTTTTGATGGATTCAATGTTCAATACGAAAAAGACGCCGTTTCGGTTGCCGATGCACTGCGCGGCCTTCTATCTTGGAGTTCGATTTTTTTAGAATAGAACGCGGATGACGCGGATTTGGCGGATGATCGCGGATCTACTTTCAACAAAATCCGCGTCATCCGCGTTCCATTTTCAACAACAAATGCCCGATCCACACAACAAACACCCCGGCACACTCAACGAACTTTTCCGGTTGTTTTTGAAGCTCGGCTTCATCGGCTTTGGCGGCCCGGCGGCGGTCATTGCGATGATGGACGACGAAATCGTCAAACGCCGGGAATGGCTCAGCCGCGAGCATTTCCTCGACCTCGTCGGCGCCACCAACCTGATCCCCGGCCCCAACTCGACCGAGATGACGATGCACATCGGCTACGAGCGCCGGGGTTGGGCGGGGCTCATCACCGCCGGCAGTTGCTTCATCCTGCCGGCAGCGTTGATGACGGGGACGCTGGGCTGGCTCTACGCCCAATACGGCACGATGCCCGAAGTCGAACCGTTCCTGCGCGGCATCAAACCGGCGGTGATGGCGGTGATCCTGGGCGCGTTGTGGCGACTCGGCAAGGCGGCGCTCAAAAGCTGGACGCTCATACCCGTCGGCATAGCCGTGGCGGCAGCGCTCGTGCTCGGCGTGGGCGAGGTGATAGCCCTGCTCGGCGGCGGCGTCTTCGGGATGTTGTGGTTGCGCGGCTACGACACCTGGCAGTCGGGCCGGGGCACGAAAGCCGGGTGGTTGGCGCCGCTGATAGCCACGCCCGGCGCCGGCCTCTTCGCCTGGACCATGCAGCAAGCCGCCTCGCAAGAGATCCCGCTATGGAAGCTCGGCCTGTTTTTCCTGAAGGTCGGCGCGGTGCTCTACGGCAGCGGCTACGTGCTCATCGCTTTCCTCGAAGGCGACCTCGTGGAAGCCTACGGCTGGCTCACCGAACAACAACTCCTCGACGCCATCGCCATCGGCCAGTTTACGCCGGGTCCGGTGCTGACGACGGCCACCTTCATCGGCGTGGTGCTGGCCGGGTGGCAAGGCGGTGTCGTCGCCACGTTCGCCATCTTCTTGCCGTCATTTTTCTTTGTGGCGATCCTCAACCCCATCATCCCCAAACTGCGCCGCTCGCCCTGGACGGCGGCTTTCCTCGACGCCGTCAACGTCAGCGCCGTGGCGTTGATGCTGGTGGTGACGGTCAAGCTGGGCATCTCGGTGCTCGACGCGTGGGATCCCTGGCTGATCTTTGCCCTGGCAACCGTGGCGGCGTTCCGCTTCAGGCTCAACGCCGCCTACCTCGTCATCGGCGGCGCGGTGCTGGGGTGGCTGTTTGGGTTGTTTTAATCACTGGGGTACAGTCTTACGAAACTTTCCTGATTCTTACAACTTGTTATACCCGGTTGCTTGCAAGCGACTACTCAAGATCGAGAATACAAACAAGAATCACTCCAAGAGCACCAATGAAACTCACAAAGAAGGAAAAGCGAGATAACCTGGAATTCTACTCAAAGTTATTCCAGGCCCTGGAGCTTGGGGAAAAGAAGGCAGAAAGTATCATTATCGATGAACTCTTCGAGACCTTCGAGTTCCCTGGTCGTGGCAATGCTGTGAAATGGTTCGCCCGGCATCATCCCCCGGAAACAATCATGGGATGGTTAATGCATGAGGTGGAACCCTTTGCACGCATGCTGGAACAGATCTACAGTTGGCTCTCCAGGATCCGAGCAACCGCTGGAGGAAATGTTGACCAGATAACCTTCAATTTCGCTGCTCTGAACGAGCAGGTTCCATTCAGTCTCGAGTCATTTCCCAAGACTTACATTCGCACGTGGGCCTATGAGGCTGGGCTTGCGCGTAGCTTCGATCCCCAAGCACGAGGCTATCTGAGAGTCGATACACCGAACTACTGGCGAGAGGACATACCCGCCCTCTATAATCTCAGTCGCTCACCTGTGCTTCATCGCTATCTGTTCGAAAGGCTACCCGAACAAAACAAATATGCAATCCTCACCCGCGTGCAGCATGTTATCGATGTACTTGATCAGAATTACTTGCGGATGACCACTCCGGAGGACGTGAATGCCTGGCCTTTGGAGCCCAATTTGATCTTCTACGTTCGCTCTGAAGAGGTGTGGCAGGAAGCGCTGGCAGTGGTACGCGAGTCTGACGACACGTTCGAAGTCCGCAATAATCTCGACCCTCTCTTTCATAACGGAGAGATAGTTCATACAAAGGACTTCATCGAATGCCTTGAGCACGGAGCAGCATATCTAAACAATGCCGAGTTCCCGCAGGATGTTGAACCAATCCTCAACAGGGATGATTTAGAAAGCGATGACACGTACGCCATCCTTTGTGCTTACGAGCTGTGTTTCCCGGTACAAGAGGTGACAGTCCGTACGTGGATGGACGTTGTAGACAAGGTGCTTCTCCCATTCTGGAAATACCGCTGGCGCCTCTTCGAAGTATGGTCGATTCTATGGATGCGCCAGGCCCTTCCGGAGCCCTGGCGACCCGATCCACGTCTATCCGCCAGGAGCGACAGTCCAGACGCTTACGAATGGGTGCTGTCCGGAGGTGACGCTGAACATCCCGTCGCTTCTCTTCGAAAAGGAGATCACGACCTGAGCATCTGGTTCCAACTAAAGACCCCGCTGAGTAGCGAGGATGCCTCGTGCTTCGGGCAGGAGAATATCGAACCTGATGTCCGCTTACGAGGCCGGAAATCCGGAAACGAATGGGATCTGGTGATACTGGAATTGAAAGATCGTCATCTGGCAGCAGGCTCAGAGGAGAAACGCGTGGCCCGGATGTACGCCACGACCGACGCCAACGTAGTATGCGTTGCGAACTACTCTCCATTTAGCTCGAAGAGCCTTCATCAAAAAGTATACAAAGAACAGATAAACGAAACAGAGGTCTTCCTTGTCGACGAGTTTAGACCGGGCAATACGCCGCAGGAGATTGAGGAAAGCATTCAAAGAACTATCGGATCACTATTGGGAATAGACGTTCTCATTGACATCTCAGGAAGTATGCGTGCTCAACAAATCAATGAGGCTCTGGATCTACTGATGGGTTCCGGTGTATTGATCGAAAGATGGTTTGTATGGTCCACCGACTTCCGTCAAGTGAAAAACCGTACTGAAGCCACAGCTAACTTCGGGGGTTCTACGGATCTAAAGCAAGCCCTCACTGCTTACGATTCCTTGAATGCGAGTGATTTGTCAAGGGCTTTAATCCTTACAGATTCCGATGGCGTGCGGCAACTCGAGACACTGAAACCGTTGAAGGAGAACACAGGCTTCTTGTGTGAGGACGTAAACGAAGGAGTGAACATTGATGCATTCAAAGAATGGCTCTCCTTAGAAGTCCGTCCCTCAGGGTAAACAATAACCGTCATGCCCAACCTCGCTACGAACGGTCGCGCCGTCGTCCTCGTTGACGGCTGCCGGATTCCCTTTATGCGTTCCGGCACCGAGTACGTCGATCTCTCGGCGTACGACATGGGCCGGATGGTGCTCAAGGGCCTGCTCACCCGCACCGGCATCGACCCGGCGCAGGTAGACCGCATCGTGATGGGTTCGGTGATTCAGAACGTGCATACGACCAACGTGGCGCGTGAGGCCGCCCTCGGCGCAGGCTTTCCGAACACCGTCCCGGCCTTTACCGTCACGATGGCGTGCATCTCCAGCAACCTGGCCGTCACCTCAGCGGTCGAACTCATCGGCAGCGGCCAGGCCGACGTGGTCATTGCCGGGGGGACGGAGACGGCTTCGGACGTGCCCATCCAGTTCAAGCGCAAAGTGCGCAAGAAGCTCATTGCGGCGCGCAAGGTCAAGACGGCGGCGGATTACGTCAAGCTCATCCGCAAGCTGCGGCCCAGCGATCTGTTGCCCGAAGTGCCCGCGCTCACCGAATATTCGACCGGCGAGACGATGGGCCAGAGCGCCGACGGCCTCGCCGCGCTGTTCGGCATCACGCGGGAAGCGCAGGATGAATACGCGCTCCGGGCGCATCGCCAGGCTGCGCAGGCCCGCGACGCCGGCCTCCTCGCACAGGATCTCATCCCGGCGATGGTGCCGCCCGCCTTCACCCCGCTGACAGCGGACAACGGCATCCGCGACGACACCAGCATCGAAAAGCTCCGGACGCTCAAGCCTGCCTTCCACAAACCCTACGGCACCGTCACGGCAGGCAACGCCTCGTTTCTGACCGACGGCGCCTCGGCCACGCTGCTGATGGCCGAAGAGACCGCCCAAGCGCTCGGCTACACGCCCAGAGCGTACCTGCGCCACTATACGTACGTTGCCCAGGATCCAGGCCGGGAGTTGCTGCTCGGCCCGGCCTACGCCATCCCCGCCGTCCTCGACGCCGCCGGCCTGACCCTCGGCGACCTCGACGTGATCGAACTCCACGAGGCTTTCGCCGGGCAGGTGCTGGCCGTGCTCGCCGCCCTCGAATCGAAGACCTTCGCCGAGAAAGCAGGCCGCGCCGAGCCGGTAGGCGCCGTCCCGATGGAGACGCTCAACACGTGGGGCGGCTCGCTCTCGCTGGGGCATCCCTTCGGCGCTACGGGAGCGCGTCTGGTCATGATGGCCGCCAGCCGCCTGCATCACGAAGACGGCACGCTGGCGCTTCTGGCTGCCTGCGCCGCCGGCGGCCTCGGCCATGCGATGGTGGTGGAGCGGGCCTGAGGGCTCGCGGTCATTGGCTTCGCGTCATTGGCTTCGCGTCATTGGCTTCGCGTCATTTGCACCCTGCGGGTGCGTCAGTTGCGCCTTCGGCGCGTCATTGATTGTCATGGGTTGAACGCGACAATGAATGACGAAAAATGACGCGAGCGAAGCGAGCATAATGACCATGAATGACAGCGAGCCGCAGGCGAGCAAAACACAGCCAAATCCGATGCAAACCAACTATCTCTCCTTCGAAAAAGACCAGAAACTCGCCATCGTCTGGATGGATCAGGCCGGATCGAAGGTTAATACGATTTCGCCGGAAGCGCTCGATGCCATCGGCGGGGTGCTCGATGTGGTTGAAGGGGATGACGAGATCGAGGCCGTCGTTTTTATCAGCCGGAAGCCAGACACCTTCATCGCCGGAGCCGACCTGGGGGTGCTCAAGACGATGACCGATCCGGCGCAGGCGCGCGCGCTCAGCCAGGGCGGCCATGCGCTCGTCAGGCGGGTGCAGGCCCTCGGCAAACCAACGGTGGCGGCCATCCACGGGGCGGCGATGGGCGGCGGCCTGGAGATGGCGCTCGCCTGCTCCTACCGCATCGCGACGAACCATAAGAAGACAAAGCTGGCGCTGCCTGAGGTGATGCTGGGCCTGCTTCCCGGCGGTGGCGGCACCCAACTGCTGCCTCGTCTCGTGGGCATCCAGCAGGCGCTGTCTATGATGCTCACGGGCAAAAACGTCTACCCGCGCAAAGCCTGCCGGCTCGGCCTCATCGACGCGCTCATCTTCCGTCACGGCTTGCTCGACGCCGCCAAACAGGCCGCCCGGCACCTCGTCGCAGGCACGCTCACGCCCCGGCGCAACGACAAAGAACGCGCCGCGCGTTTGCTCGAAGGCAACCCCGTCAGCCGGCGGATCATCTACCAGCAGGCCGAAGCGCGCGCGCGCAAAGAGACCCGAGGCAACTATCCGGCCCCGTTAAAGATCATCGATTGTGTGAAGACCGGCATCGAGAACGGGTTGGAGGCCGGATTGGAAGCCGAGGCCGAGGGCTTCGCCGCGCTGGTGTTCTCGCCGGAGTCGCGCGCGCTCGTGAGCCTTTTCTTCGCCCGGCAGGCCGCCGAGAAGAATCCGTTGAAAGATGCAGCCCGGCCCGTCGCTCACGTCGGCGTGTTGGGGGCCGGGTTGATGGGCGCCGGCATCGCCGAAGTCAGCGCCGGGGCAGGCCTGGACGTGACGATCAAAGACGTGGATCTGGCGACGGCGGCGCGGGCCAAAAAGCAGGTCTGGCAGAGCGCCACCAAAAAAGCCGGCAAACGCATCCTCACCCCCTTCGAACGCGACGTGATGACCGAACGCGTCGTGCCCGTAGACGACTACGCATCCTTCGCCCCCGTCGATCTAGTCATCGAAGCCGCCCCTGAAAACCTCAATCTCAAACGCGCCCTCCTGGCCGACACCGAAGCCGTCACCCGCGCCGGCTGCATCTTCGCCTCAAACACTTCGTCGATCCCCATCGCGGCCCTGGCCAAAGCCTCCGCGCGGCCTGAGACCGTCATCGGGATGCACTACTTCTCGCCGGTACCCCAGATGCCCCTGCTCGAAATCATCAAGACCGACCAGACGCCCGACTGGGTGCTGGCGACGGCCTACGAGACGGGGCTGCGGCAGGGCAAAACCGTCATCGTCGTCGGCGACGGGCCGGGGTTTTACACAACCCGCATCCTGGGCGCCTACATGAACGAGGCCCTGCTGATGCTCGAAGAAAGCGCCGCGATCGAACAGATAGACGACGCCATGGAGCGCTTCGGCTTCCCGATGGGGCCGTACGAACTCTTCGACCTCGTCGGTATCGACGTGGCGGCCAAGATCACCGAGGAGATGAGCCGGTACGAGACCGCGCGTGCCATGAACACCAGCGCCGCCGTCCGCAAGCTGGCCGACGCCGGCTACCTGGGCCAGAAAAGCAACGAGGGCTTTTACCACCACGAAACAGCGCAAGGGCGGATAAAGAAAAAGGCCGTCAACGAGACGATCTACGCCTTCTTCGGCGGCGCCCGGCGCAAGACGTTCGACCCGGCGGCTATCCAGAACCGGCTGGCCCTGCTGATGATCAACGAGGCCGTCTATTGCCTCGACGAAGGCCTCCTCGCCACGGCCCGTGACGGCGACCTCGGCGCGGTCTTCGGGCTGGGCTTCCCCCCGTTCCTGGGCGGCCCCTTCCGCTACATCGACGCCGAGACGCCGCCGGCCATCGCCGCCCGACTGGGCCGCCTCAAAGCCCAACACGGCGAGCGCTTCGCTCCCGCGCCGCTGCTTCAAGAACACGCGCGGACGGGGGCGCCGTTTTATGGGGACTGAGTTGCATAGGCATTCCTAGATGTAGGAACTTGTTGCTAGATCCAGGAACTTGTTCCTACATCCAGGAATGTTTATAGGGCGGATATACACGAGTTCTGCGCCTAAAGACCTCTCCGAAAATGTGAGGCGAATAGCATGACACAAACGATCCTAGTCGTCGATGATAAGGCTAATGTACGCGTCATGCTGAAAAAGTATCTGGTCGGCCAGGGCTATCGTGTGGAGACAGCCTCGGATGGACGGCAGGCCCTCTTCGTGGCGCGCGAGACTCAGCCTGACCTTATCTTGCTCGACATCATGATGCCCGAAATGGACGGCTATGATTTCATCCGCACGTATCGCCGCGAGCAGAGCACGCCGATCATTCTGCTGACGGCCAAGCTGGAAGAAACCGACAAGGTGGTAGGGCTCGAACTGGGAGCGGATGACTACGTCACCAAACCGTTCGGGATGCGGGAACTCGTAGCGCGTATTCGGGCCGTGCTTCGGCGTTCAACAGCTTCTGCCGAACCTGCCGAAATCCTCCGCGTCGCCGATGTCATGCTCGACCGAAACCGTCATTGGGTCGAAGTCGGCAATAGAAAGGTCTATCTCACACCGACCGAATTTGAACTTCTTGCCGTGCTTCTGGCAGCACCCGGGCGGGTTTATTCACGGACCCAGTTACAACAAAGGCTGCATGGAGTAGCTCTGGAAAGCCAGGAGCGAACCATTGACGTTCACATTCGCAAACTGCGCGCCAAGATTGAGCCCGATCCCAGGGCTCCGCATTATATTGAAACGGTCTTTGGCATGGGATACCGTTTTGTGGCTGATTAGGCCGCATCGTTTCATGGGGAAGCCGACGGCAATACGATCGTGAATGTGGCCCCGCTTCCAGGCTCGCTCTCGGCGTTGATGGTTCCGCCGTGAGCCTCAACGAGGGAACGGACAATCGACAGCCCGAGCCCGGATTCTTCGTGCTGTTGCCGTCGAGAGGCATCGCCCCGGTAAAAGCGATCAAAAATGTAAGGAAGGACTTCGGCGGAAAGGCCCGGCCCGGTATCGCAGATCTGGAGGGCTACCCGTCGCTCTGACGGCTGTGCGGTCAGGGTGATCGCTCCGCCTTCGGGCGTGTGGCGAAGGGCGTTACTGACAAGGTTGGTCAGCACCTGATTCATCCGGCCAGGATCAACCCATACCAGGGGAAGCGAGGGTACCGTCTCTACCGTCAAGGTAATGTTTTTCTGCTGCGCTTCTCTGGCGAAGGCGGTGCGTGTACGTTCGAGCAGAACGTAGGGCGCTACGGACTGCTGCTGCAGCGATAGCTCTCCGGCATCGGCCAGCGACAGGGTACGCAGGTCTTCTATCAACCGGCGAAGGTGCATCGCCTCGTCGTACATGATCTCGAAGTTATCTGGACTGGGGGAGAAGTCGCCGTCGCGCATGGCTTCGATATAGCCGGCGATCAGGGTGAGCGGGGTGCGCAGTTCATGGGCGATGTCGGCGGTCATGCGACGGCGCAGGGCAATGGCTTCTTCGAGATCAGCACTCATCTGGTTGAAGGCCTGGCTCAACGTCCTGATTTCGTCGCTCGAACGGATCGGCACCTGATGCCCATACTCGCCGCGCGCCAGCGTCCGGGCCGCTAGCGTCAGGCGGCGCAGGGGCTCTGTGACGCCCCGCGCGATGGCCACGACCAAGACCAGGGCTATTCCAAGACCCATAGCGCCTCCGTAGAGAATCGAGCGCAGGGAACGGTTTAAGTAGCGCACCTCGCGTTGGGTCAAGGCCAGGCGCTCAGGGTTTGGTAGGACGGTCCCAATGATAACACCGGCATGCTCTATCGGCACGCCGTCGGCCAGCGTTGCCGCGTTAAGCTCGTTCCCCAATCGGTACGATCCTGCTGCGACAACAACGCCCCCATCCTTATCGACCAGGGCAAAAGGATCCCGGCCCTCGCGGGGGGGAGGAGGTGGTGGAGGTCGATCCGCGGACGGAGGTTGGTTTGCGGGGGGAGGCCGTCGCCGCGCCTCATCGCGAGGGGGTATGCGCTCCCGTACGGCCTCGGCTACGTGTTGCCAGGAGCCAACGGCCTGATAGTGGGTCGTCACGACACTGATGAACTGCTCTAATTCTCCTTCGCGGAGAAAGCGGTCCAACTCGCGTTCTGCGGCCTGGCGCGAAAAAAAGGCCGTCAACCCGGCTTGGACCAGGCTGACGGCGAAAAAAGCGAGGATGAGTTTAAGCGTTAGCGTGCGCATAGGCTCGTTGGCTCGGTGATCTTTCAGATGTATAACGCCCTCCCCGAAGGGTCGCTATTTATGGGCGCTATTATGAGTGTGAAGGCTGCTCTGTGTATGATCGTGTGTATGCACAAAACTGCTTGCGCTGACACTCCGCGCCGTAGCCCCATCTTCGCGACAGGAGGTACTCACGGTACCGGCCTCTTCTTTGTTCGTTCGAAACTCAAATTCCCAGCAGTTGCCTGAGCCCTCAACCGGCCTGTAGAGGATCGCACTGGTGTTGCCTGAACCATCGAGCGCGGCAAATTCCATACGATACTCTCCCGAAGCATCCTTCGAAAAATCGGTAATCTGGGTCGAGACAGGTTCTCCAAACGCGCCCCCAAATGGACTGGCAACGCCTTGCTCACGCCCCGGCATCGGTCGCGGTTCTATCTGTAGAGTAGCGTCAAAAGCACCGTGGTGACATCCAATCATGTAGGGCGGGTTCTTCGTGGAGAAATGCACAAACTGACCGTCGCCGAACTGTAGTGCATTACAGTCATCCAGGGGAGCACCAGGCAAATAGTCCCAGTCACTGTAACGGCCTCGGCCATAATAATCGGTCCCGCCTTCGCCGAAATAGACGGGAGCGCCATCGAGGCCAAAGGCAATGGGTTGGGAGAGATCATGCCCGTCCAACAAACACACAGGGGTATAGTGGTAATGATAATCCTCCCCTTGCCCGGCATGGCCCCCACATTGATCGAGCTCTCCCTGAAGCACGGTGTCATTAGCCGGGTCATAGTTGTCTAAATCCGTTGATACATCCGGGCGCCGTTCGTAGTGAAAAATAGGGACACCGTCAATAGCGACGGCAATCGGGCCCCGGGCTGACGCTTCGATGGGTTGGGACAGCCATGTAGGCTCCATGGGAATACGCCAGTTGTAGGTAAAGGGTAAGGCTACGCGTTGAATCCAGGCCCTGATACCGATCATGGGCTGGTCTTCCGCTTGCGTGGCTGTCATGTCAGGAAGTCCTGTCTCTGACCTCAGGCGCAAAAACTCATCCTCACACGTTGCCGTCACTAAGGCACCTTGTCCGGCAAAGGTACTCAAAAAACCAGGGCAACGGCTCTCAGTTATAGTGTCATTCTCAGGGTCCGTGGGACTACTACAGGACATTATCCAGGGACCGAGGAATACCAAGACAATCTGGATGGCAGAAAGGCTTCTCATCTCGTCTCTCCACATTTTGTTGAGGAATCAGGTTTACCGCAGGATACGAGCGAGATGTGTACGAGATGTGAACAGGCTATGTTAATCCTATTAATGCGCGGCCATTCTTGTCCGAATTCGGACGAAACTGTATCGCCAGCGAACAACGAATTTTGCGTTCTGGGGCTCGGCGCAGACAGTCAACCTATTGAAAAAACTAAGCCTGTATACAATGGAATGCATTTTGGCGTACAGCACGCAGAGACACCCGCAGCCTTGCTCTTGCCGCCATGTTGAAAAACTATTTCAAGATCGCCCTGCGTAACCTCAAAAGGCACAGAGGGTATGCATTCTTTAACATCACAGGGCTTGCCATCGGTATAGCCTGCTGCTTGCTCCTCCTGCTTTACGTACGAGACGAGCTTTCCTACGACCGCTTCCACGAAAAGGCCGATCACATCTACCGACTGATAGAGGTTGGCACCTTTAACGAGATCAAAGAAACGTCAGCCGGGATTCCCTTTCCGGTGGCCCCGGCGCTTCGCAACGAATTTCCCGAGATCACGACGACGCGCTTCTTCCGGATGCAGAGCCAGGTGCCGCTCGTCAGCCACGACGAGAAGCGCTTCTACGAAGAACGGTTCTTCTGGACCGATTCCAGTGTCTTCGACGTGTTTTCCTTCGCGTTTCTGCAAGGGGATCCGAGCACCGCGCTTGACGATCCCTATGCCCTCCTTATCACCGAGGCGACCGCGAAGAAATATTTCGGCACGAGTGACGTGGTAGGGCGGATTTTGACCCTGGAGGGTAAGCATGCCTATACCATCACCGGCGTGTTGGAAAACCTGCCGCACAATGTGCATTTTACCTTCGACTTCCTGGCTTCGTTCGAGAGCCTGAACCAGGTACTGCCCAGCGTGGGCGTCCCCGAAGACTGGTTCACCGGATGGTACTGGAACCCCTGCATTACCTACGTACGGCTCCCCGACGAATACGACGCTCGGCGCCTGGAAGATCAACTTCCGGCTTTCGTTAATAAGTATTACCCGGACTGGTTCAAAGCGGACATCGACTACTACACGATGGGTCTGGTACTGGTGGCAGGACGCGGGTTCTCTGCCGCCGACACCGCCGACACGTATCTTCTCAATGAAACCGCTGCGGAGCGACTCGGGTGGACCGATCCCATTGGAAAACGGTTGGGGATCGGAGATGGCAAAGACGACCTGGATGGCCGGGTCATTGGTGTAGTGAGCGACTTCAACTTTGCTTCGCTTCGCCAGCGCGTCGAGCCGCTGGTCATTCGCTTCGATCCTGGCTTGTTCAGCCATATGCTCGTGCGGGTCAAATCGAACGATGTGCCCGGCGGTTTAGCAGCCCTGGAAGCGGTCTGGAAACAGTTCGAGCCCCAGCGACCCTTTGAATTCACGTTTCTGGATCAAAGCCTTCGCGGGCTCTACACCAACGAGCACACCCTGAAGACGATCCTGTTACCCTTCGCCTTTATCGCCATCTTCGTTGCCTGTTTAGGACTCTTCGGCCTTGCTGCTTTCACAACAGAGCAGCGCACGAAAGAGGTAGGCATCCGTAAGGTCTTCGGCGCTTCGGTTGCCAGCGTCGTCGCGCTGCTCTCGAAAGACTTCCTCAAGTTGGTCGGGACCGCATTCATCATCGCTACGCCGATGGCCTATTTTGCTATCCAGCAATGGCTTGATGGCTTCGCCTATCGTATCGAGATCGGCGCAGGCACGTTTCTGCTGGCGGGTGCCTTTGCATTGCTCATCGCCCTGGGAACCGTAAGCTACCGGACCGTGAAAGCTGCGCTGGAAAACCCCATCAAAAGCCTGCGATACGAGTAGAAGAATACCAAACAAGTGGCAGTAAAGAGTAAGAGTTCACGCAGAACTCTCATAGATCGGCACCCAACCACCGCTGCAGCCGACCGCAAGCGAGTCGGTTTCGCCTTGTCTGACTGTTGGTGTCTCATTACCTTGTTGAAACGCTATCGTGGCTTGCGGCCCTTGAACCGCGAGCCGTTACACCTCTTGCCCTTGTAAACAAGTAATTCACCCTATGATGTACACGAAGCAACAAGGGTCTGAGACTGGTTCGCAAGATAGCGACCCGCCCGGTATAGGCAAGGTACACCGGCCCCGTCTATGGTGCGGTAGTCGCTGGGTACTTAGCCTCGGGCTGCTGAGTCTGCTAGCAATCTTTCCGGCTCAGGCGCAGGTTCACATGGGCGATCTGACGTTGAGCACACAGAATCAAGTCGATGCGTTTGGCTTCACAGAAGTGACCGGAACGTTAAGTATCCAAGATACAGACATCACAAACCTTGACGGGCTTAGCAGCCTGACCTCGGTTGGCGGCTTAAACATCATAAACAACGCTTCGCTCACGAGCCTTGAGGGACTCAGCAGTCTTACCTCAGTTATTGGAACCGTGTCCATCGAACGCAACGCGTTGCTACCGAGTCTTGACGGGCTCAGCAGCCTGACCGAGGTGACGGGAGACTTCGACATCGAACGCAACGCGTTGCTAACGAGTCTCGATGAGTTCACTGGCCTGACCGAGGTCGAAGCATTAAACATCATAAGCAACCCTGCGCTACTGAATCTTGACGGATTCAATGGCCTGACCTCGGTTGGGGACGTCTTGCTCATCGTAGACAACGCTTCGCTCGCGAATCTTGACGGGCTTAGTAGCCTCACATCCGTCGCGGTACGCTTGCAGGTCAAGAATAACGCTTCGCTCGCGAATCTTGACGGGCTCAGTAGCCTGACCGCAGTCGCGGGGCGCTTGCAGATCGAAGACAATGCTGCGCTGACGAATCTTGACGGGCTCAGCGGCCTGACTTTGGTTGGGCAAGCCTTACAGATCCTGGGCAACCCCGTGCTCACGAATCTTGACGGGCTCAGCGGCCTGACCCTGGTTGAGGAAACCTTGCAGATCGAAGACAATGCTGCGCTCACGAGTCTTGACGGACTCAGTAGTCTGACCTCCGTTATAGGATCCTTGTCCATCGAACGCAACGCTTTACTCACGAATCTTGACGGATTCAGCAGCTTAGCTTCAGTGGCAGGAGACGTCGACATCTTAAGTAACATCTCGTTAACGAATCTTGACGGGCTTAGCAGCCTGACGTCAGTTGCGGGAGACTTCGACATCGCAGAGAATGCTTTGCTCACGAGTCTCGATGGGCTCTCTGGTCTGACCGAGGTCAGATCATTAAACATCATCAACAACGCTTCGCTCGCGAATCTTGACGGGCTCAGTAGCCTGACCGCAGTCGAAGAAATCTTGCAGATCACAGGCAATCCCGTGCTCACGAGTCTCGATGGGCTCAGCGGCCTGACCGAGATCGACGGAGATTTCACCGTCGCAGGCAACCCCGTGCTCACGAGTCTCGATGGGCTCAGCGGCCTGACCGGGGTCAGGGAATTTAGCATCATAGGCAACCCCGTGCTGCCGAGTCTCGACGGGCTCAGCGGCCTGACCTCAGTCAGGGGATTAACCATCCTACGCAACCCTGTACTGACGAGTCTCGATGGGCTCAGCGGCCTGACCGAGGTCGCGGGACCCTTGTCCATTGAACGCAACGCGTTGCTACCGAATCTTGACGGGCTCAGCAATGTGGCCTCCGTTGCGGGACCCTTGTCCATCCAACGCAACGATGCGCTGAGTGCCTGTAGTTGCGGCATCGGAGCCCTGCTAGCCTCTGGCAGCATCCAGGGCTCCATTAGCATCCGCGATAACCTGCCTGGCTGCAACTCGCCCGCTGAAGTCCTTGCCACCCCATGCCAGCCAACAACGCGCATTGAATCGCCCTCGACCCTGCCCAAACACTTCGTGCTCAAAAACAACTATCCCAACCCGTTCAACCCACGAACGACCATTCAGTATGGTTTGCCCCAAACCGCGTCGGTTCGGCTCGTGATTTTCGATGTTATGGGTCGTCGTGTACACGTGCTCGTCGATGAGAGGCAGCCGTCTGGCTGGCACCAGATCATTTTTGAAGCAGATGACCTGCCGAGTGGGGTGTACTTCTATCGGTTGGAGGCGGGTTCTTTCCAGGGAGCGGGTCAGATGTTGCTGGTCAAATAGTGTCATAATCAGGGAGCGAAGAATGAGCATTCAAGTTGAAGTACTACCGGATATCAACAAAAAATATAATTCTTTTGCGCTTCATCGTTCTTGACAAAGATCCGTGACTACTTTATACTATAAAGTACTTTGAAATCATACAACGAAAACAACGGTGCCACATGAATAAAGCCACTATCGCCGGCGGGGCGGCGGCCATCGTGCTTATCGTCCTCGCCCTCGTGGCCGGCTACCAGGCCCTCGAACAGGATGTCGATCCCGCCGCAGCGACCGCGACCGCGATCACCCCCTCGACTGCGGCGGCAGCGGAGGCCCACCCGAGCTTCCTGTATGGCCGCATCACCACCTATGACGGCGCCACCTACGAGGGGCGGCTGCGTTGGGGAGGCGACGAAGAGGCGTTCTGGGGCAACTACTTCAACGGCTTCAAGGACGAGAATCCCTGGGCCGCCCAGGTGCCGCCCGAACAACTGACCGAGGAGCGCGAACCGATCAAGGCCTTCGGGCTCAAGATCTCCCGAGGCGAGCGCCAGATGGACCTCGGCCGGCCTTTCATGGCGCGCTTCGGCGACATCGCGCGCATCGAGGCGCGCGGCGAACTCGGCGTGCGGGGGGTTCTTGAGAGCGGCATGGAGTTCGACCCCTACGTGCGGGTGACGCTCAAGAGCGGCACTGTGTTTGACCTCGACCGCCTCGCCGCCGGCGACTTCGACGACGGCGTGCGCGTGTGGGACGACAGGCGCGGCGCCGTGGACCTCGGACCGGGTCAGATCCACACCATCGAGCTCCTCCCCACGGACCGGACCGGCGACGGACCGGACCGGCTCCACGGTACGGTGCGCACCCGTCAGGGCGACTTCACCGGCTTCCTCCAGTGGGACCGGGAGGAGGCCGTCGGTCGCGACGAGCTCGTCGGCCACACCGACGACGGCGAGATCGGCCTGCGTTTCGACACCATCCGCTCCATCGCTCGCTACTCGCCTGGCAGCTCGCTGGTGACGTTGCTCGACGGCCGCGAGATCGTGCTCTCCGGCACCCGCAAGGTCGGCCACGGCAACCGCGGCATCTACGTCGACGACCGGCGCTACGGCCGGGTGCTGGTATCCTGGGACGCCTTCGAGCGCGTAGACTTCAGCCCGGGCGGCAGCGGCCCCTCCTACGGCGACTTCCTGCCGGGGCGCCCGCTCACGGGCCGCGTCACCACCCGCGCCGGTCGCCGCCTGGCCGGACGGCTGGTCTTCGACCTCGACGAGAGCGAGATTACCGAGACGCTCGATGCCCCGTCTCAGGGCGTGGACTACACCATCCCCTTCGGCTTGATAGCCTCGCTCGTGCCCCCCGACCATGAAGAGCGTGGCGCCGATCGCGCCAGGGTAACGCTCCATAGCGGCGAGGGGCTGCTGCTCGAACGCACTGGCGACCTCGGCGAGGGAAATGCCGGCCTGCTGATCTTTGTCGATGGCCGTGAGCGCCCCGAGTATGTGCCCTGGTCCGCCGTCGAGCAGGTCGACTTCGACCGCCCGCCGGCGATGTATCCGCCCGTCGGCGGGCGTTAGACGAATCAGCAAAGATTATGCAGCGAAGAAAATCATCGTGGCAGCCCCAAACGGAGAGGCGTAGTCGTCGAAATCGATACAGGGAGCAAAGCAACCGAAAAGGCATGGCGCCGTAGACGTACCGCACCCCAACGCAGCGAGCTACCCGCTATGGATCACGACAAACCTACACATCGCCGGTACAATGAAAAGGAGGTCGGTGCGCTGATTCAGCGCGCGACGGCGCTCCACGAGGAGACAACAGGGACCGCGCAGCAACACCGCGCTCTTTCTATAGAAGAGGTCGAGCACATCGCCGCCGAAATCGGCCTTCCTCCGGAGCATGTGCGGACGGCGGCGCTGGAGATGGAAGACAGCCTGCACGCCAGCAAAGCCGCCAGCCTGTGGGGCGGCCCCTTCGTTATCGATCAGGCGCGGGTCGTCGACGGGACGATGACGCAGGAGCAGTGGGAGCAGGTCGTCATGGAACTCCGGGCGTTCACCAGCAAGAAGGGGCAAATCGACGAGGTCGGACGCGCGCGGGAGTGGGTACACACCGTCGGCGAGGGAGACAGCGGCTTCAATTTCGTAAAAACACGCGTCGCCATCCGCCCCGACGCCGACCAGACGTCGATCCAGATCCGAAAGCATTATGGCGGCGTGGCGATCCCGGCCTACGTGGGCGCTTTCTTCTTTAGCGCCCTCCTGGCGATCTTTACGATCGAGGGATTCGATGGCCTGGGCCTGTCCAATCTGGTGAACTCTCTTATTCTCGGCGGGAGTGTACTGGGCGCACTGGCCCTGGTGCGCGGATCGATATCGTTGTGGGCAAGACGCCAGAAGGAACGACTCAAGCGATTAACCAATCTGCTTCATCAAACCCTGTCGGCCTCCTCGCCGAAGGGCCTGGCGAACGAGCCGGCTCAGGACCTGATCGAACTACCGGAGACGGACGAACCGGAAGGCGTCGGGGTTGAATCCAGACGAGGCTTACGGATCTGACTGGTATATCCGTGAAATGTAAAACGTGAAACGTGAGGGTGCTAGTGGAAAGGCCGAGTCAAGCACCCTCACGTCTCACGTTTTACGTTTCACGCCCGTGTCCATGTGATTCTGCCGTGCATTATATTAGTCGAATCCACCCCTCCCCTATCCCTCACCTGGACAAATCGATGAGCACGTTCAACCGCCGAGAGTTCTTAGCGACAGGTGCCGCCGGCCTGCTCGCCGCTGCTACCGCCATCGGCTGTGCCGAAGGGCAAGGTCAACAACAAGCCGCTGCCGATGCTGCTACCGGAACGATGCGTTTCAACAAGCCGATAAGCTTTCAGTCGTATGGCATGAGAAGGGAGATCGGAGAAGACTTTACCGGCACGCTGAAGACGGTTAAAGCGCTGGGCTTC
Source organism: Rhodothermales bacterium (assembly GCA_028278205.1). GTDB lineage: Bacteria > Bacteroidota > Rhodothermia > Rhodothermales > Bin80 > JANQES01. The sequence continues at coordinate 39,642 of JANQES010000146.1, forward strand.
GACGGCGTCGAGATGTGCTCGCCCCAGGGCAATCACTATAAAACAGTGGGCTTCGGCAACCTGACGGCGCTGCCGCCTGCCGAGGTCAAACAGCAGATCGAAGATACCGGCCTCTTCTGTAAATCCGCGCACTTTCAATCCCACGAAGTACTCGACGACGATCCGGCCAAAACCGCCGACTATGCGGCTGCCCTCGGCTTGACGGACCTCATCATGTCGGGATCCGGTATTGGTAACGATGGCACGATTGACGACTTCAAGCGATGGGGCGAGCAATGCAACAAAGCCGCAGAGATCGTCAAGGCGGCAGGGCTGCGGCTTGGCTATCACAATCACCGGGTCGCGCCGGTCATGGAAGACGGCAAACCCCAGTACGAGCACATTATGGATGTCCTCGATCCGGACTTGATCACGATGCAGTTTCAGTTTGCCTCTATCCGCGACGGGTACGACCTGGAGTATTATCTGGATAAGTACGCCGGGCGGTATTCCTCGCTGCACATGCACGACTACGACCCGGCGATGAAGGGCCGGCAACCGGGCCGCCTCGGTGGTATCGTCCCCTTAGGCGAAGGGATGGTCGACTGGGCAGCCGTGTTGAGGGCCGCCATGAAGAGCGACATCGCAGACCACGGCTACATCATCGAGATCGAGACGGAAGAACCGCTCGAAGGGCTGAGAAGGAGCATCAATTATCTGAAAACGGTGGAAGTTTAGAGTTGGGGAATAGCCAGTAGGATGTAGCCAATGGGGAAAGGGTGAGAGGGAGAATGGGAAAAAGATCTTTCTTTGTGGTCTGCCTGTTGGTTACGTTTCACGTTTTACGTATCCAGCATACCCCACAGAATCTCCACCAAGGCACTTAGCAACCCAGATCGACCCTCGCTGCCGGGTCGTTGGCGGGGGTGCATTGGCCTGAAGGCAGCGTCTCCGGCACGTAGCGGCGGAGGTCCGGATCGCGAAGAGATTCGCCCAGAAAAAGCACGAGGTCGTCGATCTCGGCGGGGGTGAGCCCGAGGGGTCTGAACTGCTCCGGAAGCCGGCCTTCGGGAAGGGGCCGCGCCGGGATGCCGTTGTTGTAATATTCGACGATGGCTCGGAGGGAGTGAAACGTGCCGCCGTGCCCGTAGAACGGGGTGTCTTTGAGGTTGTAGAGTTGCGGTACTTTGAACTTGAAATGTTCACTCGGATCGTCGAGAAAGCCGCCTCGGCCCAGGTTTTCGGGCACCGCGCCGAAGACGTCAGCGCCTTGTAAATCGGGCATGCCCAGGGCGTAAAAATCCATCTGATTGAGGGCCGGCCCCGTGTGGCACACCTCACAATCGGCCTTTCCAAAAAACAGGAGCGCGCCGCGTTTTTCAGCGTCCGACATCGCATCGAGTTCGCCGCGCAGCCATCGTTGAAACGGCGCCTGGTTGGCGAGCAGCGTCCGTTGGAAGGCAGCCAGGGCCAGCCCTACCGGCACCGGCGAGACAGCTTCACCGGGGAAAACGCGGTCCCAGAGCGCCTGATAGGTGGGATGGGTCGCCACAATCGACGATTCGAGCGCATCCATCCGGTGCGTGGTGAGGCCGGCGATGGCCTGTGCTTCGAGCCCCTCGAAACCAAGATGGTTGACCTCAGACGAGGTGCCGCTTTGCCAGCGCGCCTCGGTGCCTTCGTTAGGCCCCCGCGCTCCCAACGCGCCGGACCAATGCATCACCTGCTGATAGGCGCTGTTGAGCACCGACGGCGTCCGCACCGGCTGCACATCCAACTCGGCCACAGCATACGCCGGATGGCGCGCGCGCCCCTCGCCGCTCGTGCCCCAGCCAGAGCCGCCGTCTCCGATGCCCTGCCGCCGCCCGGCCTGAAACCCGGCGTCTGCATGATGGCACGTCGCGCACGCATAAGCGCCCCGCCCGGCCTCATGCCTCGGATTCGTCGCCAGCGCCGTCTCGTGGAATAACAGCCGCCCCAGTTCGACCTTATCCGCTGTCAACGGATTAGCAGGATCCTGGGGGATGGCGGCAAAATCGTCGCTGGACGGGAGTATGAAGGCAGACATCCCGCGTTGCCCACCGATGGTAATCCGGTCGAGCAAGGCGGCATCGAGATCGATGTCGCTGCTCCTCGAATCGGTGAGTTCGCACCCTGTCATCGAGAAGCCGGCGGCCAGCAGCAAAACGAATAAGAGCCGATGCTTCATGGCACACGTCTGCACATTTCTATTCGACGACGAAGTTCCACGGGGGCGACCAGGCGCCATAGCCTGCCGGATTACTTGCGCGAATCCGCCAGTAGTAGGTGTAGGTATGCACCAGCGCCGTCACCTTCTGCGAGGTGGCGCGCACGCCTTCCATGTCTGCCACCCGCCGCAAGAAATCCGGTTCGAGCGCTACCTGGATGTGATAGGCCGTAGCCCCTTCCAGAGCCTGCCATCGGAAGGTGATGGTGGTCGGCTGGCTTTCGGCGCCATTGGCCGGGACCGTCAACACCGGATAGGTCTTCGGCACGGCAGCCACAGACGAGGGTGTGAAGCTCCAGGTGGGCGACCAGTCGCTGAAGCCGGCTTCGTTTTGGGCGCGAACGTGCCAGTAGTACGCGGCGCCGAGGTTCAGGTCTTTGACGGGCACAAACGTCGTCGTGAGTTCCCGCGCATCCATCAGGACGCCGGCGAACTCTGGCGTGGCGGCAAGCTGGACGTGATAGGTCTCGGCATCAGGTGCGGGATGCCACTGAAGCTCCAGCGCGTTGGGCTGATCGGCTGCGCCGTTGGCCGGCGTCATCATCGTGGGCACTGCCGGCAACCCATCCTCCACGCCGCCATCGCATCCGAACGAACCGGCCAGGACCATCACCAGCAAAGCACCAAAGAGGATCTGATCAAGATGTCTGGTCATCACGCTTTCGAGAGGGTTTGTGACCGAGAAATCCGATATAAGAATCAACGTATGTACTCGTCCCCACCCATTGTAGAATAGCGGGCGAAATTACAGCTAATTCTTGTGGAACCCGCGCAGACGGATGCACCGTTTTATGAAGAGTGAACACGAGCCTCACATCTACATCCTAACCAAAAAGCGCCATGGGCCGGATCGTCTCTTCTGTCCCGATGTGGTACGACGTCTTCTCGCTTTTCTACGACGGCGCCCTGGAGAAGCTCTACCGCGCGCCGCGTGCCGAAGCCGTGGCGGCTTTACGCCTACCGCCGGGCAGCCTCGTCATCGACGTAGCCTGCGGAACGGGGCAAAACTTCCCGCCTCTGAAAGCCCACCTCGGCGACGGCGCCATCGTCGGCGTTGATCTGTCGAAAGGGATGCTCCGCCGCGCAGAGCGACGGGCACAAAAAGCAGGATGGACCAACGTACACCTCGTGCAAAGCAGCATCCACGAATTCGGTGCGAGCCACCTTGAAACGCACGGCAACCGGGCCACCGCCGACGGCGTCCTCTGCGCGCTGGCCTTGACCGTGATTCCCGATTGGGAGACCGCCTTCCAGCGCTGCTTCGATCTCTTGCGCAGCGGAGGACGCTTCGCCATCTTCGATGTCTTCGCCGAAAAACGAACCTTTCAGACGTGGAGCACTGAACTGGTTTCGGGAGGCGACACCTCGCGCCAGGTCTGGAAACCGCTTCAGGCAGCCGTCAACGATTTCGAGATGACCTACCTGCCCGGATCGCCCCGCGTCTTCGGCGGACGGCTGTACGTGGCCACCGGCACGAAGAGGTAGTTTCGGGATGCGGGATGTGAGATACGGGATGCGGGATACTGGTTTCCGGATGCGTGGATGTATGTGCAAAGTGGTGAAAGCCGCTACCTCCTCCGAGAGTGCTCGTCACGATGCTCTGCCTCGTGACGCTCCGTCGGACGGCTCTGCCGTCCCTGTTTTTTTGCAGCAGAGCTGCCACTCCTGCATTGCGAGGCAGAGCCTCGCAACGAGCAGCAGGGAGATTTTGAACGTTCACCACCTTGCGCAACCCTACCTGATCTGCCATCCCGCATCACACATCCCGCATCCCGTATCTCGCATCCCGTATCCCGATTCACCCCTGCAACATCCCCCTGATATAGTCGCGCGCTTCGTCGCGGCGGGGGCGGATTTGTTCGACGAGCCGGGTCGTTGTGGTTTTGGCCAGCCGCGCCAGCGCATGCGTGGCCGGCGTCGGGGTGAAAAATGGTTTGCCTCTCTGCGTGGTCAGGCTCAGAAGAAGTTGTTCGGCTGCCGAGACGGCCACCGAAAGCGTAAGCGCCGAACTCCGCAGGTTATAACCTTTGAGCGCGCCCGGCCTGTGATAACTTCGAATAACAGCGGTAATGGTTTCCGGATAATTCCACCGTTCGAGCGCGCGGGCGCCCAGGTCGCTATGATCCGTGCCAAAGGTCATGCGCTCGTTGACGACGCGGGGCCCGAAGTCTTGCCGGGTCGATGTCCAGAGGGCTTCATATTCTCGGGGTCGGTTATAGAGCAGCACCAGACGCCCCACCGCGTGTTGCAAGCCCAGCGTGAACGCTTTGTTTTTTTGCGGGATGCGGAGATGATTCGCCAGTTCACGCCCGAAGAACGCCGCGCCGATGCTCACCTTCATGATATCCCGAAAAATGGCCGCTGACTCGCCCGAGACTACGATCTCTTCCAACTCCATCATCCCCACCGTCAAGGCCAGGTTGCACACTTCTTCGAAGCCGAGCAACAGCACAGCCTGACGCACGTCGTCTACCTCACGCCGGACGCCGTGATACACCGAATTGACCCGCCGCAGCACAAAAGCTGCAATGATGGGATCGGCCCGCACGACCTCGGCCAGACGCGGGGTGTCCGGGGTCTCCGCGCCATCCTCAGCCAGACGCGTGATTTCGGCCATGGTCTTGGGCAACGGCGGAAAGCGCAGACTAAAATCCGGCGTCTCTCCGAGATAGGTGTGGTTTGTAGAGTCTGAAGCCAAGAGGCCACCACGCAAGAATGGATTACACGAAGCGTCTTTAATATCGTAAAACGTGGCGCGTAAAACGAAAAGGTGCTTTCGAAAACGCTTCCGGAAGCACCTTTACCGCATAAATATAAAGACCTTAGACGCACTTATTCTACACGAAATCTGAACGTGACGATGCCGTTCTGGTTCGGCGCATTCGAAGCCAGCGTATTGAATCTCCAGGATCGAAAAGCCTCCTGGATGGCGCGTTCCAGCGCCGGATTGCCTTTGCGGACAGGGCTGCTCCTTATAATTCGACCACTTGGCCCGACGGTGATCCGCATCCGAATCGTGGCATTGACTAAATCGGTGTAGGCAGGCTTGGCCCCGCCGAGAAACCGCCGATTTTCGAGCCCTTCGATATTGTCATAGGGGGCCGTCTTTTGTTCGGAGTTACCCGGCCCCGGCGTGCCCTCGGTATCGCCTGTGGTGCCGCCGGTATCGCCGCCTAGCGGTTGGGTTTCGAGGGGTTTGACCTCTTCCCTGGGTTCAGGCTCGTTGGCCTCGGCAGGCTCGTTTTGTACGGTCGGCGAGATAGTCTCGGCCTCCGGCGCCTGCACCTGCTCTTCGTCGATGATCTCTTCAGGCTGATCGGGCAACTCGACGGGTTTGGCCTCTTCAGGCGGCGCCACTTCTTCCTGCGGCTCCTCTTCGACGGGCTCCGGCTCCGGCTCGGCCTCTACCTCCGGACGATCTTCGGCAGCCCGCTGCACCGGACGCCCCTCGGCGATAGGCCCGAAGTCTACTTCGATGAAGCCCAGCGGCTCCGGCTCGCTCGCGGTCATGCCCATCAGGCCGAAGGCCAGGATCAGCAGTAGATGTAACGCCAGGCTTGCGCCCAACCCATACATGTCGTCTTTTCTCATGACGCGTGTCCGTGGTCCGTGGTTCGTCGTAACGATCAACGCGGCTGACTGAGGCTCCTCCCACCTTTTCTCAACGAACGAAAACCGCCTGTTCGTTACAGAACGAACGAAACAGCGGCGCTATTGCTCCCGCGTCGTCGCCATCACGGCAGCGGCGGGCGTAAGGCGGCCAGGTTGGCCTTGTAGGGGGGAGAAACAACACCGTGCTCGGTGACGATGGCCGTAACCAGATGCGCGGGCGTGACGTCGAAGGCGGGGTTGTAAACCGTCACGGCTTCGGGGGCCGTCTGCCGGCCAAAGCCATGCGTGACCTCCTGCCGGTCGCGCTCTTCGATGACGATGTCCTTGCCCATGGCCGTGTCGAAGTCTACCGTCGAGAGCGGCGCCGAGACGTAGAACGGAATCTTGTGCGCGTTAGCCAGCACGGCCAGGGCATAGGTGCCGATCTTGTTGGCCACGTCGCCGTTGGCCGCGATGCGGTCAGCCCCGACGATGACGGCGTCGATGCGGCCCTGTTGCATCACGTGCCCGGCCATCGAATCGGTGATGAGCGTGGCCGGCACGCCCACCTGGGTCAGTTCCCAGGCGGTGATGCGGCTGCCTTGCAATAACGGACGCGTCTCATCGACGAAGGCTTGCAGCGCCACGCCGCGTTCAGGCGCCATCAACAGCGGCGCCAGCGCCGTGCCGTAGCCCGAGGTGGCCACGCCGCCGGCGTGGCAATGCGTCAGAATGGTCATGCCGTCCTGAAAGAGCGAAAGCCCGTGCTCGCCGAGCTTCCGGCCGGCTTCCTGATCTTCCTGGTTGATGGCGTGCGCCTCGTCGAGCAGCCGCTCACGCAAGACCTCTTTCGAAGCCCCCTGATGCGCGTCTGCCACGCGGCGCATCCGGTCGAGCGCATAAAAAAGGTTGACCGCCGTAGGCCGCGTCGTGGCCAACATCGCGATGGTCTCGCGCACAGCTTCGTGCGGATCCGCGGAGGGTTCGCGGAGGGCGAGCACGACGCCGTAGGCCGCCGCAATGCCAATGGCCGGCGCACCGCGCACGCGTAGCATACGGATCGCTTCGGCCATCTGCTCCGGCGTCTCGATATCCAGCCAGCGCTCTTCGACGGGCAGGCGCGTCTGGTCCAACAGGTCTACACGACCGGCCTCTTCGTTCCAGTGCAGCGGTGGGATCATGGTTTGCTGGGCGGTATGGACGATTCGTGATCGCCGCCCAAGATACGACATCGTGAAACGTAAAACGAAAGGGTGCTCGCACCAACCGTTGGTACGAGCACCCTTTCGTTTTACGTCTTTACGTTTTACGCGCCCTACGGCTGCTCCGGATCCTGGCGTTTGAGACCCGGCTGCTCCAGGCTGAATTGCAACGAGATGCGATGCGAATAACCGAGGTCCGACGAGAGCCCGCCGAAGTCACCGAAGCCGTAATCGACGGCGATCTGTTTGAGGCGCAGCCCGGCCCCCACCGAGGGCACGAAGTCGAGGCCGTAGCGGTCGCTGTTGGTGATCCGGTTGACGCCTGCGCGCAGCGACACCACGTTTTTCAGGTTGAATTCGCCGCCGAGGCGCGGGTGGAACGAGATGTCGCCCGCGTTGAAGGCGTTGGCCTGCTGCCCGTCGAAAGCCAAGTCGAGGTCGAAGCCGAGGGTGAAGGTGTTGCCCAGCCCGGCAGGCAGAATCACCCCCGAACCCAACCGCGCCACCGGCAGCACGAGGAAGGTCTGCCCCGTCGGCAACTCCTGCTCGAAGACCTCTTGGAACGTATAGTTCTGCCCGGTCTCCGGGTTGACGTCGTTGATGGCAAAAGCCGATTCGTTGATGCTCCAGCTTTGCAGCATCGTCGAGGCATCCTGAATATTGACGCCGAAGAGGAAGCGCCGCGTGCGATATTGCAGGCCTACGTCGAAGCTATAGCCCCAGGCGTCGGCGAAGTCGCCGATGGTGCGGCGGATGATTTTGCCCGTCACGCCGAGGGCGAACCGCTGGCTGAACATCCGCGCATAGCTGACGAAAAACGCCATGTCTGCCGCCGAAAAGCTCTCGAAATACGTCTCCGGACGCGCTTTGGGCTGATCGCGTTCGACGTCCCAGGCGTTGAGCGTGTTCTTGATATCGTTGACGCCGCTGCGGTAGAACGAGACGCCGAGCGTAGAATTGGCGTTGATGGGGAAGGCGGCCCCGGCATAGTCGAACGTCACGATGCCGGCGAAGCGTTCGGCGTGCATGTAGGCGAACTCCGGATAGGCCAGATGGCTCAGCCCCGCCGGGTTCCAATAGCCGCTATTGACGTTCTGCGACAGGGCTACGTTGGCCCCACCCATGCCCAGCGCCCGCGCGCCGACACCGCCGGACAGGAAGTCGGCGCCATACTTCGCCACCCGTTGCGCCTGCGCCGTCTCGGGCGAAAAGCCGGTCATGGCCACTACTACAAAGGCCGCTACCCAGGCCGCCGGACGGCCACGGAGAAGTGCTTTCATGAAATCGCTCTTCGGTAAATGGGGGATACGAGGTACGTACGAGCAATTAAGTGCTGTGAGGAGAGTATTTCGTACTGCGTGTTGCGTAAGGGTGCCTCCTGATACGCAGCGCGTCCCGCCCTTTTAAGACGGGAGGGTCAATCCCATTTTTCTCCTCGATGGCACTTAATGCGGTAACGCTCAGGGCATAGGCGCGGGTTATAACTTCTGAACTACTCAGACGTTAGGGGCAGCATCATCGTGTTAATCTTTCCCTCAAACAAGAAACCGGGGACCGTCGTTCCAGAATGGACGCGTTTTGGCCCTCTCTCAGAATCGGCCAAAGCAGGCGCTCTTTTAAGTACCAACGAACGGGGCCGTATGACCAATGGGATTTGGACTGCAAAGAGTGACTTTTCTCGGATGCTGGGGGCCTAGCGGGGTCTTTGAAACGAATAGATCACTCACCGAGTCAAAAAGGCGGCCCAACAACCTCTTAACGGAGATCTCCATGTTTAAGCCGAACGCACTTTTTCATGGCCTAAGCTGATCTCTTCCCCATGCCTATCCGCTGGAAATTTCTCCCGATCCTGCTGGCCCTCAGCATAGCCGCCTGCCAGCCGCCCGCTACCGATGACGGCGCCCCGGCTTTCGATCCCATCGCGTACGTGGATCCCTTCATCGGCACCGGCGCGCATGGGCATACGTTTCCAGGGCCGACGATGCCGCATGGGATGGTTCAGCTAAGCCCCGATACGCGCCTGCCCGGCTGGGATGCCTCCAGCGGCTATCACGATTCAGACACGACGATCTACGGCTTCTCGCACACGCACCTTAGCGGCACTGGCATCGGCGACATGGGCGACATCTTGTTTTTGCCCTTCACCGGCCCCGCCACCGATTCTTTGATTGCCACTTTCGATAAAGAAGCGGAAACCGCCACAGCCGGGCAGTATGCCGTCCATCTAAAAAACTTCGACGTTCGGGCCGAGCTGGCCGTGACGCAACGCACCGGCATGCACCGCTATACCTATCCCGAAGGCGTCGAGCAAAAACTGCTCATCGATCTGGGGCACGTCCTTCAGGCAAACTGGGGCCACGAAAGCCTCGCCGGCACCCTCGAATTCATCGACGAACACACCATCCAGGGATGGCGGCGCACGTCGGGATGGGCCTATGATCATCCTGTCTTTTTCTATGCCGTCTTCTCCGCCCCCTACCGCGTGATCGAGACCAGAGATGGGGACGCGGTGCTTTCGGGGCAAAGCCTCTCCGGCAAATCGATAAAAACCTGGCTTTCCTTCCCCGACAACGCTTCTACAGAGCTTCTCATCAACGTGGGGATTTCATCCGTCAGCATGGAGGGGGCGCAAAAAAATGTAGAGGCGGAGGCTGATAACTGGCATTTCGAAGCGCGCGTGGAAGCGGCGCGGGATGCCTGGCGGGCCGCCTTAGGTCGCATCGCCGTCAACACGCTCGACGAGGCGATCCGTACAAACTTCTACACGGGTCTGTATCACAGCATGCTCGCGCCGATGCTGGCCCAGGATGTCGATGGGCGCTACCGGGGCATGGATCATCAGATTCATCAGGCCGAGGAGGGCTTTACCAACTACACCGTCTTCTCGCTGTGGGATACGTTCCGGGCGCTCCACCCGCTCATGACAATCATCGACCGGGAGCAGACGGCGGTCTGGATCCGCGCGTTGCTGCGCAAATACGAAGAAGGCGGCCTCTTACCCAAATGGCCCCTGGCGTCTAACTATACCGGGACGATGGTCGGCTACCCCGCCGTCTCGCTCATCGCCGACGCGCTCTCGAAGGGCATCGATGATTTCGACGCCCAACAGGCGCTGGCCGCGGCGGTGATCAGTTCTCACTACCAGCCCGGCATCGCGGCGCAGCGGCCCGAACCGCGCGCCGGGCGGGTTACGCCCAGACAATTGGACTTCATCGCCCGGCAGGCGTTTATCCCGGCAGATTCGGCCCTGGGATCGGTCTCGTACGGACTCGAAAGCGCGTATTACGACTGGTGTATCGCGCAACTGGCCCGGTACGTGGGGCAAGACTCGCTGGCCCGCGTCTATGCCGAACGCGCAACCTACTACCGCCATTATTTCGACCCGGCCTCCGGCTTTATGCGCGCCAAAATGAGTGACGGCCAGTGGAAAGAACCCTTCAACCCCTATTTCTCGGACCATGAAGACAGCGAATATATCGAGGGTAATGCCTGGCAATGGTCGTGGTTCGTCCCCCACGACGTACCGGGCCTGATGGACTTGATGGGCGGCCCCGATGCCTTCGCTGCAAAACTCGACACCCTTTTTTCAACACGGAGCGTCGTCGAAGGAGCGCGGGCGTCGGCGGATATTTCGGGGCTTATCGGCCAGTACGCGCATGGCAACGAACCCAGCCATCATATCGCCTATCTGTACCATGCCGCCGGACGCCCCGCCGCCATGCAGGCCCGCCTGGACGACATCCTCCAGACTTTTTATCACCCAACACCCGACGGCCTGATCGGTAATGAAGATTGCGGGCAAATGTCGGCCTGGTATGTGTTGAATGCGCTGGGTTTTTATCAGGTCACGCCGGGCCTGCCGGTCTACACCATAGGCCGCCCCCTGATCCACGACGCCACCATCGCCCTGGAAAATGGCCGGACGTTTACCATCGTCGTGGAAAACAATAGCCTGGAAAACAAGTACGTAGACCGCGCCACCCTCGACGGCTCGCCGTTGCCAGACCTCTCGTTTTCGCACGACGCCATCGAAAACGGTGGCGTGTTGACCATCGTCATGACTGGCACCGCCCCATCCTGAAATGAACCGGCATGAACACGCTTGAACTTCGCATGTATCTCGCCTTGTTGCTCGTCTTGCTCAGCTTAGGCATCTACCTCGCCAATCCGGTGTCGCTGCTGATGCTCCCCGGCTTCGTCCTTTACATGAATCGCTTCCAGATCATCCCGGAGGAACGCGCCCTGACGTCCAATTTCGGCGCAGATTTCGAGGCCTATCGCGCGCGGGTGCGGCGGTGGTTATGATAATGAATTTTGACACGCCATCTTGGATTAAAACGAGGCGTGTTGGCCTATCGCAAGCCCTATCGAAAGCTATGGTCAAAATTCATTGCGCCACCTGTGCCTCCCTGGGAGCAGCCGGAGTGACCACCGACGTGCGCGAGGTGTTGCCCAAAGCTGCTGAGACCCTCGAAATCTTCGCCCCGGGCCGAGGACACGGAGATAACGAACAGATCCGTCGTTGCCCCATCTGCGGGACGCTCTACCGCTACCGGTATCATTACGAATACGACGTCACCGGGAGTTGGGATGAATACTATCTCTGGCGTCTGCCCGATGCCGCGCGTGAGGTCATCGACCCGCTCCTGGATCCGTCTCAACCTGATGCCCAACGCGACCGGGCCTTTGTGGCCGCTCTCCGTCACGATCACGATGAAATCCGTGCCGCCGCAGCCCTGGCGCTTTGGGCCGCCGTCGACCAGGACTTGACGCTCGACGCAGCCCTCATCCCCGCCTGCGAGACCCTCGCCGACAGGAAGCACCTCATAGGCCACTTCTGTTACTTCGCCCTGCTCTGGTACCTGAGACGAAGCCCCGAAGCAGCAAGGCAGGTCACGGGTACGATGGACATCTGCGCCATCGATGAGCGAGACACGCATTTTTCCTGGATCCTTCGCAAGGAAGCGCGGAAGTGGCTTACGTAGCCTGCTATCCCCTTCTCCGCAGCCTTGCCCCGAAGGCGCCGTCGATGTGATGGCGATGCGGGAAGGTGGCGAGATAGCCATCGGGTGTGACCACCGCCGCCGGCACGAACCCGTCCGCCGGCTCCAACGCAAACGCCTCGTGGCGCTGTAAAAACGCCTCGACGCGTTGCTGATTTTCTTCGGGCTCGATGGTGCAGGTGCTGTAGACAAGCAACCCGCCGGGCCGCACGAGGCCGGCGGCGGCATCGAGCAGTTGGTCTTGCAGCGTGGTCAGTTCCTCGATCTCTTCGAGCGTGCGATGCCAGCGCAGGTCGGCGCGTTTGGCGAGGACGCCGAGGCCCGAACACGGCGCGTCGAGCAGGACGCGGTCGGCTTGTGGGCGGTCGTCGCGGCGGGCGAAGTCGCGCAGGTCGAGGGCGTGGGGTTGGAGGATGGTGATACCCTGCCGCTCCGCTGACGTCTCGACCAGACGAAGGCGTCCGGGGTGGATGTCGATGGCGACGAGGCGGCCCTGGTTGCGCATCCGCGCGGCGGCATAGAGCGCCTTGCCACCCGGCGCCGCGCACGCATCGACGAGCGTTTCGCCCGGCTGCGGGTCGAGCAGACGCACGACGAGGCCGCCGCTCTCGTCCTGCACAGCGCATAGCCCTTCCTCCACCCATCCAGCCCGCAACACCGCCTGCAACCGCCGCACCCGCACAAAATCATCCAGAAAATCCGACGTCTCCCATCTCACCTCCTCTTCATCCAGCTTTGTTTTAAAATCTCCGGGGGAGATTTTAAAAATGTTGGGACGTAAGCCGTGGAGGGGGCGGGTGTTGTTTTGGTGGAGCAGGGCTTCGGTTTCTTGAGGGCCGAAGCGGGTGAGCCAGCGGCGGACGATCCAGGTTGGGTGGGAATGGCGGGTGGCGAGGTCGTCGGCGGGGTCGCCGGTGTCTGGGGTGGGGAGGTGGTCTTTTTGGCGGACGACGCTGCGCAGGATGCCGTTGACCAGGCCGCCTGCGCCGGGCCGCACCAGTCGCTTTGCCAGTTCGACGGCTTCGTTCAACGCAGCGTGCGGCGGGGTCTCCAGCATCAGCACGTCATACAACCCGACGCGCAGGATCTGCTTGAGCGCGGGCTCCATTTTCTTGAATTTGCCTTTGTAGAAATGACGGATGATAAAGTCGAGATAACGCCGCCACCGCGTCACGCCGGCCACGTATTCGGTCGCCTGTCGCTCGGCGCGTGGGTCGAGGTCTTCGGCCAGATCCTCCTCCCTGATGAGCCCGATGAACGCCGCGTCGCGGTCGATGCGGTTGAGGTGTTCTACCGCTCGCCACCTTGCGGTGGGGATTTTAGATTTTAGATTTTGGATTTTGGATTGTTTTCCTTTTGACATACAGCTTCTCCTATTTCTGATCGAATCGCTCAACGAATACCTGGGCAAGCTCTGTAGCCTCCTCAACCTTGATAATGCTTGTTCGCTTCAATGCCCCTAAAACGAGCCAGAAATACAACACTTTATAGTATTCGTCGCGGAAGCCCCGAGCAGCAGGGTGTGGTAAATGTTGAATAAAAGAACTCCTCGTTTTTAAATGTTTGAGCCACCATCCGACCTTTGAGCCAACGGCGAAAATAACCTTCGGCTTTATGATTTCTATCTCACGCCTTAAGAACCTCTTATAACAATTCTTGATACAATCATTCCGAAATGCATCGATACCCTTGAAGCGCGTTCCATCTTCGTTGTTCATGCCACACTTGATCAGATTAGTCATATACACGTTCGAAAGGCGGAACGTGGACATAACGCTAAGAACAAATTCACTATAAACCCTACCTTTGAAATACTCAGGGAAGGATTTCATATCACGTTCTTCGTGAACCCAATACCAATCTTTGCTCGGACGCTTCGCGTACCCCTTATACTTCACTGACTCATATATTTTGTAGTCTACACTCGGCGATTCAAAAACAAACATTATGGGCTCCTTGTGCCACTCACCCAAGCCTTCCACAGATTCTTTCAAAGATTTAAAAAAGTCCTCAGCGTGCGCTCCGTGAGAAATATTCTTCAGTTGAAATCCGGAACCATCTTTTGCCACATTCCAGCCTTCTTCTTCGCAAGAAATACAGTAAGAAAGCACTTCTGGATGGCGATAACCATTGCTTCTATATTCCTCAAAGGAATACGACCTGATAGGTGAATGCTTCAGTTCAATCAAGCAACGAAAGTTCAACTCTCGCAATTCCTCTAACATCGCACCTACCCCCTGGGATTTGGCAATGAAGATTGGAATACCTTAAAAACCTCTCTCCCAGCACCCTCACGTTTCACGTTTTACGTTTCACGTTTTACGTTTCACGTCCCCCTTCCGCCCGTTGCTTCAACGCGGCGTTCATCGCTTCGAAGCCTTGCCGGGTTTGGGTGTCGAGGCTTTTCCAGAAAAGCGGCACCAGGATGCCGCGGAAATTCTCGCGCTGCACGAAGCGGATGCTGCCCTCGCTGAGCGGCGTGATCTCGTAGATGTGCTCGCCGTCGAAGATACCCGGCAGGAGCAGGCGGCCCAGCCAGCGGAAGGCGCGCTCCGGCTCCACGAGCGTCACCGTGGGCGTGAACGTCATGGCTTTGCCGCCGGGCGGCGCGATGCGGACGCGAAGCCGCTCGCCTTCTTTGACCTCACCGACGGCCTCCGGCATAAACGGATTCCACGCTGCATACTGGCCGAGGTCGGTAAGAATCGCCCAGACTTTGGCTGCGGGCGCGTTGATCTCGATTTCCGTCCTGAGTTCTTTCATAGTGGTCATGGGTCATGGGTCATGAGAACGCTCTCCCTTTCCCCCTCTCTCCCACTCACCCTCTCCCCACCCTTTTAGCCGCCTCATTCGCCGCCACGATCAGCGGGTCGAGGGCCGGGGCGAAGGGCGGGGTGTAAATCAGGTCGAGGTCTTTGATTTGGGCGACGGCCCAGCGGTCGCGGAGGCAGGGCACGAGCACGTCGGCGCGCAGCGCAGCGCCTTCTTCGCCGACGAGTTGCGCGCCGAGCAGGCGGCCTTTGCCTCGCTCAACGACCAGCCGCACGTGCAACGGCTTCGCGCCCGGATAAATCGGCACACGCGACCAGTGTTTGATCTGCGTGGCGAAGGCATCGAACCCGGCGGCGCGAGCTTCGTCGAGGCGTAATCCAACCGTCGCCACTTCGAGTTCAAAGACCTTCACCGCCGACGCCCCGACGACGCCGGGGAACCGCGCCGGTGCCACGCGTCCGCGCCGGGCGGCATTCGTCGCCGCCACGCGGGCCGTACGGAACGCCACCGGCGCCAGCGGCAGATACACCTTCCGCCGGTCGATGACCCGTTCGACCTCGATGCAGTCGCCGCAGGCCCAGACGTTGGGCAGGTTGGTCCGCATCCGCGCATCGACGGCGACGGCGCCGGTGGTGCCGAGCGTGATGCCCGCCGCCTCGGCCAGTTCGGTATCAGGCCGCGTGCCCATAGCCGCGATCACCACTTGGCAGCCGATCATCTCGCCTTTGTCGGTGCGCACTGCCTTCACCGCGCCTTCGCCATCCAACACAAACCCGACGGCCTGCTCCCGCCGCACCACCACCCCGTGCCGGTGCGCAACGTCCTGAACGAGCGGCAGCAGATCGTCGTCCAGATACGCGTGAAGCAGATTACCGCTCCGCTCCAGGATCGTCACACGGAGGCCGCGCGCGCGCAGGGCCTCGGCCATTTCGACGCCGATGTAGCCGCCACCGAGCACCACGGCGTGCTGCACGCGATGGGCGCCTAGGTACTCTTTGAGCCGCCGGGCATCGTCCAACTGCCGCATCGGAAACACGTTGGGCGCCTCCGCCCCCTCGAACTCCGGCAACCGCGCGCGGGCGCCGGTAGCCAGGATAAACTTGTCGAACCGTTCCTCGGTGATGCGGCCCGTGGCGATGTCCTTAACGTCGAGGCGGCAGCGTTTGGGATGAATCCCTAACACCCGATGCCGCACGCGGACTTCGGCTTTGCGCGTCTGTTCGAAACGCTCCGGCGTCAGCATGACCAGCGTGTCGTCCGAAGGGATCTGATCGGCGACGTAATAGGGCATTTCGCAGGCGCCGTAGGAGATGTCCGGACCTTGCTCAAACAGCACCACGCCGACCTCCGGATCGACGCGTTTGGCCTGAGCCGCCGCCGCCGGCCCCGACGCTACCCCTCCTATGACGGCAATACGCTGACGCACGCGATTTTGATTTTTGGATTGCGGACTGCAAACTGTGCTCCTAAGGTACCCAATCCGCACTCCGCAATCCAAAAATCAAACAAGGCAGGATTTGACCTTTTCGATAAGCTTCTCAGCGGTTTGGGGTTTGGCGATGTAGGCGTCGGCGCCGTGGGCGAGGGCCAGCGGCACGTCTTTCATCTTCACGTTGGTCGTGAGCATGATGATGGGCACGTTTTGCAGGGTGTGGTCCATGCGGATGTGCTGGGTGGCTTCGAGGCCGTCCATCACCGGCATCATCACGTCCATCAGGATGAGATCCGGCTGGCGTTCGCGGGCTTGTTTGAGGGCCATCACCCCGTTATCAGCCTCGCCGACGTCGTAGCCGGCATCCTGCAAGATGAGCGCTACTTTCTTGCGATAGAGCACGTAGTCGTCGGCGATGAGGATGTGTTTTTGGGGTAACGGGGCGGCAGCGTTCGGGGGCGGCGCGTCGGCGGGCAGGTAGGCGTTGACCTGTTCGATCACCTCGGCGGCGTCGAAGGGTTTGGCGAGATAGCCCTGCACGTCGCAATCGAGCGCGCGTTGGACGTCGCCGATTTTCTGGTGGGTCGTCAGGAGCAAGACCGGCACGTCGCGCAGCGTCTCGTCCTGGCGCAGGCGGCGTACAGCTTCGGCGCCGCCCATCACCGGCATCAAGAAATCCATCAGGATGAGATCGGGGCGTTGGATGCGGGCTTGCGTCAGGGCAGCCTGTCCGTTTTCGGCTTCTTCGACGTCGAAGCCGGCATCGCGCAAGATGAGCACGAGCTTTTTGCGCAGGAAGGCCTCGTCGTCGGCCACGAGAATCGTGAGATCGCGCCTGGCAGAAGCCCCGTTACGGCTCTGAAGCGGTGCGCCCTTGGCCATGGTGTCGGCAAAGCCGGGGCGCTCGGCAACGGCGGCCGCAGCTATCAACCGTAGCGACGCCACAGCCTGATCGACCTGCCGCTTCTCCTCCGCCGTCGGCGCTACGCCGTGGACGAGGATTTTTTTGATGGCCTCTTCCAGGCGCGCGGCGCGGTCGGTGATGGTCGTAAAACCGAAGGTGGGGCCGGAGCCGTTGAGTTTATGAACCAGATGGTAAAGCAGTTGCAGCGTGCCCTTGTCCGGCGTGCCGGCACAGACGGCCTGCCACAAGTCCTCGATCTGCTGGATCTTGCCAGGCAACTGTTTGACGTAAGCCCGGTGCAGGGCTTCCATCTGTTTTTGAAAAGCGTCGAGTTTAGACACAGTGTTGATTCCAGATTGTGTTGAGCGTCGAAGAGAGCGTCATCGGGTCGAAGGGTTTGCGGATGACGTCGAGGGCGCCGAGTGTTTTGTAATGATCGATTTCGTGCGGCATGACCCTGGCCGTCATAAAGACGACGGGCACCCTGGCCGTCTGCGGCAACGCGCGCAGGCGTTCGAGGGTCGTCGGGCCGTCCATGCCCGGCATCATCACGTCGAGCAGGATCAGGTCCGGGCCGAAGCCGGGCGCCTTCTCCAGCGCTTCGTGCCCCCGGCTGCATAGTTCGACGGTAAAGCCGCCCAGCGTTTCGAGGGCCAACTGCGCCACGGCCTGGATGTCCAGGTCGTCTTCGATCATCATGATTCGTTGTAAAGAATTGGCTTCCATAGTTTTACTGCTCCTGCCTTTTAATCAGAAAAACGTACGGTAGAGACGTTACATGTAACGTCTCTACGGGTGGCACAAATACCGTCTCACACCTCCACGCCTTCCTCGTGCCATTCGGGCAGGTCGAAGTAAAACGTAGTGCCCTGACCCGGCACGGTGTCGAAGGCGATGGCGCCGCCGTGCATCTCGACGATGGCTTTGGAGATGCTCAGCCCCAGCCCCGTGCCCTCTTTCTGGCGGCTGCTGGAGGCATCGACCTGGGCAAACTTTTGGAAGATGAGATCCTGATATTCTTCGGGGATGCCCGGCCCGCTATCTACCACGCTGACACGGACGGACGCGCCGTGGCGCTCCACAGTGATGGCGACGGTGCTCTCGGCGGGCGAAAACTTGGCGGCGTTCGAGAGCAGATTCGTCAACACCTGCATCAGGCGGTCGGCGTCGGCGTGGACCCAGAGGTCGGGCACGTCTTCGTCCAACTCGAACGTGACGCCGTAGCGGCTGCCGTAGGCATAGTTGGCTTCCATGACCTGCTCGACCAGCGGCAGCACCTCCACCGGCTCCAGCTTCAGCGGCATCGTCCCCGATTCGATTTTCTGCAAATCCAGCAAATCGTTGATCAGGCGCACGAGCCGTTCGCTGTTGCGGTGGGCGATGCCGATCATAGCATCGGCCTGGGCGGGCAACACGCCGGTGGCGCCGGCTGCCATCAGCGCCAGCGAGCCGCTGATGGACGTAAGCGGCGTGCGCAACTCGTGGCTGACGACGGAGAGAAACTCGGTCTTGAGCCGCTCGGCGTTTTTGCGTTCGGTGATGTCGCGGAGGATGCAGAGCGTCTCGTCTTCGCCGCTGACGACGATGCGCGCTTCGATGTCGTGGCCTTCCTGGTTGATGGGAAGTTGGAAATCGAAAACCTGCTTCTGGCCGGTCTCAAGGGCCTCCTCAACGTGTTCCATGACGAGCCGGCCAAAGCCCGCCGGCAGCACCTCGGCGATGGGTTTGTTGGGATACTGGCTGGGCGTCTGCGGCAGAATGCCTTCGCGCGGCGCTTTGTATTCGAGCACCGTGCCGTCGCGGCTGATGGTGATCATCGCGTCGGGGATGGCGTCGAGCAGGGCGCGGTGCCGGGCTTCGCTCTCGCGCAGGATCTGCTCAGAATGCTTGCGCTGATCGACTTCGAGTTGAAGCAACTCGTTGATCACACTCAGCGCGACGGTGCGATCCTGGACGCGTTTTTCCAGGTCGTCGTGCGCTTTTTGGAGCGCGGCTTCGGCGCGTTTGCGTTCGGCGATTTCGGCGTGGAGGGCTTCGTTGCTCCGGGCCAGTTCCTTCGTGCGGTCCTGGACGCTGCGTTCGAGGTCGTCGCGGGCGTCGCGGATGGCTTCTTCGGCAGCGGGGTTGGTCAGCAGCACCTCGCCCTCGGTGTCGACGACGACCATGGCGTCGGCGTTGCGTTCGATGACGGCGCGGAAGCGCGCTTCGCTGGCCTGCATCTGCGCCAGATAGCGTTCCGACTCGGCGCCCAGCCGGTGACGTTCGAGGGCGTAGTGGATGGCCCGCACGATCAGCACGCCGTCTACCTGGCCTTTGACGAGAAAATCCTGCGCGCCCTCTTGCACGGCCTGGATAGCCATGCGCTTGTCGTCGTGGCTGGTCATGACGATGACCGGGATGTGGGGCGTGCGCGGCAGCACGAGTTGCAAGGTCTCCAGCCCCACACTTCCGGGCAGCGACAGGTCGAGCAAGATCACGTCGAGATCGCCTTCTTCCATGTGGGGAAAAGCGGCTTCCAGGCCCTCCACGTGCGTCAGATCGAAACGCACGTCGTGCTGATCTGCCAGGTGTTCTCGCAGCAGAAAAGCATGGGCCGGGTTGTCCTCGACCAACAAAATCTTGATTGGGGCCTCCATTATGTCCACCGCCGTGTCAACAATGAATTTTGACACGCCAACCCTGATAAAGGCGAGGCGTGCCGGCATAGCTCAAGCCATCCTGCACTTGAGCATCAAAATTCATCAGGTCAAAGAAAATGCCAGGGTAGTTGGAGGTTTCACGGGAAGCGCCTGCCGGCGGATAATCTCTTCGTTTGCTTAATAAACCGCCTTTTAAACCATCACGGCAGCTTCAGCCCTCGCCACAAAACGCCCCTGACATCCACCGAGCCGGAAATTTTTTCCGCCAGCCTATGGAAATGGCAAATTGCAAACGGCAAATGGCAAATCGTCCGAAGGACGTACTCATTTGCCTTTTTGCCTATTTGCTCATTTGCCTATTTGCCCTTTTGCCTATTTGCTCATCGGCCCCTTTCCCTAAAATCCCATAACCGGGTTTCTCACGCGGAACGCGCGGATGGGCGCTTTATGCTGCTTGACAAAGAAATTCCAGCGCAGCCAGTACTGGCCTAATTCCTTGATCAACGCGCTAAACTCGCTGAAATCGGCGGGTTTGACGACGAAGCTGTTGGCGTGCAACTGATAGGCACGCACCGCATCCTCGCGGGCCTGCGAGGTCGTTAACACCACGATAGGGATGTCGCGGAGGCTGGGTTCGGATTTGACCTTCTCGAGCACGTCGAAGCCGCTCTTGCGCGGCAGGCGCAGGTCTAGAAGCACCACGTGAGGCCGAGGGCTTCGCTGCTCGTCGGCGTAGAGACCGCGACGAAACAGATAATCCAGCGCCGCCTCCCCGTCAGAGACGTGCATGATCTGGTGACGTTCCCCGTGTTCTTGAAACCCTCGTTTGACCAGTTCGGCATGGGCCGGGTCATCTTCGACCAACAAAAACGTGAAAGGTGTCTCTCTTGAGTTCCGGTTAACCATCATTCCCTTGGTTTGCGGGCTTTACATGACCTCATCGCGCTCCATAGCCTTAACACAGGACGGATCGGTCTAAGGCGTATAATTAAGGCACGATCCGCTGCGCAGAAATGGGGACAATCCCTTTTCCTCACTGGGGAATCTCCCCATGCGTCATTCGTTTTGCGTACTGCATAAGTGCCCCTCAATACGCAGTACAAAGTCTTTTTCAGGACCAGGAGGTCTTCGAATTATGACCAAACTCGATCACGCCGGCACTGTAAAGAAAAACGTCGATCCCTGGCCTTCCTCCGATTCCACCCAGACCCGCCCACTCGCCGTCACCGTCACCTCGGCCTGCAGGGCGTTGCCGATCTCCCCCGCCTGCCGCAGGTCCTCGAGGCGCTTGGTGACCGCCCGCCGCACCTCCCTGAGCGCGGCGTAGCGATCGAGCAGCGCCGCGTCCTCCCACGCCGGCTCCGCCGCGGGGAAGCCGGCGAGGAAGACCGACTCGGTGCGATCCGCCCCGGGGAGGTTCTGCCAGACGTCCTCCGAGGTGAAGCTGAGCACCGGCGCCAGCACCCGCGCCAGATCGCGGGCCATGATGTGCAGCACCGTCTGGGCCGAGCGCCGCAGCGGGCCGTCGGGCGCCTCGCAGTAGAGCCTGTCCTTGACGATATCGCAGTAGAACGCGGAGAGGTCCACCGTGCACAGCTCGATGGTGTGGTGGAACACGTGGTGGAAGTCGTAGTCGGCGTACGCCTTGTCGAGGCGCTGGAGGTACGCGCCGAAGCGGGCGAGCATCCAGCGATCGAGCTCGGGCATCTCGGCCTGGGGCACCGCGTGGGCCGCCGGATCGAAGCCGTCGAGGTTGCCGAGCAGGAACCGCAGGGTGTTGCGGATCTTGCGGTACGACTCGGTGAGGCTCTTGATGATGCCCTGCGAGAAGGCGATGTCCGAGCGGTAGTCCTCGTAGGAGACCCACAGCCGGAGGATCTCGGCCCCCTGGGCGTCGATGGTCTTGGCCGGCGGCACGAAGTTCTTCTGGCTCTTGGAGAGGATCTCGCCCTTCTCGTTGCAGATGAACCCGTGGGTGAGCACCGCCTTGTACGGCGCCCGATCGGTGGTGCCCACGCCGGTGAGCAGCGCGGTGTGGAACCAGCCCCGATGCTGGTCCGAGCCCTCGAGGTAGAGATCCACCGGCACGCCGAGGCCCGGCTTGTCGCGACAGACCGCGGCCCAGCTGACCCCCGACTCGAACCAGACATCGACGATGTTCTCCTCCTTGGTGAACGAGGTCGAGCCGCACGAGCAGCGGGTGCCCTCGGGCAACAGCTCCGCCGCGGGCCGGGCGAACCAGGCGTCCGAGCCGTGCTCCCCGAAGATGGCCGCGACGTGGCGCACCACCGCCGCGTCGACCAGCGACTCGCCGCAGTCGTCACAGAAGAAGAACGGCAGCGGCACGCCCCACACCCGCTGGCGTGAGATGCACCAGTCGGGGCGGTTCTCCACCATGCCGAAGATGCGGTCGCGGCCCCAGGGAGGGATCCAGCGGGTCTCGTCGATCTGGGCCAGCGAGGCCTCCCTGAGCCCGGTGGCGTCCATGGAGATGAACCACTGGGGCGTGGCACGGAAGATGATCGGCTGCTTGCAGCGCCAGCAGGCCGGGTACTGGTGGTTGATGGTTTGGTCGGGGGGGT
>JANQES010000001.1 GCA_028278205.1 Rhodothermales bacterium
CGGAATCGTCAACTTGATGTTCGGTTTGGTTTTCTTGATGCGGGCCTGCCTCGGTCCGCTGGGATCGGGCTGGGCCGGATCTTCGGCGACGTAGAAGTCAATCTTGTTGGTCTCGATCTGGCTTTCATCCCAGTTGATCTTGGCTTTTTGCTTGCCGTTGTTCTTGGTGAAGACCCGCTTGAGATTGATGTTAAAGGCCACCTGCGATCCGGAGTTGGGGCAGTCTGTCGGCAGGCTCGGCGGCAGGTCGAAGGCCTCGACGCCGTCCGAGCGGCTGAAGGGGCTGCCCTGGGTAGCGCTGAAGCCGAGGCCGCGGCGGGCAAACGTCTGCCAGATGAGCCAGGCGTTGCGGCCGTCCGGGGTCAGCGGGTCCATGTCGGCGCCGGGGGTCATGGCCTCGTCGGCCAGGATGACGCCGTTGCGGGAATCGACGAAGCCGGGGCTGCACGTCTGCAGCTTCAGGCCGTCGGTAATCAACTGCATGGCGAAGTTGTTGCCGCCGGCGCTGGAGGCATCGCCCGGAATGTAGAGATTCGGGTTGAGGCCCGAGCCGCCGCCGTTGCCGTTGTCGCCGAGGCAGGCGTTGCCCTGGCTGTCGGTGAAGAGATCGCCGATGAGCGCCCAGGTGAGATCCCACGTCATCGTCGCCCAGACGTGCCCGACGCCGTGCGGGATGCTGACCGTCTTGATGTTGTCGTAGGTGAACTCGTTGACGGCGAAGTCGGTGCTGTAGGGCCGGTTGCGGATGCCGTCGTCATCGGGATCCTGACCGAAGAGATAGGTGCCCACGCCGCGCGACTGGGCGCCGAAATCGCTCGGCTGCTGGGTGAACATCATCCCGTACCAGTCGCTCCAGCCTTCGCCGGCCTGCTCGCTGTTGCTCAGACACCCGGAGGTGCCCGGCCCGCCCGTGAGGCGGTTCGAGATGCCGTGGCCGTATTCGTGGACAACGACGCCGTGGTCGAGGTCGCCGTCGCGGCGGGGCGAGGCGTTGCTGCACAGATACATCTGCATCCTCGGGCGGCTGCCGTCGGAGGGCGTAAGAAAGTTGGCGTTGCAGTTGCCGCCGCCGTCCTGGCCTTCGGCGCGCACGTCGTCGTTGCCGAGGCCGCCGCGTCCATAGTTGTTGACCTGGAAGTTGCCGGATTCCTCGTCGAACCCGTACTGGTACATCACGTCGTGAATGATGTTACTCCAGTAAAACAGGTTGATGACCGATGCATCCGGGTTGTCATTGGTGGTCGGATCGACCGTAAAATCGAACGTCACGTTGAAGTCGAGCGAGCCGCCGCCGTCGGGCCGGGGCCGCGAGGGCACGCCGGAGTTGTTCTGATCCTGATAGGCATCGACGTTGTTGCCGCGCGTATCGGTGAACTCGCCGCCGGCCACACCGTCGGTGTCGTGCCAACCGAAGGGCGAGGCGCCGTCTGCCGTCGAGGTGCCGCCGTCGGTCCAGGGATCGGTCTCGGTGGTCTGCGGCGTGCCGCTACCCGGCGGATGCAGCGGGCTTTCTGCCGGCAGCGGAAAGACAAAGTACGAGTCCGGATTCAACAGAGAAGAAGAAGACGCCTCGGCAGCGGCGAAGGGCGCCACCGCCGGCCCGGCATCGTGCAGCGGGATGCCGCTGCCCCAGTAATCTTCAACGACCAGATCGTTTTGATCCAACAAGGCGCCGCTAGCGGCATCGACGTGCACCTGCCAGTAGTTGCGGGCGTCGAGCGTATAAATGCCGATGTTCCAGGCCAGCCGCACCTCGCCGTTTTCGAGCGGCTGATAAACGAGCTCCGCCTGGATGTCTTCCAGGGATATGCCGCCCCGGCTCAACACCGTCTCTTGCGCCGCGCCGGGCGTCGATCCCAGCACGCGCAAGGGTTCGCCAACGAACAGGCCCAGGTGCCCGGCTGCCGCCTCGGCTGCCGCAACGGCACTCAGCCCCGCCGTTGATCCGGTGACTTTGTCTTTGAGCTTGGGAATAAACTTGCTGGCAACGACCGCCTCTCGCTGATTGTTGATCAGGACGTAGTTGATCAGCGCATTGTAAACGCCGATGCCCTGATAACCTTGTTGCAGGTACACGTGCTCGACGCCGTTATGCCGGGTTTTATAGGCATCGCTGACGATCATGCGGCTTACGTCGTCGTCGGTCAGACCCAGAGATTGCGCGTTGTTCTGCACGTAGGCGGTGGCGCGTAGCTCGGCCTGCTGGCCCCAGGCCGTGCCGGCACTCAGCAGAAGGGCCAGAAAGAGACAGGCAAAACGCGGTTGTAGGGTTTTCATGAGGCGTTCCAGGATTTTGTGTCAGGGGGCGGGTATGCCTATGCGGAAACCTGAGAGGGGAACAGGTCGGGTATTCTCTGGGCCTCAAGAGACGAGAAAAGGGAAGGCCGGGGAGCCCTATCGAACGCGCAGGCGTGCTTCTACCCCGCGCAGCGCCCTATGGTAAAAACAGGCGTCAACAATTGCAACCGAGAACCTCTTTTTCACCCTTTCTCAGGCCGGCCTTCCCAACGCACTACGAAGCCGCAGTTCAGGGCAAAGAGGCTTTCGTGTAAAAACATCGTTGCCGCTGGTGCCGCCGTCGGTGGCGTCCTGCACGGCGCCGGCCAGGGTGCATGCGTTGGCCGGATTCCCACAAGAGCCGTCGGCGGTGTACGCGATGCCGCCCGGCGTGGCGTAGTTCTGCGCCGAGGCTGTAGAAACAACGCATCCGATCAACAAGGGTAGGACTATTGAGACGTACAACCGCTTTCTTGGCGTAAACATGATCACTTAATCAACAACATCTGCCCCGTCCGGACCATGGTGTCGGTGGGTGTCTGCGCGGTGAGGCGGTAGAAGTATGCCCCCGAAGCCAGGCTGCCGGCGTCGATCTCAAGCGCGCGCGCGGCGCCGGCTTCGACCGTCCGGGCCGGCTGCGTCAGCACCACCCGGCCCAGCACATCCACGATCACGATGCTGACCCTGGCGGCTTCCGGCAGGTCAAAGACGACCGTCGTCGTCGGGTTGAACGGGTTGGGATAGTTGCCCTGGAGGACGAACTCCTGCGGCACCTCGGCCACCTCTTCCGAGGCTGTGACGATGGCCGGTTGAAGCGTCCGCCCCTGCACATCGAACCCGACGAGCGTGAAGACCGAATCGCCGGGTTGGGGATCGAGCAGGCCTGAAAGCACGAGCGTAAAGGTTTGCCCGCGCAGCCCGGTCAGATCGAACTGATAAGCGTCGTAGAGCGTGCTGCCGTTGAAGTTGGTGGCGTCGATATTTTGAACAGTTGGGAGCATCCCCTGATAGGGCGTCATCTCCTCAAAATTGATATCGTCGGCCAGGATGATCGAGGGCCGGTTGGAATCGTTCGGATCGAGCAGGCGCACGTCGATGCCGGAGGCCGGCGCATCGAGCACGCCGTGGACGATGAAAAACTCGGCGCTGCTGGTATCGTCAGCCACGAGGCGGGCGTCTTCCTTGATGAGCAGGTCGAAGTTCTGCCCGGCCACCCCGGTGGCGATGACGATGTAGGTTGCCTCCGGCGTCAGATCGAGCGTCGTCGTGAAGAAGGGCGCGCTGTTATCGGCGGCGGCGTCTTCGGTGACGTCCACCTTCGGCGTGCCGGCGGGCACGTCGAGGAAGGGCGTGGCGGCGCGGAAGTTCAACCCGTCCCAGACGCGCTGGTCGTTTACGTAGACATCCACGGCGCTGAACGGCAACGCATTGTGGATCAACTGCACCGCCGCCGTGGCAGAGACCGTGACTGTGACCGTAGCCTGATCTACCCCGTTGCGCCCGTCGTTGGCTTCATAGACGAAACGATCGGTACCGAAGAAGCCCTCGTCGGGCGTATACCGAATCCGCTGCCCGCCGTCGATGATTTCGGCGGTGCCGTCATCCGGCGCCTCGACGATCGCCCCGACGCTGAGCGCGTCGCCGTCGGCGTCGGTGTCGTTGGCCAGCACATTGATATCAACCGGGTTGTTGAACGCGCCGAAGGCAGCGTCATCCTCGGCCACCGGCACGGTGTTGACGAAAACGACGACATCGCCCGTATCGGTGCCGCCGAGCGGATCGACGATGGAATAGCTGAACATATCGATGCCGGCGAACGAGGCATTGGGCGTGTACGTGATGTCGCCGTTGACGGTCACGGTTCCGTTAGACGGCCCGGTCTCGATGCCGGCGATGGTCAACGCGCCGCCTTCAGGATCGGTATCGTTAGCCAGCACGTCGATCGTGATGGGATCGCCCGGCAGTGTCGTCGCCGAGTCGGCTACGGCCACCGGCGCGGCGTTGACGGTGAGCCTGACCCAGGCGCTATCGACGGCGCGTTTATCGTCGGAGAGGTAATAGAGCAGGCTGTCCGGGCCGACGTAGCCGTCATCGGGCGTGTAGGCGATGCGTTGCGGCGACGTCCCCGTTTCATCGACGATTTCAGCATCGCCATGGGCCGGCAAAACACCGAGGCTATCGACCGTCAGCGGGTCGCCGTCGGGGTCCATATCGTTAGCCAGCACGTCCACCTCGTTGCGCGCGCCGGGAATCACCTGGACGACGTCTTCCCGGGCATCCGGGGCCTGGGTGACGTAGATGAAAACCCAGGCGCTATCGATAGCGGTGCCGCACCCGGTGCCCGAAGTATTGCGAGAGACTTCGTACTTCAACGAGTCCTTCCCCACGAAATCGTCATTGGGGATGTAGCGGATGAAATCGTCGGAGGCATCCGCCGGCGTGCCGTTGCGATCAATGCGCGTCCTGCTAAAATCAAGTTCGCTATTGAAAGGCCCATCGAGGATATCGATGAGAATCAGGGGCAAGCAGCCCGCATTGGTTTCGATGTCGTTGGCAATCACATCGACGTTGACCGTGTCATTTTTGAGCACGAAGGCCGTATCGTCGACGGCGGTGAGAATGACCGGGTTGGCGTCGTCGGGTGCTCCGTAGGGGGACGGCGTTGAAAACATCCCGGTGATCACCAGGGCCAGGATGAGCGAGAGAAAAAGAGGAAGTAGCCGTTTCATCACGATGCTCTGGACACTGGTTGGAAAAGCGCGTCGATACACGTGATGGCGGGGTTCTACGCGTTCGCGCTTGCGAAA
Organism: Rhodothermales bacterium; assembly: GCA_028278205.1. Taxonomy (GTDB): domain Bacteria; phylum Bacteroidota; class Rhodothermia; order Rhodothermales; family Bin80; genus JANQES01. Next base: position 5,085 of record JANQES010000001.1, read on the forward strand.
TCAGTACAGACTACGCCACGCGCTCGACAGAGGCGAGGGGCGATGTGTAAGATAAAGGTGAAAAATTATCAGGAACGTTGCAAAGGGAAAAGGGCAAAATGGGCAAATGATGCAGTTTCGCCTGCGTGGATGCCCTGCGCAGAAAGAAAGGGAGAAAGGGGGAAAGGGAGAGAGGGCGAAGAAATGCTTGATCTCCCTTTCTCCCTCTCTCCCTTTTCCCCTCTCCTCAATCCCTTTTGCCTATTCACAAACGGTGCGGCGGACAAAATCGACGACGGCGGGGCCGGCGGTTTTGTCGTCGCGGCTGAGGGTCAGGAGGATGCGCGCGTGCGTCTGGCCGGGCACCACGACGACCTCGTGGGGCACGCCCGCCCGGTCTAGCGAGGCATCGAGGAGTTGAGACTGGCGCTTCAGCCCGTCGGGCTCTTTGCTGCCGTAGAGGATCAAAAACGGCGCCGCCTCAGGCGTCGCGAGCGGCAGCGTCGAGACCGTGTTGCGCCAGTCGTCGATGGCGCCGAAGCGTTTTTCGAAATAGGGGAGGCTGCCGTTGGCGTAGGTCTCTTCATCGACCAGATCGTAGGCGGCGCCGCTGACGGCCACGACGCCGCAAACGATGTCGGGCGTGAGGCCGTAGGCGTTGAGCAAGGACGGCTCGAAGGCGACACGGCTGATGAGATGCGCGCCGGCAGAGTGCCCCATCAGGAAAAGCCGCGCCGGATTGCCGCCGCGCTCGGCGATGTGTCGATGCACCCAGGCTACGGCCCGCGCCGCATCGTCGAACTGCGCCATCACGTCCACCCCCGGCAGCAGGCGATAGTTGATCACCGCCGCGCCGATGCCGCGCCGGGCCAGGTATCGCCCGATGTTGGCGTAGATGTCGGCCCCACCGACGCTGAGATTTTTATCGCCGGTGCGCCAGCCGCCGCCGTGGATGAACACCACCGTAGGCCAGCCTTCGCCGACGGGCAGATACAGGTCGAGGCGATGCTTTTCGGCGTCGGCGGCGGGGTCATCCCAATAAGCCACATCGGCGACGGTGCGGGAGGCCGGCAACGTTTCCTCGTGATAAAGAATCTCGGCGCCGACTCGATAGACGACGGCGCAGCCGCCGGCGGTCGTCGCAGCCGCCAGAAGCATCAGGCAAGAAGCCAGCCATGAACAAGAGCGCGTGTACATCGGATGAACGTTTTAGCATTTCGAGGGCGAGCCTCTGTACCAATCTGCGCCCCTGTGGATCCGTCTGCCCTATCTTCCGGTTTTAAGAGTTTGTTATCAGGATTTGCGACGTTGGCGCTGTCAGGTGCCCGGCACTCCCATGATCTTTGATAAACTACTTCGGTAATCGCTCACCACGCGATTCCCCCTTCGAAGGGGAACAGCGGTGCGTAGCGAAGGCGGAGCGCCGCAGGGGGATGTTGGCGCGGCTTGCTGAAAACCTCTCAACAGGCCGCACGAACATCCCCCGCCCCTCCTTCGTCGGGGCACCCCCTTCAAAGGGGGACTTTTCGGTTCTGCCAGTTCCGAAGTAAGTGATCAAACCTCATCACCGTGTCGAAGACCTATCCGCGCCATTATCGCCATCCCCCACCTTTGCTACCCTCACCACCATGACCCTACGCCAATTGCTCAGGACGAGCGGTTTCGTCCTGGCCTGCCTCGTGGTTGCCTTGCCGGCAGCCGCGCAAGACCGTTTGCTTTCGCCTGCCGATTTTCTGGGCTATGAACTGGGAGAACGGTTTACGCCGCATCACCGCGTCGTGGCCTACGTCGAGCACGTGGCGGCGCACGCGCCGAACGTCGAGGTGGAGCAGTACGGCGTCACCAACGAAGGGCGGCCTTTGCTGGTGGCCGTCGTCTCGTCGACGGCTAACATGGCCCGGCTGGAGACGATCCGCCTCAACAATCTGAAACTGACGGGGCTGATGGAGGGCACGCCCGACGGCGACACGCCGGCCATCGTCTGGCTCAGCTATAACGTCCACGGCAACGAATCGGTCAGCACCGAAGCGTCGATGGCGGCGCTCTACGATCTGGCCGACCCGACCAACGCCCGGACGCAGGCCTGGCTCGAAAACACGGTCGTGCTGCTCGATCCGTGCATCAACCCCGACGGGCGCGACCGCTACGTGCACTTCTTCAACCGCACCGTCGGGCGCTTTTCCAACCCGCGCCCCGACGCCCGCGAGCACCACGAACCCTGGCCCGGAGGCCGCACCAATCACTATTACTTCGATCTCAACCGCGACTGGGCCTGGACCACGCAGGTCGAGACGCAGCAACGCCTGCCGCGCTACAACCGCTGGATGCCGCACATCCACGTCGATTTTCACGAGCAGGGGGTCAATGCGCCTTACTACTTTGCGCCCGCTGCCCAGCCCTATCACGAAGCCATCACCGCGTGGCAGCGCGAGTTGCAGATGATGATCGGCGTCAACCACGCCCGCTATTTCGACGAGAACGGCTGGCTCTTCTTCACACGGCAGGTCTTCGATCTTTTCTACCCCGGCTACGGCGACACCTGGCCGATGTTCAACGGCGCTATCGGGATGACGTATGAGCAGGGCGGCAGCGGCCGCGCCGGCCTGGGCATCATCACCGCCGAGGGCGACACGCTCACCCTCCGCGACCGCATCGACCATCACCACACCACCAGCCTCTCGACCGTCGAGACCGCCGCCAACAACCACACGCGTATCGTCGAAGAGTTCGAGGCGTTTTTCACGGAGGCGCGCACCAACCCGCCGGGCCGCTACAAAACGTTCGTCGTCAAACCCAACGGCAACGTCGACAAGCTCAAAGCGCTGGCCGATCACCTCGACCGGCAGGGCATCAGCTACGGCTATGCCACGCGCGCGCGGCAGGCGCAAGGCTTTGCCTATACCGATGGCAGCACCGGCGCGGTCTCCATCGAAGCAGGCGACTTGATGGTGAGCACGTTTCAGCCTAAAGGCGTACTCGCCAGCGTGCTCTTCGAGCCCGAAGCCGCCCTGAGCGATTCGCTCAGCTACGACATCACGGCCTGGGCGCTGCCCTACGTCTACGGCCTCGACGCCTACGCCCTACCCCAACGCCTCGACCCCGACGCCCCCACCTTTGCCTACGGCGCACCGGCCACCCACGAGGTGGCGCAGCCCGTGGCCTACCTGGCCGAGTGGAAAAGCTTCGAAGATTTGCAATTCCTCACCGCCGTGCTGCGCGAAGGCGTCAAGCTGCGGTTTGCCGAAGAGCCTTTCACTATCGATGGCCGAAGCTACGACCCCGGCACGCTCATCCTCACCCGCGCCGGCAACGAAGCCCTCGGCGACAGCTTCGACCGTATCGTCCAGAATGCCGCTGCCGGGCTGGGGCAATCGCTCCACGCCGTCGAGACCACCCTCGTCACCGACGGCGCCGACTTCGGCTCGTCGGACGTGCCGTTTTTGAAGAAGCCGCGCGTGGCCGTCATCGCGGGCGAGGCGGCTTCGTCTTATTCGCTGGGCCAGATATGGCACTTCTTCGATCAGCAGATCGGCTATCCCGTCACGCTCGTCGATGCCGATGACTTCGCCGGCCTTCACCTCTATCATTACGACGTGCTGATCTTGCCCAGCGGCTCCTACGGCAGCGTGCTCACAGACAGCCGGCTCGACGACGTCAAAGCCTGGATCCGCGCCGGAGGACGGGTCATCGCCATCGAACGCGGCGCGACGTTCCTGGCCGGCAAAGACGGCTTCGCCTTAAAACGAAAAGATCCGGAAAAACCGGACGAAAAAGCCGACGACGACGACCCGGAACGCGCCCTGCGCACCTACGGCGAGCGCAGCCGCAAAGCCATGTCTGAGCGCGTGACCGGCGCCGTCTTCCGCGCCCACCTCGACCCGACCCACCCCCTGGCCTTCGGTTACGACGACATCTACTTCACGCTCAAACGAAGCGGCAGCGCCTATGCCTTTCTCGAAAACCACTGGAACGTGGGCGTGCTGCGCGACGATGCGCGGGTAAGCGGCTTTGCCGGCGCCAAAGCCCTCGATGCGGTGGAGCATTCGCTGCTCTTCGGCGTGCAGCCCATGGGACGCGGCGAGGTGATCTATCTGCTCGACGATTTGCTCTTCCGAGGCTTCTGGTACAACGGGCGCCTGCTCTTCGGCAACGCCGTCTTCCTCGTCGGCCAACGCAGCCCCAGTTCTTTTTAACGGCGAATTGTGATCTCTCCGAGGCTATACGCCTTTGGATTACAAGGCATTCGGAGAATGAAGGGCGAGGAGCGAAGGGCGATGGGTCTTTGCGCCCCTCGCTCTTCGCCCTCCGCTCTTCAACACGACACTTCAACACACAGGCAACGGGTTCGTCGATAGGCTAACCGCTCCGGCGAAGCTACCCCGTCATCAACTCCGTCACCGTCTGATAGATGCCTAGCAGGAGCAGGGCAAACAAGATGGCCACTTCGAGCATCGTGAATTTATCCCGTGCTTCGCTGGGCCGCCGCGCGCGCCGCGACTGGTAAAAGCCGCCGTGCTCGTTGATCAGCAGGGCCGCCAGGATCAGCAGCGACGAGATCACCGAAAAAATTATAAACATCCCGCCGCGCACATACATGAGCCCGGCACTCATCGTCGCCAGCACCGCAACCGAATAAAACACGACCGGGGCCGGCACGCCCAACCGCCGTTTTTTTCGACGACGACGCCTGCGATGACGGCGACGCGGCGGGCCGGGCACCGGTTCGGGCCGGGGATGGATCTCATGGGGGGTAGCCATATCGTGCTCAGTCCATTCCTACCGAGAAGAGACGGCCCAGGTCAAAGTGGGAATAGACCCGGAAGCCGATGAGCGTCTCCGAGTGCGTGATGCCCTCGATATGGCGGATGTGTTCGGTCACCAGATCGGCCAGATGATCGTTGGTATGCACGCGGATGACGGCCACCAGATCGTACCGGCCTGCCACCGAATGGACCTCGGCCACGCCTTCCATGTTGACGAGTTCCTCGGCCACCTCGTTGACTTTATCGCGGGCGACGTTCAGCAAAACAAAAGCGGTAATCATAAGGCTGTGCGTGTATGGGGTTCGGATTTTAGATTTCGGAATAGACCAATCCAAAATCCAAAATCTAAAATCCAAAATCGATTCACGCCTTCATGCCTTCGAGCAAAATGGTCGTCGTCAGGCGAGCCAGCGCCTCGACGTCCTCCGGATAGCGCATCTGCCCATCGACAAGCAAGGAGGCCAGGCCATGAACCGTGCTCCAGGCAATGTACGCCAGCGCGTGCGAATTTTCCGATTTAATCGTGCCGGTGGCCTGATATGCTTCGATAATCCCCACTAATTCTGCGTAGGCGGCGTCGGCAGCGGCTTGCAGTTGCGGATACTGCGCCCGCCGAAGCGCTTCTTTGCCATACATCAGCCGGTAATGCGCCGGGTTTTCGATGGCAAACTGGATGTAGGTAACGCCCATCTGTTGGAAATGCGCCAGATCGTCGTCCTGATCGGGTACGCCGAGGGCCTGAAGCCGCGCTTTTAACCGGGCGAATCCCTCGGCGGCGACGGCCACGAGCAGCGCCTCTTTGTCGGTAAAATGCCGGTACGGCGCCGTGTGCGACACCCCGACGCGCCGGCTGAGCGCTCGCATCGTGACACGCTCGGCGCCCGCCTCGGCAATCATGCGAGCCGCTTCTTCGAGCAACGCCGCGCGAAGATGGCCGTGATGATAGGGCTTTTTTTCGATGGACATCGGGCAGATCGATTTTTTTTCGAAAGGTCGGAACAAGTGTTGACGTTGTCAACTTTAAAGGCGATGTTGACACTGTCAACACTGTTAAAAAGACGGTGGTGATCGAAAGGTGTTGATGGCACAATACACTCCTCCCTTGAGGGAGGTGGCCCGCAGGGCCGGAGGGTGTAAAACGGTTTGTTTACACCCCCA
>JANQES010000011.1 GCA_028278205.1 Rhodothermales bacterium
ACACGGCCCAGCGGGTAGCGTCTTGATCTTTTGGTCCGGAGCCTGCCCCGGACCGAGCCTGCCCCGGACCACGATCCGGGGATCCGGGGGATCAAGCCAAAAGGACAAACAAACGCGATCATACCACCACGTTTGGATCAACAGAATATACCCTCATAATCATGATCAAGAATTTATAATCATTACACTTAATGCAATTTTGGATTAACAATTTGAGTGGGGCTGCGCCCTCGTATAACGCCCTACTCCTCCACCATCCCAACCTCAGCCTCAAGCGCAGCCGCCTCCTTCGGCGGCCTCAACGGCACGTGCTGCACGCGGCGATAGAAGCGCGTCGTCAGCAGCACCGCTGCCGAGGCCAGGCCGAGGACGAAGCCCCACCAGAGGCCCGTGGCGCCCCAGCCGGCCCAGAAGCCCAGCGCCGCGCTGATCGGAAGCCCGAGGAGCCAGTACGAGACGAAACCGATCAGCATCGGCACGCGCGTGTCTTTGAGCCCACGCAGGCCGCCCGCCGCCGACACCTGCACGCCGTCGAAGATCTGAAAGATGGCCGCGATGCCCAGCAGCGTCACCGCCAGCGTTACCACCTCGGCGTTGACCGGATCGCTCAGATCGAGATAGAGCGAGATGACCGCGCGGGGGGCCGTCCAGAACAGGATGGCTGTGCCCAGCATGAACAACGCCGAGAGCATCACGCCCAGGTAGCCGGCCCAGCGCGCACCCACCGGATCGCCCCGGCCCACGGCCTGCCCCACCCGCACCGACGCGGCAATGCCGATGCCCAGCGGCACCATGAACGTCACCGAGGCGCACTGAATAGCCACCTGATGCGCCGCCAACGGCGTCGATCCCAACGTCCCCACCAGAAAAGCCGTCGCCGCGAACAAACCCACCTCGATACCCAACGACGCGCCGATGGGCCATCCGATGCGAATCAATTCACGGAAATACTTCGGATCGGGTTTGCCCAGCCTGGCGAAGAGGCGAAACACGCGGAAGCGCGGGATGGTCTGCACGTAGCCGAGCAACGACAAAAACAGAAACCAGTAGACGATGGTGCTGGCCCATCCCGTGCCCACGAGCCCCATCGCCGGAAACCCCAGCTTGCCGAACATCAGCACGTAGTTGGCCCCGATGTTGAGCGCCACGCCCGCGAAGACGATGAACGTCACCGGCCAGGGCCGCGTCACGGCTTCGACGAAGCTGCGCAGCGCTACGAACCAGAGCATCGGCATAAAGCCCCAGACGATAGCCCGCAGGTATTGCTGGGCGATGATGATGGCCTGCTCGTCCTGACCCATCAGCCGCCAGATGGGCGCCGCGTTCCAGATCACCAGAAAGACCGGGATCGTCAGCGCCACGCCCAGCCAGAGCCCTTGCCGCACACTCCGCCCGATGGGCTCGTTCTGGCCCGCGCCGTAGGCCTGCGACACCATCGGCCCGACGGCGATGACCACGCCGATGCTCATGACCAGGAGGAAGAAAAACGTCGAGTTGCCCAGCGCCACGCCGGCCAGTTCGACCGGCCCCAGCCGCCCCACCATCACCGTATCGACGAAGCCGTTCAAGGTCTGCCCCACCTGTGCCGCCGCCACCGGCCCTGCCAGCAGCAACAGCTCTTTCACTTCGAGACGGATGATATGGCGATGCTCGGTCACGGGGGGTGAGTCTTTTCAGGCGATTAAACAATTAGAAAAAGAAGAGCGGAATATACGGGCGCGGCGCGTGTTCGTTCGAAGAAAAAGCACGTTAAATAAGGTTACGAATCACAGAAAGTGGTAAGTATAGGGTGAAGGGATCATCAGAGAGAGCCTGGAATCCATATTTTAAATAAAAGCTACGCGCGCGTTCGTGCTTGGCGCGTACCTCTACGGCAAAAACACCGAGCACATCCGAAACCTTGTGTGCCTGCTTTAAGGCATCGAAAAGCAGAATCGCGCCCAGACCCTGCCCGCGCGCAGACTTATCCACGGCTAATCGACCCAGGTGTACGACTGGAATGGGGTACCGAGGAAGTTTCCGACGCACCTGCTCCGGAATCGACTGGAAGGCAATGGCCCCGCTAGAGATCGTATAGAATCCCAGGACGTGCCGTTCACCGGGTTGCACCGCGACGTATGTCCTACTCACGTTTCGCCGCTGATCCTGGCCAGCTTGCTGCTTGATGTAGCTATCCAGGGCCGCCTCTCCACAAGCAAAGGTTTCTCGGTTGTGGGTTTTGGCAAGCGGTTCAATAACGACCTGCATCAGTCCGTCGTTGGGGCCGAAGGTTTGACATTTTGCACGACGTGTTGTTTGTGACGCTGGGCAGCTTGTTGGAGGGCCTCGTTTGGAGGCAGATCGGTATCGAGCAGCGATAGGAAAAGGTCTCGATCTCTATCCGAAAGGATGGTCATTTCGTGGTCCTGAATCACGTGTCGTGCATGATTCACAAGCGTAGAAATGGCAAACGCCGTGACAGTCTCTCCAGAGTAATAGGCTGCCCGTTCAATAAGTGCTTTGTGTTCTGCTGCTAAGCGGAAGTTGAGCCGGGCTTCACGCGCAACGCCCGGCGCAACGGCGCCAGCACCTTCCGAGCCGTGATTAGGCGCTTGCTGCTGCTTCATGCGAGGCTCCTTTCTTGTTTAGTTTCAGCTATAAGGTGTGGCATAATGCCATATAGCGTACAATGGCGTCGGCGCTACGATGTTCCTTTTCCCGTCGCCGCTACGTCATTCTGCACTGGCAGATCCCAACACCGTATCGTATCGTATAAGGTCGATCTCTGCTCCCTAACAAAACGGCCCATCGACCATGAAGCTCGCGCTGTTCATCCTGCTCACTGTCTTTCAAACCGCCGCCCCGCCCGACACCGTCATCGTCGAGCCGGACGAAGCCGTCATTGAGGTGGGCGGCACCCTTCAATTCACTGCCAGAGCCTACGACGCCGCCGGCAAGGTGATCGAAGGCACCACGGTGCGTTGGTATGTGCGTGATGAAGAGACCCTCACCATCGACTACGTTGGCCTGGCCACGGCACACCGGCCCGGCGAGGTACGGGTCATCGCGGTCATCCAGGGCAAGCCCGGCTTTGCGACGGTGACGGTGCCACAGCTTCCGCCGGCGTCGATCACGGCAGAACTGCCCGTCAAGGCGGTGCTCACCGGCACCGCGGTGCCGCTCGACATCGAGGTGCGCTCGCGGTTGGACGAGGTGTTGGCCGAGGCCGAGGTGGAATACACGAGCAGCGACAAAAACATCGCCACGGTCGATGCCGAAGGCCACGTCGTCGGGCATCAGCCGGGGGCGACCACCATCACCGTCGAAGCCGGCGCGGCTACCACGACCGTGGAGGTGGAGGTGGCCGAGAATCCGGCGGTGTCGTATCAGATCGCGCAGAACCGTATCAGCGTTCGCACGGGCGACGTGGTCCGATTTCGGGTGCTTGCTCAAACAGCCGGCGGTGAAAACGTGACCGGCCTGCGCCCGGCGTGGATGGTGGGCCATCACGGCGCCGAGATCGACACGGAGGGCGCCGACGGCGTTTTCGTCGCTGAAGAGGCGGGCGAATACAGCGTCACGGCGGTCATCGGCCCGGAGATCACCCGGACGATCACCGTGGACGTCGAGCCGAGGCAGTATAATGCACGGCTCGTCAAGGTCGGGCGCGGCCCTATCAGCACGCATCACTCAGGCGATACGTGGGCCTTCGAGGGCGTCGATGGACGCGACTATGCCTACATCGGCACGTTCATGCACGATTGGATGAAAGCCTGGGATGTGACCGACCCCGCCAACCCCGTCCTCACCGATTCGCTTCAAGTAGACGCCCGCCGCATCAACGATGTTAAGATCCACCCCAACAACCGCCTCGCCATCATCACCCGCGAGGGCGCCTCGAACCGCCGCAACGGCATGGTCTTGCTCGACCTGAGCACCCCGGCGCACCCGACCATCCTCTCCGAATACACCGAGACCGTCACCGGCGGCGTGCATAACGTGTGGATCGACGGCGAGAACGAACTCGTCTACGCCTGCCACAACGGCACCAGCGAACTCCACATCATCGACATCGCCGATCCCAAAAACCCGAAAGAAGTCGGGCGCTGGGGCCTGGATAAGCAGGGCAAAACGCTCCACGACGTGATCGTGCAGGACGGCTACGCGTACCTGTCGTACTGGGACGACGGCGTCATCACGCTCGACGTGGGCGCCGGCACGCACGGCGGCACCCCCACCGAACCGGCTTTCGTCAGCCAGTACAAATACCCCATCGGCAACACGCACGTGGCCTGGCGCTACGGGCGCTACCTCTTCGTCGGCGACGAGATCTTCCCCGACAACTGGGATGCCGACTCGCCCATCGAAGCCAGCGGCTACATCCACGTCATCGACATGACGGACATGGATAACCCCGTCGAGGTGGCGCGTTACGAGGTGCCTGAAGCCGGCGCCCACAACGTCTGGGCCGAGGATGACAAGCTCTACGTGGGCTATTACCAGGGCGGCCTCCGCGTGCTCGACATTTCGGGCGAACTGCGCGGCGACCTCTACCGCCAGGGCCGCGAAATGGCTCGCCTGAAGACGACCGACGCCTTCACGACCGTCCCCAACTGGCCGATGACGTGGGGCGCGCAGATTTTCAAAGGCAACATCTTTACCTCAGACCTCAACTCCGGCCTCTGGATCGCCAGGCTGATCGAAGGGGCTTTGGTTCCTTGAACTGATGTATGGGAGTGAGAGGGATGATGATTTTGGATTTTGGATTGTTTACTTCCATGATCCTCAATCAACGAAAAAGCCACGCCGGTCTGAGCCAATGTGGCTTCTTCGATTGAGATGACGATGATGGATGAGACCAATCCAAAATCTAAAATCCAAAATCTAAAATTTGTCTCCTACACTCCCACTCCATGGAAACAACGCTATGAAACGCCTCGCTCTCATCGTCGCCCTGATCGTCGTTGTAGCGCTGGTCGGCACGGCGCTGGTTGATGAAACACGGGCTCCGACGACGGATCTCCGGTTCGAAATCTCGTTCCCCGCCTCGGTGCATGACAGGCCGCTGACAGGGCGCATGTTTCTGGCCTTCGCAAGTTCGGATCAGGCCGAGCCGCGCTTGCAGGTCGGGCGCTACGGCGTTCCGTTTTTCGGGGTCGATTTTGAGGATCTGAGGCCGGGCGAAGCCGTCATCATCGATGGCTTGACGCTGGGCTATCCGTTCGACAGCCTGGGCGATCTGCCGCCGGGCGAGTATCACGTGCAGGCCGTCCTGAGCAAATACACGCGGTTCGAACGGGCCGATGGGCACACGGTCTGGATGCACATGGATCAGTGGGAAGGCCAGAACTGGCGTCGCTCGCCCGGCAACCTGACGAGCGCGGTGATGCGCCTCAACCCGGCGCAGGGCGGCACCATCCGGATCGAAACGACCAACGAGATCCTGCCCATCGAGCCGCCGGCAGACACCGAATGGGTCAAACGCATCAAGATCCAGAGTGATATCCTGACTGAATTCTGGGGCCATCCCATCTACATCGGCGCGACGATTCTGCTGCCGCGCGGCTACGATGCGCATCCGGACGCGGCCTATCCGACGGTCTATCATCACGGGCATTTTTCGCTGCGACCGCCGCTGCGTTTCCAGCAAGGCAACGCCCTCTACAACGCCTGGACCGGCGACGACTTTCCGCGCTTCGTCGCCGTCACCATCCAGCATCCGACGCCGTATTTCGACGACTCGTACGCCGTCAACTCGGTCAACAACGGCCCCTACGGCGATGCCATCCACAAGGAGTTGATTCCGGAGATCGAACGGCAGTTCCGCGTCATCGCCGAGCCCTACGCCCGCGTGCTCACCGGCGGTTCGACGGGCGGCTGGGAAGCCTTCGCCCTTCAGGTTTTTTATCCGGATTTCTACGGCGGCACCTGGGCCTTTGCGCCGGATCCGCTGGACTTCCGCAACGTCGAAGGCATCAATATTTATGAGGATGAAAACGCCTTTTATAAACAGTACGAATGGCACCGGGCGCCCATCACCAACACACGCGACCACGAGACCGGCGCCGTCCGCCTGACCTCGAAGCAGCGCAACACGATGGAACTGGTCAACGGCACCCTGGGCCGCTCCGGCCAGCAACTCGACATCTGGAGCGCCGTCTTCGGCCCCGTAGGCGACGACGGCTATTTTAAGCCGCTCTTCGACAAACGCACCGGCGTGATGGACCCACAGGTGGCCGAATATTGGAAAGAAAACTACGACCTGCGCTACATCCTCGAACGCGACTGGGCCACGCTGGGGCCGAAGCTCGTAGGCAAACTTCACGTAATCTGCGGGCGCATGGATAACTTTTTCCTGAACTTTGGCGTCTACCACATGGAGGATTTCCTCGAAAGCACCACCGATCCGTATTACGGCGGCTCGTTCACCTACGGCCCGCGCGGCGGCCACGGCTGGCGCCCCTACGGCTACGACGAACTCCTCCGCATCATGGCCGATCACATTACCGAAAACGCACCGCCCGGCGCCAATACGGAGCGTTGGAAGTATTAGGCATGATACTGCCATGGTGTAACGAAGACATTAGCAACATTGCGTTTAGTGGCTACAAAGCCAAGATTCCCCCTTTGAAGGGGGTGCCTGAGCGCCAGCGAGGGCGGGGGATGTTGGTGCGGCTCACTGAAACGCTCTTCAGCATCCGCGCGAACATTCCCCTGCGCCCGGCTGCACATACGTTTGCCGGTCGCTGTCCCCCTTCGAAGGGGGAATTCTGTGATCGCCTTTGCGCTGCGCTGGCAGTAGCTTAACGCCCCACATTCCACACCACCACCCCATCCGGACTACCGCCATGCTCAGAAAACCCCTCAGCTTCCTCGTCCTCCTCCTGCTGCTCATCGCGGCATGCACGGGCGATCAGCCGCAGGAACGCTCGGAAGAAGAGCTCATGGCGAAAGCCAAAGAGATCCACGAGCGCGTGCTCACGCTCGACACGCACATCGACATCCCGTCTAATTTCGCCACGCCGGAGGTCGATCCGGGCAAGCGGGGCGACTTCCAGGTGGATCTGCCGAAGATGGAAGAAGGGGGGTTGAATGCGGGCTTCTGGATCGTCTACGTCGGCCAGACCGAGCGGACGTTGGAGAATTATGCGAAGGCCAAAGAGCAGGCGATGGTCAAGTTCAACGCCATCCACCGGATGACCGATGAGATGTACACGGATCGCGTCGAGTTGGCCGAGACTGCCGACGATGTCGAGCGCATTTACGAGAGCGGCAAGATCGTCGCGTTGATCGGTATCGAGAACGGCTATCCCATCGGCAAGGATCTTTCGTTAGTGGAGCGGTATCACGAACTCGGCGCGCGCTACATCACGCTGGCCCACGGCGGCCACAACGACATCGCCGACTCGTCGACGCCTCGCGAAAACCTGGGCGACGGCCCCTCGGAACACGGCGGCGTGAGTGCCTTCGGCGAAGCGGTCATCGCCGAGATGAACCGCGTAGGCATCATGGTCGATGTCTCGCACATCTCCAAAGACGCCAGCCTCGACGCCATGCGGCTGTCGAAGGCGCCGGTCATCGCCTCGCATTCGAGCACGCGGGCGCTGTGCGACCATCCCCGCAACATGGACGACGAGCAACTGATGGCGCTCAAAGAAAACGGCGGGGTGATGCAAACGGTGGCCCTCGGCTCCTACGTCAAAGAAGACCCACCCGAAAAAGAAGCCGCCCGCGATTCGATCCGCGAAGCCTCCGGCATCAGAAGTTGGGCCGACTGGCAAAAGCTCACCGACGAAGAACGCAACGCCTACCGGGCGAAGATCAGCGCGCTCGATGAAAAATGGCCCTCGGCCAACGTGAAGGATTTCGTCGATCACATCGATTACGCCGTCGAACTCATCGGCATCGACCATGTCGGCATCAGTTCTGACTTCGACGGCGGCGGCGGTGTCGATGGCTGGGACGACGCCAGCGAAACGTTCAACGTGACGCTCGAACTCGTCCGGCGCGGCTATAGCGAAGAAGACATCGCCAGGCTCTGGAGCGGCAACCTGCTACGCGTCTTGCGGGATGTCGAAAAGGTGGCTTCCGAGATGCAGGCGGAGGCGTGATACGCGCTTCGCGCGTGTCATTTGCTTCGCGTCATTCATGGTCATAATGCTCGCTGCGCTCGCGTCATTTGTTGTCTTGGTTCGATCTTGACAATGAATGACGCGAACGAAGTGAGCAATTGACACGAGCGAAGCGAGTAAATGACCACCAATGATAGGGAGCACAGCGACCAAATGACGCGAGCACAGCAAGCTAATGACCACCAATGACAGGGAGCACAGCGACCAAATGACCCAAACCATGACCCTTTCCCGGCGGCACTTTCTTCAAACCTCGGCAGCGTTTGCCCTCGGCTTTTCCGGACTTCAGACGCTCTTCGGCTGCGGCGACGACGCCGGCATCCCAAACACGCGGGCGATCTCTGAGCGCTTCGGCCCGCTTCAGCGGGATCCGAACAAGATTCTGGATCTGCCGCAGGGCTTCTCCTACCAGATCATCTCGCGCGCTGGCGAGCAGATGACCGACGGCTTCTTCGTGCCTGTCGCCCACGACGGCATGGCCGCTTTTGAGGGACCCGACGGCCTCACCCTGGTCGTCCGAAACCACGAGGTTAATCTCGGTACGGCTGCCGAGCGAGGCCCGTTCGGCGCAAACAACGAACTCCTCAGCTGGCTCAGCCCGGACGACCTCTACGACGCCGGGCACAACGGCCAGCCGTGCCTGGGCGGCACCACAACGCTCGTCTACGACACCCGCGCCCAACGCCTCGTCCGTCATCATCTGAGCCTGGCCGGCACCCTGCGCAACTGCGCCGGCGGCCCGACGCCCTGGAACACGTGGATCACGTGCGAAGAGACCGTCCAACGCGCCGACGACCGGTGCCTGCACGACCACGGCTATCCGTTCGAAGTGCCGGCTTCGGCCACGCCGGGGCTGGCCCGGCCCGTGCCGCTGAAAGCGATGGGCCGTTTCAACCACGAGGCCGTGGCGGTAGACCCGGCCTCCGGCGTCGTCTATCAGACCGAAGATGCCGGCAACGGGCTCATCTACCGCTTCATCCCGAACACCCCGGAGCGGCTGGCCGAAGGCGGGCGGCTCCAGGCCCTCAGCGTCGTCGATCAGCCCAGCCTCGACACGCGCAACTGGGACGCGCCTGCCGTCACGCCCGGCACGACGCTCGCCACGCGATGGATCGACCTCGACGATATCGAGGCGCCGGATAACGATCTGCGCCTGCGCGGCTTCGACCAGGGCGCGGCGCGTTTTGCGCGGGGCGAGGGCATGTGGTACGGCAACGACGCCGTCTATTTTGCCTGCACTAACGGCGGCTCGGCCAAACGCGGCCAGATCTGGCGCTACCGCCCCAGCCCCGCCGAAGGCACCCCGGACGAAACCACCCAACCGGGCCGCCTCGACCTCTTCGTCGAACCCAACGACCCCGGCCTCGTCGATAACGCCGACAACCTGACCGTGACGCCGTGGGGCGATCTGATCGTCTGCGAAGACGGATCGGGCGAGCAGTTCCTCGTCGGCATCACGCCCGAGGGCACGATCTACAAATTCGCCCACAACGCCGTCAGCGACTCCGAACTCGCCGGGGCTACCTTCTCGCCCGACGGCACCACGCTCTTCGTCAACATCCAGGGCAACGGCCTGACGCTGGCCATCACCGGGCCGTGGCAGGGTGCGTGAAACGTGAAACGTCCTTATGTTAATGCCTCAACTTCGTACAACAACAAACAGGTGCGTTCAACGGCCATTGCTATATCTATAGAAGATGGATTTCAAGTTGCCTGCGCTGCCGACGGCGCTGGCCGAGGTCATCAAGATCCAACGCGCGCCATCGCCCGACGTGGAGGCGCTCGTCGAAATCATCGAAAAAGACCCGGCGCTGGCGCTCTACGTGCTTCGGCAGATTAACTCGGCCTATTACGGGCTGCGCAAGGAAGTCAGCCAGATCAACCGCGCCGTGACGCTGTTGGGGTCGAAAAAGGTGTGTAATCTGGTGCTGGCGGCGGCGCTCAAGCAAACCTTTCCTGCCGTCAAAGGGCCGACGGCGCGCGCCATCTATCAACACATCTTAAAAAACAGCATCGCCACGGCGGTCTTTTCGAGAGACCTGGCCGATCTTTTACATCTGTCGAGTGCGGAGACGGCGTTCACGGCGGGGCTGTTGCATCAAGTGGGGCGGCTCGTGCTGCTGTTTAATGCTGCCGATCACTACGTGCCGCTCTGGTACAAACGCATTCCACCGATGAAGCAGGTCTCGCTGGTGTCTCCGTTTCCCAAAGCCGAGCGAGATCGTTTCAAAACCGATTATCTACACCTCGGCGCGATGGCGCTGAAACGCTGGGGCCTGCCCGATGAATTTGCAGCCATTGTGCAACGACTTCGCACGCTGGAGCTGGTGACCCAATCGCCCATCCGCATCCTCCCGCTGATCGTGGCGATTGGCCGGTCGGTGGCCGAAGGGATCTTCGAGCCGGAAGGGTACGGCTCTTTTGCCGCCTATGCCGTCAACGGGCGCCCGACGCTCTTGACGGCGCTGGCCCAGTCGCGCAACCTCACCGTCGAAGCCCTGGACGAATTTCTCGACAGCCGCCGCGAAGACGTCCAGGAATACGCGCAATCGCTGGTGCATCTGGCGTAGGCTGCTAAACGTGACGGAGGAAGATTTTTGCTGCGTTGCGCTTTGCAGAAGGCTTGCATATCGGTCATGAGTCATGGGTCATGAGTCACGAGTTTTTTTTGTCCTCATCACTCATGACGCATGACGCATGACCCATGACATCCGCCATCTCTTCACCGTAACAGAGTCTCAACCATCGCTTATTCATTTGAACCAAAAGTCATCAAAAGGGTATCTTGGCGTGTTATGGACATCTCCTCGACATCCTCCGAGACGACAACCAACCTCTCTGGCGAACCGACCGGCCTGCTCGATCTCTCCGTAGTCATCGTTAATTATAACGTGCGGGAGTTTCTTGAGCAGGCCTTGCGGGCCGTCGAACGCGCCAGCGCCAGGCTCAACGTCGAAATTTTTGTGGTCGATAATAATTCGGTGGATCGGTCGGTGGAGATGGTGCGGGCCCACTTCCCCAACGTACACGTCATCGCCAACGAGCACAACGTCGGGTTTGGATCGGCCAACAACCAGGCTATTCGGCAGGCGCGCGGGCGGTATTTGCTGATCCTCAACCCGGACACCATCGTCCAGGAAGACACGCTCTCGACGCTCGTGGCTTTCATGGACGCCCACCCCGAAGCCGGCGCCGCCGGGTGCCAGATCCTCAACCCGGACGGCTCGTTCGCCCCGGAGAGCCGGCGGTCTTTTCCCACGCCGAAAGTGGCTTTCTTCCGGATGACGGGCCTGAGCCGTCTGTTCCCCAAAAGCCGCCTCTTCGGCCAGTACAACCTGACCTATCTGCCCATCGACGCCGAGACCGAGATCGATGCACTCAGTGGGGCCTGTATGCTCGTGCGCCGCGCCGCGCTGAAGCATTCCAAAGAAGAATACGACGCCTTAAAGGCCGCTAACGGATCGCCCAAAGAACCAATCCAAAATCCCCAATCCAAAATCCAAAATCCTACGGGAGCGGGGCTGTTCGACGAGAGTTTTTTCATGTACGGCGAAGACCTGGACCTGTGCTACCGCATCCAGCAAGCCGGGTGGAAAATCTATTACACGCCCGATACCCAGATCATCCATTACAAGGGCGAGAGCACCAAGAAAAGCGAACTGCGCTACGTCAAGCTCTTCTACGGGGCGATGCTGCGTTTTGCCGAGAAACACATGCAGCATCGGTATCCCCGGCTGTTTCTGTGGATGATGCGCCTGGGCGTGGTGGTGCGCGCCAGCCTGACGGTGCTGGCCAACGCGCTGCGTCGTATGGGTGCGCCGTTGCTCGATCTGGTGCTCATAGCCGCGCTGGTGATCGGCCTGGGCGTGTGGCGGTCCGGGGAAACCGACGTGGGGTTCACGACGCTGTTTTACTGGATGGTGGCGCCCGGCTACGCCCTCATCACCGTGACGGCCATCGGCGCGTTGGGAGGCTACCGAGGCCGCCGCCGCAACCGCTCCGGGCCGGCGTGGATCGGTACGGGGCTGGCGCTGCTGATCATCTCGGCGGCGTCGTTCTTCGTCAAAGACATCGCGTTTTCGCGGCTGGTGGTTTTTGCCAGTTTTCCGATTGGCGCCACGATGCTGTCGGTGTTGCGGATGCTGCGGCGGAAGCGTCGCCGGGGCATCCGGCAGGCGCTCTTCGTCGGGCAGGCCGGCGAAGCGCTTCGGCTGCAGCACATGTTGACGGGCCAGTCGCCGGCGCCGTTCGAACTCGTCGGCTACATCACGCCCGCAGCCGGGCCGGAGTTGGAGGCCGCGCCGAACCTGCCGTGCCTGGGCACGCTGCATCACCTGCGCGATCTGGTGCGCCTGCGCCGGCTCGAAGATGTGATCTTCGCCGCCGCCGACCTGACCAACCAGACCATCTTCACGCTGATGCAGCGCCTGCAAGGATTACCGACGCAAACGCGCATCCTGGCTGAAGACCGCGAGCACGTCATCGGCAAAGCGTCGATCGACGATCTGTCTACGCCGTCGCTCATCGAGGCCGAGGAGGCTCTCGGCACGCCCCGAAGCCCGACGACGCGGCGTGTGTTCGAGAGTGCTGCCGCCTTGCTGGGCATGGCCGGTCATCCCTTCGCCAGCCTGATGGCGTGGTTCCAGGGCGAGGAGTCGTTCTGGCATCGTCTGGCGCAACGGACGCGGCTGTGGCCGGAGGTCTTAAAAGGCCGCCAGTCGCTCGTCGGCTATCGCCCCGCCGACCCGTTCCACCCGCCGCCGGAGTGGAAGCTCCAACCGGGCGTCTTCGCCGTCACCGATACGCTCGGACGCAGTCTGATGACGCCCGAAGAAGCCGATCAGGCCTACTGGTTCTATGTCAGAAATCAGTCGGCCTTCTTAGATTGGATCATCGTCATGCGCGCCATCCGCGCTCTGCGGTAAGGGAAATGGGCAAATAGGCAAAAGAGGCAAATAAGCAAAGGGAAACAAACGCACCCTTGCCATTTGCCCATTTGCCCTTTGCCGTTTTTTCCCATTTGCCCATTTGCCCTCAACCCAACATGGCCAACCCGCTTTCAAAATATCTGTTGGATTTCGAGAAGCCGCTGGTCGAGCTTGAACAAAAGCTCGACGAGATGCGCACGGTCGATACCGGACGGCCCGACGTCGATCTCTCGGAAGAGATTGCCGCGCTCGAAGCCCGCGTCGAGGAACTGCGCGCGTCGATCTATCGCAATCTGACGCGGTGGCAGCGGGTGCAAATCGCCCGGCATCCGCTGCGGCCCTACACGCTCAACTACATCGAAGCGCTCACCGACGGCTTCGTGGAAATGCGCGGCGACCGGGCCTTCGGCGACGATCCGGCCATCGTCGGCGGCTTTGCCACGTTCCGGGGAGCCGCCTACGGCCACCGCGACCGCACGGTCCTGATCCTGGGTCATCAGAAAGGACGCGACACGAAGAGCCGCAAATATCGCCGCTTCGGGATGCCCAACCCGGAAGGCTACCGCAAGGCGCTGCGTCTGATGAAAATGGCCGCCAAGTTCAACAAGCCCGTCATCACGCTGCTCGACACGCCGGGCGCCTATCCGGGCATGGAAGCCGAAGAACGCGGGCAGGCCGAGGCTATCGCGCGCAATCTCTTTGAGATGGCACGCCTGCCGGCGCCCATCATCGTGGTCGTCATCGGCGAGGGGGCCTCCGGCGGCGCGCTCGGCATCGGCGTGGGCGATCGCGTGTTGATGCTCGAAAACGCCTGGTATTCGGTGATCGCCCCCGAAAGCTGCTCGTCGATCCTGTGGCGTTCCTGGGATTACAAGGAAGAAGCCGCCCGCGCGCTTAAACTCACGGCCCCCGATCTCATCAAGGTCGGCATCATCGACGCCATCGTGCCCGAACCCACCGGCGGCGCCCATCGCAACCCGGAAGCCGCCTTCGATGCCGTCGGCAACGCCATCGCCGGCGTCCTCAACCAGCTCGACGCCCTGCCCACCGCCGACCTGCTCGAAACCCGCCTCGAAAAGTTCGACCAGATGGGCGTCTTCGAAGAAGCCCGGCTCGACGGCAACGGGCAACGGGTTTCGTGAGGAATTTTGGATTTTAGATTTTGGATTTTGGATTGTTATCCTCCACGAGAATCAACAAACGAAAAAGCTGCGCCGGTTGATAAAGGCAGCGCTTTAATGGTTGTTGAAAACCAATCCTCCACTTACCAATCCAAAATCCGCAATCCGCAATCCAAAATCTGAACAATGTACAGCTACATCTACCGCCACCGGGTGCGCTATCGGGAATGCGACCCGATGGGCATCGTCTATCACACACACTACCTCGACTATTTCGAAGCGGCGCGGACCGAAGCGTTGCGCGCGATGGGGCTGGCGTATAAGACCGTCGAAGCCCGGGGCCTGTTCATGCCAGTGATCGATCTGGCGCTCGAATACAAACGCCCGGCCTACTACGACGACCTGCTGGAGATCGACACCCACTTCGACACCGTCCCGCGTGTGCGCGTGCCCATTGGCTATGAAGTCCGCCGCGCGGGCGAGGCGGATCTCCTGGTCAAAGGCCACGTCACGCTCTGTTTCTTCGACCGGGAACGCGGCCAACCCATCGGCGCCCCCGCCGCCATCCGCGCCCTCTTCGAACGCGCGATGAATGGGACGGGTGGGGGTGAATAGCTTCGGAGGTTTGTCTCACCGTTTCACGTTGGTCGAAGGTTGCGTTGATCGAGAGGGGGAGAGGGAGAAAGGGAGATTTTTTTCCTCACCCATTCGCCCTCTCTCCCTTTCCTCCTTTCCCTCCTACATTTAAAAATACGCTAGCGCTCCCTCATGCAGAACGTAGCTCGAAGCGCCCTCCCGCCCTACCTCACGCAAGACCTCCTCAACGACCTCATCGCCCGCGCGCTGGACGAAGACGTGGGCGCGGGCGACGTGACCACGCGGGCGACCGTCCCCCCGGAGACGACTGCCGAGGCGCACTTCCTGGCCAGGCAAGACGGCGTGCTGGCCGGGCTTCGGGTGGCCGACCACGTCTTCGCCGCCGTCGATGCGGCGCTCTCGGTCTCCTGGACGAAGGCCGACGGCGAGGCAGTGGCACGGGGCGAGGTCTTCGGCATGGTGCGCGGCAGCACGCGCAGCATCCTGGTTGCCGAGCGGCTGGCGCTCAACTTCATGCAGCGCATGAGCGGGATCGCGACGGTGACGCGGCAGATGGTGGACGCCGCGCGCCCGCACGCGGCCCGTATCCTCGACACGCGCAAGACCGCACCGGGCCTCCGCCTGCTCGACAAGTGGGCCGTGCGGCTCGGCGGCGGCGAAAACCACCGCCTCGGCCTCTACGACATGATCCTGATCAAAGACAACCACATCGCCGCTGTCGGGGGGGTGCGCGCCGCCATCGAAGCAGCGCAGCGCTATCGCGAAAACGGCCCTGAAGACCTCCGCATCGAGATCGAAACCCGGACGCTCGACGAGGTCCGCGCCGTGCTCGATACCGGCGGGGTGGATGTCATTTTGCTCGATAACATGGTGGACGTCCGGCCCGACGGCAGCGTAGACACGAGCCGGTTGCAAGCTGCCGTGGCGCTCGTCGCCGGGCGCTTTGCCACCGAGGCGTCGGGCAACGTCCGGCTCGAAACCGTGCCTGCCATCGCTGCCACCGGCGTCGATTACATCTCCAGCGGCGCGCTGACGCATTCGGTAACGGCGCTGGATATCTCGTTGAAGATTGAATTGACTTGATGCCCTCCTTCCAGCGTCTTCAACATTAAGATGCTGAAGTGTTTGAGTGTTTGAGTGTTTTGGTGTTTTAGTTCTTCTAAATCAAAATCTTGAACACTATAATACTAAAACACTATAACACCAAAACACTTAACTCCCTTGACACCCACCCTCATCTACCACCCCGATTACCGAACCTACGACTTCGGGCCGGCGCATCCATTTAGCCCGATGCGCAATGCGATTTTGGTGGATTTGCTGGAGGCGCTCGGCGCGTTGCCTGGCTTCGTCGAGCCGGTGGCCGCTACCCGCGACGAGGTGTTGGGGATTCATAGCAAGGCGTTCGTCGAACAGGTGGAGGCGGCCTCGCGGGGAGCGACCCGCCTCAACGCCCGGCACTACGGCCTCGACACGGGCGACGTGCCGGTGTTTGCAGGGATGGACGCGGCCACGCGCCTGCTCATCGGCGGCACGCTGCACGGCGCCAAGATGATAGCCGCCGGGCAGGCCTGCCGCGTGCTCCAACTCGGCGGCGGCCTTCATCACGCACAACGCGCATTGGCCGCCGGCTTCTGCGTCTACAACGATCCCGCCCTCGCCATCCATCACCTGCGCCGGCAAGGACTGCGCGTAGCCTATCTCGACATCGACGTCCACCACGGCGACGGCGTGCAATGGATCCACTACGACGAGCCCGACGTGATGACCATCAGCCTGCACGAGTCGGGGCGGTTTCTCTTCCCCGGCACCGGGTTTGTGCATGAACTCGGCGAGAACGACGGCAAGGGATTCAAGCTGAACGTGCCGCTGCAACCCTACACGCACGATGCGAGCTACCTCGACGTCTTCGAGCGCGTGGTGCCGCATGCGTTGACGTGGTTTCAGCCCAACGCAATCGTCGTCGAGTGCGGCGCCGACGCCCACACCGCCGATCCGCTGGCGCATCTGTTGCTCACCACCCATGCCTACGAAACGCTCTTCCGCCGCATCCTGACCCTGGCCGATGAACTCGCCGAAGGACGCATCGTGCTCCACCTCGGCGGCGGCTACAACCTCGACGCCACCGTCCGCATCTGGGCGATGCTGGCCCTGATCGTCCAAAACCGCGACCTCCCGGACCGGCTGCCGGAGGCCTGGCTCGACCGCTGGAAACACCGCCTCGGGCAATCGCTCACGCCCACCCTCCACGACGCCGAACGCAACGTCGCCCTGGCGCACCCGGAGGCCGTCGAACAACAAAACCGGCAACAAAGCCAACACCTGCTAGAGCTGGCCGCGCCGTACTGGCGATGATTTTTAAGGGTCATGGGTCATTTGTCATGGGTCATGAGTGTTTTGTTCTTCACCCATGACTCATGACCCATGACCCATGACTCATGACTCATGACCATCAACGAAGACCGCTTTCGCGCGCATTTCGACACCCTCACGCGGGCCGGCGCCACCGACGACGGCGGCCTCAACCGCCCCACCTTCAGCGACGCCCACCTCGAAGCCCGGCGGCAGTTTCGCGCGTTGATTGAAGAGGCGGGATTTGAAGCCCGGACCGACGGCGCGGGCAACCTCTCGGCGTTCTTCGACTGCGGCGTGCCCGGCGCACAGACGCTGCTCTTCGGCTCGCACCTCGACTCGGTGCCCCACGGAGGCCGGTTCGACGGGACGCTGGGCGTGGCAGTGGCTTTCGAAGCACTCCAGACCATCCGCGACGCCGCCGTGCCGCTGGCCGTCAACCTCGAAGTGATCGATTTTACGGATGAGGAAGGGTCCTGGGTGGCGTTGATGGGCAGCCGCGCCACCGCCGGCATGCTCCGTCCTCAGAATCTCGACAACCCGCGCGGGCGAGGCGAGGCGTTTCATCAGGCCCTGGCCCACGCCGGCCTGACGACGGATGGCATCCTCGCTGCTGCGCGCCCGCCCGAAACACTGGCCGGCTACCTCGAACTGCACATCGAACAAGGCTCACGCCTGGAAACCTCCCAGACCGACCTCGGCATCGTCACGGGGATGGTGGGCATCTGGATGTATCACGTCACCTTCCAGGGCCGCGCCGACCACGCCGGCACCACGTCGATGCACAGCCGGCTCGATGCGGCGCAGGGCGCGGCGGCGTTCACCCTGGCCGCGAGGCGCGTGGCGATGGAGCAGTTTCCTGCCTGCGTCGCCAACACCGGCAAGATGGTGGTTGCGCCGGGCGCGTTCAACATCGTGCCCGAAACCGTCGTCGTCCACCTCGAACTGCGTGGGCAGCAGCAGCCGATGATGGAACGCCTCGAAGCCGCACTCTCCGACGAAGCAACAAAAGCGGCGGAAGCGTTCGGCCTGACGGTGGATTTTCACTTCCTCGAAGCCGTCTACCCCACGGCGATGGACGAGCGGATGCAGCGCGCCCTCGAAGACGGCGCCGAGGGCCTTGGCCTGTCGCATCGGCGTCTGCCGTCGTTGGCCGGGCACGATGCGCAATCGATGGCGCGTCTCTGCCCGGCGGGGATGGTTTTCGTGCCGTCCGTCGGCGGGTTCAGCCATTCGTCGCGCGAGTTTACGGCGTGGGCGGATTGCGTCAACGGGGCCAACACGATGCTGCGCGCCGTGCTAAAGCTCGCCCGGCGAGGCGGCTAATCATCAACTTTTATAGTACCTCTCGGTAATCTCAATCACGAGCAATCGTCCTTCGGTTTTATGCTCGGCCTCACGTTTCAGCAGGCACATTCGCAATCTCGAACAATTCAGCCAACATCTTCAACAATCCGCCCCGTTGAATTGTATATATTTAAAAGACGACTTTCCCGGCCTTTCATCCTTTCACCCCCTCGCGCGTATAAGCACGGCTACGACTTCTTGTAACGCTTTCACTGCTGATCCAACTCGTCATGTTGCAAGAGCAAAGTCGATTCTTCCAGCGCTCGCTGTTTGTTGCGGACACCTTCCTGGTGGCCGCCGCGTGGATCCTGGCTTATTATCTGCGCTTCGAGGTCTTTGTGAAGTGGCCGGTGCCGCTGCCGGAGTGGCTGCCGCTGGAACGCTACGTCACGTTTCTGCCGTGGATCCTGATCGTCTCGACATTTGTGTTCTGGGCCTCGGGGCTCTACGTGCCGGACCGCGCCCAACGCCTGCCGCGCCTCATCTTTAGCGTCGCCCGCGCCGTGGCGCTGGAGTTGCTCGTGGTGATGGCCTTCTTCTCGCTCTACCGCGACTTCTACGTCTCGCGCCTGACGATCATCTTCTTCGGCCTGCTCACGCCGGCGCTGATGGTGACGTTGCGCCTGGCGCTCTATTTCTACGTCCGCCGGGCGCGGCAACAGGGTAAAAACCTGCGGCGCGTGCTCATCGTCGGCGCCGGGGTAGCGGGCCGGCGGCTCGAACGCTCGTTCAACGCTTATCCGTGGATGGGCTTCGAGGTCGTCGGCTTTCTCGACGATCATAAACGCGATGAACCCGACGTCCTCGGCGGCATCGACGAAGCTATCGACATCGTCGATCGGTTCGAACACAGCCGGCCTATCGATTACGTCTACATCGCCCTGCCGCTGTCGGCGGCAGCGCGCATCGAGACGCTGCTCGACGCCTTCGCCACACGCCTAGTCCACGTCTGCCTCGTGCCCGATCTGTTGCAGTACGACATCATCAACAGCCGCATCACCGACGTCGACGGCCTGCCCGTGCTGCACCTGATCGACGAGCAACCCATCGAATTCCGCCGCGTGCTCAAACGCGTCCTCGACGTAGCCTTCTCGGCGCTCTTCCTGCTGATCATCTCGCCGCTGATGCTTTTGATTGCGCTGGCGGTGAAACTCTCGTCGAAGGGACCGGTCTTTTACCGGCAAGAGCGGATGAGCCTCAACGGCCACACCTTCGCGATGCTCAAATTCCGGTCGATGCCGGTCGATGCCGAGGCCAAGACGGGCGCGGTGTGGGCCAAATCGGGCGAAGACCGCGCCACGCCCGTGGGCAAGTTTCTCCGCCGGACGTCGCTCGACGAGCTGCCGCAATTCATCAACGTGCTCAAGGGCGATATGTCGGTCGTCGGGCCGAGGCCGGAGCGTCCGGTGTTCATCGAGCAATTCAAAGACCACGTGCCGCGTTACATGCTGCGCCACAAGATGAAAGCCGGCATCACCGGCTGGGCACAGGTCAACGGCTGGCGCGGCAATACGTCTATCGAAAAACGCATCCAGTACGACCTCTACTACATCCAAAACTGGTCGCTCGCCCTCGATTTCAAGATCATGCTGATGACGCTGTGGAAGGGGTTTGTTAATCCGAATGCCTATTAGATTTTGACTGCGTCAAAATCTAAATTCCCTTTTTAAATTTGACGCGGTCAAATTTTAATGATTCAACTGCAAAACATATCGCTGGCTTTTGGCGGGCAGGTGATCCTGGAGGGGCTGACGTGGACCGTCAAGCCGGAGCGACGTATCGGGTTGATCGGGCCGAACGGAGCGGGTAAGACGACGCTGCTGCGCGTGATGGCCGGGCTGCAAGCAGTCGATGCCGGGACGGTGGCGCAGATCGGGGCGGTCGGGTATCTGGCGCAAGATACGCAGGAGATCACGTCGGATTGCAGCGTGATTGATGAAGCGCTGCACGCTTTCGATGCGGTGCTGGCGCTTCAGGAAGAAGAACATCGCATCACGGAGGCGTTGGAGGCCGAGCCGGACCACGAGAGCGCGCGCTATCAGAAGCTGCTGCACACGCTCGAACGCGTCCACGCCGAACTTGTGACGAAGGAGATCCACCTGATCCGCCCCAAAACCGAGGCCGTGCTGACGGGGCTCGGCTTCGAACCCGACGACCTCGAACGCCCGCTCAAAACGTTCTCCGGCGGATGGCGCATGCGCGTGGCCCTCGCCCAGATCCTCCTGCGCCAACCCGACGTGCTCCTGCTCGACGAACCCACCAACCACCTCGACATCGTCAGCATCGACTGGCTCGAAGGCTACCTCAAGAGCTATCCCGGCACCGTCGTCCTCGTCTCGCACGACCGCTATTTCCTCGACCGCATGGTCACGTCTATCGCCGACCTCTCGAACGGGCAGATTACGGAGTATGCGGGCAACTACTCGTTTTACCTGGCTGAACGCGAAAAACGATACGAACTTCAGCAGGCCGCCTACGACAATCAGCAGCGGCAGATCGCCCAGACGGAGCGGTTCATCGAGCGGTTTCGCTACAAGGCCACCAAGGCGCGGCAGGTGCAAAGCCGCATCAAGCAGCTTGAGAAGCTGAAGCGCGTGGCGCCGCCGCCCCGCCCCGACGCGCAGATCAAGTTTCGATTTCCTTCGCCGCGCCGGTCGGGGCGCACCGTGCTGGAACTCTCGGCCTTTTCCAAAACCTACACCACCGCCGAGGGCACCATCCGCGTCTTCGACAAGGCCGGCCCCCTGGCCATCGAACGGGGTGACAAGATCGCGCTCATCGGCAAGAACGGAGCGGGTAAATCGACGCTGGCGCGCATCCTCCACGGCACCGAACCTTTCGACGGCACCCGCGAGGTAGGGTATCAGGTGGACGAGACGTTTTTCGCGCAGCATCAGGCCGAATCGCTCAACCCGGCGCACACGGCGCTGGAGGCCCTGCAAGAGGTGGCGCGCGGTCAAGACGATACGGCGCTGCGCTCGCTCCTCGGTGCCTTCCTCTTCACCGGCGACGACGTGTTCAAGCCGGTACGCGTGCTTTCGGGCGGAGAGAAAAACCGCGTCGCGTTGGCCCGCACGCTCCTGCATCCCGCCAACTTCCTCATCCTCGACGAGCCCACCAACCACCTCGACATCCAATCCATCCAGGTGCTCATCGCGGCGCTCAAGCAATACACCGGCTCGTTCGTCGTCGTCAGCCACGACCGGCACTTCCTCGATCAGGTCGTCAACACCATCTGGCATGCCGGCGGCGGGCGGGTGCGTCCGTACAAGGGCACCTATTCCGAGTATCAGTGGTACCTCGAACACGGCACGGCCAGCCGGCTGGCGCAGCAGGAAGCCCAGGCCAAAGCCACCGCGCCGTCGAAACCCAGATCGGTCGAGAAAGCACGCAGCGGCGGCCCAAAGACGAAAGAGCAAAAACGTCGCGAGGCCGAGGCGCGCAACCGGGCCTATCGCGCCCTGCAAAACGGCGAGGCCGCCGACACGAGCGTCCTCACGCCGAGCCAAATCCAAAAGCTCTACGAGCAAACCGAGGCATCCATCCTCGAAAAAGAAGAACGCCAGACCGAACTCGAAACCGCCCTGGCCGACCCGTCGCTCTACGCCGACCCCTCTCGCACCCGCGACCTGACGGCGGCCTACGAAACGATCCAACAAGAACTGGCGACGCTTTATGAACGGTGGGAGGAATTGGCGGAGCAGCTTTAGAAAAAGGGTGGCCCCTTTTTCTAAAATGTATTGGTGTAGAAGCTTATGAGTGGGGTAGACGTTAGATTCCTGCGAGGATCTTCTAATCCTCTATGGAGCTAGCTGACCAGGAAAGCCCCGGAGGGGCGACCTGTTTGTAGTACCGAATTCCTCTGAAAAGAAAGCTCCATCAGGAGCGACCTGTTGAAGCCATGTTTCTGAAGAAGCTTCGGATCCATAATTACAAGTCACTGCGGAACGTGTGCTTCACGCCGGAGCCGTTCACCGCGTTGATCGGCCCCAACGCCTCCGGTAAATCGAACTTCGCCGACGCCGTTCATTTTCTTTCGGAGGTGTATGAGCATGGCCTGGAAGCCGCTATCGCGCGCAAGGGCGGGTATGAGAACATCGCTTTCCGGAAGAAGCGTAGAACGACGGCACCGATAGAGTTTGAGGTAACGATTCAATCAACCGTCTCAGATATCCTTGGAGGTAATCGTCTTCGTTATAGAGGAACGCTTAGAAATAAGCCCGTTCAACTAAAACACAATTTTTCCATTATAGCCAAAGGGAGAGACATAAGAGCCGACTTCAAAGTATCAGAGGAGAGCCTTACCATCTCTACACTTTCGAGAAATGCAAAAAAGGAGGGTGCTATTAAAGATCAGGTACGAGTTTCCAGAACACATTCCCAAGAATTTGAACTAACTACCCTAAAAGAAAGCACTTTCAGTAAGAGCATTAAGGAAGACTTATCTGCCGATTTCAAATACTTCGAAGGACGTGATAGCGAACAAAACCTTCTAATACACCCTTTATCTTATTTCTTTATACGATTTGGCTCAGTAGCATCCAGGTTCAGCGTACATCAGTTCTACCCGCAATCCTGTCGGGAGCCGAGCGCACCGACGCATTTCCCAGAATTGGGTCGATCAGGAAAAAACCTGCCTGCTTTGATCGATTGGCTTCAAAAGAACCATCCCAAAGCATGGGAGCAGGTGACGGCGGATATGCAGGATATTCTTCAGGATTTAAACCAGATCTCTCTCCAGTATCTACACACCAAAACACTGGGGCTGTTCTTCGAAGAAGAAGGATTTGGACGCTCCTGGAACGTCGATGAAGTATCCGACGGGACGATTCAAGCGCTGGCGATCCTCGCGGCGTCTGCCGATCCGAGAACGTCGCTGTTGTTGATTGAGGAGCCAGAGAATTCGGTGCATCCGTGGATCGTGCGAATGCTCGTCGAGCAGCTTAAAAAGGTGAGCCAGACGAAGAACGTCATTGTCACCTCGCAATCGCCGGTGTTGATTGATTCGCTGCATCCGAGGGAAGTGTGGATCGTGGCGCGGAAGGACGGCGAAACGCAGATCCGTCAACTCACCGACCTCGATCCGTTGATCGAAGATCATTGGAAAGCTGGAAAGTACCAGCTCTCTGATTTTCTCGATTCCGGCCTGGTGCCGCAAGTCGTTCCGGGAGGTATCTTTTGAAAATTGGGATCGTGGTGGATGGAAATGCTGAACAGCAAGCGCTGAAGGAATTAACACGGCGCATCAA
Organism: Rhodothermales bacterium; assembly: GCA_028278205.1. GTDB lineage: Bacteria > Bacteroidota > Rhodothermia > Rhodothermales > Bin80 > JANQES01. Next base: position 23,706 of record JANQES010000011.1, read on the forward strand.
GATTGAAGGTGTGCAATTTCTTGCTCCTGCTTATGCAGATATGCAGCCAAAGAGTGAGCCGGGCCAGATTGCCGGAAAAGCCATAAAAAAGGTGAAAATTCAACGGGACCGAGGCGCTGACCTCATCGTCGTGCTCATCGACCGGGAAGATCGCAAGGAATGTCCGACTGAATTTGCCGATCAACTCAAACGCGCCTTCGCGAAACGGGGCTACGATGCCGTCAACGTTGTCGTAAAGAATCGGACGTTCGAAAACTGGCTGATTGCCGACGTTGAGGCGCTCAAACAACTGCCCGGTCGCTTCAAGGTGACTAAAACGTTCGAAAGAACCGTTTCTCCCAATAAAGCCGATAACGTTGGCGATGCGGAGGCGTTGCTCAATAAAATTGGCGTCAAACAGCGGTATCATAAAAGGCGCGACGCTGTACGCATCACGGCGGTTCAGGAGACGCTCAACATCGCAAAAAATTCCCGCAGTTTTCGGCGCTTTCTACACGTTGTCGGCCATCCGCAGTATCTTTCGCAGAGCAAGAGACCTTAACCGCGTAATCGAACTCCTCACTTAACCTTCAAGCCCACCGCGCAACGCCGGAAACGCCGGGCCGTAGCGGCGAGATGCCGATAGCTGACGCCTCCAATCCGAGGATGCTTATGACGACGCTCAAGCAACACCTGCCACTCCTGGGTTTCGGCCTGGCGCTGACGGTGATTTATCTGGCCGCCGTCTTCATCGCCGCCGAGGTGCCGCGCTTTGAACAGCCGGATCTGCTCGCGGCGGCGCTGACGCTGGATCTGACGGTGCTGGTGCCGCTGCTCTATTACGGGCTGATGGTTCGGCGCAAGGGCTGGCCGCTCATCAGCGTGGCGCCGGTCTTTTTGCTGAGCCTGGCAGCGGCGTCGTTCATCGTGCCGGCCCAGCATCAGGGCCTGCTCGACATTCTCAAATATCTCGTGGCGCCCGCCGAGTTGTTGCTGCTGGGCTACCTGGGCCTCACCGTGGTGCGGGCAGCGCAGCGCTTCCAGGATCACACCGCCAACGACGTCATCGAACGCCTGCGCGAGAGCCTCTACGACGTGCTGAAAGCGCGCCTGGCCGTCGACCTGATCACCTCCGAAATCGGCCTGTTCTACTACGCGCTTTTCTCCTGGCGTGCCCGGCCCCTCGACCCGGCGAAACAAATCGCCTTTTCTTATCACAAAAAGATCGGCTATGGCCCGGTAGTGGCTGGTATTCTGGTCGCGATGCTCATTGAAGTGATCGCCGTGCACGCGCTGCTGTGGATGTGGAATCCGGCGCTGGCGTGGGTGGCGACGGCGCTGGGTGTCTACGGGTTCGTGTGGCTCCTGGGCGACTGGCGGGCGGTGCAACTACGCCCCATTTCGGTCGAAAAAGACGCCCTGGTCGTCCGAATCGGCCTTCGGTGGACGGCGCGTGTGCCGTTTGCGGCCATCGCGTCGGTGCGCCCGGTAGAGGGCAAGCCGCCTGCACGCAAGACGCCGGGCTACCTCGAAGCCATCCTGCTGGGCAAGCCGCATTACGTGATCGCCTTGAACGAGCCCATCGTGGCACAAGGCTTGTACGGGATGCGTAAAACGATCACGACCCTCGGCCTCGCCGTAGACGACGCCGAGGCGTTTGAAACTGCACTCAAACATCATTTTGATGCGTGGAAGTCAAGATTATCTTGATATAGCGAGATCAGGTTGATGGGATTTGCTACGGGAGTGTAAAACGTAAAACGTGAAATGTGAGGGTGCTCGTAGAAAGGTTTGAACGATGCACCCTCACGTTTACTTCGTGAGTCGCTTCGCTCGTCTCACGTCTTCACGTTTCATGCCCCTCCGAATCAACCGCGACGGACTTCCTATCACAACCGACCATGAACAGCACTTTACATAGATTGCCCCCCCTGCTGGCGCTCGCCGCGGCGATGCTGATCGGCACGGCGGCTACGGCGCAGGCGCAGATCGACAAGCTGCCGCATCCCGATACCACCAGCGGCAACTTCTTTGGCGTGGCCGTCTCGATTAACGGGCACCGGGCGCTGGTGGGCGCCAGCAGCGAAGACACCTGCGACACCAACGCCGGCGCCGCCTACATCTTCGAACAAGACACCACCACCGGCTCGTGGGCTGAAGTAGCCCGGCTCATGCCCGACGATTGCCTGGGCGGCCTGTTTTTCGGGCGGTCGGTCTCGCTCAGCGGCGACCGGGCGCTGGTGGCCTCGGCCAACGAATTCTTTGCCTCCAACCGCTCCAATGCCGCCTACGTCTTCGAACGCGACTCGACCGGCACCTGGGCGCAAACGGCCAAGCTGACCATCGACACGGAAGCCGAAGAAGGTCCTTTCGGTGCCTCTGTCTCGCTGGACGGCACACGCGCGCTCGTCACGACCTGGGGCGACACCTCCGATGGACGTTTCAGTGGCGCAGCGTACATCTTCGAACGCGATGCCAAGACGGGACGCTGGGTCAAGGTCGCGCGGCTGACCGGCAGCGAGGGGCTCCGCACCGGCGTCTTCGGTGGGGCTGCCGCCCTCGACGGCGACCGCGCCGTCGTCTCGTCGTCGGCCTATTTCAGGGAAAGTCCGGGGTCGATCTACATCTTCGAACGCGATGCCGGCGGCAACTGGTTCGAAGCCGCCCGCTTCGGCAACATCGACGACTTCTTCATCTCCGTCGATATCGAAGGCGACCGCGTGCTCGTGGGCGAGAGTAAAGACGGGCGGCGCAAGGCCGGCGCGGCAACGCTCTACACCCGCGACGAAGACGGCACCTGGCGCCTGGCCTCGACGCTGCGCCCCCCGACGCCGTACGACCACGGCGGCTTCGGCTCGGAGATCTCGCTGGCCGGCAACCGGGCGCTCGTGGCCGGCTACGACGAACAACTGCGCCTGGATTACAACATCGACCGCGTGGTCTATATCTACGAATATGAACCGGAAACCAACTCCTGGTCCTATCAAAACATCGTCGATATCGGCAAAGTGGCCTTCGGCACATCGGTCGATCTCGACGGCACGGTGGCGCTCATCGGCGATGCGTCTGAGAGCGAACCCGGCGCGGCTTACGTTGTCCAGCTTCGGTAAGGGATTTTTTTGAAAGTATCTTTGGCGATAACTTAGACCCGGAGGGTTTTGCAAACCCTTCGGGTCTTCTTACATTCACCCCACTCTTCCATCGCTGCCTTCTTTCTCCCGCTCAAGAAATCGATGCGCCGCCTTCGTGCTTCGTTGTGGCTTGTGCTCCTGGTGTGCTGGTTTTCGGGCTGTGCCAGCCTCGAAGAACCGGCGCGCGAAGCGCCGTCGTATGCCCGCGCTGCCGATCAGTACCGCGCCTTCGCCGACGCCGATGCGTTGGCGGCTTACCTGCGCGCCGGCTCGGAGGCGGGACCGCTCGTGAGCGCGCACCGGGGCGGCCCTACGCCGGCCTATCCCGAAAACGCTATCGCCACGTTCGAACGCGCGCTGCGCTATACACCGGCGCTCATCGAGTGCGACGTCCGCATGACGCGCGACAGCGTGCTCGTGCTGATGCACGACGAAACGCTCGACCGCACGACGACAGGCAAAGGCACCCTCGCCGATCAATCGTTGGAGGCGGTGCGCAAGCTGCTGCTGGTCGATCATCTGGGCATCATCACGCCGTTCCGCATCCCGACGCTCGACGAAGCGTTGGCGTGGTCGCGTGGCCGCGCGGTGCTGACGCTCGACGTTAAAAGGGGTGTGCCGCCGGCTCACGTCGTGCGTGCCATCCGCCGCATGCGTGCAGAAAACCGGGTCGTCGTGATCACCCACACCCTTGCCGCTGCACAGCGCATCCATCAACTCGCTCCGGAGTTGATGATCTCCGCCTCCGTCGAAACCCTCGCCGATACGCAAGCCCTCCTCGACAGCGGCATCGATCCCTCGCGCCTGATCGTCTTCACCGGCGTCGGCGAGGTCAAACCGGATGTGATCGACCTGCTGCACCGGCACGACATCCGCGCGATACTGGGCACCTTCGGCCTGATCGACGACCGCGCCCAGGAAGGCGGCGCTGCCGTCTATCAAGCCCTCATCGACCGGGGCATCGACGTCGTCGCGACCGACACGGTGCCACTGGCCGCCGAGGCGGTGGAAGCCTACCGGATGGCGGAGATGCCGTAGGAGGCGGATCTCTTCAACCCTTTCACGCATTCTATGACGGCTATTAGGAGAACCTTTTGCCGTGAAGCATCCCCAACTCCATACCATCCGGCATGAACTCGACGAGGCATTGCGCATCCTCTACGGAAATCGCCTCGTGCGCCTCGTTCTCTATGGCTCCCAGGCTCGCGAAGACGCCGTTCCCGGCTCTGACATCGACGTGCTCGTCGTACTCAAAGGCCCCGTTCGCTCCGGCCAAGAAATCGAACGAACAAGCGATATCGTCTGCGCGCTCTCTCTCAAATATGATGTGGTGATTTCACGCGTCTTTAAATCCGAAGAAGCGTACCAACAGGAGCAAAGCCCTCTGTTGCTTAATATTCGAAAAGAGGGGGTCAGACTATGACCGACGAGCAAGAAGGGCTCCTCAAAAAAGCACGCGAAAGTGCGCAGGCTGCTCAACTGCTTGTTGATGGAGGCTACGCGCCCTTTGCAACGTCACGAGCATATTATGCCATGTTTTACGTGGCAGAAGCGTTTCTTCTTGGTGAGGGATTATCCTTCTCAAGCCACAAGGCCGTCATTGCTGCGTTCGGAAATCGTTTTGCGCGAACAGGCATCGTTCCCACTCATTTTCACCGTTATTTGATTGATGGCATGGATCGTCGCACGGAGGTAGATTATGACATCGATCCGGATGTGCGTCCCGAAGATGCAAAGGCCATGATCGACCAGGCCCAACAATTCATTGCCCTGGCCGAGCGTCTTCTCGCGTAATTATTACGTCTCCATCACCCTGCTCAACCACGCTGCCAGATGCTCGGTGTTGCCGGGCAAAAGCGGGATGGCGCCGACGCCGATCTCGTCGAGCATCCGGCGGTGACGGCTTGTTGAGAACTGGCCCGGCGTTTCTTCGCGATAGGGAAATAACGCCACCGCCTGAGCAACCACGCGCGCACCTGCGCCGTGCCGGCGGCGATCCTGGATAGCGTCACGGTATCGATGGAGGGTGTTGAGCGCGTCGGTGGGCGGACCGGGCAGGCCGTAGCGCCGCCGGTACGACGGCGAGGCATCGAGGCGATATTTGGCGTCGAGGACGTAGCGGGCGACGGTGCCATCTGCGTGGTGGAGCGTGAGCAAGAGGTCGGGCTGTTGCGGGACGAGGTAGCCGGGGCCGCCGAAACGCGGGTTGTAGATCAGATCGAGCCGCCGCCCCTCGGAGAGCAGGAAGGTGACGGTCTGGGCGCGTCCTTTTTGCAAACGCAGGTGCAACCCATTCCGCTCGACGGCGATGAGCGACCGCAACGGCTCGCGGCATCCGGCTACGTCGGCGGCGAAGCGAACGAGGGTCAGGAAACACCAGTATTCGTAGAGCAGGTGGAGTTCTTTGAGCGCCAGGCGAAGCGGCCCGCCTTCGAGGCGCAGCCCTTGTTGCAAGCGCAGGCACGCCCGATACGCCTCGCGGTAGCCGGGGGCGGTGAGCAGGCGCCACGGCGGCGCAGCAGGCGGCTCGCCTTCGGCTTCCTGGATGACGGCCAGCCGCATCAGGCGGACGAGGCGATGTTGCAGGGCTTCGAGTTCTTCGCGCACCTGCTGCCGGCGCGCGCTCGGACGGCGGCAGTCTTCGGCGGCGTGCAGGCCGGCCAGACGGGTTTGTATCAGCGCCAGCCGCGCCGCCAGCCAGCGATGTTCGGGTGTGTCGAGGGTGTAGCGGCCGCGCGCGGCGGGCAGGCGTTCGCGCACCGGCAGGCCGGCGCCAGCCCGCTGCCATGGCCCGCGTCCACGCCCGCGTGCAACAGCCCGGCGGAGCGCCGCGTCGGGCCGCCGGATGCGGTCGGCGCGATGCTCTTCGACGACGCGCTGCGTGCCCCACTGCGGCTGCCGGGCGATGTAATCGAGCGCCTGTTCGAGGTCGCCGGCGACGTGGCGGAGCAGGGTCATCCACATCATCGTGCCGGGCGGTCCGGGGGTGGTTTCCAGGCCGGGCGTCGTCGTGGCGCGCAGGTATTCGAAAACCAGATCCGCCGCGATCTCCTGCACGTCGTCGCGGAGGGCTTCGTAGTCGCTGCGGTAATCGAGCTTCGACGGATAGACTTCGACCTCAAAAACAAAGGCCGGCGTCCCTCCTGCTTCGACGACGAACCGGCTCTGCCCCACCTGCGCGCCGAAGTTGATCACGCCGTGGACGACGCGCCCGCCATCGGAGCGTTGGAGGCCCTGCACCAGCACCGGATCCCGATGCCGCACACGCAGCGACACGCCGGTTTTGCTCTGGACGAACAGCGTATAATCCGTCTCCTCGAAAAGATGCGCGATGCCGCCTTCCCGGATGCGCACAGCCGGCTTCACGCCACGCTGCAATCCTTCGACCGCCAACCCGAAAGGCTGCTCTGCCGCCTCCTGCGCCACCGGCACCGGCTTCACGCGCCGCTGGCTCCAGACAAGCCGGAGCGCTTCGGTTTCGATGGAAAAAAGTTCGGGCATGCGGTTCGTGCGGGAGGCATTTCTTATTGGAATAGGTCCTCAGCGATTTCGTCGATAGACGCGGCATAGGCTTCGATCAAGCGATCTCTGCGAGCCAGGGCCGTCTGCATGTCGTTGTCATTGGTCATGAAGAACGGTTCAGCGATCACGCAAGGGGCGCGCGTGTTCTTCAAGAGATGTCCGCCTCGGTCATTTCCCGTCCTGGCTTTCGTGTGTGGATACAGCCTCTAAATGTATAGGGTCTAACATCGAGAATGGCAATATTCATTCGGATTGCGCAAAAAAATACTCTCCGCAACTCTCGCCGTCGTCCGCAGTACACCGTCCATCCCATCAAAGAACCATTCGAAAAAAACGCGTGATGGAAGAACGTCTGCAAGAACTCCTCGGCGAACTCGTCGCCTGCAATTCGATCAACCCGACGCTGGCAGGCGGGCCGGGCGAGATGGAAATCGCGGCGCTGATTGCAAAATTACTGGAGGCGATGGGCTGGCAGCCGGAGGTGCAGGAGGTAGCGCCGGGCCGGGCCAACGTGGTGGCCGTCGTGCGCGGGCGGGGCGAGGCGCCGCCGCTCCTGCTCAACGCCCACGTCGACACCGTCGGCGTCGAAGGCATGGAGGCACCCTTCACGCTGCGCCGCGACGGCGACCGGCTCTACGGACGCGGCGCCTACGACATGAAAGGCAGCGCCGCCGTCATGCTGGCACTGGCCGAGCACTACGCCGCCACCCCGCCGCCGGGCGACGTGCTCCTGACGTTCGTCGCCGACGAGGAGGATCATAGCCTCGGCTCGGAATACCTGGCGAAACACTGGCTCCCTTCGCTGACGACACCGCCCGCCGCTGCCATCGTGCTGGAGCCGACCGAAGAGAAAATCGCTGTCGCCCACAAAGGCTTCGTGTGGCTGGAGCTTGAGGTGGAGGGCCGCGCCGCCCATGGCAGCCGCCCCGACGAAGGCATCGACGCGGCGCTGCCGCTGGGCGCGGCGCTGATTGAACTGGCCGCCCTCGCCCGCGAACTAGAGACAGAACCCGCCGATCCGCTGCTGGGCCACGCCTCGCTGCACGTGGGTACGCTCAGCGGCGGCACGGCCTGGAGCGTCTACCCGGCGCGCGCAAACCTCGGCTGGGAACGCCGCACCCTCCCCGGCGAATCCGATGCCGTGATCCACGACGAACTCGACCGCGTGCTGCACGCCGTCGCTGCTGCCCCCGGCGGTCATCACACCAGCGGGCACATCGTCTTCAGCCGCCGGCCCCACCGCGTCCCGGTCGAGAGCCTGCCCGTGCGCTTACTTCAAAAGGCCTGCCCCGATTCCGACATCGCAGGCGTCGCCTTCTGGGCCGACTCGGCGCTGCTGGGCAAGCACATACCGACGGCCCTCTACGGCCCTAAAGGCCACGGCGCCCACGCCATCGACGAATGGGTCAGCCTCCACAGCCTCATCCGGGTTTACGAGGCCATGATCACAATCATTGAAGAAATGGAACGCGGATAATGCAACCGCAGATGTGCGCTGATTTACGCAGATCTGGCTGTAAATAATCCGCGTCCATCTGCGTTAATCTGCGGTTGCACTATCCGCGTTCTATTCAAAAGAAACCAATGACGACACCCGATAACACCACCTTCGACGCCCGCGTCCGCGCCGCCGTCACCACGTATATCGTCGAGCAGGGGTTTGCGCCCGATGTGGAAGCCCTCGCTGCGCGGCTGGATTGCACGGACGACGACATCAAAGCGTCGTTGCAGCGGCTCGATGAGAGCCACGGCCTCGTGCTTCATCCCAACAGCTACGACATCTGGGTGGCGCACCCGTTTTCGCTGGCGCCGACGGCGTTCTGGGTGACGTCTGAGCGAGGATCGTGGTGGGGCAACTGCGGCTGGTGCTCGCTCGGCATCGCGGCGATGCTAGGCGAAGACACGCGGATCGTGACGCGCCTGGGCGCGCAAGACGAACCGCTGGAACTCCACGTCCGCGACGGTCGCATTGCACCGGAAGACGTGGTGCTGCACCTCGCGTTGCCGGTGGCGAAGTGGTGGGACAACGTCATCTACACCTGCGGCACTATCCTCTTCTTCCGCTCCGACGCCGCCGTCGATGCCTGGTGCGCCCACCGCAACATCCCGCGCGGCCAGACGCTGAGCCTCGATCAGGCCTGGAACCTCGCCCAGGCCTGGTACAGCGATTATTTGAACCCCAACTGGCGCCGCCATTCCAACGAAGAAGCGCAGGCTATCTTTGAAAACCTCGGATTGACAGGGCCTTTTTGGGCGTTGAATCCGGATTGGAAGTAGTTTTGAGAAAGGGTTTCTGAAATTCCCGCTAAACCATTGCGTTGCCAGGGGCGTCTCATGGCAAGAACGGCGCATCGGCGTTATGTTACGGGCCGTGCTATTTTTTTAACCGTCCCCTTCCTCCTGTGACCGGATCTGCCCGCGTCCTCATCCTGAGCTTCGTGGTGCTGCTGGCGGCAGCCCCCGCTTTGGCGCAAGACGAACCCGCCCAAGACGCGCTTACCGTCTTCCTCGATTGCGACCGCTGCGACTTCTCTTACATCCGGCGCGAGATCACCTTCGTCAACTACGTGCGCGACCGCACCGAGGCGCAGGTGCATCTCTTGATTACCATCGAGCAGGCCGGCGGCGGGCGGGCCTACACGCTCAATTTCATCGGGCGCGAGGATTTTGCCAGTGTCGCCGATACGCTGAACTACGCCTCTAGCAACACCGACACCGACGACGAACGACGGGCGGGGCTGGTGCAGGTGATGAAGCTGGGGCTGGTGCGCTACGTGGCGCGCACACCGCTGGCCGGCCAACTCGACATCTCGTACGACGCTGAAGAAACACAAGCGCAGCAAACCTCACCCGAAGACGATCCGTGGAATTTCTGGGTCTTCCGCGTCGGGGTCAACGGCTCGTTCGACATCGAGGAAGTCACCGATTCCTACCGGTTCAGCGGCAGCGTGAACGCCAGCCGGGTTACGGAAGATTGGAAGTTCCGCATCTCAGCCGGCGGCAGCTATCGCGAGAACAACTTCGAGGTCGATGACACCACATTCACGAGCGTGCGGCGTAACGGCAGTGCGCGGGCGCTGGCCGTCAAGAGTCTGGGACGGCGGTGGTCGGTAGGCGGCTTTACCTCGGCGAGTACCTCGTCGTTCAACAACACGGCCCTGTCGGTCACGATCTCGCCGGCCATCGAATTCAACATCTTTCCCTACGACGAGTCGAGCCGTCGCGAATTCCTGTTTTCTTATTTCCTCAACCTGCGCTCCTTCGACTACGACGAACTGACGATCTTCGACAAGACGCACGAGGTGCTGCTGCATCAGGAGTTCGAGATAAACCTGGAATTCGAAGAGCCCTGGGGCGAAGCCGCCGCGTCGTTCGAGGCGTCCAATTACCTGACTGACTTCGAGGAAAACCTGACGGATCTGTACCAGCTTGAACTGTTCGGCTACGTGGAGGTGCGGGTGGTGCGGGGCCTGTCGTTGTTTGCCCACGGCAGCGTCTCGCGCATCCGCGACCAGATCTTTCTGCCCAAAGAAGAGGCCTCGGAAGAAGACATCCTGCTGGGCAATATCCGCCTGCCCACGTCGTTCGGATACAGCTTCTCGCTGGGCTTCAGCTACACCTTCGGCTCGATCTACAACAATATCGTCAATCCGCGTTTTGGGTCGTAGGGGGTGTTTTGGTGTTTGAGTTTTATAGTGTTTTAGTTGATTGATTTCAGGAGAACTAAAACACTCAAACACCATAACACTAAAACACTTTTACTCCCCCAGAGAGGCCCCACCATGAAAGCCCGAACGCTCCTCCTCGGCGTCTTCCTGCTCGGCGGTGCAGCCTTGCTCGCTCTCGCTCAGAACCCTACGCCGCAACCTGCCGCGCTTCCATCGACGAGTATGGAAGAAGCCGCGCAGGCTTTCCTCGATTTGCTCGACGACGACGCCCGCCGTAAGGCACATATGGACTTTGAAAGCAAGGAGCGGTTCAACTGGCACTTCGTCCCGCGAAGCCGCAACGGGCTGCCGCTCAAAGCGATGAACGATGCACAGCGCGAGGCCACGCACGCGCTCCTGCAAAGCGCCCTCAGCGAGCAGGGCTACCGCAAAGCGACCAACGTCATCGAACTCGAAGGCATCCTGGGCGCGCTCGAAAACAACCCGACGCGGCGCGATCCGGAGAATTATTACGTGACCATCTTCGGCACGCCGTCGAAGGAAGCGCCGTGGGGCTGGCGTTTTGAAGGACATCACCTCTCGCTCAACTTCTCGTCGGTGACGAACGAGGTGACGGCGACGACGCCGGCTTTCTTCGGCGCCAACCCTGCCGAGGTGCCGCGCGGCGCGCGCAAGGGCTGGCGTGTGCTGGCCGCCGAAGAAGACCGCGCCCGCGCTCTCCTCGGCATGCTCGACGCCACGCAACGCGACCGGGCGATGATCGCCAAGACGGCCCCGCGCGACATCATCACCGGGGCCGACCGCCATGCGCGGCTGCAAGGCTTCGAGGGCCTGCCCGCCGCGTCGATGACGCCGGCCCAACGCGACACGCTGCTGCGGCTGGTCGAAGCCTACACGCACAACATGCCGCCGGACGTGGCGGCGGCGACGTGGGCGAAGATCGAAGAGGCAGGGATCGACAGGCTGCACTTTGCCTGGGCCGGCAGCGACCGGCGCGGCCAGGGCCACTACTACCGCATCCACGGCCCGACGCTGCTGCTCGAATACGACAACACACAGAACAACGCCAACCACATCCACACCGTCTGGCGCGGCTTCGACAACGACTTCGGCGAGGATCTGCTACGCAAACATTACGAGGAAAGCGGGCATCATTGAGGATTTTAGATTTTAGATTTTGGATTTTGGATTGACTTACGCCATTCGATGAAGCCGGAGACGGCGAGGGCCAGGAAAACGGCGTAGAGACCGGCGGTCAGGTAGAGGGCTTTGTAGATGAAAATGCCGATGTAGATCGTGTCGGCGACGATCCAGACGAGCCAGCTTTCGAGGATTTTTCTGGCGAGCATCCACTGGCCCACCAGGCTCATGGCGGTGGTGAGCGAATCCCAGAAGGGCAACGAGGCATTGGTGTAGGTAGCCAGCGAAACGGCCAGCACGCCGGTGCCCGCCGCGACGAGGCCCAGCAGCACCAGGGCCATGGTCCGCGTCAGACGCGAGACGGGCAAGACGCTGTGCTGCGGCCCGCCGAAGAGCCATTCGTACCAGCCGTAGACGGCCACGACGATGTAGACGCCCTGCAACCCCACGTCGGCATAGAGCCGGGCTTGAAAAAACACGATCATATACAGCCCCGCGCTGACGATGGTCAGCGGCCAGGACCAGACGTTCTGCCGCGTGTAAAGCCACACGCACACCAACGCCGTGACGACGCCGAAGACTTCGACGTAATTGAGTTGCGCCAGGAAATCCATGCAGGCCCCGATCAGCTAGCCGCGAATAAACGGCATAGGCAATACGCAGCCCCCCGGTAAGTTCCCCAACAAAAAAACGGGCGCTACCACACATAGCGCCCGGTTTTTCATCCCGCAGGGAACGGGATCAGGGTCAGCGTCCATCACGTAGTTGATCGGTGGATCGTCCTACGAAAAGAGCTTGTATTGTAAACCAACCTTCACCGTTTAGTGTTCTTTCCAAAAGGGATGCCATCTCTTTCGGGTCGCTCAAAAAAAATCCAAAACCAGCGAATCCAGCCGGAAAAAGGCGATTCTTTTTTCGGGGCATGGCCCTGGTTTCATCGACAATCTCATTCTGAGTCCAGGCCCGGCACCGTCCTCCGGCTTCTTTGCGCCGGGTTGCAGTGCGCACGGGGTGCCCGGCGGTGTGCATCGTTTGTGCAGCAGATCCTGCGCCCGGCCCGGCGGATACGCTAAATGCCCTACTTTTTTAGCCCAAAAGGCGTTCTGGCCCTCGATGTGGACGGCAACAAAATCTACTGGAGCGACGGCCTCTTCGGCGATCCGTTTATTACCAAGATCCGGCGGGCTAATCTCGACGGCTCCGAGGCTGTAGAACTCGTCAGCGGTTTTTACGGCCACAACGGCATCGCGCTCGATATCGACGGCGGCAAAATGTATTGGACCTGGACGGGGCTCGATGCGCTCATTGGCAGGATCCAGCGCGCTAACCTCGACGGCACAGGCGTCGAAACCCTCATCAGCGGCTTATCGACGCCCATCGGCCTGGCGCTGACGGTAGACAACCCGATGCCCATCGCCGTAGAAGATCCCGCCGAACTTCCGCGCGCCTATGACCTGTCGCCGCCCTATCCCAATCCCTTCAACACCGAGGCGGCCTTCACGCTCACGGTCGAACAAGCGCAGCACGCGCGCGTGGCGCTCTACGACGCGCTGGGCCGCCGGGTGGCGCTGCTGCCCAACGGGCCGGTGCAGGTCCATCAAACCCATCGTTTTACGATAGCATCGCCCGGCGAAGGATCACCGGGTTTTGGGATGGAAGCCCGTTGGGCTTTTCTCAGATCGCAGAAGGCGTCCTTTATCCAAAATGGATCGGGCGGATTTGGCACAAAACATTAAACGTAAGGGCGCTTCGTAAAAAGGTATTCAGGAGCACCCTTACGTTTTACGCATTACGTTTTGCGTTTCCCGATCTTAATCCTACACAAAGCCCATCCTTTTAGCAAGTAACGATCCTTAAACGGCATCCCTCATGGAATACACCCGCCTCGGCCAGACCGGCCTGACCGTCTCGCGCCTCTGCTTCGGCTGCATGAGCTACGGCGACCCGCAGTGGCGCCCCTGGATCCTCGACGAGGAGGCCGCCCAGCCGTTTTTTCGCAAAGCCTTAGAGAGCGGCATCAACTTCTTCGATACGGCCAATATGTATTCGCGCGGCGTCAGCGAAGAGATCACCGGGCGGGCGCTGCGCCGCTACGGCAACCTCGATGAGATCGTCCTGGCGACGAAGGTCTTTTTCCCGATGACCCGACGGCCCAACATGAGCGGCCTCTCGCGCAAGCACATCGTGCAAGCCTGCGAAGCCAGTCTCCGCCGCCTCGGCGTCGAAACCATCGACCTCTACCAGATCCACCGCTTCGACCCCAACACGCCGATTGAGGAGACGCTGGCGGCGCTCGACCAACTCGTGCAACAGGGCAAGGTGCGTTACATCGGCGCCAGTTCGATGTATGCGTGGCAACTGGCCCGGATGCTCGGCGCCTCGGACCGCCACGGCTGGGCGCGCTTCGTGTCGATGCAAAACCACTATAACCTGATTTATCGCGAAGAGGAGCGCGAGATGATCCCGCTGTGCGCGGCGGAGGGCCTCGGCGTGATCCCGTGGTCGCCGCTGGCACGGGGGGTGCTGGCCCGCGCCCGGATGCCGGACAAAGCCCCGGCCACCGCGCGCTCCGAGAGCGATACCTTCACAGGCCGCCTCTACGACCACCCCACCGACGCCGCCATCCTCGCCGCCCTCCGGCAGGTGGCCGAAAGCCGGAGCGCAGCGCCCGCCGCCGTAGCCCTCGCCTGGCTCCTCGCCAACCCCGCCGTGACGGCCCCCATCATCGGCGTCACCAAACTCCCCCACCTCGACACCGCCCTCGAAGCCCTCACCCTGGATTTGTCGGATGAGGAAATAGAAACGCTGGAGGCGCCGTACCAGGCTCATGAGGTACGAGGGCATGGATGATTTTGGATTTTGGATTGGTCAGTTTTCGATCCCCATTTAACAACCGAATAAGCCGTGCCGGTCGATACGGGCGCGGCTTATTCGTTTATTTAAAACGGATCGGGAGCCACCCAATCCAAAATCCAAAATCCAAAATCCAAAATCGCCTCACTCGCCGTTGTAGCTGCGGGGGAGCAGGGTGCAGACTTGCTGGACGCCCCAGTAGCCGGAGATGTTGAGGCCGTCGGGGGCGAGCAGGTGCCCGTGGGCGGTGAAGGCGACAGACTGGCCGGAGAGCGCCAGCCACGACGCCTGCGGCCCCGGCTGGATGCCCGAAAACACGCGCGCCCGGTCGATGACGTTGCGGTCTTCGTAGAGGACTTTGATGGTTTCGGCGAAGGTGAGCCAGTAGGTCGAAGGCTGGCCGGTAGACGAGACGTAGGTGGCCGGATCGACGAAGATGTCGTCGGCGAAGCGGTGTGAGGAGCCATAGATTTGCGAGTCGCTCACTTCGGTGCGGGAGACTACGGCGAAGCCTTCGGCGTCGGTGCGCCCGGCAGCCAGGGCGGTGAGGAAATGGCGGAGCGAGCCTCGATAGGCTTCGGCGCGGTTGCGCCGCCACCGTTCTGCTTCGCGGGCGTCGTCCGGCGTCAGGGGCGCAAAGCTGAAGACGGCCTCCGCCGTCATGCTGTACGAATCGTCGCGCCGGACGCGCCGTAGCGAAAAGGCCTCCAACGCCACCAGCACCCGATAGCCGAGGCGACGGTTCTCGACCTCCAGCAGCGCCTCGGCCGTGGCTCTGAGCACGTCGGGCGGGCTGCCGGCGCCCCGCGCATCGAACGTGAGGACTTCGGGGTTGTGCAGCACGCACACGCCGCTGCCGTCATCGCCCAGAAAAAACCGCTCGAAAAGGACGATCTCCTCCGAACCCTGGACGAGCCGGCGGTTGGCCTGCAGCAATGCCGCGCGCAGCCGCTTGACCTCCTGGCGCAACGCCTCCAGTTCTGCTTCCGGATCGGTGGCCGTGCCGCCTTCATCGTCAAACGGGGCCAACACGATGTGTACGTCCGGCGTCAACCCTTCGGCCAGGATGAGCGGCTCGGTTGCCCCCCGCGCTTCGGGCGCCGAGACCACGAGCGTGTAGGCACCCAACGGCACCGCGTTGAAGGTAAAGCTCCCCCGGTCGTTCGTCTCCGCAGCGAACTCCGTCTCGCCGATCAACACCAACGCCCCGGCCACCGGACGCCCCGTGCCCGCCCAGACCACCTGCCCCGAAAAACCCATCTGCGCCACCGGCCCGTCGTACAACAACGGCCCCGGCGTGCCGCACCCGGACAACGCGGCGGCCAGCACGACAGCGAATGTAAAACGCCTGATCATGCCGTCTAAATACGACTTCCGCCGCCGAGGTTTCAAAGGCTGTTAGGATTTTAGATTTTGGATTTTGGATTTTGGATTGGTCAGTTATCGATCCCTATTCAACAACCGAATAAGCCGCGCTGGCATCGACCGGCGCGGCTTATTCGATTATTTAAGACGGATCGGGAGCCACCCAATCCAAAATCCAAAATCCAAAATCTAAAATCTAAAATCCTAATCCGTCTTGGCGTAGGCGAGGCGTTGGAGGGCGTTCTCGATGTCGTTCGACGACAACTTGCGGGGCATGTAGCGGACGTCCAGTTCATTGCCTTTGGCTGTCTTTTTGACGGCGACCTGGCCCTGCGCGTCCAGCGTCACGAGCGTGCTGGTGTGGCGGCCCTTGTACGTGCCCGAAAAGGCCAGCACCCAGGCGCCCTCGCCCTTCCACTGCCGCTCGACGGCATAGACACCCCGGGCGACGTTATCCAACCGAACCGGCACCGACACACGCCGGCCCTCGACGAAGCCTTCCGCCGTCCCGGTCACTCTGGCATTTTGCGGTTGATTGCATCCGTAGGTCCGCACCATCAGTACGGCGTCGCTGCCGTCTTTGGGCACGTCTACGCGTAGCTGAAACCCGCCCGGCGTCGTGGCGGCGATGCCTACGAGGGCTACTGCGATCACCCAGGCCGGCCCTGCGCTTTTGAAAAAACGATGCGTGGTCATAGATCCACCTCCCATTGAATTTGACGTTGATGAGGGCGAGGCGCCGCATCGGTTTCGGCGGCGAGGCCTCCTGCTTTGGATGCCGCCCGACGCCGCAGGGTTTATTGCAACCGCAGATAAATGCAGATGAACGCGGATTTATTTCCAGCCAGATCCGCGACCATCCGCCCGATTACTTCGTCAGTCGCTTCGCTCGTGTCGCGTCATCCGCGTTCTATTCAAAATTGAATTGTTAAAGACCGTCCCAGCCTGTATTCTTTCCACGAACGCCCTTTCCTCGCGTTGACGCCCCCGTGGTGCTGCTCGCTGCAACCTACGAGGAAACCATGAAACCGCTCGCTCTCTCGCTGCTCCTGGCCGGGCTGCTCGCCGCGGCATCCGGCCCGACCGCACAGGCGCAGGCTGTGACCGAACAAGACTCGCTGGCGCTCGTCGCCCTCTTCGACGCGACCAGCGGACCCGGCTGGATCAACGCGGCCAACTGGCGCACCGGACCCGTCGCCACGTGGCACGGCGTCGGCGTCTCCGGCAACCGGGTGACGCGTCTGGCCCTCAGCCACAATCAACTCACTGGGGCCATCCCGCCGGAAATTGGAGACCTCGACGGCCTCACCGATCTTAATCTCGCTGCTAATGAACTGACCGGCGTTCCCCTGGAACTGGGCCAACTCGTGCAGGTGCAGCGGCTGGATCTGAGCAGCAATCAATTCAGCGAACTGCCTGCGGCGTTGGGCCAGTTGATCAACGTGGAACGCCTGGCTCTCGGCGCCAATCAATTCACAACGCTCCCCGCCGAAATAGGCGCGCTCTCCCGGCTGAAAGAATTACTTATCCACATCGGCCAACTCGAAGCGATCCCCCCGACCATCGGTACCCTCGACAGCCTGGAGATACTCACCCTCGCACATCATCAACTACGAACGCTCCCGCCTGAAATAGGCAACCTCACCAACCTGCATACGCTGCAACTTCACGCCAACCGGCTGGAGGCGCTTCCTTCCACCTTCGGCAACCTCACCCAACTAACAGATTTGACAATTTTCGGCAACCAACTCCACACCCTGCCCCCTGAATTCGGCAGCCTGAAACGCTTGAAAAGACTGACGTTGAATCGTAATGATTTCGATGATCTCGCCGCGCTCCTCCCCACCCTGGCTGCGCTCGACAGTGTAAAAAAACTCGGTCTGACAGGAAACCGGCTGACCGGCCCCCTCCCTGCAGCCATCGGCACCTTGACTAACCTGACAGACCTGAACCTGGAAGAAAATCAACTCAGCGGACCACTGCCGGTCGAAATCGGCAACCTCACGGCGTTAGAGGAACTATTGCTCGGCAAGAATCAACTCAGCGGCCCCCTGCCTGTCGAAATCAGTATCCTCACGGCGTTAGAAACGCTATCGCTCCATAAAAATCAACTCAGCGGGCCGTTGCCTGCTGAACTTGGAAACCTCAGCCGCCTGGAGATTCTAGACCTCGACAACAACAACTTCAGCGGGCCGCTGCCCGAGACGCTGGGCAACCTCGGCAACCTGCGCTTTTTGCACATCTATGCCAATCCGCAGTTGACGGGATCGTTGCCCTTGAGCCTGACCAACCTCACCAACCTGGAAACCTTCTACTTCGGCGCTACCGACTTATGCGAGCCTGACAATGTAATATTCCGGGCCTGGATACGGACCGTCGAAAATCTATTCAGGACGGGCGCGTTCTGCACCGCGACAGCCGCCGAAAGCCCTGCCGCCATCCCTACCGATTTTGCGCTGGCGCCCAACTACCCGAACCCGTTCAACCCAACGACGCGCATCCGCTATGCCCTGCCGCGCGCCGCGCGCGTGCGTCTGAGCATCTACGATGCCGCCGGACGCCGCGTAGCCGTGCTGGTCGAAACCAACCAGCCGGCAGGATGGCACGACGTATCCTTCGAAGCCCACACGCTGCCCAGCGGCGTCTATTTCTACCACCTCGAAGCCGGCCCCTTCCGAGCATCAAGGCCGATGCTACTGGTCCGATGATCTCACAAGGAACCATCCATCCGCGTTCATCCCCGTCCATCTGCGGTTGCACTATCGCCAGCCAAATCGCATAAAATAGCCGATGAAGACAGCCGGCCCGGCGGGCAGGTTGCGCCCCGCCAGAGGAAAACGCCCGCCGAGGCTCGCCGTGCCGGGTCCGAGCCGGTATCCGACGCTGGGCAGGATCTGAAGGAGTTCGCGTTTGTCCTGCTCCAGCACGAATTCCACGCCGGCTTCTTGCCGCCGGGGGGCCAACCCCGACAATCCTTCGACCGCCAGTTTCCATTCGAAGGCTCGGAGGCTGCCCCCCACGGCGGCATAGGCAAACCGCTCGTCGCCGGGTTTGCGGTTGATGTCGTCGTTAAAGGTGCGCCAGCGGTAGCCGGCCCAGCCCATCACGTAGAGCGGCGCAGGGTAGAACGAATGGCCGAGTTCGAGCATCACCTCCCAATCCGTCTGTCCTTCGCTCAGGGGGATGATCTCGGCATCTTTAGTAAACTCACCGAGGGGCAACTTCACGCCGCCGCGCACGGCCACCGGCACCGGCGCGCTCACACCAAAGAGTTCAGGGCCGAGGCGCAGGTGAATCCGCGGATCCCCGATGCCTGTGCTCTGCCGGTCGGCAGCGATGTCGTTGAAGGCCAGCCGGTTGTAGGGCGCCTGCACCCACACGTCGGCGCCTCGCACCACCCCGACGACCGCCGTCAAAAAAAGCGAGGTCGTAATGGCGCGGGCATCGGCATTGAAAAGCGGCTCCAGCGACCCCGACGGGTCGAACCGCTCGCGGGTGTCGTGATGATAGACGGCCACCTCAACCCACCCCCGCCCCGGCGCTTCGATCCATTGCGCCCACCCCGGCAACGGCCCCGCCAAACCGGCCAGCAGACAAATAGCAAGAATGCTTCTCGATCTGGACCCGAAAAATCTCCACTTGAGAGCAGGGCGTCTCCGAACGACCATGGGCAGAGAAACTAACAGCTCTGCCCACGAAGGCGGAGGGAAGCGGGGTAAGCCCGCCAACGGCGCAAACCAGCACAACGAGCTTTTAATTGCGATGAGTTCACGCAGTACGCAGTACGCAATATCCAAATAATCCTTGCGCATCATCTACCCGCAGTTGGATCTGAGGGAGGAGGAGCCTCAGCCGCGTTGTGCTGCCAGAGAAAAGCCTGCGGCTGGAACAACGCCCACGCAAACCAGAACGCCACGTAGGCGTCGGCTACCGGCTCCAGGCGCTGGCCGGCCAGTGCGCCGTCTACAGCCAGGCCGTCGAGGCGCCAGCGGCTTTCGGTCTCGGTGTCGAAGAGGCCGTCCTCCCGTCCTTCGAAGGTCAGATCCTGGCCGGCAGCGCGGGGCAAGTACGCCATGGCGCCCTGCTTTTCGCGATCCCAGAACACCACCACGTCCTGCTCGCCGACCTCTCGTTGGACGGCGCGGTACGGCCCCTCGGCATCGAGATCGAAGAATGGAAACGCCATGCCGCCGTCGCCGGCGGGGACGCCGAGGACGCGTTCTTTGGGATCGCGCCGGCCATCGATCTGCATGGGAAAGAGCAGGCTGCCGTTGCTGGGCGCCTCGTAGTTGCCGTAGGGATAGCCCGTGGGTGTGTAATTGCGCAAGAAACCGGTGTTGTCCGAGACGACGCGCGTGTCGGGGTGCAGCGCTTTCCAGCCGTCCCAGGTCATCTCCATCACCGGGAGCATCGTCAGGCGGGCGCCGGTGCGCGGGCCGCAGCCGGCCTCCCGGTTCATCTGCGGCCAGAGCGACTCGTCGTCCGTCCGGTCGTACATCGTCAGATTATTCTGAAACAACAGCCCCGAAACCCCGAACTCCCCCCCGCCGGCGGACGCCCGGTCGAAGGCCATGCTCGATCCGGTCAACGGGCAATAGGTAACGGCCATGCCGAGGCCGCCAAAAGTGAAATTGACGATCTCGTGCCACCACAAAATGTTGTGCGGCACCGCCACCGCCTGCCCATCGACGACGAAGCCGATGACGCGGTTGGTGCCGTTGAGAAAGTTAACCTCCGAGGCGCCGATGAACTCCGGATCGGTGAGCGCCGGGATGCCGTCTTTGCCGACGCCGCCGTCGGCCAAGAGCGATGCGTCGATGGTGCATTCGCTCTCGTTGCCGGGGATGTCTACGGCGTTGGCCGAGTCGCAGGAAGGCAGGCTTAGCAGGAGTACGCCGCAAAGAAGCACCGCGCTCCATCGTCTCAAGAAGCGGTTCACGCGCATGGCATCAACGTGTCAGAGTGGGGGGGCTGTTAGGTTTTAGTCATGCTAATCGCATGGCTGGTTGACACACCCCGCCTCGCTGCGCTCGGCACCCCTCTCAAGAGGGGAATTTTCGACGATTGCGGCGCGAGGCAACCCAAATTCCCCTCTTGAGAGGGGTGCCGCGCAGCGGCGGGGTGTGTTAGCCGGCGTTTAAGCAAGCAACTTTTTGAGAATCTCGGCAGCATCGCTTCAGAGGGACGCCTATTGCTCGGCCTGATAGAGCTTCGTTTTGGGTTTGAAGACGAACCAGGCGAAAGAGAAAAAATCGCCGTGCGGAATCGGGCGCAGGCGCCGGCCTTTGTGCGAGCCGGAGACAGCCAGGCCAGTGACGTCCCAGGCGCTGTTGGTTTCGTGATCGACGAAGCGCCCGTTTTTGTAGGCGAACGTCAGGCGCGCTCCATCCAGGCGCGCCTCGAAGACGCCCGTCGAACCGATCTCTTTCGATGCGCTGATCTGCGATTGATCGAGGGCCGAGACCGCGCCGTCGTCATGAAAAACCACCACCGGCACCCCGCCTACCTCGTCATTGACGACCCGCTGCTTGCGGGTGAGCGAATGCGGATAGGCGATGTCGACGCCTTCGAGGCTGAAGGCGATCACTTTTTCCATCGGCGGCAGGCGTTTGTCGCGCGGCCCCCGGTAGAGGAAGGGGCGCTCGTCGATGTTGTCGTAGCCGGCGTAGGGGTTGCGCCCGTAATCGCGCATGTGGCCCGTCTCGCGCGAGAGCACCGAGCCGTCGGGGTAGGCTTGCGCAAACTGTTCGAAGGCGATGATCTGCGCCGGGACGGCCTTGAGCACCGTGCCCGTGTAGTCGCCGACGATGGCCTCGCCGTTGAGTTGTTGCCACAGGCTTTCGGTCTGCCGGTCGAACATGACGAGGTCCGAGTGGCGCAGCATCCCCGAGACGCCGAACGTGAGCACCTGCCCGTCTACGCGGCGGTCGTAGACCACGGCGCTGTAACAGAGCGGGCAAAACGTAACTACGACCGGCACCCCGCCCACCTCATCGATGGCGATTTCGTGCCACGTCATCACCTGGAGCGGATAGGCCCGTGCCACCCCCTCGATGGCCAGGGCAATCACCGGCTCCTTCGAGGCCAGCCACTGGCTCGCCTCGCTGATAGACACGAATGTAGGATGATTGATGGACGGGATGCCGTCTTTCGGGGGGCCGCCCGCCATAAGCTCGTCGAGGTCGATAGATCGCTTCGACCAATCAGTCTTCCAGTTCATACGCCCGTCGATGCCCTGCGCATCGGCCCGGACGGCCAGGAAGACCATCATTACCAGCAGCGCCAACGATAGAATCGCGCATCTCCCAAAACGACGAACGGACATAGAGTACGGGGGCTGTTTTTTTAACGTGGGGGTGCCCTCGGAAGAGGAAAGGGAGAGAGGGAGCAAGGGCGAGAGGGTGAGAAAATCAACCTTTTCCCCCTCTCCGCATCCCAAGCTCCCGTTAGATGTCTTTGAGGCCAAGACGTTACGGTGGAATCACGCGGAAAAGGGGTAATCTGGAAGACCCTACGAGGTGGAACGGGCACCCGCGCATATGTAACATGAATCTTACAAACAGTAACAGGGACCGCTGCGCGGCGCAAAAACCGGCGTCAGGTTTGCGTTTTGTGCCGAAAATCCATAATTAAGCCCATCCCCAGTCGGTTTTTTCATGCTCCAACCCGCGATGGTCGTTCCATCGGTGGGAGTGGTGTATCTGTTCGGCAGGCGTGGCTGCGCGCGCGGACCTGAACAGATCCGGATGGCGTATCACGTTACATATTTAGTGATTGCTTCAATAAGCCCGTAGTGCGCGATGTATCAGTACTCCGCCAAAGGTGCGGCTGCCTCGCTGAGGACGCTGTCGGTGGATGGCGCCGCGCCCACCGCTTCGCTCGACGAAGCCCTGGGGCGCCTCCTCGATCTGGCGTGTCATTTGCTCGACGCGCCGATGGCACTGGTCTGGATCCTCGACGTTGCCCAGACCCCTCGACTCCACGCGGCGCAGGGCTTCACCGGCGAGGCGCCCACCTGCCCCAGCGCTTTCTGCGAGGCCGTCCTGAAAACCGGCACCGTGCTGGTCATCGACGACGTGCAAGCCCGGCCTGCGCTGGCCCGCGATCCGGTGCTGGTCGCCGCCGGCGCGCGCTTCGGCGCCGGCGCGCTGATCGCTCTGGAGGGACGGCCTGCCGGGGTGCTGGCGTTGCTCGACACCCGCCCCCGGACGCTCTCGCCATCGCAGCAACAGACACTCCTGCGCCTGGCCCGCATCGCTGCCGACGAACAGTCGCTCAGCAGGCAGGCTGCCGCCGAGCATGAATCGCGCTATCGGGCCTACTTCGAGCAGAGTGCCGAGGGCATCTGGTCTTATGCCTTCGTGCCGCCGGTGCCCACCTCGTTGCCCATCAACGAACAGATCCAACGCGCCTACGAAAGCGCTCGCCTGACCGAATGCAACGACGCCATGGCGCGCATGTACGGCTTCGAAAGCGCCGCCGACCTGGCCGCAGACGATCTGGCCCGGCGCGTGCCGCCCTACGCCGAAGGTAATTTCGAAGCCGTCAAAGCCTTCTTCGAAGCCGGCTACCGCGCCACCGAAGTCGAAACCCTCGAATACGACCGCTACGGCAACGCCCGCTGCTTCTCCAACAACGTCGTAGGCATCATCGAAGACGGGCACATGGTGTGCGTCTGGGGGTCGCAAACGGACATCACCGAGCGGTGGTGGGCCGAAGACGCCCTGCGCAAAAGCGAACAACTGCTCTCGTCGATCAACCAGAATATCTCGGAAGCCATCTACCGTTCCACCCCCTCCGGCGACCTCCTCTACGCCAATGACGCCATGGCCTGGATGTTCGGCTACGACACGGTCGATGAGATGATGGACGGCCACGTGATCCGCTTCTACCGCGATCCTAAACGGCGCGACGAACTCACAGCACGCACCGAGAAAGAACACGGCTTCAAACACGAAGAGGTCGAATTCGTGCGCAAAGACGGCTCGACCTTCTGGGGCCTGATCAGTTGCAATGTCACGCTCAACGACGACGGCGCCATCGTCACCTACGACGGCGCCATTTCGGATATCACGCAGCGCAAACGCTACGAGCAAAGCCTCATCAAAGCCAAAGAGCAAGCCCTCGAACTGGCCCGCCTCAAGTCGGCTTTTGTGGCCGATATGAGCCACGAGATCCGCACCCCGCTCACGAGCATCATGGGCTTTGCCCACATCCTGGCCGAAGAAGCGCCGAAGAAACATCGCGAGCTGGCTCAACTCATCCGGCAGAGCGGCAAAAGCCTCGTCCAAACACTCAAATCCGTCCTCGACCTGACCCGCCTCGAAGGCCACACCTTCGAACCCAACGCCGAACGTTTCGACGCCACCGAGCTGGCCCGCCAGGTGCTCGACCTGTTCCGCCTCCAGGCCCAACAACGCAACCTGGACCTGACGCTGACAGCCCCCGACGAGCCCCTGACCGTCTGGCTCGACGCCGGCGCGCTGAGCCGCATCCTGACTAACCTCGTCTCGAACGCGATGAAGTTCACCTCTGAAGGTCAGGTGGCCGTGATCCTCGAAGCCGTGACCTCCGAAGAAGGGGGCGAGATGCTCGAAATCCGCGTCGAAGACACCGGCGCCGGCATCAGCGAGGATTTCATGCCCAGCGTCTTCAGCGAATTCCGGCAAGAGACCGACTCGCTGGCGCCGGACGCCAACGGCAGCGGCCTGGGGCTGGCTATCACGAAACGCCTCGTGGCCCTCCTCGGCGGCACCATCGCCGTCGAGAGCGAAAAAGGCCGGGGGAGTGTGTTTACCGTTCGCCTTCCGCGTGGTGAAGATTTTGGATTTTAGATTTTGGATCGTAGCACGGCCTTAATCGTTGGAGCAAGGGTTTGCCCAATCATCACCCGTCTCAAGCTATGGAAGCGCCCAACGAGCCGCCGTTCGTGCCGGCCTACAACAAGCCCGAGTCGCCCGGCGTCTGGATGAACTTCGACAACACCGTTGCGATCTATCACGTCGTGCAGCCGACGGATACGTTTTATCAGGCTACGCAGGCCGTCTTCGGCGTGGTCAAAGAGGCGCAGGATCGTTTTCCCGATTGGCCGCGTGTGTTTTATCTCGACATCAACGGGCATACGGATCCGCACCACGGCTTCGAGGACGACTTCGTCGAGTTTCAGCAGGAATTCTGGTTCTCGGCCATCGCGCCTTTTCTGACGAGCTTCGACCTGCCGCTCACCGGGCCGCTGGTCAATCCCAACCCACAACGCAACGACCTGCCGGACGAACTCGTGATTCAGAATCCGTAGCGTGAATAAGGTCGATTTACCGCTTATTTTACCGCAGAGGGCGCAGAGTACGCGGAGATCTCTGCGCCCTCTGCGTACTCTGCGGTTAATCCCCACCAATCATCCATTCCCTATGCGACGACACGCTTTTGCCCTCGCCGTGCTGATAGCCGGGCTGGCGGCGCCTGCTGCGCTGGCTCAGAGCGAGATGCCCGTGGTGCTCTCGATGCGCGAGCGGGCCGCCCTCGAAGACCGCTGGCTCGAAGCCCGCCTCGACACCGTCGTGCCTGCGCTGATGCGGCGCGAAGGCATCGCCATGTGGATCGTCAGCGCGCGCGAGTACAACGAGGACCCGGTCATCAAGACGATGCTGCCGGCAACGTGGGTCTCGGCGCGGCGGCGGACGATCCTGGTCTTCTACGACCGGGGGCCGGACGAAGGAGTCGAGCGGCTGGCCGTGGCCCGCTACGACGTCGGCCCGTTCCCGCGCGCCTGGAATCCCGAAAGCCAACCCGACCAGTGGGGCCGCCTCGCCGAGATCATCGCCGAGCGCGACCCCGCTACCATCGCGCTCAACCGCTCTGCCACGTTTGCTCTGGCCGACGGCCTGACCGACACGGAGTACGACGGCTTCCTCGCCGCGCTGCCGGACCGCTTCCACGACCGCATCGTCTCGGGCGAGCGGCTGGCTATCGGATGGCTGGAGACACGTATTCCTGAAGAGATGGACGTCTATCCGATGATCTGCAAGATCGCCCACACCATTATCGCCGAAGGCCTCTCGGCGCAGGTCATCCAGCCCGGCGTCACGACGACCGACGACGTCGAGTGGTGGTATCGGGAGCGCATCCGCGATCTCAAGTTCACGGCCTGGTTTCATCCGAGTGTCTCGGTCCAACGCGCCGGAGCAGGTGAGCGCGATGGCGACTTCTCCGCCCGCGCCGCCGCCAACACCATCCGCCCCGGCGACCTGCTCCACGTCGACTTCGGCATCACGTACCTCGGCCTCAACACCGACA
This sequence comes from Rhodothermales bacterium, assembly GCA_028278205.1. Taxonomy (GTDB): domain Bacteria; phylum Bacteroidota; class Rhodothermia; order Rhodothermales; family Bin80; genus JANQES01. Next base: position 49,657 of record JANQES010000011.1, read on the forward strand.
CCCAGCAGCACGCCTACGTCCTGCGCCCCGGCGAGACCAACGCCCCCGCCGGGCTCCGGCAGGCCCTCGCCACCGGCAACCGCCTCCAGGACATCCTCACCGATGCGTTCAAGACCGGGCGCTCCGGCAATGAGATCCTCCGCGCCGCCCTCGACCAGGCCCGCGCCGAGGCTATCAAGGCCACCATCTACACCCATCCCATCGGCTACCACGGCCACGGCGCCGGCCCCACCATCGGCCTGTGGGATCAACAAGGCGGCGTGCCCGGACGCGGCGATTATCCGCTCTTCCCCCACACCGCCCATTCCATCGAACTCAACGCCGCCGTCTCCATCCCCGAATGGAACAACAAGGAGATCCGCATCATGCTCGAAGAAGACGCCTACTTCGACGGCGAATCGGCCTGGTACATCGACGGGCGGCAGACGGCGCTGTGGTTGATTCCGAGGCAGGATTAGGATTTTAGATTTTGGATTTTGGATTGGGAACTTTCCGATCCCTGTTTAACAACAGAAAAAGCTGTGACGGTCGGAACGGCTGTGGTTTTTTCATTTGAGATGACGGTGCCGTCTTAGACCAATTACTTCGTCAGTCGCCTTCGGCTCGTGTCAAAATCCGAAATCTAAAATCCAAAATCAGAACCGCCATGCGCATCGGCCTCGTCTACGACCTCTTCGACGCCTACCCCTGGCAGCCGGGCGAGCCGCCGGATGCCGACGCGGAGTATGAGCCGGAGGAGACCGTCGAAGCGTTGGCGGCGGGGGTGCGGGCGTTGGGACACACGCCGGTGCCCATCGGCACGGCGCGCGATCTGTTGGATCGGATCCACCATCTCGACATCCAGGCCGCGATCAACATTGCCGAGGGCGCGCGCAGCCGCAACCGCGAAGCCTATGCGCCCATCCTGCTCGAAATGGCCGGCATCCCCTGCCTCGGCTCCGACGCGCTGACGCTCTCGCTGAGCCTCGACAAAGCGTGGACGAAAGATCTGGCTGCGGCGGCGGGCGTGCCCACGCCGCCGTATCGCGTCTACGCCTCGGCGAGGCAGATCGACGAAGACGACCTGCCGCCGTGGCCGCTCTTCGTCAAGCCGCGCTACGAGGGCACGGCCAAGGGCATCACGCCCCAGAGCAAAGTCCACGCGCTCGGCGACCTGCGCGCGCAGGTGACCTGGGCCACCGAGACCTACCGGCAAGACGCGCTCGTCGAAACCTTCGTCGAAGGCGGCGGCGAGTTTACGGTGGCTGTCATCGGCTACGATCCGCCCGAAGCGCTGCCGGCGATGCAGCGGGCTGTCGAGGCGTCCACCGGCATCGGCCTGCACGCGCTCGACCGGCGCGGCCTGCCCGATCAGGACTGGGACTACACCCTCGAAGGCCAGCTCGATCCCGTCCTCGAAACCGTTTTGCAGAAGCAGGCCATGGCCGTCTACAAAAAGCTCGAATGCAAAGACTTCGCCCGCATCGACTTCCGCGTCGATGCCGAGGGTCAACCGTGGTTTCTGGAAATCAACCCGCTGCCGACGTTTGCTCCCGACGGCACGTTTGCCATCATCGCTGAATTAGCCGGCCAATCCTACGAAGCCTTCCTGGCCGATGTGTTGAAGCGGGGGTTGAAACGGTTGAGGCTATAGTCTGGCTTTCGTATTCGTTTTCTCGTTCCCACGGTCCCCGTGGGAATGCAGAACCGGACGCTCCCGCGTCCGAGAATCATAGCAGGAACGCCTGCAAGGACGACGCAGGAGCGTCGCGGCTCTACACTCCCACGGAGGACCGTGGGAGCGAGCAAAGTGTGGTGGTTTTTTTCCTGAGGATGTGTATCGGTAAAGGAGACTCTCGTACTGAGCGTTTCTTGCCTGCCTTTCGTATTTTTCAGGAGCGGCTTCGCAGTCAGGAGCCGACCTCGCTTTACCCGCCTCCCTCCTTATGAATTTTGACACGCCACCGCGGATAAGGGTGAGGCCTGTTAGCCTGGCTCAAGCCTTACAGAATTTGACGGTCAAAATTCATTAGGGTAAAGAACCATGCGCGACGGCTACAAAGCGTTTGTGTGCCTCTTGCTTGCCGGTAGTCTGGCCGGTAGCCTTCACGCCCAGCAGCCGCCCCTCCGGTTTGAACACATCACGACCGAACAGGGCCTTTCGCAAAACTCGGTCAACTGCATTTTTCAGGATCGGACGGGCTTTCTCTGGATTGGCACCCAGGACGGCTTGCATAAATATGACGGCTACCAGTTCACCGTCTATCGCCACAACCCCGACGAGCCTGGCAGCCTGAGCAACGACCTCGTCCACGCCATCTATGAAGACCAGGCGGGCGCGCTCTGGATCGGGACTTATGGCGGCGGCCTCAATCGGTTTGATCGAAGGACGGAGACCTTCCTCCCTTTCAAGCATAGCCCTGGCGATTCCACCAGCCTCTCCGGCGATCGGGTCTCCTCTATCTATGAAGACCGCGCGGGCGCGCTCTGGGTAGGGACGTGGAATGGACTGAATCGGTTTGATCGCGAGACGGCGTCGTTCAGCCCGTTTACGCAGGATTTCGATCATCCTGATAATCCTCCGGTCTCCAATAATATCGTCGTCCGGAGCATTTATGAGGACGAGACGGGCCTGCTCTGGGTAGGAAGCGAAATCGGAGGACTTTATCGATTAGATCGTGACGCGCGAACGATCACGGTCTACCGCAACGATCCTGACGCGCCGAACAGCCTGAGCAGCAACCACGTCACGGCGCTCCACGAAGACCGCCGGGGTGTGCTCTGGATCGGCACGCAGCGCGACGGCTTGAAGCGCTTCGACAAAGCCACCGGGACGGCCACCTCGTATCGCCACGACACCGGCGATCCGTCGAGCCTGAGCGCCGATTACGTCCAGGCGATTTACGAAGACGGCGCAGGAGCGCTCTGGGTGGGCACTGAGGGCGGCGGGCTCAACCGCTTCGACCGCGCCACGGGCGCCTTCACCCGCTACACCAACGACCGCGCCGATCCGCACAGCCTCAGCAGCAACCGCGTCACGTCGATTTTTGAAGATCGCTCCGGCGTGCTCTGGGTAGGCACCTACGGCGGCGGGCTCAACAAGTATCATCGGGAGCGGGAGCGCTTTACGCTGTATCGCCACGATCCGGCCAACGCCAACAGCCTCAACGATTACTCCGTCCATTCGATCTTTGAAGACCGCGCCGGGGTGCTCTGGGTGGGCACGTGGCACGGCGGCCTGACCCGCTTCGACCGGGCCGCCAACCGATTTACGCATTACGTCGAAGGCATCGACAGCCTGCGGCATTACAGTGTCCGCTCGATCTATGAAGACGCCACGAGCACGCTCTGGATCGGGACGGACGGCAGAGGGCTTTATCAGTTTGATCGAACGCGGCAGACCTTCACGCCCTACCTGCATCCGACCGAGGGCGAGCACCTGTGGAAGAGCATCTGGCAGATCTACGAAGATCGTGTGGGCACGCTGTGGATCGCTTCGAATCGGGGATTGGGGCGGATCGACGGCACCACGCGCCGCATCACCCGCTATATGAACGATCCCCAGGGGCTCACTCACAATCACGTCAGAGCCATCGCCGAGGACGCCTCCGGGGCGCTCTGGATCGGCACGCGCAACGGGCTCAATCGCTTCGACCGCGAGACCGAAACGTTTGCGCGCTACCGGCACGATCCGCAGGATCCCGGCAGCCTGAGCGACCATGACATCCTGTCGATCCACATCGACAAGACCGGCACGCTCTGGATCGGGACGCAACGCGGCTTAAACAGGCTGGTGGCCACTTCGGAGACCGCCGCCCTCTTCCGCCGCTACCGAACCGCCGGCGGCCTGCCCAACGAGGTGATTTACGGGATCCTCGAAGACGACGCGGGCCGCCTGTGGATGAGCACCAACCAGGGCCTGTCGCACTTCGATCCGGAGACGGAGACCTTCAGAAACTACGACGTCAGCGATGGTTTGCAGAGCCAGGAGTTCAACCGGGGCGCCTTTTTCAAGAGCCGGCGGGGCGAGTTGTTTTTCGGCGGTATCAACGGGCTCAATGCCTTTTTCCCCGACAGCATCCGTCTCAATCTACACGTGCCGCCGGTGGTCATCACCGCCGTCAGGAAACTCGACGAGGCCGTGGTGTTGAAAGGGGCGTCGGTTCCCGAAATTGCGCTGTCGTATGCGGATAAATACGTGTCTTTCGAATATGCGGCGCTCGATTATGCCAACCCGTCGAAGCATCGGTATGCCTACTGGCTCGACGGGTTCGACGAGGCGTGGATCGAGGCCGGCGCCAGACGCCTGATCACCTACACCAACCTGGATCCGGGCGCCTATGTTTTTCGGGTTAAAGGGTCGAATAACGACGGCATCTGGAACGAAGAAGGCGCCGCGCTACGCCTGACGGTTCATCCGCCGTGGTGGCGCGCGGGCTGGGCATATGGGATGTACGTCCTGCTCTTGATCGGCGGCATCGTGGCGGCAGCGCGGTTTCAGCGCGCCCACGTGCTCAAGAAAGAACGCGAGCGGTCTTTCCTGCGCGAAAAAGAACTCCGCGCGGAAGCCGCCGAAGCCTGGGCCAACTACCTCCAGGCCGATAACGAACGCAAAGAACTGGAACTCGACAAAGCCCGCGAACTCGAAACCGCGTATCAGGTCCTCGAAGAACAGGCCCATCGCCTCGAAGAGCTAGACCGGACCAAATCGCGCTTCTTTGCCAACATCTCTCACGAATTTCGCACGCCGCTGACGCTGACGCTCGGCCCGCTCGAAAACATCCTCAGCGGCGTCTACGGCGTCGTCGAAAAGCCGGTGCGGGCGCAACTGGCCGTGATGCACCGGAGCGCGCGGCGGCTGCTCCGGCTCATCAACCAACTGCTCGACCTGTCGAAGCTCGAAGCCGGGCGGATGCCGCTGCGCGCCCAGCACGGCAACCTCGTCCCGTTTCTCAAAGGCATCGTCCACTCCTTCTCTTCCTACGCCGAACGCAAGCAACTCACCCTGCAATTCGCCGCAGCATCCGAAACGATCCTCCTTGCTTTCGACCCCGATAAGCTCGAAAAGATCATCGCCAACCTGCTCTCGAATGCCATCAAGTTCACGCCGGGGCCGGGCACGATCCGGGTGACGGTCTCGGTGCCACCGCCAGCCTCGGACGAAGACGAGGCCGGCGTCGAGATCCGTGTCAAAGACAGCGGGCCGGGCATCCCCGAAGAAGAACGCGCCGCCATCTTCGACCGCTTCCATCAGGTAGACGACTCGCCCACCCGAACCCAGGGCGGCACGGGCATCGGCCTGGCGCTGACAAAAGAGTTGGTGGAACTCCACGGCGGCACCATCAGCGTCGAGAGCGAGGTAGGCTTCGGCAGCACCTTCACCATTCGGATTCCACTGATCGTGGAATCCGAAATTGAAAAACCGGATGAAGCAACCGTAGACGCAGAGGCCCAGACAGCCGCATGGCTCATGCAAGAGCGGGAAGAGACAATTGAAGAGGAAACAGCAAAACCCTCGTCGCAGGCCGACCAACCCGCCCCTCTTAAAAGAAGTGACCTGCCGCTTCTTTTAATTGTTGAAGACCATGCGGATGTGCGGGCGTATCTGAGGGGATGTCTCGAGGCGCAGTATCGCATCGAAGAGGCCGAGGATGGGGTGGCGGGGCTGGAAAAGGCCCGGACGCTGATGCCCGACCTGATCATCACCGACGTGATGATGCCTCGGATGGACGGCCACACGTTCTGCCGGCACGTCAAAGCCGATAAAGCGCTCAACCACATCCCGGTTATTATGCTCACGGCCAAAGCCTCGGAGGAAAGCAAAATCGAAGGCCTGCTGGCCCGCGTCGATGACTACCTCTATAAACCGTTCAATGCGCAAGAACTCCAGGCGCGCGTGGCCAACCTCATCGCCGTACGCCGCCTGTTGCAGGAACGCTACCGGCGCGACCTCCTGCTCCAGGCCAGCGAAGTCTCGGTCCAATCAGCCGGCGACCTTTTCATCAGCGAAGCCCGCACCGTCGTCGAACGCCACCTCGACGAGGCACTCGACATCGACACGTTCGCCCACGAGATGCATCTGGAAAAGCGGCAACTTCAACGCAAGCTCAAAGACCTCACGGGCCAGACGCCCACCGAATTCATCCTGACGATCCGCCTGAGCCGCGCCAAACAACTCCTCGACGCGCAGGCCGGCTCGGTCTCGGAGATCGCCTACGACGTGGGCTTTAACAGCGCCTCGTATTTCACCAAACGATTCCGCGAACGCTTCGGCCTCACGCCGTCGGAATACGCCCGGCGGGCCTGATTTTGGATTTTGGATTTTAGATTTTGGATTGGATGCGGCGTGATGCGTTTTCAATAATCGAATAAGTCGCGACGGTCGGAACGGCTGAAGTTTATCATTTGAGATGACGGTGCTGAATTAGACCAATTCAAAATCCAAAATCTAAAATCCAAAATTCTCTCTCATCAAAAATCGCGTTTTTTAACCCAAAAAGGCGTTTTCTATAACAAAAGCGACAAAGACTATCACCATCGCGTCTGTTATCGTTTCTGACGCAACTGTGCCCTTCTTTCTGCGCATCACCCCGTATTCTGTGGTCAAATCGCGGTGCCGGCGGCCTCTCGGGCCACGGGAGCAACGCCGGCAAGACGCCGGGTTTTTCACACCTGACCACTCGTTCAAATCAAGGAGACGAATCATGAATACGATACGGCACACCCGCCCCTACCTGCCCATTGCGGCGATCCTGCTGATGCTCACGCTCTCGGCCTGCGACAGCAACGACGCGCTCTCGGACCCTGAGCCCCGCAGCCCCGTCGCGACCGACGCCGGGCAATCCTATACCGTCAAGTACTCCGTCACGAGCCGGGGCGATGGCGAAGTCGCCTCCATCACGTACCGCGACGCCGGCGGCGTCTTGCGCACGGTGGAGCATCCGGCGTTGCCCTGGTCTATGGAGTTCGTGATGCACTCGGGCGATCAGGTCTCGCTCTCGGCCACCGGCACAGCTACCGCCGGGACGCTCCTGCTGAGCCTGTCTGCCATCAGCGATCATAAGTCGATGACCTTCAACAACGGGTGCGGCGAAGCGCCGTCTCTGCCCTTCCCGCTGTGGGGTCCGTCGTGCGATAACCTGAACGTGGATGAGTTTCTCCCGTGAGGGATGCGCGCGGAAACACCCTTCTTTACCCGACTAAACAAGGCGAGGTACCGCCATGACTTCCATACCATCCCTCCTTCATCTGCCCCTGTGGATCTCCGTCGGTCTGTTCTTCTTCACCGGCTGCGATTCCACCGATCAGGAGATTCTCATCGACGGCGGCCCGCGCGAATTTGCGGCCAGAGCCGCGTTTTCCTTCGAAGTGACCGTTGAACACCAAACCCGGCTTCGCCTGGAGGCGATCAACGGAAACGTGGAGATCAACGGCCAGGCCGGGATCGGTTCGGTGATCGTTACCGGAGAACGAATCGTCGAATCGACCAGCCGGCGCGATGCCGAAGACCACCTCGACGCGTTGGAAATTCAGGTGCGCGACCTCACGGACGAAGTCTTCGTCCAGACGATTCAGCCGCACAATGGCATGCATCGCAACTACGTCGTCCACTACACGATCACGGTGCCGCAAGACCTGGCCGTAGAGGTGACGCACGTCAACGGCATGCTTGCCATCGACGCGATAGAAAACGACGTGGCGGTCGAGCATGTCAATGGCAACATCCACCTGGGGGCCATCACCGGCGATGCCTACGCGCGGGTCGTCAACGGCTTCATCGACGGCGACGTGACGATGCGCCCGGACGGCGCCATCACGCTGTCGACGACCAACGGCGGCATCGACCTGACGATTCCGACCTCGACCTCGGCCACGCTGTCGGCTTCGGTCAACAACGGCCTGATCCAAACCGCCAACCTGGCGCTCCAGAATCCGTCCGATTCGCCGCATTCGCTGGATGCCACGTTGGGCGACGGAGCCGGCACGATTGATCTGAAGACGTTGAACGGGAATATCAACGTGCGAGGCCGCGCGTGAAGGAAATCACAAAGGCTGTAAAAAAGCGGGCGGGCGCTTCGTAGATTTGTTTCTACAAGCGCCCGCCCGCTTTCCCGGATCTTCTCTTGAATTGTGCTATCTTGGGGGGATTACGAACGGACATATCGTTAGCCCCTGGATCGCGACCAGGCAAGCACGCCGCGTCGCTCTATTCACCCGCGTCTGCATGATTACGTTCCTATCCTTCCTGGCCTTCACTGCCTTTGTGGCCGTCTTCTCCTGGTATAAGCTGCGAAAAGAAAAGCTCAATTCGCGCGATGGCTATTTCCTGGGCGGGAGAAGTCTGACGGGGGTCATTATTGCCGGCTCGATGTTGCTCACCAACATCTCTACCGAGCATCTGGTGGGCATGAACGGCTCGTCCTACGTCAATGGCTTCATCATCATTGCCTGGGAGGTTACGTCTGCGCTGGCCCTGGTCGCAGCCGCCCTGTACTTTGTGCCCCGCTACCTCCGGATGGGGCTGACTACCATCCCGGAGTATCTCGAATACCGCTTCGATGGCTTCACGCGCACGCTGGTTGCGCTCTTTCTGACGGTGTCCTATGTGGTCACGTTGCTGCCCATCGTCCTGTTCACGGGGGCCATCAACCTGGAGAGTATCTTTAACATCTCTGAACTGCTGGGGGTAACCAGAACCGAAGGCCTGTGGGTAACCGTCCTCGTGGTGGGGGCCGTGGGATCCATCTACGCCATCTTTGGCGGCCTGAAAGCCGTGGCTTATTCCGATACCATTAATGGGTATGGGTTGCTCATCGGGGGCTTGCTCATTCCCGTGCTGGCCCTGATTGAAATAGGCGGCGGTAACATCCTGGGGGGCCTTACGAAGGTCTATAACCATAGCCCGGAGAAGTTCAATGTCATCGGCGCGCAGGACTCGGTGCTGCCCTTTGAGACCCTGTTCACGGGCCTGGTGATCAATCAACTCTACTTTTGGTGCATGAACCAGACCATTGTACAGCGCGCGCTCGGGGCCAAGAATCTGATCGAAGCCCAGAAGGGCCTGCTCTATACGGGCGCCTTAAAATTACTGGTGCCCATCATCATCATCTTACCGGGCGTCATCGGCTTCTACTATTTCGGGGATACCTTATTTGCCGAGCAAGACAGGGTCTATCCGGAACTCGTAAAAAGAGTCCTCCCTGTTGGGCTGTTGGGTTTTTTCGCGGCGGTCGTCATGGGCGCGGTGTTGAGTACGTTCAACAGCGCGCTCAACAGCGCCGCCACCATCTTCAGCATGGACGTCTACAAGCGGCACCTGGATACGGAAGCCGATGAGAAGCGGTTGGTACGGGTGGGAAAGGTCGTATCGACCGTGCTCGCGGTTACGGCGATTGCCACGGCGCCGCTGGTTGCCAACGCCCCGGAAGGATTGTACCAGCTCCTCCAGCAACTCAACGGCATCTTCTTCATCCCTATCGGCTCGATCATGCTGGCGGGCTTCTTCCTGCCGAAGATTTCGGCTACGGGGGCGAAGGCGGCCTTGCTTGCCGGCCTGGTCTTCTACATCACGATGACCTTCATTCTGCGGGTGGACCTACACTTTGTGCACGTTTGGGGCATTGAGTTTGTGCTCAACGTAATCATCATGTTCGTCGTGTCCCACTTCTATCCCACCCGCCGTCGTTTTGACCCGGACGATCAGGGGTTCGTGGATATGGCGCAGTGGAAGCACGCCAGATTTGTGGGGATCGTCTTAGTGGTGCTGACGATAGGTATCTATATCTGGCTTGGTCAATAATCCTTCCTCGATGTCCGTGTCAAGGAGGAAAGGGAGAGAGGGTGAAAGGGGGAATTTTTGTTTTGCCTCCCTCTCCCCCTTTCTCCCTTTTACCCTCTCGATTCAGGCAGAGCATACACGCAACGGACAAACGCTCTAATATTCTCTCGTGGTGATAATGCCGGGCTGCGGAATCGGATACAGCCCATCCTGGTTCATAGCCAGCGGCGGGGGCGAATCCATCGTAAGCTTGTCGACGTCCGGCGCAAACTCATGGTCGGAGTAGAGGATCTGATCATACGTGATCACATGTCCCGTATGCGCTGCCATCCGCCCCATCGACGTCACCAGACTGGCTTCGGCTCCCCGTTTGACTTCGTTATAGGGTTTGTCTTCCCGGATCGCTTCGAGGAGGTCGACCCATTCCATCACGTACGGATTAAGTTCTGGCTGCGGGAAGGCCCACATCCTGGCTGCCTCCGAGAACGTGTGCCCTCGGAACGTGCATACCTGGCCTGGTGTGTGCCCCCGCGTGGAAACAACCCCGCATCCGATGGTTCCATGGACGAAGCTCGCGAAGGATTCTTCACAACTCGGCATGTTGCGCCCGTTGAAGAAAAGCTTCGCCCCGTCCGGATAGGTATACTCGACGGCATACGTGTCGAGGTTCTGATCGATGTTATTTCTGCGATAATGCCGGCCCCCGACGCCTCTGGCTTCGACGGGCCAGGCCCCTTTCATCCACGACATCTCATCGATCTGGTGGATGTAAAAATCGCTATACATGCCGCCTGAAGCCCACAAAAAGCTGTGGAAATGCTTCACCTGATACAAGAGGTCGCTGATCGCGCCGGGGTTGGGGCCAACGAAGCCGTTTCCGTCCTCACTCATCCGATAGCCACGCATAGCTATGACTTCGCCGATCTCTCCGTTTCGGATGCGCTCGTGCAAGGCCTGCCGCCCGCGACAGTGGCGCACCATCAACCCGACACCCACCTTCAGGTTTTTTTGAGAGGCCTGCCGGGCCAGATCAAACATCCGGCGGGTGGTGGGGCCATCGACCGTGACGGGCTTTTCCATGAAGACATGCAGCCCTTTTTCGATGGCATAGGTGAAATGAACCCATCGAAAAGCCGGCGGGGTAGCCAAGATGGCGATGTCGCCCGGATTCAGGCAGTCCATCGCCTTTTTATACGCATCGAACCCGATAAACTTTTGATCCTCCGGCACTTCCAGGTATTGGCTGTGTTCCTCGCTCAGGGCGGTATAGCTTCTCGTTATCCGCTCCGGGAACACGTCGGCCATGGCGACGAGCTTCACCGGGCCGTTGTCTGCCTGGATAGCATTGACGACGGCGCCCGACCCCCGCCCGCCGCAGCCAATAAGAGCCAATTGCAAGGTGTTGTTCTCGGCAACGTGTACCGGCGGATCGGCCACGCGCAGCGGCACCATGGACGCAGCGGCTAAAGCGCCCGTTGTCTTCAGAAAATCACGCCGTGATGTAGTCGATGTACGCTGGTCTTTCATAGCATGCCTCCTGGGGCTTGAACGAGAGGGGGTAACCAAACGCCGATGTCAACGCGGCAGGACGCGCTTGAAACCGGGCTGATGCTATACGATTGGCTTTTTGCCCGTCAAGCACAAGCAGGAAATGGCGCCTTCTTGTGTAAGAAGATCCCTGACAAAACAACGACGAGCGTGCTACCAGCGCAACGGGGTAAAATATCGCTTAACTTTTCCCATCTGCTTAGATACCTTGTACCCCCGCTTAACGAACCCACAACCGCACTCCATGCCCCCAAATCCAAAATCTAAAATCCAAAATCCAAAATGGCGCGATTGGCGCTGGCAGATGCAGAACCGCATCCACAGCGTCGAGACGCTCCGGCAGTGGATCGATCCGACGGACGATGAACTGGAAGCCATCGAGGCCACAAAAGGCATTTTTCGGTGGAACATCACGCCCTACTACGCCTCGCTGATGGATCCCGACGACCCCGACTGCCCGATCCGGCGGCAGGTGGTCCCGCGCATGAGCGAGATGGCGCCCGACATCGTCGGCGTGGCCGATCCGTTGGAGGAGGAGGCCCACTCGCCCGTCAAAAACCTGATCCACAACTACCACGACCGTGTGGCGTTTTGTGTGACGGCGGAGTGCGCCATCTACTGCCGCTACTGCCTCCGCAAACGCATGGTCGGCGACCCGGCGTTCTTCATGAAAAAGGACGAACTCGAAGACGCCCTCGCCTACCTCGCCGCCCACCCCGAAATCCGCGACGTGCTCCTGACCGGCGGCGACCCGCTCACGTTCAACGAAAAACACCTCGACTGGCTGCTCAGCCGCCTCCGCGCGATCCCCCACATCGACGTCATCCGCTTCGGCTCGCGGATGCCGGTGAAACTGCCCTACCGCATCAACGACGCGCTGTGCGACCTGCTGAGCCGCTACCACCCCCTCTGGATCAACACCCACTTCAACCACCCCCGCGAACTCACCGACGACGCCGCCGAAGCCATCGACCGGCTGCTGCGCGCCGGGGTGCCGGTGGGCAACCAGACCGTGCTCCTGCGCGGCATCAACGATGACGTGGCGACGATGAAAGCGCTCGGCGAGGGCCTCGTCCGGATGCGCGTGCGGCCTTATTATCTCTACCAGGCCCAACTCATCGGCGGCACGGCCTCGTTCCGCACGTCGATTGAGAAAGGCATGGAGATCATGCGCGCGCTCCGGGGCCGCACCACCGGCTTCGCCCTGCCCGAATACATCCTCGACACACCCTTCGGCAAAGTGCCGCTCAACGGCACCTACGTCCGCGGCCGCGCCGGCGACCACGTCGTCATGGAAACCTACGACGGCACCCTCTGGGCCGAACCCAACCCCATCCCCCTGGACGAAACGCGCTCCTTCACCCTCCCCGAAATCCCCCTCCCCGACGGCATCGCCACCATCCCCACCGGCGCGGCGACGTTCGTGCCGGTGGCGTGATTTATAAAACGTGAAACGTGCTGATTCTCTACAATAACCAACTCTCGGCGCTGCCCCCAAAGATCGGACAAGTTGGTCTTCACGCCGGAGGGCCACCGCCTCTGGCTCTGCGAGCAACACGCGGCGGAGTATAAAACGTAGAGGCTGATTCGAAACGCTTCAGGCAATCTCTGCCGCACCGCTTCTCGGATCGGTAAATCTTTCCGTAGGCGGCAACGCGCTGAAAAGGCCGGGGCGGGCGCTTCATTTTTTATTCAGAATGACCATGTCTGCATAGAATTTTGGGCGAGGTTTCGAGCGGCTTTTTGAGAGGTAAAAAACCGGGCAAATCAGGGTGATTTTGTGGCGATGGAAGCCGTTAGAAGTGGCTGCGAGGGCGAGTTGTATCCAGACATTATGAATCTGAATAATCGAGATTGAACATATTTAAAACATATAAAAAAGGAAATGGTTGGGTCGAAATGTAATCCTTCTCCTTTACGCAACTACCGATTGACTCCGGCACCGGCTTCGGCGCCAACTCGGGGTTACTTCTTTTTGTAACGATCTCCTGCCGGGGTGCGCTTTTCTTTCGTGGTGGGCTTTCTGCACTTTTCATCGTCCAAACCGCCTAAAAACAGCCTCTGCGGCCATTCTGCATTTCTGCGCCGGGGCGCCGCGCGCTGCGCCGCCTCGAAACGGCGGCAAAACGATCCCGATTTCCCCGTCGATTTTGGGCATGGCCGCGCGGGCCGTCGCCGAGATGGCACGCCGGTTGATTTCCGAAGGCCCGCGTGTGCCGGCCTTTGAAGCAGTCCCCAGCTTTCTCCGCACAACGAATTACGGTTCGACGCTGCACACACCTTGAGTCTCTCCTCTCTCCTTGCTCTCCCACCTATAATGTATTTCTTACCATGTTTTCTGCTCGATTCTCGCTGCTCTTCGCGGCGCTACTCGCACTCGGTGCTCTGGCTGCGGCACCGCTAAAGGCTCAGCTCAGCGTCAAAGCCACCCCCTATAGTTTCCGCGCTACGCTCGACGAAGCCGTGCCCACCTACACCCTGCCGGCGAAAGACCTGCCGGCCCCGGCGCTGCAACTGCCTATTCAAGACCAATTCGGCTTCTTCCTCGTTCCTCCGGCCCAACTCGGCCTCGAAGCCGACGTCGACTTTGGTTTTGACAACGCGGGCCGGTGGCAGCATCTGCCCGACGGTGGACGCCTCTGGCGCGCGCGCATCGCCTCGGAAGGCGCCTCGGCGCTCCACCTGATCTACGACGACTTTTGGATGCCCGAGGGCGCCCAACTCTTTCTCTATAACGATGACCACAGCGTCGTGCTGGGCGCTTTTACCGAGCGGAACAACAAAGACTATGGCAGCTTTTCTACGGATTTCGTGCCGGGCGAGGCCACCACGTTAGAATATTATGAGCCGGCGGGGGGGACCGAGCCGGGCCGCCTGCACGTTGCCACGCTCTTGCATGGCACAGAGCAAAGCGCTGCTAAGAGCGGCGCCTCGGCGGGGACCGCGCTGCCGTGCGCCATCAACGTCGAATGCCCCGAGGGCAGCGGCTGGGGCACCGAAATCAAATCGGTCGTTAAGATCAGCAACGGCTGCACGGGCGTGCTCATCAACAATGTCGAAGAAGACGAGACGCCCTACGTCTTGACCGTCAATCACTGTGGCTGGCCCTCGGTCGGGCAGACGGTCAACTGGGTCTTCTCGTTTAACTCTCAGACGGATACGTGTTCGGGCCCGGACGGATCGTACACCGGGACGATTTCGGGGGCCACCGTGGTGGCCGCCAGTTCCGCGTACGACTTCACGCTGTTGGAGCTATCGGAGGGGATTCCGGAAGAATTCGACGCCTACTTTGCCGGTTGGTCGATCCAGGATGACGACCCTTCAAGCGGGGTGGTCATTGGACATCCGAAAAGCGATTATAAGAAAATTACCGTCGAAGACGACCCGATCTGGACGTCCCCGCAAAGCAGTAATATTCTGGTAGCCCTCTTCGACCACGGCACCATCGAGACAGGCTCGTCCGGATCTCCGCTGTTCGACGAGAACGGTGACCTCGTGGGGATCTTGAAGGCATCGTATAATCTTGACCCGGTTGCCTGCTCTGGTCCGGGCGGAGACGATAACGCGCCGCAAATCCAGTTCATGAAACTACCCGCTATCTGGAATGTTGGCGCCGCCGGCTCGCGTATCTCTGATTTTCTGGATCCGGGCAACACCGGCACGTCGAGCATGCCGCCGGCTCCGGCCACCGGCGCCAACCTGCCGGTTGAACTCGTCTCGTTCGATGCCCAACTCGACGGGCAAGCCGCCGAACTGCGCTGGGAAACCGCCTCGGAGACCAACAATGCCGGTTTTGAAATCCAGCAGTTTTCAACCGATGGAGCAGCAACGTGGGAGGCCCTTGGCTGGGTCGAGGGGCACGGCACGACGCTGGAGGCCCAGACCTACAGCTATCGCGTTGATTTCCTGGCGGCGGGCACCTACCGTTTCCGGCTCAAACAAATCGACTTTGACGGCACGTTCGAATACAGCCCGGAGGTAGAAGTGGCCGTAGGCATCCCATCGGCCTACCATCTCTCGCCGGCTTATCCGAACCCGTTCAACCCCGAGACGCAGTTTTCGTTGTCGGTGGCGCAGGCGCAACAGGTGCAGGTGGCCGTCTACGACATCATGGGCCGGCGCGTGGCGATGCTCTACGACGGGCTCATCGAGGCGCAGACGACCCGGGCGATGATGTTCGAGGCCGAGTCTTTGCCCAGCGGTCTGTACCTGATCCGGGTACTGGGCGAGCGGTTCGTCACCAGCCAGACCGTCACCCTGGTGAAATAAATACTGCATGAACGAAAGGGAGAGAGGGTGCCGGGGGGATTGGAAATACGATCTCCCTTTCTCCCTCTCCCCCACTCTCCCTTTCCTTCATAAAGAAACGCCCCCGCCGGATTGCTACGGCGGGGGCGTTCTGTATTTGTCAGGAATGATGCAGCAGCGGGTTACTTGACCAACGTGATCGTCTGGGTATCGACGAAGCGCTCGCCCTGCACACGCAGCACGTAGACACCGCTACGCAGGTCGCTGCCGTCGATCTGGATCGTCTTGGTGGTGCCTGCTGCCGGACGGCCCGCAAAGAGCACCTTCACGCGCTGACCCAGCATGTTGAACAACTCTACCCGAACCTCTTGCTCCTGCTTGACGCCGAAGCTCAACGACGCCTGCGGGTTGAACGGGTTGGGATAGACTTTGCTGACCAGGAACGACTCCGGCATCCCGACCGACACCTCGATCTGCGGCGAGTATTCGAAGGCGCCGTCGAAGTCGACCTGCTTGAGACGGAAGACGTGGCGGCCCGGCGTCAGATCATCGACCCGGAACGTGTAGCGCTGCGCCTCCAGCGTCGTGCCATGCCCCTCAACGAAGCCCAGGCTCTCGAAGACCGCTGAAGTCTTATCAGCTTCATCCACATCCACGTAGCGATGCTGGACCTCGAAGCCGGCGTTGTTGGTCTCCGAAGCCGTCTCCCAGACGAGCAGGGCATCGCGCCCGTCGAGTTCACTCTCGAACGAGATCAACTCGACCGGCAGCACCGTCACCAACCCGCACTCGTCGTCTTCGCCCGTAAGCACCGGCGGGTTGTTGCCCGTATTGCCGGGCATCGAGTCGTCGTCGGTCTGGTCCATGCTGAAGACCTCGGCAAAGAGATTACTCTCCGTGCGACTCGGGGGCGGGCTCGCCTGTACCTCCAGATGAAACTCGAGGTCGACATCGCTGCCGGCAGCCAGGCTGTTGAGGTTGAACGTGACCGAGCCCCAGGTGCCCGGCGTGGGATTCGAGAAGTTCGTAGACGAGCATCCGGGCGAGCACGAAGCCCCGTTGGCCGTATCGAAGTTCAGATCGACGTCGCCGTCGCCGTCCGCGTCGCCGGGGAAGTAGACCTTGAAGGTCAGGCCGGTCGCGGTGACGCTGGCAGCTTCATTGGTGAACGTAAGGTTGTAGCGCAGCACTTCGCCGGCGCGGCCGGGTTCGCAGGCAGGCAGGTTCAGGGGATCGCAGACATGGCCGGTGGTGATGTTGGTGTAGCCATATTCACCGCTGACGCCCGGTCCCGGCTCACACTTCAGGTCTACGGGCGGCGGCGGGCAGTACTTGATCGACGGCACGGCGCCACTGCTGTTCAAGATCACTTTGAGCGTCTTGGTGCCGGGCCGGTTGAAACCAACAGACTGGTAGCTGTTGTTGCCCAGAGCGCTTACTGATCTTTCGCCAATGATCAGGGAACCGCCTTCGTTGTAGGCCCGGAGCTTGGCCGAGATGGAGCCGTCGTCCATATCCAGCATGCGCACCCGGAGAAGGTCGACGGGGTCGTCGAAGACAAAGACGAGCGTGCCGCCCTGAGCGTTGTCGTCCGGATCGTTCTGATCGTTGTCTTCAGAGATGATCAGGATCTGGCCGCGCGCCGAGTTGTTGCCCGATCCGCTTCCAGGCGTCCTCAGGTCGTGGTCGCCGCCGGAGCAGGCCGGCGATCCTCCGCCCTGGCCGCAATTGGAATTGAAGATCATCGCCCGGCGACCGGCGGGACTCGTGTTCTCGGTCGAGACCGTCACGCCCGGAATTTGCGTGGTGACGAAGGTGCCTGCGTTGAGGCCGGCCTCTTCGAAGTTGATGGTAACGGGATTGGGGCAGGTTCCGCCGCCGCCGCCGGTAGCCGGCACGGGCGGGCCATCGGGTGCATAATTGAAGTAGGGGTTGGACTGATTGCCGTCGTCGTCAGGCTGTCCCTGAGCCCATGCCGAGGCCTGCGCCATCCAGGCAACCAGGGCCACCATCAGCAGCCCAACACGGATCACTGAACGGAACCGGCGTGTCGAGAAGCTCGGCCCGTCCGTCGAGGAAATGTGCGTAGCGAGTTTCATAGCAAAACGTATCAAGGTGAGACTCCATTTGCATATCGATCTGGCATCATCACGCGGAAGCCGACATGGTCCTGAAGTCAAAATGTGCGAAAAAACACCTGTGTGGGGGGAGTGGCAGGGGGGCCCATGAAAAACCGCGCCTGTATACATCATTAAGCCAAACACCATGCCCAACGACTCAAACACAAAAGTAGGATAAAGTCTCAATTATATCAAAGAGGGAAGGTATTTTAATAAAGCCGGCCGGCCCTGACACACGCAGGGCCGACCGGTTTCGCCGCATCTTAATCGGATCCTCACATCATTATCATTTTATCAACGTGATCGTCTGGGTTTCGATGAACTGCTCGCCGACGATCTGAACCATGTAGGTGCCCGTCACCAGACGGCTGCCGTCGATCAACACCGTCTGTGTCACCCCTGCCGAGGGCACGCCCTGGTAAAGCTCCAACACGCGCTGGCCCAGCATGTTGTAGACCGACACCCGCACCTGCTGGCTCTGACGCACCGCAAACTGCAAGGTCGCTTCCGGGTTGAACGGGTTGGGATAGATCGACGAGACGAAATACGCCGCCGGCATCTCCACGCTCACCTCCACTTCCGGCGAGTACTCGAAGGCGCCGTCGAAATCGATCTGCTTGAGACGGAAGACGTGACGACCCGGCGTCAGATCATCCACCCGGAACGTGTAGGTCTGCGTCTCCAGCGTCGTGCCGGCGCCCTCAACAAAGCCCAGGCTCTCGAACTGTGTGCTCTCGCCTGCCCGGTGTTGGACTTCGAAACCGGCGTTGTTGGTCTCCGAAGCCGTCTGCCAGCGAAGCAGCGCATCGCGCCCATCGAGTTCGGCTTTGAAAAGCGTCAACTCGACCGGCAGCAACGTCACCAGGCCGCACTCGTCGTCTTCGCCGTTAAGCACAGGCTGGACCTTAGGCACGTTCTTGCCCAGATTGCCGGGCGTCGAGTCGTCGTCGTCCTGGTTCATGCTGAAGACTTCAGCAAAGAGATTACGCACAGACGGCGTGTCAGGCGGACTCGACTGCACCTTCAGATGAAACTCGACTTCGACCTCATTGCCAGCGCCCAGGCTGTTGAGGTTGAACGTGACGGCCCCGCCCCAGGTGCTAACCGTCGGATCCGTGAAGCTCGTGGACGAGCACGCGGGCGAGCACGAGGCGCCGTTGACGGTATCGAATTTCAGATCCACGTCGCCGTCGCTGTCGACGTCGCCGGGGAAGTAGGCCTTGAGGGTCAGGCCCGTTGCGGAGACGGTGGAGGCGGCTTCGTTGCGGAACTTAATGCGGTAGCGAAGCACCTCGCCGGCGCGGGCCGGGTCGCAGGCGCCGACGTCGTTGGGATCGCAGACCTGGCCGGTGGTGATGTTGGTGTAGCCGTAATTGCCGTCGGCCACACCCGGTCCGGGCACACACAGCACGTCTACCTTTTGCACCACGCAGGAATCGTCGTCGTCGTCATTGTTGGGATGGCCGTCGTCGTCGTCGCCCATGCCGTCATCGTCGTCGTCGCTGCCGTCGTCGTCGTTGTCGGGGGTGCCGTCGTCGTCATCGCCCATGCCGTCGTCGTCGTCGTCGTTGCCGGGCACGCCGTCGTCGTCGTCGCCCATGCCGTCGTCGTCGTCGTCGGAGCAGGTCTGGTTGCAGGGGTCGCCGTCGTCGTCGTTATCGGCGACGCCGTCGTCGTCGTCGTCTTGGCCGTCGTCGTCGTCGTCGGCGCTGCCGCCGCCGCTGTCGTCGTCGTCGCCGCCGCCGCCGGTGTTGGTGCCTCCACCGAGGCCGCCTGCTCCATCGCCGCCGTTGTTGTCGTCGCCGCCGTCGTCATCGTCGTCGGCGTCGCCGCCGCCGGGCACACAGCCGCAGCCGGCGCCATCGTCGTCGTCGTCGTTATCGGCGGTGCCGTCATCGTCGTCGTCGTTGCCGTCGTCATCATCGTCGCCGATGGTGCAATTGCCGCCGTCGTCGTCGTCATCATCGACGAGGAAGGACGGGACGTTAAAGAAGGAGGCCGACTTTACAGAGGCCGTCGTCACCGCGCTTGCCGCCTTGAGGTTTGCCGCCGCTGTGCCATCGGACGAAGAGCGCTGGGTGGTCCATCCGATGACGGTAAAAAGGGCGAGTACGGCAGCCCAGATGACTGCCGCAAGCACGGTTTGGGATAAAGATGAAAGAAATTTCTTCGGGGTTGGGGTAGCTCGTTTCATGACCCTGGACGTATCAAGGTGAGACTCCTTCTCATAATCGATACTGAAAACGGCGCGGTATCGATTGAGGGGGATAAGGAGTAAAAAGGGGCGAAAAGGGCGATTTTACGCGTTTACAGCGGTTTGAACATCTTAACCGCTATATGGGGTACCTGGGATGACAAAGACGATGCCTATTTCACAAACAGTCAAAACCTCACTCGCACCGTTTTGGCACTTCTCAAAATTATTCAAATCCATGAAAAAATCAAGTTGGATTATTCCTTTTGGCGGAATCACCAGCCTTTCTCGCCTCAGCAAAGGGTAAAAAGCTAAAGATACGGCAATAAGTCGTCTTGCCGGTTGACTTTAGCGGCCCATGCTGTGTAGATTGCGATTCAATTCTAGCCCTGCCGTTCTTGTGCAGAAACCGTATGATTCGCGTCCTCTTTAGCGTCCTTGCCGTCGTGGCCGCCGTGCTTGCTATCGTGTTAGAGCAGCGCCTTCTCTACGTTGTAGCCGCCGCCATGCTGTTGATCGTCGTGATCTTGTGGATTGCCGTGGCCCGGCGACGTCATCGCGCCGCCACGAAATCCTTCAAACCTGTGATGACGGCCCCTCCGGCCCCGGAAGAAAACCTGAAGGCGCTCGGCATTATGGAGATTCGTCCGAAGGAGTCGGCCCCGTCCCGCCTCAGCAATGCCGGCGAACCGGCAACGCCCTCCGAACCAGCAGAGGCCGCACGTATCGAAGAGCCGCCTGCCGAAGCGCTGACCGAACCGGCAGCCCCGGAGGCAGCGCCCCCTGCGACACCCATCGAGGAATCTTCCTCCCTCGAAGAAACGCCCATCGAGGAGCCGCCTGAACCGGCAGCAACGACGCCCGAGGAAGCGCTCCTCGAAGAGGGTGCCGCGCCGGCCTCGGCGCTCAAGGAGTTCGTGATCCACTCCGCCCAAGCCGGCGCAACAGCCGAGGCGCACTCGAACGGACTGGAACAGGCTGACGCTCAACGCCACACGGAGACCGTGCTCGGGCCGTTCCTGCAATCCCTCCGGGCTGCGTTGGGTGCACACACGGTCTGTGTGTTGAAGCAAGAAGAGGTGGCCTTCGACTATCAGGTGATGGCCTTTGACAGCGCAGACGACACGACGCCCTCCAGCGATGCCTTCACCACCACGATACCGCTTCTGACAGCCAGCATGGCCCGGCAACCTGTAACGGTGCGCCGGGTGGACGCCGACGACCTGCCCCGGCACAACCTGGGCTACAGTGCCCGGCCCGAAGCCATCCGCCGGGTGGCGCTGGCCCCCGCGCCGCGTCCCGAATCGGACCCCAACACCTACTTCCTCCTGGCCGATACGCCCCGAACCGACCTCCTGAACCGCCCCCAGGCCCGCGCGCTGCTGAGCCAGTTTGCCCGCCTGCTCGGCGTCCTCCTCGACGCCTCGGTCCCGGCGCCCGCCACGACGGCGCCAACGCCGGCAACCCAGCAGCCGATGCGCCCGCGCCGCGAGATCATCGCCGAAGAGATGGAACAGGCCCGCGCGCGCGATCAGTTGTTGGCCCTGGCCCTGGTCTACCTCAACCGGGCCGAAGACATCGCCATTGCGGGTGAGGACACCGTTGGCGACGCCGAGCATCTGCTCAAAGCACGCCTCACGCAGGCAGCCCGCAACAGCCGGGTCGAACGCTTCGGCGAACTCACCTACGGCGTCTTCTACGACGGCGATTTGCCGGAGGTCGAAGCCTGGGGCGCTCAGATTCAAGAGACCCTCGCCCGGGAAACGGGCCTGCTCGAAGGCGGCGTCAGTATCGGCATTGCGCTCCTGCAAGACCGGCACCAGACCCCCGACGCCTTCCGCGCCGACGCCACCGACGCCCTGCGCGAAGCCTACGAAACCGGCACGTGTACGATTCTGGAATAGTCAGGTGCGCCTGCGGCGCGTCATTTGCTTCGCTGTCATGTGTTCGCTTCGCTCACGTTAGTTGGCTCCCCCCGCCTTCGCGGGGGTCGCCGTCATTTATTGTCGTGTTCAACCCATGACAATGAATGACGCGCCGTAGGCACACTTGACGCACGCGAAGCGTGCAATTGACGTGAGCAAAACGAACACATGCCCCCTCCCCCTAAAGCCCGACGGCATTATCGCGATACCTTTATTGATTTTTTCGTCCGATTCGCCTTCCTTGCTTGTTACGTTGCTTTTTTGACTAAGCCCAACACGGCGTCATGGCTAATGCGCGATCAGCCAAACGCAAGCCTCATCCTCGGCGCGCTTCGAAGAAGCGTTCCGGGGCTCCTTCCCCCCACCCCGAGGCTGCTACCAAACCATCGCCTCCACAGGCAACCGCATCCGGCGGGTTCTTCGACCGGCTGAAAAACGGGATCGAAGAGCGCCTTTTTGCGCCAACGGATATTGCGCCGCTGGTTTTTTTCCGCATCCTCTTCGGGGGCATTATGCTCTGGGAGGTCACGCGCTACTATTCCTACGATTGGATAGAACGCTACTACATCGACCCGGACTTTTTCTTCACCTACTTCGGCTTTCCGTGGATCGAGCCGTTGCCGGGCGGTTTGATGTATGTGCATTTCCTGGGGCTGGGCCTGCTGGCCACCTTTATCATTCTGGGACTGTGGTATCGGATTAGCGCGGTGCTGTTTTTTCTCGGATTCACCTACGTCTTTCTGCTCGATCAGGCCAACTATCTCAATCACTTTTATCTGGTTTGTTGGGTTAGTTTTATGATGATCTTCGTGCCGGCGAACCGGGCGGCTTCGCTCGACGTGGTCCGGCGCCCGTCTTTGCGCGTGGCGACGGTTCCGTTCTGGCCGCAGATTATGATATGCTCGATGATCGGCATTGCGTACTTCTTCGGCGGTGTCGCAAAGATCAACAGCGACTGGCTCCATGGCGAGCCGATGCGCACGTGGCTGGCCGGCTCGACGGACTTTCCCGTGATCGGGCAATACTTTACCGAGCCGTGGGCGCCTTACTTCTTCAGCTACGGCGGCCTCTTGTTCGATTTGCTGATCGTGCCGTTGCTGCTCTGGCGCCGCACCCGCCTCTTCGCCGTCATCATGATTGTGTCGTTCCACCTGACCAACTTCCAACTCTTCAGCATCGGCATCTTCCCGTGGTTTATGCTCTTTGCCACGCCGATGTTTTTCCCGCCCAAAACCCTCCGGCCTATCCTTAAGTTCGAACGGATCTTCGGCGAGCCGGGCAAGACAAAGGCCGCGCTCAAAACCTCCGACCGGACCAAACGCCTGGTGATTGCGGGCGTGGCGGCCTTCTTCATCTTCCACATTTTTATGCCGTTTCGCCATCACCTCTACCCCGGCAACGTCAACTGGACCGAGGAGGGGCACAACTGGTCGTGGCATATGAAGCTGCGCAACAAAAGCGGCTCGCTCAGACTGACAGCCACCGACACCGACACCGGCGAAAGCTGGACCATCAATCAGCGCGAGTACCTCTCCAGCCGGCAACGCAGCAAGATCCGAGGCCGCCCCGACATGATCGTGCTCTTCGCCCATCACCTCGAAGAGGAGTTGCGCAAAGAAGGCCACCGCAACGTCGAGATCCGCGCCGAGGCCAACATCTCGCTCAACAGCCGCCCCCGCCAACTACTCATCGACCCGACGCTCGATCTGACGACGGTGAAGCGCTCGCTCATGCCGTACCCCTGGATCCTGCCGCTGGAGACACCGCTGCAGGTGCCTTGAGGTTTTTGAGCCGGAGCGTTCGACTATCCGAGATCTTTCCGATGGACGGACCGTAAAAACTGTGCGATAGCACCTTCCGGCTTAAAACCACTGAAAACCTCACAACCAGGCCATGTCAACGGAAACGATCCCCATCGCCGTCAGCTCAAAAACTGCTTCGGCCTTCAAAAAAGCGTCTCCCGAAGTCCGTCGTGCAGCCCAGGAGAAAGCCGCCGAAATCCTCCGGCTGACCCTGATGAGCCCGGATGAATTGGCCGACGAATATGATCGTCTGACGGCCCAGACCGGCGCTAACGCCCACGCGAAGGGATGGACCGATGAAATGAACGAAGCCTTGCTCCGGGGCGATTATGACGACTAGGCCGCGCTGCGTCATCGACACAAACGTCCTGATCAGCGGTGCGATTTCAGACAAAGGTAAGCCCAACCGCGTGGTTTCCTATGTGCTTCGTCACGGGACCTTGCTGGCCTCAACCGAAACGTTCGAAGAATTGCGAACCCGGCTTCGAGGAAAGCAACGTTTCAGAAAATACCTCACTCTCCAAGAAATCGACGCCCACCTCAATCTGATTTATACAGGCTCTCATTTTATCAACATCACCGAGACGATCACCGCCTGCTCTGATCCAGACGACGACAAGTTTCTCGAATTAGCCGTCAGCGGAGACGCCGATTATCTCATCACCGGTAACATCAAAGATTTTCCACCAAGCCCGTTTCGAGACATTCCCATCCTTCGACCCGCTGAGTTCCTGGAGATGGTGTTATCATAAGCCAGGATCTACTCCACCGCCAACGTCGCAAATCCCCCCTGCCTGAGTTGTGCGTTGACGGATCGCAGCGCGCCGTCTTTTAACGCGTTCCATCGTCCGAGCACGTTTTGGAGAAGCTGTTGCTGATCGTCTACGGCTGCCACGGCCTGGCTTGTCGGTTGCGCGTCGGCGCCCTGGAGGAGTTCGATGAGGTAGAGCAGCGTCGTCTGCAATCCAGCCAGCGTCTCCTCGCCGGGCGGGGCGGCGTAGACGCTTCCGTAGAGCAGGTCGGGCGCACCCGGCGTGCCGCTTCCTTCGATGGCGGCGGCGGCCTCGTCGAGGGCAGTGAGGGCCTGCTTCAAGGCAGCGGGCCGGTCAGCATCCAGATGCGCCTGGATCTGCGCCCGTAGCGCCTGAATCTGCGCGCGCGCCGCCTGCGCCTCGTGGTAGCCGTCGTAACAGACCATCGACAAATCGTGCTGCTGCTGAAGCGCCTCGGCGGCAACCTCGACGCGCGGATCGAGCCGGACCGTGAGCGGCTGTTCGAGGCGTTGCCCGTCAACGTCGAGGCGGACGGTGTACTGGCCCGGATGCACCCACGGTCCCAGCGGGCTGCTCGGCGTGGTGCGGTAGACCGCGGCGATGGCATAGGACCGGCGCGCGCCTTCCGGCGGGGCGTAGCGAAGATCCCACACGAACCGCTGCATCCCGGCCCCGGTAGCAAGCACCTGCGGCGGGCGGATCCAGTACGTCGGGTGCGGCAGGAGCGTCGAGTCGAGGCGTTCCGGCGCGTCGGTGCTGGAGAAACGACGGACGGTCTCGCCCCGGCTGTCGAGGATTTCGAGCGTCACCTCGGCGGCAGGCGTTTTCAGATAATAGTCGATAATGGCGCCGTCGGGCGGGTTCTGGCCGGTAGGTTCTTCGGGCGGGATCGGCGTGTCCGAAAACATATTCCACCGCACCCGCGTGGCGGTCTGCGGCGCGAACAAAAACGCCTCGGCGGCGGCAGCGGCGTCCATCTGCCGCAGCGGCGTGATGTTGTCCAGAATCCAGATAGATCGTCCATGCGTCCCGGCCACCACGTCGTCTTCGTGGATCACCAGATCGCGGACCGACGAGGGCGCCATGTTGAGGCGCAGCGGATGCCAGTCATCGCCATCATTGAACGACACGTAGACGGCCCGCTCGGTGCCCGCGAAGAGCAGACCCGGTTGCTTCGGATCCTCGCGGACGACGTTGACCGGGCCGTGATCGGGCAATCCGTTGGTGATGTGCTGCCACGTCTGCCCGCCGTCGTGGGTGCGATAGATGTGCGGTTGCCTATCGCTGAGGCGGATGCGGTTGACGGCGGCGTAAGCGGTCTGCGTGTCGAAGTGGCCGGCGGCGAGGATCGAGATTTTGCTCCAGGCGGTGAGGGCGGGCGGCGTCACATCTTGCCAGGTCTGGCCGCCGTCGCGGGTGACGTGGATGAGGCCGTCGTCGGTGCCGGCCCAGATCAGGTTGGCATCGAGCGGCGAGGGCGCGACGGCGTAGATGACGCCCCGGCGCGGCATCGTTGCCATCTCCGGCGTTCGGAAATCGCCGATGCTTTCGGGCACCTCCGGCTGTTCGCGGGAGAGGTCGGGGCTGATGATCTCCCAACTCTGGCCGCCCGTCGTCGTTTTGAAAAGCACGTTCGTCGCAAAGAAAAGCGTCGTCGGATCGACGGGTGAGAACAGCAGCGGCATCGTCCGGAGGATGCGATACTTGCCCGAACGCACGGCTTCGGGCGCGACGTTCTGCGCCTGCCCGGTCGTCCGGTCAAACCGCATCACCCGGCCCCCGTAGACGATGTTGGGATTGAGCGGATCGGGCGCGACGTAGGCATATTCGTCGGCGCCGACGCCGTGCCAGTCGCGGAAGCTGACCTGCCCGCCGTTTCCCCGGCTGGCCACGGCAATGGCGCCGCTCTCCTGCTGCCCGCCGTAGACCCAGTACGGAAATTGATTATCCGTCGAGACGTGATACAACTGCGCCGTCGGCTGGTTGTACCACGAACTCCACGTCTGCCCGCCGTTGACTGTCACGACGGCGCCCTGATCAGCGGCGAAGAGCATGATGTCGGGATGTTTCGGGTTGATCCAGAGGCGGTGGTAGTCGTCGCCGCCGGGCGCGCCTTTGAGCGACGTCCACGTCATCCCCCCATCGTCCGACCGATACGATGCGATGTTGCCCACGAAGACCACGTCGGGATTCTCCGGATGCACGCGGATCTCCCCGAAATCGCCGCCGCGCCCCCAGAGCCGCCGGTCCGTGCTGATGCGCCGCCAGCTTTCGCCCGCATCATCCGACCGGTACACGCCGCCGTTCTCGCGGGCATCGACGGTGGCGTACATCCGGTTCGGATTGCTCGGCGCGATGCCCACGCCGATGCGGCCCAGCCCCTGCTCGTTCGTCGGCAAGCCCTCGGTCAGCCGTCGCCACGTCGTGCCGCCGTCGGTCGATTTGTAGAGGCCGCTGTTGGGGCCGGAGAAGCGCGCATTTTCCCACGGCCCCTCGCGATGCTCCCACATATCGGCAAAGACCACGTCCGGGTTTGTCGGATCGAATTCGACCTGGATGGCGCCGGTGTTGTGGTTGATGTAGAGCACCTTTTCCCAGGTCGCGCCGCCGTCGGTGGTTCGGAAGACGCCGCGCTCTTCATTCGGCCCGTAGGGATGACCGAGGCCTGCCACAAAGACCACGTCAGGGTCGGTGGGATGGACGATGAGACGGCCCACCTGCTGCACGTCGCTCAAGCCCACGTGCGTCCACGTCGCGCCGCCGTCGGTCGATTTGAAGATGCCGTCGCCGACGCCGAGGTCCGGGCGGTGCAGCCCCTCGCCGCTGCCTACGTAAAGCACGTCCGGATGCGACTCCGAGACGGCGATGTCGCCGACGGACCCGGTGGGCGCCTCGTCGAAGATCGGCTTCCACGTGCGGCCATAGTCGTCGGTCTTCCACACCCCGCCGTTGTTGATGCCGATGAAAAAGACGTTGGGCTGATCCGGAATACCGACGGCGCCGACGGTGCGGCTGGCGCGAAACGGCCCGATCATGCGCCATTGCAGGCTTTGATACATCGAAGCATCGACCGGCTGCGCCACTGCCTCAGGCAAACGGACCATCACGGCGATCAACAAAAACAGACCAAAAACGGCAAACGGTGTCGGCGAAACGAGATTCATGATCGATATCCGGATCGGGTGAGCGTGGCGCAATCGGGGTAAATCTAAGCCGCTTTTTCGACTCAAGCGCGTTTTGCCCACAATTAAACGGAGGTTTCGTACTTTATGCGAGGTTGCGACCTGAACTTCAACAGCGCTTCTTTAGCAAGACTCGCGGTAAACAAACGATGATTTTAGGCAAAGTCGTAGGCACCGTGTGGGCCACGCATAAAGACGAGCAACTCGTCGGGATGAAGTTGCAGATCGTGCAACACGTCGAACTCGATTATTCGCTCAAGAGCAGCTTCGTCGTCGCCGTCGATAGCGTGGGTGCGGGGGTGGGCGAGATCGTGCTGGTGGCCCAGGGGTCGAGCGCCCGGCAGACGGCGCTGACGAACAACAAACCCGTCGATGCTGTCATCACAGCCATCGTGGATAAGCTCGACGTGTCGCGCGAAGAAAGCCTTCAAGAAACCCTGGAGGCGGTCTCGTCATGAACCTCGGGCGCGTCATCGGCAACATCTGGGCCACGCGCAAATACCCTGCGCTCGAAGGCCGGCGTATGCTCATCGTGCAGCCCCTGACGTTCACCGGCGACGAGATCGGCTCGCCCATCATCGCCCTGGACACGGTCGATGCCGGCGAAGACGACGTGGTGATGTACTCGACGGCCAGCGAGGCCGCCGTCCCCTTCCGCCCCGGCCTGACCCCCACCGACGCCACCATCGTCGGCATCGTCGAACGCATCGACCACCAGGACCGCACCTGGCACACGGTCTGATTGGTGGCGAATAGGGAATGGCGAATGGCGAGTGGGGAAGATTTTCCTGATCCCCCATTTCCCACTCCCTACTTGCCATTCCCCACTCGCTACTCGCCATTCCCTATTCCCAGAGCTTGGATAATCCCCTTCTATTTGTTTTTTTTCGACGGATTCGCTTTTCCCCCACGAAAGACCTATCAGCGAACACCCTGTACGTCTCTGATCCCTCGTCACTCGCTGCATGCAAGGAGGTTACTATGTCTACATCGATGCGGAAGATGCTACGGAGAACGGTTGGCTTTGCGCTGGTGCTCTTGCTCTTTGGCGGCCAGACGGCCCTGGCCCAGTGGGAGACCCTGAAAGGCACCGACCTGATCCTGGGCAACAACAGACCCGGTCAAAAATTTATCATCAACTCGCGCTCTAACCAGGGCGGCGATTTTCTCCAGATCCTGTATGATGATGCGAAGGGCCAATGGGCCTGGGGCAAAGGCCTGATCCTGAATCGCGACGGCAACGTCGGCATCGGCATCATGACGCCTGAACACAAGCTCAGTGTCGCGGGAACGATCAAAGCAAAAGAACTCAGCGTCACGCCCGAAGACTGGCCCGACTACGTCTTTGAAGCGAGCTACGACCTGCCGTCGCTCGACGAAGTGAAAGCTTATATCGACCGGCACAAACACCTCCCCGGCATCCCCTCGGCCCGCGACGTGCAGGCCAACGGCATCGCCGTCGGCGAGATGAACGCCCGGCTGCTTCAAAAAGTCGAAGAATTAACCCTCTATCTCCTCGATCTCAAGCAAGAGCAAGACGCGCTACGCACAGAAAACGATCACCTCCGGGCACGCGTCGCTGAGTTGGAGACGGGGCGACAATAGGTGTACTTCGTCCGTCGCTTCGTGTGGGCCTCCATGTTACACTGCGCACCATGCGTGGCGTTGGTCACTTGTCATTGGTCACTGGTCATTGGTGAGGGTTTCTTTCGAGAACCAGTGACCAGTGACAGCGACCCCTGCGAAGGCAGGGGGAGCGTAATGACCAGTGACCGGCGCCGCTGTCGGGTTGAAATACACAGGGCCTAACCCCGGAAAACGGTGTCTTGCCAGCCTCCTATCCCGAAACGAGCGGGACGAAGCGGAAGGTGTGGGTTTGCTGTTGCTCGTAGGTGTCCGGGCCGGTGCAGGCAATGTGGGTCATGATCTGGCCGCGCCCATCGCCGACGGGGATGACGAGCCGCCCGCCGGGGCGCCCGCCTTCGGGGCGGCGTAGCTGTTCGAGGAGGGCTTTGGGCACCTCGGCAGCCGCCGCCGTGACGATAATGCCGTCGAAGGGCGCACAGGCAGTCCAGCCTTGCGTGCCGTCGCCGTGGCGCGTGACGATGCGGTAGCCGAGCGTCTGGAGGATCTCTTTCGAGCGTTCGAGCAAGGCCCGGTGCCGTTCTATCGAAAAGATGCGGGCGCCCATCTCGTACAAGACGGCGGCCTGATACCCGCTGCCGGTGCCCACCTCCAGGATTTGTTCGTCCGGCTTCGGGTTGAGCATCATCGTCTGATAGGCGACGGTGAAGGGTTGCGAGATGGTTTGTTTGAGGCCGATGGGCAGGGCCTCGTCGCGGTAGGCCCGGTAACGCAGCGCCGGTTCGACGAACAGATGCCGGGGCACCTTGCCAATGGCAGCCAACACCCGTTCGTCGCGGATGCCTTTGAGGCGCAACTCATCGACGAGGTCGGCGCGCTGGCGTTGGTAGAGGCGTTCGTCTTTAGACATGGAGGCGGCGAAGAAGGCAGGAAACGAAGGATGCAGGCAGATCTCCTCGTCCAGGGTAAGACACTATGGATAGAAACAATCTAAGAAACCGTGTCCACTTCTGTGGCACTATTGTGACTGTCCGTCCCCCTCCGGTGCCCTGCCTTCTCGCCGAGCCGATGCTATCGCCGCCAGGCCGCCTTCAAGGCTTTTGCGCCATCCTCAAAAAACCGGGCCAGCTTAGGATAATCGTCTGTCTGTTCCTGCGTCAGCCATGCCATGTCGCCGTTATTGTTCGCGCTGCGCTCCTTCAACTCAGAATCAAGACTCAGATCGGTGTTGAGTTGACGAATTGGATTCATCCCTTCCCAGAGGAAATACAACGGAATCTCGACCTTCCGGCCTGCGAGCTTGAACACGACTGTGGCCTTCCAGCCCGGCACCCAATCTCGCATAGAGATCGATTCCATCTCTCCGTTCGGGACGAGATAGCTCACCGTACGCCCGCTTAGTTCTACCACTTCCAGGTGAGTTATGGTATCCAACGTGCTCGTGGGCAGCGCGCGCCGCACGGCGGTGGCTATTAATTCATTTTTCTTCCAGGTCGGCACGTCCGAGTGCAGGGTCTTCATCTCCTCCTCGGTCAGAAAAGCCAGTTCACTGGAGTCGTGAAGCTCACGCAGCCAATCGCGCCACTGGACATCGCCGCTGGGAGGAGGCGGCGTCCGTTCCTGTGATGTCTGTTCCTGCGACGACCGTCTCTGTGATGTCTGTTCGCGCGACGGCTGTTTCTGCGACGTCTGTTCCTGCGATATCTGTTCGATTCTTTCATCCATTGCGACCACGATCCGCCCCAGCTTATCTAAACCATCAGACGTGCGGTTCACCTTCGCCTCAAGCTTATCGAGGCGACCTAATAGTTCGGGCGTAGGGTCTGGCACGGCAGGCGTTGAAGCTGGTCGCCTCTCAAGGTCCTCAATGCGACGGATCATATCGCTCGTATCGGACGATGCATCAGGAGGCAGAGATTCTCTCTTGAAATCCCAGACGAAGCTCTTTTTCTCTTCGGAAACCGCCGATGGGGGGGCACCTCTGTCCTCCTTTTCCCTTTGCAGGATGAACTGTGTCAAGTGTTGACGGAATACGCTCTCAAACTCACGTTCTCCCTTATATCTCCACCATAGTGCTTCTTCGGGCATTTCGCTTTTAAAACGCAACAATTGGAACAATTCACCAGCTTGCTCCAGTGTGGGAGAATCGATGCTTTCTTCGTTAAAGTAGATCATGATTTGAGGACGGCCGTTCTTCTTCCACGCCTCGTAAGCCTCTCGAAATTCTTGTTCTGCGTCGGGCTTTGCATCGTGGGCAGGCGAGCCAAACCGTTTCCAGAATATGCCAACGAACAGGTCGCTGTCTTGGATATTAATAATCGAATCGATCAGACCTTGCGGACCTTCAGGATGAAAAGACGGAAAAACTTCCGTTTCCCATCGGACCACTTCAAGACGCAAAGCTCGGTCCTGGAAAAAAGTCCGGTTGAGTTCGGCTGCCACTTTATGCACATGATCGCGCTCCTCCTGGACATCACCAGGCGAGGCAACGATGATTTTCACTATCTCTGCTTTCATAACCTCGTCAACAGGGTGTTTTTTATCTGGGATGATCAATTAGGCAGAGGTTTGGTTCCGGGCATGCTAAAGCTTCCATCCTCCTTCAAGACAAACTTTTGACTCTTCTCCCCTCGCCTGACGATCACACTCTGGCCATCCTCTCCTAAGTGGATGGTCATTCCGGCCAGCGTGACATCGGCTGTATCAGCAAGAAACTGTTCGCGCAAGATCTCGACGCTCTCGTTGAACTGCCGGGCCAGCACACGATAATAGGTGACCTGCTCCTTCTCAACCAAGGCATGGCTGCCTTCACCCTTCTCCCCCCGCGCGCGCACGTTAAACTTGGAAACATCTACGCCGACGACGTTGAGCAGACGAATCGGATTCATGCATCTCGAGACGTAATAGAGCGGCAACTGGACTTTCTCCCCATTGATGCTAAACAAGCCGTCGGCTTTCCATCCCTCCGTCCAGCTTTCATAAACGAACAAATTCATCTCACCTTTCGGGGTGATGTAAGACACTTCGCCCCGAAACTCCACAGCCTCCAGGGAGCCGACTTTTAGCAAGGTACTGACGGGTAGGGCACGCCGTGTAGCGAGCCGAGCGTAATCCGCACGGATCATCGAAGAAACCTCAGAATGAAGGCTTGCCATCTCTTTTCTGGTCAGAAAGAGAGCCTCTTCGTCGTACCCAAGCTCGTGCAACTCCTTCCGCCACAGCCCATCCTTTTCGTCCTGCTCCATCCGGCGGAGGGCATCTTGGGCAGATTTTAGACTTTCTATGAAAGTGATGATAAAATTGTAGAGATCTTCGTTCTTGCTTATTTCTCTCCAGATTTGCTTGATCGAGGTCTTGATGCTTTCGATCTCGTCGACGCTCGTCTTGACCTCATCGATCGACGCCGTGAGTGCTTTCAAGGCCTTGAGATGCGGTCGCAGCCAGAACCCTGCTGCCACGGCCAGAACGATTAGCAAGACCAGAATGGCGATGACGATACTTAGAATCTCCGTATTCATGACGTTTCAGATTTTGTTGATGCTTTTCTCTTGTCTTTCTGCGGCACAGCCTCTCAGGTTTCGGCAGGGTTGAGGTCGGCTTCGGGCGTGCCGGGGAGGCTGAGCGCTTCGGTCAGGTGCGTTCGCAATTCATCGACACTCAGGTTCGAGATCAAATCGCCCTGTTCGGAGACCGAAATATGGCCGGTCTCTTCCGAGACGATCACGACGAAGGCGTCGGTCTCTTC
Organism: Rhodothermales bacterium; assembly: GCA_028278205.1. Taxonomy (GTDB): domain Bacteria; phylum Bacteroidota; class Rhodothermia; order Rhodothermales; family Bin80; genus JANQES01. The sequence goes on from JANQES010000011.1 coordinate 82,535, forward strand.
GGTCAGGCCGACGGCGGCGCGATGCCGCAAGCCCAACAGCGGGCTCAGGCGCATGCTCGTCGAGACGGGCAGGATGCACCGCGCCGCCTCGATGCGGCGGTTGCGGATGATTACGGCGCCGTCGTGGAGCGGGTTTTGCCCGTGAAAAATGGTGATGAGCAGGTCGCGCCCGACGGTGGCCTGGAGCAACTGCCCCGTCTCGATGTAGCTGCGCAGGCCCGTAGACCGCGCAAAGACGATCAGCGCGCCGATGCGCCGCCGGCTCATCACGCTGACGGCAGCGACCGTCTCGGTGATCATCTCGTCTTGCGCGTGCGAGGTCAAGAACCGTCGCAAGAACGGATTCTGCCCCACCAGAAGCAACACCCGGCGGATCTCCGGCTGAAACACGATGATCACGGCTAAAACAAAGATCTCGCTGAGCGAGCCAAAGAGCGCCTGAAGAATCTTCATCCCCGTGGCATCGACGAGAAACTGCACCAGATAGATCGCCATCAACCCGGCAAAGAGCGACACGGCCAGCGTGCCGCGCATCGATACGTAGAGCTTATAGAGCAAATACGCCACCAGGGCGATCTCGATCAGATCGACGAATCGAATCGGTATGATGCCGAAGATTTCCACGGTTTCGAATTTCTGGAAATTCGAAAAATGATTAGAATTTTGAATTGACTTCGTCAGTCGCCTTTCGGCTCGTGTCGAAATCAAAATTCAAAGTAGCCGCCAGGACGCGCGCCATCTCTACAGTCGGGCGGACGTCGTGGGTGCGGATGAGCGTGGCGCCGCGCATGACGGCCACCGCCGTAGCGCCGAGCGATCCGAAGAGGCGCGCATCGACCGGCGCGGGATCGCCGGGCCGGCCCAGCACTGCGCCGATGGTGCTCTTGCGCGAGATCCCCACCAGCACCGGACGACGCAGCCCTAACAAGACATCCACGCTGTTAATGAGCCGAAGGTTCTCTGCCGGCGTCTTGCCGAAGCCGAATCCGGGATCGGTGATGACATGCCGGACGCCCGCCGCCTCGGCCACCCGCACCGACGCTTCGAGCGAAGCCCGCACCTCTTCGACGACGTCGGTGTAGCGATGTTCGTGCGGCATCTCGCCGGGACGGCCCAGCGCGTGCATCACGATGAGCGGCGCCCCGGCCTCGGCAGCCACCGTCGCCATCTCCGGATAGTAGCGCAGCCCGGTGATGTCGTTGATGAGATGGGCGCCGGCTTCCAGGGCGGCCCGCGCCACCTCTGGCTTATAAGTATCCACCGAAATCAATGCTTCAGGAAAACGCCCGGCGATGGCTTCGACGACGGGCAGCACGCGCTGCTTCTCGTCTGAAACCGCTACGGCCTCGGCCCCGGCGCCGTAAACCGACCCGCGCGGGCGCGACGACTCGCCGCCGACGTCGATCAACGCGGCGCCTTCTTCGAGCATCGCTTCGGCGCGGCGCAGCGCATCGTCGGCGTGCAGGTAGCGCCCGCCGTCGGAAAACGAATCGGGGGTGACGTTGAGGATGCCCATCACGTGGACACCCGCTTCGCTGCCGGGCCGGCAATCGAGCAGGCGCCCCCGGCAATCGAGCACGAAATGGTCGGAGGTCAAGAGTGTTACAGTGTTTGAGTGTTTTGGTGTTTGGGTTTTGGGGAAGTTAATCAACTAACTGCTGGTACGCACGAGGATAGCGATACTGGATTCTGGTTACTGGATATGCCTCTGGTAGCTGTGCGCTTTGTTATGAAGTGAAGCCCCGGCCCGCCCGGCGTTCAATCACCGGGCTCAGCAGCGCAAGGACGCTAAAGCGCCCTTTTTTAGCCCCATCGGGGCTTTAGCCGGTGAGCCCGGTCCTTCAGGGCCGGGCGGTGGTGCGCTTTCACCATCTTGCGCATACCTACCATGCCTCCAACCAGCATCCCGCATCTCAAATCCCGCATCTCGCATCCCGAATCCCCAAACACCACCCCACCGGGATCCTGCGCGGTGTTCGTCCGTTGACACGCCCGCTGCCTACTGATCCCTCTCGCCATGTCGCCCGGTTCGTTATTGCCCAAGATGCCTGTGGGGCCGCTTCGCTCGATGCAGCGGTTCGTCGAAGCGCCGGTCGAGACGCAGACGCGTCTGCTGCGCCGCCTGCTCACGCAGGCCGCCTCGACGGAATGGGGCCGCCGCTTCGACTTTGCCGATCTGGCACGCGCCGGCGACGTGGCGGCGGCCTATCAGGCCCGCGTACCCCTGCATCAATACGACGACATCCGCGCCGACGTAGAACGCGTGCGCGGGGGCGCTGCCGATGTGATGTGGCCGGGACGGTTCAAACATTTCGCCGTGTCCAGCGGCACGGCGTCGGCGGGTAAGATCATTCCCGTCAGCCGAGAGATGCTGCTCAAGAACAAGCGGTTCAGTCTTGCCGTGGGGCTTCAATACCTGGCTACCACGGGCAACGCGCGCTATCTCCTGGGCAAAAACCTGGCGCTGCCCGGACGCATCGAAGAAGACCCGAATTTTCCCGGCACGCTCGTCGGCGAGGTCAGTGGGTTGCAGGCCGAGTTTGCGCCGCTGGTCTACAAATACCTGTTGAAGGCCATCCCCAACGAAGTGGCCTTCCTGCCCAACTGGGAGCAAAAACTCAACGCCATCGTCGACCGGACGCTGGACCTCGACGTGCGCACGCTGGTGATGGCGCCGACGTGGTCGCTGGCGCTGTTCAGACTGCTCATCGAACGCTACAACGAAAAACACGGCACGTCGGCGACGACCCTCGGGGAGGTGTGGCCGAATTTACAGCTTTTCATTTCGGGCGGCGTCGCGCTGAGTTCCTACCGCACCGTGCTCGAAGCGTTGATCGGGCTGCCGTCGATGCATTTCCTCGAATCCTACGGTGCCTCGGAAGGCTATTTCTCGTTCCAGACCGACCTGGACGACCCCGCGATGCTGTTGCACCTGGACAACGGCGTCTTTTTCGAGTTTGTCCGGATGGATGAGTTAAACGCAGAAAATCCAGGCCGATACACGATAGCAAACGTCGAGCCCGGCGTGCGATATGCGCCGTTTTTGACGACGTGCAGCGGCCTCTGGGCCTACTGCCTCGGCGACGTGGTGCGCTTCACGCAGACGGCGCCGCACAAGATCGTGGTTGCCGGTCGCACGAGCGAGATGATCGACAAGTACGGCGAGGCGGTCTTTGGCGAAGAGGCCCGCGAAGCCCTCGAACGCGCCTGCCGGCAGACCGGCGCCCGGATGCTCGACTTCCACGTGGCGCCGCGCCCGGCCACCCTCGAAGCGTTGCCCACGCTCCAGTGGCTCGTCGAATTCGAGCAAGAACCCGACGACCTCGCGACCTTCGCCGGCATCATTGACGAATACTTGCAGGGAGTCAACCGGCATTATCTGATCCGCCGCGAAGCGCGCGCTTTCGGCTCGCCTGATATTGTGCCGCTGCCGCGCGGAACTTTTTACGCCTGGTTGAAAAAAACCAGGAAGGCCATCAGCAGTCAGACGAAAGTGCCCCGCATGAGCGAGGAACGCCGCGTGGCCGATGGCGTTCTGGCGCTAGCCGGAAACATTGCCTGAAGGTTCTGCATTCAGCATAGAGTAGTATGCGGCCTGTAGAATTTTCATAAATACAGGAACTTCAACCCGGATCCGGGCGTGATGAAACGCCGAATCGACACGCCCTCGTCGGTCCGGCCTTGCTGCCCTGGCCGGGTTTTTCACGCCTATCACCCGCACCCAACCGAAACGGTATCGATACAACGGTACTACTCATCAAACGCTCAGAAGGCTTATGTACGTCCCTCGCCAGCAGCGGATGCTGGATCAGTATCTCCAGGAGATCGGTCAGATCCCGCTCTTGACGCCCGATGAGGAAGTGGAACTGGCTCGCCGCATCAAACAAGCCGACCAGGACGCCCTCCACCGCCTCACCCGCGCCAACCTCCGCTTTGTCGTTTCGGTCGCCAAGAAATACCAGGGACAAGGCCTGAGCCTGGCCGACTTGATTAACGAAGGCAACTACGGCCTGATCAAGGCCGCCCAGCGCTTCGACGAAACACGCGGCTTCAAGTTCATCTCCTACGCCGTCTGGTGGATCCGACAGGCCATCCTCCAGGCCCTCGCCGAGCAGGGCCGCGTGGTGCGCCTGCCGCTCAACCGCATCGGCACGATCTCCAAAATACGCAAGACCAGCGCCCGCCTGGCCCAGGAGCACGAACGCGCCCCCAACCTCGAAGAACTGGCCAACGAACTCGAAATCGACGTCGAGAAGGTGCGCGAGGCGATGCAGCACACGGGCCGTCACCTGTCGATGGATGCGCCGTTCAACGAGGATGAC
>JANQES010000007.1 GCA_028278205.1 Rhodothermales bacterium
GAAAGCCGCCGCGTCGAGGTCGTCGGGATACGTCTCGTAGAGCCGTTGCATGGCCTCGGCGAAGGCGAAGTCGCGGTCCTGTTTAGAGCCTTCGCCGGAGAAGAGCACCTCGGCGGTGTAGAGGTAGGCTTTTTCGCGCGCGGTGGGCGCTTTGGCCTGGCGCGCTTCGGGGGTCGGCGCCAGGTCGCCCAGCACGGCGCGGGCGGCCTTCGTGTTCTGGGTGAACCAGACCGGATGGTTGTGCGCCATGGCTTCACCCCAGTACGCCATCGCAAAATCCGGGTCGATGCGCCGGGCTTCGGCGAAGGCTTCGAGGGCGTCGTCGTATTCAAAGCTGTGCAACAACAGCAGCCCGCGCAGAAACGGCTCCTGGGCCTCTGCCGCACCCGAATTGGGAAACGTGGTCTGGCCGAGTTGGGGCGTCTGGGCCTGCGCCATCCGGCCTCCGGCCACCAGAACCAGCGCGAGAAAGAGCGTCCGGGCGATGCGTGCGTACGGCATGCGCGTATAGTGTTTTGGTGTTATAGTGTTTGGGTGTTCGGGTTAAAGAAAACTAAAACACTCAAACACTATAACATCCAAACACTATAACACCAAATACCCTCCACAAAAAGGGGGCGGTTCTGGCATGAACCGCCCCCTGCCGGCTGAGTGAGCCCCCGGCGCAAACACCGCACCGGGCAGAGGTATGCCCCTCAGTTTCGGTCCTGAAGTACTAACAGGATACTCTACTTAGCATGTTGTACAGCCGTCTTGGCTCACCTGAGCTTGAAGACGATCGGGATGACGTAGCGGACCTTGACGTTTTTGCCCCGCTGCTTGCCCGGCTTAAACTTCGCCGTCTTGATTACCCGCAGCGCCTCTTCGTCGCAGCCGCCCCCGATGCCGCGCAGCACGACCGGGTTGGTCACACCGCCGTTTTCATCGACGACGAACTGCACAAAGACACGACCGTTGACCCCGGCTTGCCGGGCCATCTCCGGATACTTAATCTGCTTCTGAAGCGACTCGATGCCGCCAATCAACTCGGGCATTTGCTCGACAACGATAAAGATCTCATCTTCGACCTCTTCGACCTCCTCTTCCGGTTCTTCGGGCGGCGGCGGCGGCGGCAGGTCTTCAAGCGGTTGCCCGATGTCGAGCGCGGCGTCGAAGGTGATGTCGTCATCCTCCAACACCACGTCGTCGGCCACGACTACCGGCAGTTGCGGCCTCGGCGGCGGCGGCGGCTTCTGAATCTGTTCGGTCTGGACGATCTCTTCCATCTGCACCACTTCCTGCTGCACCGCCGTCGTGTCGAACTCTTCCTCGAACTGAATTTGCATGTGGAACAACCCCACCAGGATCAGCAACGCCAGCACAAAGCCAATTTCGATGGTGAGGCCGTAATCCTTTCTGATGTTGGCACGCGCTGCTTTGTGCGGCCCGCGCGCGCGCAGCGGCGGCGCAGCGGCGGCACGGCTTCTGCCTTCACGGCTCTCCACAACCCGTTCGCGCGCTACCCGCTCGCCGGGATCGCGCGTCGTCCCGTTGACACCCCTCGGTTTGACCAATGTATGCTCTTTCATGACATCCTCCGCTTAGGCTCTGGTGATTCAAAGAACCTGACGCACAGCCGGCAGAAGGCGCCAGGCATCCTACGCGGTTAAGGAAAACAAGCCTTTAGAACATGTCTGTCAGGCAATGCCGGAGGATGTTGTAAGAGAAGTGCGCACAAACCTGTAATGGATTTGCCTACAGTTTTGTAGATCGGATCGGGTTGCCGCCAGGAAATGAGCAAATGAGGCAAATGAGGCAAATGGCACATTGCAAATGGCAAATGGCAAATGGCAAGAATGATTTGCCTATTTGCCCCTTTGCCTATTTGCCACCCACCTGCTCGGCCAGAAACGCGGCGGCGCGTTGCTCAGACCAGTACGCGCCCTCGCCGTCGAAGGCGACGAAGCCGACGTGGCCGCCGTAGCGAGGCACTTCGAGATAGAAATGGGGATGATCACGCGCCGCCTCCGTCGGATAACACGGCGCCGGCAAAAACGGATCGTCGGCGGCGCTGACGAGGAGCGCGGGGATGGAAATGTGAGGAATCAACGGCAGGCAACTGCACCGGGCGTAATAATCGGCAGCGTCTTTGAAGCCATGCACGGGCGCCGTATAACGATCATCGAAGTCACGAAGCGTGGCGATGCCGTCGAGGCCGGCTACGTCGAGATCGTCGGGGAAGCGGCGGTGTTTTTGGCGGACTTTTTCGCGCAGATCACGGAGGAAGCGCTCCCGGTAGATCCAGTTGGCCGCGCGGTCGATGTGCACGACGCCGGCATCGAGATCGCAGGGCACCGAGAACGTCACGGCGGCCCGGATGCGCGGGTCGAGGCCGGCGCCACGCTCGCCGAGGTATTTGAGCGTGATGTTGCCGCCGAGGCTGAAACCGACGAGCGCCGCCGCTGCGTAGCCGCCTGCATCGAGGGCGTGCTGCACCACCACGTCGAGGTCGTCGGAGACGCCGCTGTGGTAGGAGCACAGCAGCCGGTTCACTTCGCCGCTGCACCCTCTGAAGTTCCACGCCAGCACGTCCCAGCCGTGCCGTGCCAGCGTCTGCGCCATGCCGCGCATGTAACCGCGCCCGGTGCGTCCTTCGAGCCCATGCGAGAGAACGGCCACACGCCGGGCGCCGGTCTTCACCCAGTCGAGATCCAAAAAATCTCCATCCACCATCTCGATCCGCTCCCGCTCGTAGGCCACCCCGTTGACGCTGCGAAAGAGCGCCGGGTAGATGGTCTGGAAATGACCGCTCTTGAAAGGCAGCGGTGGGTCGTACGTCGAGGAGATTAAGGGCATGAGGCGGGAGTTTTTCGGTGTTATAGTGTTATGGTGTTATGGTGTTATAGTGTTTTAGTGGATCGGTTAGAAAAACTAAAACACTCAAACACCAAAACACTCAAACACTCATCCCCACAAACCCGAACATCCGCCCTGACCGGATTTTCTCGGCGCGGTGGGAGAAAAACGTGTCCGTCTCTGCCATGGTGCAGTGCGGCGAGATCTCGATGCGCTCCGGCGCGAGGCCCGCCTCGGCCAACTGCGCCGCAACGACAGCCTTCAGATCGACGTGCGGCCGGGCCTTGCCGGGCCAATGCCGCACGAACACCGCGTCGAACTGCGCAGCGACTTCCGGGCCTACTTCGAAGTTTTCGGCAGAGATACAGGGGCTCACGTAGGCGTGCAGCCGCGACGGCTCGGCGCCCAGCCGCTGCATCGCCGCCACCGTTCGCGCGACGATGTGGGCCGCTGCCCCGCGCCATCCCGCATGGCACGCCCCGACGATCCGCGCCCCGGCGTCGGCCAGGAGCACGGCGGCGCAGTCGGCGGCGCTGATGCAAAGCAGGCGCCCCGGCTGACGCGTCACCAGCCCATCGCACCGCCGGTACAACCCCGCCTCGACGACCTCGGCGACCTCCGCCCCGTGCACCTGCCCCGCATAGGCCACCTGATCCAGCGAAAAACCCACCGCTTCGAAAAGGCGACGGCGGTTTTCCCACACCTGCGCCTCGTCGTCGCCCATCGAGAGGCTGAGGTTGAGCGAGGCGTGCGGCCCCCGGCTGACACCCCCATGCCGCGTGCTGAACCCGGCCACGATACCGGGCAAATCGTCGAAAAGAGCGGGGCGGAGGGGGGATGGAACAGGTCGATTCATCTATCCAAAATCTAAAATCCAACCTCCCTTAGCGCCGCGCGCACCCGGTCTACCGGCATCGCCTGGCTGATCCACTGAATGTAGGAGGCGGCGGCCTGGAGGATGAGCATGGCGAGACCGCCGAGGGTGTGCGCGCCGCATGCGGTGGCATCGCGTAGCAGGCGCGTCTGTTCGGGTTTGTAGATGAGGTCGTAGACGATCTGGTCGTCCGAAAAATCGGCGGCGTCCGGCCAGGGCGTGGCGTCGGTGTGGGGATGCATGCCCACGGGCGTGGCGTTGACGAGCAGGCGAGCCGCGCGTACCGACGGGGCAGCGTCGGCCAGCGAGACGATGCGGAGGACACCGCCGGCATCGTACGGCGCGAGGTCGCGGACGAGGTTTTCGGCGCGAGCAGGGGTGCGGACGGCGAGGGTCAACGACCGGGGCGCGAAGGTGCTCAGCAGGGCGTAGGCCACGGCGCGCGCCGCCCCCCCGGCGCCGAAGATCAGCATCGGCGCGCTGTGCAACGCCCCGGCAAACGGGCTGAGCGGCTCCAGAAAACCGGCCACGTCGGTGTTGTCGCCGTAGAGCGTGACGGTGTCGCCGTCGCGGCGGCAGACGATGGTGTTGACAGCGCCGACAGCCTGCGCCTCCGCCGAGAGCGCATCCATCAACGGCAAAACGGCCTGCTTGTGCGGAATCGTTACGTTCGACCCCAGAAAACCGAGCGTCTTGAGCCCCGCCACGGCCTCGGCCACGTCGGCAGGCGCTACCGGCAAGGCCACGTAGAGGTTGTTGAGCCCCTGCGCCCGAAACGCGGTGTTGTGAATCAACGGCGAGAGCGAATGCGCCACCGGATAGCCCAGCAAACCGACCAGCCGCGTCTCTCCGTCGGGGAGAAAGGGGGAAAGGGAGAGAGGGGGAGAGGGAGATTCTTTTGCGCTCCCTTTTGCCATGTTGCTACTCGCCATCGGAGCCGAGTTCGTTGCGGAGGGATTCGACTTGCCGGCGGACGCCTTCGAGGTGCGGATTGATGGCGAGGACGGCTTCGAAGGCGTCGAGCGCGCCCTGGTCGTTGGCGATCATCAGGTAGATGGTGCCCAGGCCGGAGAGCGCGCCGAAATGACGCGGCTCCAGCGCCAGCGCCTGCTTGATGTCGCGCACCGATCCGGCGAAAAAGCCAGTGAGATAGCGCACCGTGGCGCGTTTATTCCACCCTTCGGCATAGGCCGGGTCGCGCTCGATGACGGCGTCGAAGGCTTGCTGGGCCTCGTCGAAGCGGCGCGCTTCCATAGCTTCGATGCCCTGCTCCATCCAGGCGCAGATGTCGGGGTCGTCGTGGGCCATCCAGCAGGCCCAGATGCGCTCGATGAGGGTGCGCGCCGAGGCGGCGCCGTCGGAGGCGCGCAACCGGGCAAAGAGCGTATCGAGTTCTGTTTCGGGCCGGCGGTGCGCCGCCATCAACACGACGGGCAGGGCCGCCGCCAACGCGAGATCCAGAAAACCTTCCATAGCTGATTTTGGATTTTGGATTTTAGATTTTGGATTGTCGTTGATGCGCCTTCGCTATCCATCCAAAAACAAAATCCACCTACGTAACAAAATCACGCAGCCCAAAGGTTCCGATTGCATTTAATTGGCCGAATGTGCAATCTTCGTACTTCCGTATTGCGCACGGCGTCTTGGGTTGAATGAGAAACTGTTTGGTAAGTATTCCGGGGCTACGCACGGCTCTTTTCGCTCCAGCGACGCCCGCTTTTTCGGTCCGTAGCGCTGCTACGAACCTCAAAAGTCGTTCGTCGCTGGAGCGAAAAGCTCTCGCGCTCGCCTGCCGGCCTACTTACCAAACAGTTTCTGAGGCGCCCATACGCAGTATGAAGGACGCAGTAGCCTCCCCCTTCATCAGCCCGGAGATAAACCTGTGGATTGGATAACCAGCCCCGAAGCCCTGATCGCGCTCTTGACGCTCACCGTCCTGGAGATCGTCCTGGGCATCGACAACATCGTCTTTATCTCGATTCTCTCGAACAAGCTGCCGGCGGGCCAGCAAGCCCGCGCGCGCTCGATCGGGCTGGCCCTGGCCATGTTCGGACGCGTCGTGCTGCTGCTATCGCTCAACTGGATCATGCAGTTGACGAACCCGTTGTTCGAGGTCTTCTCGCAAGCCATCTCCGGGCGCGATCTCATCCTGATCCTCGGCGGGCTCTTCCTGCTGGGCAAAAGCACCCACGAGATCCACGACAAGCTCGAAGGCGCCAGCGACCACGGCGACAAAGAAAAAGCGGCCGCCTCGTTCACCAGCGTCATCATTCAGATCTTGCTGCTCGACCTTGTCTTTTCGCTCGACTCGGTCATCACCGCTGTGGGCATGGCCGAGGACATCGGCGTGATGATTACCGCCGTCGTCATCGCCGTGCTGGTGATGATGGTCTCGGCGGGCGCCATCTCGCGGTTCATCGACGCGCACCCGACGGTGAAGATGCTGGCGCTGAGCTTCCTGCTGCTGATCGGGGTGGCGCTGGTGGCCGAGGGACTCGACCAGCACATCCCCAAAGGCTACATCTACTTTGCGATGGCCTTCTCGGTCTTCGTCGAGATGCTCAACCTGCGCCTGCGCCGCAAACGCACCACCGAGCCGCCCCTCGACCTGCGCGACTCCCGCCTGCCCAACGCCCTGGAAAAGGTAACAGAGTAGGGCGATTTTAGATTTTGGATTGGGTGCATATCGATGTGTTATCGATAATCGAAAAAGCCGCAGCGGTAGCAAACGTCGCGGCTTCTTCGGTTGTTGAACAGGGATCGATAATCTACCAATCCAAAATTACTTCGTCAGTCGCTACGCTCGTGTCAAAATCTAAAATCCAAAATCTAAAACGTCTTGAGCCGAACACCGGATGGCATGAACAGTTAGACTTAGTTGCTCAACATTATGAATTTTGACACGCCAACGCGGATCAAGACGGTGCATGGTGGCCTGGCTCAAGCCTTACTGATTTTGACTGTCAAAATTCATTAGGCTAATTCCCGGCCTGCCTGCGGAATACCCATGAAGCTCGTCAGCACACAGCTTTCCTACTTCTTCAGCGATAACCAGGTCCGGCGCAATGTGCGGGCTCTGCTGAAGTACGTGGCCTTCGTGGTGATCGTGGTGGTGATCTTCGCCGAGGTGTTTCACCTGATCATGGTGCATGTAGAGGGGCAAGAACATTCGTGGTTCACGGGCCTGTACTGGACGCTGACCGTGATGAGCACGCTCGGCTTCGGCGACATCACCTTCCAGAGTGACCTCGGGCGTTTCTTCAGCATGGTGGTGCTGGTCTCCGGCGTGGTGCTGCTGCTCATCGTGCTGCCCTTTGCCTTCATTCGCTTCTTTTATGCGCCCTGGCTGGAGGCGCAGATTCGCATGCGGGCACCGCAGAAGGTACCTCCCGACACCGAAGGGCACGTCATCCTCTGCGCCTACGACATGATCGCCCCGGGCTTGATTAAGCGCCTGAAGCACGACGGCATCCCCTACTTCGTCCTCGAACCCGACCAGACGCTCGCCTCGAACCGATACCTCGATGGGGTTTCGATGATCACGGGCGAGATCGACAACAGAGTAACCTATGAGGCCCTCCAGCTAGACCGGGCTCGCATGGTGTTGGCCAACAGAGAAGACACGGTCAACACCAACATCATCCTGACGGTTCGCGAGGCGGCCCCGGAAGTGCCTATCGTAGCCACAGCCGGCAAAGAAGACTCGATAGACGTGCTTGAGCTCAGCGGGGCCAACCATGTGCTATGTCTGAAGAAATTTCTGGGCGAGCAGCTTGCTAACCGCATCTCCGCGTCCCACGCCCATTCGCACGTCATCGGTCAATATAGAGACCTCCTGATCGCCGAGTTGCCGCTGCACCGCACACCGCTGGCCGGGCGCACCGTCCGGGAAACGCGGTTGCGCGAGATGACGGGAATCAGCATCGTCGGGGTCTGGGAGCAGGGTCGGATGAAGCCGGCCCGGCCGGAGATGCCGCTGACCCAGTCCAGCGTCCTGGTCATCATCGGCACCAAAGCCCAACTGGAAGAACTCGACGACCTGCTCATCATCTACAACGTCAACGAGAACCCGGTGCTGATCATCGGCGGCGGGGTCGTCGGGACGGCGGCGGCGCGGGCGCTGAAGCGTCTGAAGATTCCCGCGCACCTGGTCGAGCAAGACCCGGTCGTGTGCAAGCGCGCCCGCCGCCTGTGCCAGGCGGTGTTTGCCGGCGACGCGGCGGACTATTACCTGCTGAAGCGGGCCGGCGTCCTGAAAGCCCCCTCGGTGCTGCTGACGACCAACGACGACGCGATGAACATCTACCTGGCTTCCTACTGCCGTAACCTCAACCCGGAGTTGCGCGTCGTCAGCCGCATCACGCACGATCGCAACCTGGAGGCCATCCACCGCGCCGGCGCCGACTTTGTGTTGAGCTATGCCTCGCTCGGCGTGGAGTCCATTTACTCCATCTTGCAGGATAAAGAACTCATCATGCTCGGGGAGGGCGTTGACCTGTTCTCGATGACGCTGCCCCGGTCGCTCTACAACAAGCCGCTCGCCGAGACCGGCATTGGCGCGCGCACGGGGCTCAACGTGGTCGCCATTCAGCACAACGGGGAGGTCCGCACCAACCCGCCGGCCTCGACGGTGCTCGACCCCGGCGTGGAACTCCTCATGCTGGGCAGCCTCCAGCAGCGCCAGGAGTTTATCGAAATCTTCGGCAAAGCTTAAGCAGGCTGAATTGGTTTCGTGCTATTTTCGACAGTGGTAGCCCACGCCGCCGATGGCGTCGGTCATGGGTCACTGGTCATTAGTCACTGGTTTCTCTTTTTTCACCAGTGACCAGTGACAGCGAGCGCCAGCGAGCGTAATGACCCATGACCGACGCCTGATGCACTACGAGCGCGACGTAGAAGAATTCCACATACTGCTATTCCGATTACTCAATGCCCGCGATACTTCTCGTAGAGTTGCCGGATGCTTTCGGGGTCGCCGAGGATGGTGATGCGGTCGCCGGCTTCCAAGATCGTCTTCCCGCTCGGCACGATGATCTGCCCGGCCCGGTGGATGAGCGCCACGAGGATGCCCGGCGGCCACTGGATGTCCATGAGCGCTCGCCCGATCAAGGGAGCCGTCTCGTTCTCCGGTCTCAACATCAGAGACAGGTAGCGGTCGTTTCTCAACAGAACCTCTTTGAGTTCCTGCTCGTTTTCGGCCTGAAGCCACTCGGCCATGAACTGCGCCTCGTCGATACGGCTGGCAATGTTAGCGAGCACCCGCAGATGACGCCCCGGATGCTCTTCGGGGCTTGCCAGGAAAAAGATGGCATAGATGACGTCGTCGGGGTCATGCAGTATGGCGGCGGCATCGTCGAGTTGGATGCGCAGGCCGGTGCGGCAGCGCACCATCACCAGACGCGCATTGTCGATGCCGGGCAGGCGTTGATGCGGCAGCGCCACGCCCCTCGAAACCGGCGTAGCACCATACTGATGTCCCTCGAAAAAGCCCTCGGCGATGTGATCTTTGGAGAAAGGTAAATCTTCGGCCAGGCGGGCCGAGACCTGCCGCACGATGTCTTCGAAGGCGTGTTCTTCGCCGAGATCGATGACGACGGCATGAGTGACTAGATGCTCGAAAGGCGCTTCGTCGGCGAGGCCTTTTTCCTTGAGAATGGTGCGCAGTTCGCTGTCGAGCCCTTCGAAGCGACGCTGGCCCAGCCGCGCAAAGAGGTGGTAGATGGCCCCCTCGCGCACCACGTCCTGGTTATTGCGCACATAGTAGAAATACCAGCCGAGGCCGAGCAGCACCAGCGCGAGGGTCAAGGTGACGGAGAGCAACCCCATCTCGGCGATCAAAAACAACGACGCCACAATCCCCACCACTTGCATCCAGGGATAGAGCGGGCTGCGATAGCCGGGTACGTAAGACGGAATGTGGCTCTCGCGCATGACGATGACGGCGAGGTTGACGAAGCCGAAGATCAACAATTGAAACGCACTGGCGAGCTTGGCGACGCCCTCTACGTCGAGTGCGACGATACTGAAAATCATCAACGCCGCCGTGAGCACGATGGCCGGCACCGGCGTGCCAAACCGCCCGACCGACGCCAACCGCCGCGAGACCAGATGATCGCGCCCCATAGCAAGCGGATACCGCGACGCCGACAGGATGCCGGCATTGCCTGTGGAGGCAAAAGCCGCAATGGCCGCGATGACGATCAGCATCAGGCCGATGGGCGACGGAAGCCAGTCGAAGAACACTTCGGCGGCGGTCGCCACGGGTGTCAGGTCGGCGTGGAGTTCCACCGGGTCCAGCAACGCCACCATGATATAGACGCCCACGACGTAGATGAACGTGGCTGTCGCCAGCGACAGGATCATGCCCAGGGGGATGTTTCGATCCGGGTTGCGCACTTCTTCGGCCACGCTGGCTACCTTCGTCAGCCCCGCATACGAGACGAAGACCAGCCCGATCGTCGCCAGCAGCCCGTCGGTGCCGAAGGGCATAAACGGCGTGAATTGCTGCGCGTGAATCCGCCCGACATCAAGCGTGAAAATCTCGAAAAGGCCCTGCACGACGAAAAACGACAGCACACTCAGCAGCGTGATGACAAAGAAGCGTTGCAGGCCGCTCGTCTCTTTGGCTCCGAAGATGTTGAGCAAGGCAAACGCCACCGTCAACGCCACGGCGAGCGGCTTGATCGGCATATCGACAAAGAAAACCAGATAGGCGCCCATGCCGATGAGCGCGAAGGCGCTCTTGAGCACCAGCGCCAGCCACGTGCCCAACCCGCCGATGGTGCCGGCCAGCGGGCCGAGGCTGCGGTCGAGGAAATAGTAGCTGCCGCCGGCCCGAGGCATGGCCGTGCTCAACTCCGCCATGCTGAACATACCCGGAAGAATAAGCACACCGGCCAGCAGGTAGGCCAACACCACCGACGGCCCCGCCTCGGCGGCGGCAATGCCCGGCAACAGAAAAAACCCCGAACTGAACATCGCCCCGGTGCTGATCGCGTAGACGTCGAACAGCGTCAGGTTCTTCTTGAGCTTTTTCGATCCGGGGGTAGCTGCCATGGGGGAATTTGCCTAAAAGGGTCAGTGATGCAACGTCTGAGCGTAGACGCAAAGGGTTTTGGTGAGGGTTGACAACGTACTTCGGTACTGGCAAAACCGAAAGTCCCCCTTCGAAGGGGGAATCGGGCGGTGGGCGATCACCGAAGAAACAAATCAAACCGCATCAAAACCCGCTTAATTTCGTGACAGGCTCGATAAATGTGCAGTTTTTCGAGCGCACGTCAGCCCTCAGCTATACATCTTGCGGAGACGCTGGATCTCGGCGGTATTGCCCGTGATGGTAATCTGATCGCCCTCGCGCAGCACCGTACGCCCTTCCGTGGCGATGGGCTGACCGTTGCGTTTGATGAGTGCGACCAGGCTCTCGGCAGGCAATTTGAAATCCTGAAGCGTCTGTCCGATGAAGGCTTCCGTCTTGTCCTCCGTCGATAACACGAGCGAGAGATACCGCTCCGGGTGCATCAGCGCCTCCTTCAACGCCTGCTCGTCGTCCGCCGAACGCCACGCCGCCATAAAAGGTTCTTCGCCGATGCGCCCGGCGATGTGGGCCAGCGTGCGCAAATGCTGGCCGGGATTGTCTTCGGGGCTGACCAGAAAGATCAGCGCATACAGCGGCTCGGCAGGATCGAACAACGCCTCTTCGCCCGCCTTCGGCTCTACGTCGATGCACAGACCGGGCTTGCAGCGCACCAGCACCAGTTCCGGTTTCGCCGCCGTCGTTAAACCGGTTAGACAACGAGGCGTGGGTCGTGCTTTCGCCGAAGAGCGGGCGGCCTCGCAGGTGTTCGGGCAGGTCGCCCCGGCGGTCTCGCTGGCTGCCGGGCCGGGCCGCGAGTTGATACACCTCGTTGTTTTCGAAGACTTCGGTGAAATGCAACGCCGCCAGGGCGTTGACCTCGTCGTTGGGCGTCAGCGCCAGGAGGCGTCCCAGGCCGCTGAGGTCGAGTTCGTCGATGACGGCCTCCGAGAGCGCATCGGCAGTCTCTGCCGGGAGGTCGTTTTCTTTGGCCTGCTCGATATTCTTGGTATTGGCATCGATCAACAAGACCTTGAAACCCAGGTCTCGCAGCGCCATCGCCGCCCGCTGCGTCCAGAGGTAGGCGCCCAGGAAAAGCACGCCTTGCGGATTGGGATCGGCCAGGCCCAGGTACCGCGCCAGCGACGAGATCGTCAGGCCGTAGACGGCCACCGTCCCCACGATCACCAGAAACACGATGGGCACGACACCATCGACGGCGCTGCCGTAGATGTCTTCGAGCCGGAAGGCAAACAGCCAATCGCCTTGAAGCGATTCGGGCGGCAGCAAGCCCGTCACCGGCCCGGCCAGAAAACCGAAAATCAGCAACAACAAGATCGACGGCACGCGGATGCGCCACGCCAGCCACTGCGCCCCGATGCCCAGCACGATGACACTCACGATGCCGATGAGGATTTGCTCGGTCAAGCTCAGACCTCCTGGGTTACTTTGAATAGTGCAATATAAACAGCCCGTACTTCGTAGTACGTACTGCGTGAAGACGGCTTAGAATACGCAAAACGAAGTACGCAATATCTCTGTCTTTTTCTCCCTGGATTGCTACTTCTTTTGTACTTTCCGCTAATCAATTTTTCCCTCATCCATGCCCCTTGAGCCCATGCCGACAGCAACCAACACTGCGCACACACACCATGGTTCCGAAGGGTCGTTCTTCGACCAGGTCAACATGATGTTTGACAAAGCCGCCGTGCATACCGATTTCTCGCCCGGCCTGCTCAACCAGATCAAGATCTGCAATAGCGTCTATCACATGGAATTTCCTCTCGTGCGCGATAACGGCGAGATCGAGGTGATCCAGGCGTTTCGGGCCGAGCATAGCCATCATAAGCAGCCCACAAAGGGCGGCATCCGCTATGCCGACGCCGTCAACGAAGACGAGGTGATGGCCCTGGCAGCACTGATGACCTACAAGTGCGCCGTCGTCGACGTGCCTTTCGGCGGGGCTAAAGGCGGCATCAAGATCAACCGCCGCAACTACTCCGAGCGCGAACTCGAACGCATCACGCGACGCTACACGTTCGAGCTGGCGCGCAAAAACTTCATCGGCCCCGGCGTAGACGTGCCGGCGCCGGACTACGGCACGGGCGCCCGCGAGATGGCCTGGATCCTCGACACCTACAGTTCTGTGACCGACAACCCGCTCGACGCACTGGCGTGTGTGACGGGTAAGCCCGTCGGGCAGGGCGGCGTGCGAGGCCGGACCGAAGCCACCGGGCGCGGCGTCTTCTACGGCATCCGCGAGGCGTGCAACCACGCCGAAGACATGCAAGCCCTCGGCCTGGCACCGGGCCTCGAAGGCAAGACCGTCGTCATCCAGGGGCTGGGCAACGTCGGGTATCACGCGGCTAACTTTTTACAGGAAGGCGGCGCCGTGCTCGTGGGGCTGGCCGAGTATGAAGGCGCCATCTACAACCCGCAAGGCCTCGACCTCGAAGCCGTGATGACGCATCGCCGCCAGACCGAATCGATCCTCGATTTTCCCGGCGCGCAGAACATCCCCAACTCGGCGGCGGCCCTCGAACTCGAATGCGACATCCTGGTGCCGGCGGCCCTGGAAGGCCAGATCCGCACCGACAACGCGCCTCGGATCCAGGCCAAGGTCATCGGCGAGGCTGCCAACGGCCCCGTCACCGCTGCCGCCGATACGGTTTTGAACGAGAAAGGCGCGCTCATCATTCCGGATATGTATCTCAATGCCGGCGGCGTGACGGTGTCTTATTTCGAATGGCTGCGTAACCTCTCGCACGTGCGCCATGGCCGCATGAGCCGGCGCTTCGAAGAGCACAGCGCCCGGCGGATCCTGCAAGCCGTCGAGATGCTCACGGAGAAACGCTTCGCCGCCGACAGGTTTGCCAAGGTGGTCTCGGACGTAGCTTTCGGCGCCAGCGAGGCCGATCTGGTCAACTCCGGCCTCGAAGACACGATGGTCGGCGCCTACAACGAGATCCGCGAACTCGGCAAACAGCACAACACCGACCTGCGCACCGCCGCCTTCGTCAGTTCGATCAAAAAGGTCGCCGCCTCCTACCAGCAGATGGGCATCTTCCCTTAGATTTTTTCTGGCGAAAAAATCTAAAATTGTTTTCTCGTTTCCACGGTCCGGCGTAGGAATACCTACCCGGGCACTCTGCACCCACGTCCCGCTTTTCAGGAACGCGCAGCGTTCCCCCTCTTAGATTTTTTCGCCAGAAAAAATCTAAAACTGGTGGGGCTTTTTGCCTTTGAAGGGCGTGTAGAAGGCCTTGAGTTTTTCGATGTCGGCCTCCATGTCGCCTGTGGGGTTGAATGAGGGGCCGAAGCCGACCATCTTGCGCGGGTAATCGAAATAGCCGGGCAGGATGGGCACGCCGGCGCCGACGGCGATGTGGTAGAAGCCGGTCTTCCAGCGATCGACCCGCTTGCGCGTGCCTTCGGGCGCGACGCCGAAAACTATCTGCTCCTGCCCCGCGAAGACGTCGATCACCTGCGCCACCACGCCGCGCCGCTCGCTGCGCACGACGGGGGTGCCGCCGAGCCAGCGCATGAACCCGCCGAAAGGCCGGCGAAACAATGTATGCTTGCCGATCCACCGCGCATCCAGGCCAATGGCAAACACGAACGCCATCGCCACCGGAAAATCCCAATTCGACGTGTGCGGCGCGCCGATGATCACAAACTTGGGCAGGTTGGGAATCTCACCCTCAAAATCCCACCCCGCCAGTCGAAACACAGCGCGCCAGAACCCCCGGCTGAATCGGTTGCCCCGCTTCGGCACAGCATCTCCCAGTTCCGGTAACGCCATGGTCGATTTTGGATTTTAGATTTTGGATTTTGGATTGTTGATGTCCACCCAATCCAAAATCCAAAATCCAAAATCCAAAATCCAACAAAAGGCCTGCGCCTCGGTGATCGAGAAAGACGCAGGCCTCGTGGGGGAGCCGGTACCACCGGTTTTGCAGCGATGCAGCGCCGCCTCAGAAGCACCGCCAGAACGTCATCAGTTCGCGGTCGAGCACGACCTGTTTTTCAAAGACGAAGAGGCGGGGTTAATCTAACCTGCCTTCATGCTATCTTCACAATAAGGAAATGTTAATCGGTTCGTGCTCGACGATGAACCGGACGGCGGCCTCTTCGTCGTCGCAGAGAGCCAGCATGGTGGCGTAGGGACGGTCTCCGGCCAGGGCTGTCAGAAGGGGATAGACGGGTTTTTCTTGCGTCCAGTAGCGCGTGCCCAGGAAAACCATCGGGCTGACGGCGCCAAAGGTGATGTAGTGGTTCTGGGCGGCATCCATAAAAACTTCCTGGACGGTGCCGGCGCTGCCCGGCGCATAAACCACGCCGTGCTTGGCGATAGCCAGCAGCCCGTCTTCGCGCAAGCTGTTGGCGAAATATTTGGCGACGTGGAGCGAGAAGAGGTTGGTGGGTTCGTGCCCGTAGAACCACGTGGGGATGGCGAGGCTGGCCTGCCCGTTGGGATAGGCGTCTCGAACTTCGTAGGCTTTTTCGAAGTAATGCGGATCGGTATAGTGCGGCTGCGCGGCGAGCGCGCGAAGGGCTGCCTGTAGATCTGCCGCGCTGTAGACGCTCATATACGCGCCGAGGTTGGCCGCTTCCATGGCACCCGGCCCGCCGCCGCTGGCGATGAAGTAGCCTTGCTGCACCAGTCGCCACGCCACCCGCGCCACCTGCCCGAACGCCTCGGCGTCGCGCCGCAGGCGATGCCCGCCCATCACCCCGACGACCCGTTTCGGCGAACCAACGGCAGGATAGAGCAGGTTGTGAAGGGCATTGTCGATGGCATGGTCGTGGATGCGACAGGCGAGACCGACGAGGACGGGCACCGGCACGTCGGGCTGGTGATGCGCGGAAAAATAGGCGTAGATCTGGCCGTCGATGGTGGCGGCGAGGCTCTCGCGGCGGCCTCGCTCGTAGCCGCGCATCAGTTCTTCGGGCGTGTAGAGCGCGGCGCGATAGGGGTTGAACGGCAGATTGTCGAAGACGGGAAAAACCGTGCCGCCGGTCCGGCGGATGCGCTGTTCGACCGGGGGCGTCATGCGGCAGCCGAGAAAGAAAGCGCCCTCTGCCGAGACCGCCCGGAGCGCCTGCGCTGCGTCGTCGCCCGTGAGGTCGAGGCCCTGCACGACGACGCCCCGCAGATGCCCCGCCTGCGCGACGCGCGCCCTCAGTTCATCGATCGATTCGACCTCGATAGTCATTGCGCGGGCTGCCTGGCGGCGGCCTGCGCCGCGCCGTTGGCGTGGGTCTCCGGCGTGACGGTGCGCTCGGCCTCGGCGTAGCACGTCTCGGTCTCTTCGAGGCGCACCCGCACCCGCCGGATACGATGCGCCCGCAGCATCTCGGCGGCGTGCTCGCACAGGTAGCCGGCTACGTAATCGCTCAGGTTTTCCGCCGTCGTATCGAAGGGCAGTACGGCGTGTTTCCAGCCTGTTTGTTCGGCCACGGCCAGGAGTTCGGCGTCGGTGTCGGCCACGAGGATGGCGTGGTCCCAGGCCTTGACGAGCGGCGAGAGCGCCTGCTTGAGATCCTGGAAATCGAGCACCATGCCGCGCGCGTCGGGCTCGCCTTCGAGTTCGACGGTGATGCGGTAGGAGTGGCCGTGGAGGTTGCAGCAGAGGCCTTCGTGCCACGGCAGCCGGTGCGCGGCTTCCCAGCCGAAACGTTTGGCGATTTTCATAGAGGCAGCGGCTTCGTGCCAGAGATAACAAGGCGATACACCTGAGCGGTTTGCCCGGTGCAATCATCGGTGTAGGTCATTGGTCATTACGCTCCCCCCGCCTTCGCGGGGGTCGCTGTCACTGGTCACTGGTGTCCCTTAACTCAACCAGTGACCAGTGACTAATGACCAGTGACCCATCCTCGACGTTTTTGGCAATACGCCGGACGCTCCCTAAAGTGCCGAAATCCTACGATTTACACCACCGCCGCCGTCGGCAGCGGCGCGAGGCTGCGCACGACGACGACGCCGTCGATGGCGCGCAGTTGCTCCAGGATGTCCTCGCCCACCGGCCTGCCCACATCGATGACGTTGTAGGCCAACTCCCCGCGTCCTTTGTTGATCAGGCTGGCGATGTTGATGTGGTTCTCGGCAAAGACCACCGCGAACTGCCTGATCATGTTCGGCTCATTCCGGTTGACGATCTGGATCCGGTATTTATCCGGATGCGGCGGCAGATGGACTTCGGGGAAGTTAACCGAGTTGGTGATGTTGCCGTGTTCGAGATAATCGCGCAGTTGGCGGACGGCCATGACGGCGCAGTTGTCTTCGGCCTCCGGCGTCGAGGCGCCCAGATGCGGCACCGGCAGCACCTTCTCGTGCCGCACCAACACGTCATTCGGGAAGTCCGTCACATAACAGGCCACCGTCCCATCGTCGAGCGCTTTGAGGAGCGACTCCTGGTTGACGAGGCCGCCGCGGGCGAAGTTCAACAGCCGCGTGCCCGGCTTCATCAGGGCAAACTGATCGCCGTTGATCAGGTCGCGCGTCTCGTCGTTGAGCGGCGCGTGGATGGTGATGTAATCACTCTCGGCGATGAGTTCGTCGAGCCCTTCGGCCCGTTTGACCCGGCGCGAGAGGCCCCAGGCCGACTTGACCGAGATGAACGGATCGTAGCCGACGACCTCCATGCCGAGGGCCGAGGCGTCGTTGGCGACGGCCACCCCGATGGCGCCCAGGCCGATCACGCCCAGCGTCTTGCCCAGGATCTCCGGCCCCTTGAACTGCTTCTTGCCCTTCTCGATCAACACCGCCGCATCGCCGTCGGCATCGGCCAGCGACCGCGCCCACGTGATGCCCTCGACGATGCGACGCGAGGCCATCAGCATCCCGGCAATGACCAGCTCTTTGACGCTGTTGGCATTGGCGCCGGGCGTGTTAAAGACCACGATGCCCCGCTTCGAACATTCATCGACGGGGATGTTGTTGACGCCGGCCCCTGCGCGGGCGATGGCCTTCAACGAGTCCGAAAACTTCATGTCGTGCAGATCCTGGCTGCGCAACACGATGGCATCGGGCGGCGACGCCTCCGGGCCGACCTCGTAGGTGTCGCCCGGAAACTGGTTAAGGCCGGTGGCGGATATCTTGTTGAACGTCTGTACCGTATACATCGCAATTCCCCCCATGGATTGATTGCCTGCTGTGGATGGGCAAAAGAGCAAATAGGCAAAAGAGCAAACGGGCAAATCAGCAAGTGGGCAAACAGGCAATCAAGCTTTTATTTGCCATTTGCCCATTTGCTCTTTTGCCTATTTTCAATTGCTATTTGCCTGTTTACAAATAGGCCCCTGGAAAGGTACTTCGCGTGGTTTCTTTCGGCCATGAAAAATGTATATGCTTTCCAGCAAGATCAGATAAAACAGCCTTGTAACAAGCCCGTTGCCGGGCATCCAGGCATTTCTGGATCTTCGGTGCATCATTTCGGCTCCTTTTCCGTTAACGTCGTCCGTATGCGCCACCCCTCCCCCCGGCGCATGAGGCTCGATGCACTCTTCAGAGACTGTGCAGTCTCTCAAAACCCAGGTCTTGTATGAAACGTTTTCTTCCTGCTTTGCTCCTACCCCTCGCCCTGGCCTTCGTCGTAGGACCGGCTCAGGCTCAGAATGTTAACTTTGGCCTTTCGTCGGCTATCGGCCAGAACGAAGTGCTCGTCGGGCAGCCGCTGAACCAGAGTTCGCCGGGTGCGCTCTTCGTCTTTCAGCGCGGCCTCGAAGGCGACACGTGGCACGTCCAGGCCCGGTTGGAGGCCTCCGACGGCACCGCCGCCAACGCCTTCGGGCAGTCGTTCACCGTGGCAGGCTCGATGCTGTTGGTGGGAGCACCGGGGCAGAGCGGCGGCAAAGGCGCGGCCTATATCTTCGAACGAGACGCCGCCTCCGGAGGCTGGATGGAAACCGCCCGGCTAACACTCAGCGACGACACCCCGCCCGGCCAGTTCGGCAGTGCGGTGGCTTTTGATGGAGAGACGGCGGTGATCGGCGCGGCGGGGGAAAACGAGCAAACCGGCGCCGTCTACGTTTTCAGCAAAGACGGCGACACGTGGGCCGAAACCGCTCAACTTACCGGCAGCGACGCCCAAGCCGATCATCTCTTCGGCGCCTCGCTGACGCTGGCCGGAGACCGGCTCTACATCGGCGCCCCCGGCCATAACGAACAGGCCGGCGCCGTCTACGTCTTCCACCACAATGCCGACACCCAGACCTGGAACGAAGAGACCCGGCTGGTAAGCAGCGATCCGTCCATCAAGAGTTTCGGGGTATCCATCAAGATTCAGGACAACGTGGCCCTGGTGGGCGCGCCGGGCATGTCGCCGGGCAATCAGTCCACGACGCCGCCCGGACCCGGCGCCGTCTTCGCATTTCAATTTGACGAAGCCGCCGCGTCCTGGACCGAGCAGGCCGTGCTGCAACCGAGCGACAGCGCCCCGATGAACCTCTTCGGCCTCTCCATCGCCCTCGACGGCTCGCAGGCGCTCATCGGCGCGCCGGGTGTCTCGCAGTTTAGCGGCGGCGCCTACACCTTCGTCTTCGAAAGCGGCGCTGGCTGGCAGGAAACCGGGCAACTCACGCACGACGGCGAAGGCGTCCAGATCTTTGGCGTCTCGCTGGCTACGAAAGGCAACATCGGCGTCGTCGGCGTGCCGGGTGCCGAGTACGGCGAAGGCGCCGCTTCGATCATCGTGCGCGATGCCGAGGGCCAGTGGCAGCAGCAGGGCAACCTCGCCCCGCCGGTGTTCGAGCCCGAAGTCGTCGCCGGGGGGCAGCTCCCCTGCACCGATGGCATGGCGGGTGAGTTTGACTGCCAGGAGGTGGATCTGCTGTCGTATATGCCGGTGCAGACCATCGGCGGCACGGGCGGCGTCCGGCTCAACGACATCTGGGGCTGGACCGATCCAGAGACCGGCAAAGAATACGCCCTCGTCGGGCGGATGGACGGCACGGCGTTCGTCGATATCAGCAATCCCCTCAGCCCGGTTTTCCTGGGCGACCTGGCCAAGACCGAAGGCTCGCCCGGCAGCGCCTGGCGCGACATCAAAGTCTATAAAGACCACGCCTTCATCGTCTCGGACAACGCCGGCGCCCACGGCATGCAGATCTTCGACCTGACGCAACTGCGCGACGTCGAAAACCCGCCGGTGGCCTTTGAAGAGACGGCGCATTACGACGGCATCTTCAGCGCCCACAACATCGTCATCAACGAAGACACCGGCTTTGCCTACGCCGTCGGCAGCGGCGGCGGCGGCGAGACCTGCGGCGGCGGCCTCCACATGATCAACATCCAGGAGCCGACCAACCCGGTCTTCGCCGGCTGTTTTGCCGACGCCAAAACCGGCCGCAACAGCACCGGCTATTCGCATGATGCCCAGTGTGTGATCTACAACGGCCCCGACACCGAGCACCGGGGGAAGGAGATCTGCTTCGGCGCCAACGAAACCGCCCTCAGCGTGGCCGACGTCACCGACAAAGACAACCCGGTGGCCCTCTCCCGCGCCGCCTACCCGAAAGTCGGCTACACGCACCAGGGGTGGCTCACGGACGACCACTCCCACTTCTTCATGAACGACGAACTCGACGAACTCCAGGGCAAGGTCGACGGCACGCGCACGCTCGTCTGGGACGTGACCGACCTCGACGACCCGCAACTGGTGACGGAGTACGTCTCGGAGAACAAGGCCAGCGACCATAACCTCTACATCAAGGGCAACCTGATGTATCAGTCGAACTACCTCAGCGGCCTGCGTATCTTCGACATCAGCGACGTGGCCAACCCCGTCGAAGTGGGCTATTTCGACACGGTGCCGGGCGGCGAAGATGCGCCGGGCTTCGGCGGCTCGTGGAGCAACTATCCGTACTTCAAGAGCGGCGTCATCATCGTCTCGAGCATGGGTGAAGGGCTGTTTCTCGTGAAGAAAAGGGAGGTGGACATTTAGAGCGTGAAACGTGAGGGTGCTTGCACAACGGTTAGTGGGGCTCCCTCACGTTTCACGTTTACTACGTCAGTCGCCTTCGGCTCGTGTCACGTTTCACTACAACACGCCAGCTATGAAGCATTCCAAAAAACTCAGATCCAGCGTCGTCCTCTTCGCAGCCTTCCTGCTGATGGCATGCGCACAGAGCGGCCCCGTCGCGGGCGCGGCAGACACGGGCGACGGCCATTTCTCCGAGCAGGTGCTGCCGTTGTTGCAGCAGAAGTTTGCGCCGCTGCTCGAACGCGAGACCGGGCTCCGGCTCGATTCGTGGGAGACGCTCATTGCCGGGTCGGACTACGGGCAGGTGCTCATTCCGTTCGACGCCGAGGGCAGCCTGCTCATCCAGCTCGCCACGAAGCTCGACGCTGCCGATCCGCTGCGCCAACACACCGCCGCCCTGACGCCGGCTGAGATCGATCTGGTGCGGCAGTGGATCGACGACGGCGCGCGTAACGACGACGGCGAGGTGCCCTACGCCGATGCCGAAAACCGGCTCTACGTGTGCAACCAGGATGCCGCCGCCGTCTCGGTGGTCGATATGGACGCCAACGTCGTCATCCGCACGATCAAGCTGCAAGACCTCGGTTTTACCAAAGACGCCAAGCCGCACCACACCGCCGTCGAGCCGGACGGATCGTTCTGGTACGTCTCGTTGATCGGCGACGACAAGGTGCTCAAGTTCAACCGGGACAACGAACTCGTCGGGCAGATCGCTTTTGAGAGGCCGGGGATGCTGGCGTTGCATCCGGATGAAGACCTGCTTTTCGTGGGACGGTCGATGAAAGCCGTCAACCCGCCGCAGCGCATCGGCATCATCGACCGCACGGCGATGAGCATCGACGAGATCGACGTGTTCTTCGCCCGGCCCCACGCCCTGACGATCCACGCCGGCGGCGACCACGTCTACGTGGCCAGCCTCGCCGAAAACCGCATGGCAACGGTCGATTTCACCGAAGAAACCGTCGAGTTGAAAACCGTCGAAGGCCCCATCCACACCTTCGTCCAGTTCGCCGGCACCCCGGACGGCAAGACGATGATCGTCGGCGGGCAGTTGACGGGCAAGCTGATGTTTTTCGACACGAGCACGCCGGAGGCGCCTGAACTCGTCCATTCCATCGACGTCGGCGCAGCGCCCTGGCATCCCGTCATCACGCCCGACGGGCGGTTCGCATATCTGGGCAACAAGATGGCCGGCACCGTCACCGTCGTCGATATCAAGAACCGGAGTGTCGCTGCCGTCATCGAGGGGCTGGCGCAACCGCACGGCGCCGCTGTCTCGCCCGACGGGCGCTACGTCTACATCTCGAACAACAACCTCAACGGCGCCTACACGCCCCGCTACTCCTTCGGCGACAACGACAAGCCCGGCGCCGTCGCCGTGATCAACACTGCCACGCGGTCCATCGAAAAGATGCTCGAAGTGGGACCGAATGCGACGGGGTTGAGTACGGCGGCGCGGTGATTCGGTTTTGGGTTTCTCAATCGTTCTGCTCGTTTTGGGCGAATGCGCTTAACGCTTTAGAGAGGGAGAAAGGGAAAACGGGTGAGAGGGGGAAAAGAGGAAACGCTCTTGGATGTGTTGATGAGCTTTTTAAGTAAGTCATTCCCGGATTCTCCCGCGAAGGCGGGAGGAAGGCGGGAACCCATCCAATTTTTAAGGGATGCCGGCAGTCCTCGAAACCTGGATGGGTCCCTGCCTTCGCAGGGATGACTTGTGAAGGAGTAAATTTGTCATCAACAGATCCAAGAGCGCTACCGAAAAAGATTGTATTTTCCCCCCTTCTCCCTCTCCCCCTTTCTCCCTTTCCGTCACACCCTTTTCTCTATGATGAGAACTGTCTTCGGTCTAACTGGACTTCTCTGTGTGGTAGCCCTCGCCGCGTGCTCCGCGCCGCGCAGCGGCACCTCGTCTGAAGCCGTGCAGAACATCTTTCCCCCGCCGTTCGAGCGGCAGATTTATCCGTTCGAGGTGCGCGACGCCTCGGGCAGGCCTTACGATCATCCGTTCCTGGGCGGTTTCAACCTGCCGCGTCCTCAGTTTGCCGACATCGACGGCGACGGGGATTTTGATTTGTTTGTGCAGGAAGTCACCGGGCGGGTCAAGTTTTTTGAACACATCGGCACACCGGAGGAGCCCCGGTTCCGCTGGCGGACTGATCATTACGGCGGCCTTGACATCGGGGAATGGTATCGTTTCATCGACCTCGACGAAGACGGCGACCTCGATCTGCTGGCCGAGGAATTGTTCAGCTACGTCCGCTATTTTCGCAACGACGGCACGCCGCAGGAGGCTTCGTTTTCGCTCGTGACGGATTCGCTCAAAGACGCGGCAGGCGTGCCGCTTTTTGCGGATCGACAGAACATCCCCAACCTGACCGACATCGACTGCGACGGCCTGATCGATCTGTTCATCGGGCGCATCGACGGCACGGTGATTCGCTATGAATCGGTGGGGCGGGACGACGTGGGGCTGCCCCGGTTTCAACTGGTGACGGAGCGGTTTGAGGACATCGAGATCGTCGCGCAGATCGGCACGATGCACGGGGCCAACACGCTCAACTTCAACGACGTAGACGGCGACGGCGACGAGGATTTGTTCTGGGGTGATTATTTCGAACCCGGCCTGCTGTTGATCCGCAACACCGGCTCGTGCGCCTCGCCCTCGTTCCGCAACGAACCGCTCTCGTTCCCCCTCGACGACCCGGTCCGCACCAGCGGCTACAACGACCCCGTCTTCGCCGACCTCGACGGCGACGGCGACGACGACCTGTTCATCGGCGTGCTCGGCGGCGCGTTCAACCCGAATCATACCGCCTCCGATAATTTCTACCATCTCGAAGTCGAAGACGGCGTCTTCACCGAGCGCACGCGGCGTTTCCTCTACGGCATTGACATCGGCAACGAGAGCATCCCTGCGTTTGCCGACCTCGACGCCGACGGCGACCTCGACCTCCTTTTGTCCAACAAGATCGCCTCGGACGATTTCGAGACGGCGCGCATTTATCATTTCGAAAACCAGGGCACGGCCACCGAACCCTCGTTTCAGTTGATCGGCCCGCTCGACATCGACGGGCAGTTCCACTATGCCCCCGCCCTGGCCGACTTCGACGGCGACGGCGACCTCGACATGCTCCTGGGCACGTGGAACAAAGGCCTCTCGTTTTACCGAAACACCGGCTCTGCCGAGGCGCCCGCGTTCACGCTCGAAGAAGAGACCTACATCAAGCTCACGCGCGGCAGCAACAGCACCCCTGCCCTCGTAGACATCGACGCCGACGGCGACCTCGACCTGTTCGTGGGCGAATCGTCGGGCGAGCTTAATTTCTACCGAAACACCGGCTCTGCCGAGGCGCCCACGTTCGAACTGGTGACGGATAACTTCGACGACATCGACGTCGGGCGGCGCAGTGCGCCCACCTTCATCGACCTCGACCGCGACGGCGACCAGGACATGGTCGTCGGGCGTGAAGCGGACGGGCTGGCATTTTTCCGCAACGACGGCACGCCGCAGGAAGCCGCCTTCGTGCCCGATTCGTCGTTTGCCCTGCCCGTGCCCATCTACACCATCCCCGCCTTCCCCGACATCGACGCCGACGGCGACGCTGACTTCTTCTCCGGCGGCATCGGCGGCGGGCTGGTGTTTTTTGAGAATCGGCGTTTTTAGGCAGGCAGTCCTACGTCTTGTGGTGTTTTCGAGATTGGCACTTCGATGGACCGATAGCGCCGGTCATGGGTCACGGGTCATGAGGCATGGGTGAAAGACAAAACACTCATGACCCATGACAGCGAGCGCCAGCGAGCGTGATGACTCATGACCGACGCCAACGGTTGCGCGACGTGAGACCTACCGGGATAAATCTTACCTTCTTCCTGCCTGCTCCCCCGGCGGCGTCATGGTGAAGTGTGCCCATTTGCCCTCGGCGTCGGTGCAGCGCCCGGCGTAGCTGGCATCGGTCCGGCGGGCGAAGGCGCAGGTGAGTTCGACGTTTTCCTCCGGCTCGTTGAAGACGAACGACAGCGTATCGCCTTCGATGGCGAGGTTGCGGGTGGGCGTCTGGATGCCCTCGTTGTTGAGGGTGATCGACAGCTTGCCGTGGATCCGGCGGACTTCGTAGGTTAGCGGGAGGACCATGTCGGGATGGTTCATCGGGGTCAGCCCGCCGGTCCACGTTCCTTCTTGCAAGACGGGGCGCGACGGGGGCGCGCTACACGCGGCGAAGAAACAGATCAGCACAAAAACGCTTTTGGGCATGAGACGTCGGGGGCTGCTATCATTTTTCGGAACAGGTATCACAAAGAAAAGATAGCGCGGGAAAAGTTGCCCGATGAAGGTAAATGATTGGAGTCTTCACCCTCTCTCTTCTCTAGGGCGTGTCTTCAAAGTCCCCCCTGCCTGCGCAGGGGCAGGTTCGGACGACCTGTTTGTAGCAAACACCGCCTTTTTACCCGATAAGCCCCGTAGGGGCGACCTGTTCTTTTCTTTAACAGGCCGCTCCGGAGCCTGCCCCCTGATTCTCCCGCGAAGGCGGGAGGAAGGCGGGGGGAGCTGTTTTTTTGAGGAACCGAGACGTACTACAAACAGGACGCCCCTACGGGGCTTCTTTAACGATCCAGTTTGCAGACACGCCCTAGAATTCGAGCCGATAGGTCTCAATGGCGTGGTGCCCCACCTGGATCGCCACGGCATGCGCCGAGGCTGGGATCTGCTGCGCCTGCTCTTCGATGATGTTCGTATGCGCCGCGCCGTTCACGCGAAAAAGGGTGCGGATCTCCGCCTCCGTGTCGTGCCCCTCGATGTCGTACACCCTCACAATCAACGCGTTATCGTCTTCGCTCTTTTTGATGGTACTGATGAGCAGGTTGCCGGCATCGGTCGAGAAAAAGCTCTGCGAGGCCGGCAGGTGAGGCTCTTGGGAAGCCGGGCGAAAGACGACGCGGAGCGGCTCGTTGGTCTGGCGCCCAAAGCGATACCCGTTCTCCCACCCCGGCGGGTGCGACGTCAGCGAAAAACGGAAATGGTGGTCGCCGGCCTGGTTGTAGGGCAACCCCTCCCAATGGCAACTGTGGCGCGACGCCAGCAGGATCGGCTGAAGCATCGGCGACGAGAGCGGATCGTCTGTCGGATCTTGATAATCCCAGGCGGCCACGCTGGATGTCATCGTGAGCCCGAACCGGTCGTTCGACACGCCGATCCAGTTATCGATGCCTCGGGGGTGTACTTCGGCGGCGGGTGTCGTATAGCGTTCGCCGGCTGCCTGGGGGATCTCGTCTTTACCCACACGCACCACGCCAAAGGGTACTTCATACGCCACCTGTCCTTGCGCCATGTTGGCCGGGAATGCCAGTCGAAATTCGCGATAGACCGTGCCGTCCCAGTCCAGCAACGCCGTCTCAAAGTCGATCCGTTTCAAACTGTGATACAGCGCCAACTTTTGCTCAACACGCGTGTGTTCAATCGCCTGCTCGGCCCGCAACACCGTCCGCACCGGGCCGTCCTCAACGATCTCCCAGGCCGGCTGATGGGTGCTCAACTTATCGAATCCTTCCATGGACGGCTGTTGCACGTCGGCAAATTCACCGGCGCCGTTGCCCATCGACTTCATCGTGAACAGTTCACCGGCTAAAAACTTATCAGCATCGAAGAGATCCTGCCCCATTTCTTTATCGTGGATCTGACGCAGGCCCCCCGGCCCCAACGTGATGCGGTAAAACGCATTGTCGAGGTGTTCGCCGGGATCACGACGCTGCACGGCCACGTCGAGGGCGGCCTCGACGCTCCGGAAATAGTAGGTAGCATACCCGATCGACGGCACGTCTTGCGCGATAAAAATCACCCGCGCGCGCTTGATCGAACCATCATCATAGGTTTCCAACTCCGTGACCTGAAAGGGCACCGGCTGACCGGCTGCGTCGCGGATTTCGAAGCCGCGCATCTCACCCCGCTCAAAGGCCGCCTCCACCGTGACGGGGTCGGTGCGCTGCCAGGAGAGGCTGTTGAAGATGACGACCGGGATACCGGCCGTCTCATCGACACGCACTTTTTCGGCGATGCGCCGGGTGGCGTCCGTCAGAATCTGTTCGCCCAGGTCGTGGGCATT
The DNA here is from genome assembly GCA_028278205.1 of Rhodothermales bacterium. Lineage (GTDB taxonomy): Bacteria > Bacteroidota > Rhodothermia > Rhodothermales > Bin80 > JANQES01. The sequence continues at coordinate 26,863 of JANQES010000007.1, forward strand.
CGACAGGCTGTCGAGGAAGGTCTGGTCGGTGATGTCACCGTTTTTACCGCCCCATCCATGGTCGGGATAGATGGCTGCGCGCCAGGCTCGGAGGAATTTGTCCTGCGGATACTGACCCCAGTTTCCGTCGAGGAGCGTGCTGATGGAGGCAAACTTTTCAGCCGCAGGTAAGACGATGCCGGCGGCTCTACCGGCGGCCAGGGCGCGTTGATGCGACGGCCCGTGGATATAGACCCAGACGTTCGGGCGTTCGCCCATCAGCGTGGGCACGTCCGGGCTGGCCGCCATCATGGCCTCCATAAACGCCTCGCCCGTGGAATGTTTGATGCGCGGCAAGGTAAGCGGGACCGGGTTGCCGCCTGCGTCCTGGTACGTTTCCAGCGCGTCCCACGCCTCGATGAGATCATAGTACATCCTGGGCGGGCTCATGTCTTCGCTGGACAGCAGCGGCATCACGGGCGTCGCGGCGCTATTGGTGTTATAGGCCTCGCGGGTCCACACCCTGGCCTGATTCGCGACATGCGTAGCGGAGGAGACGAACCCTTTTTTCAAGAAGTTGATGCTGTGCCCGTAATGACCGGACGAGTACGTGGGTACGCCGGTGCCGTCCGGGCTGAGCCAGCGGAAGATGCCCTCGTCGTGCCGGCTGATCATCATGTATTTGACGCCGGCTTTATGGAGGATCTGGGGCATTTGCAGGGAACGACCGGGCACGTCCACGTTCCAGTAGGTGATAGCCTTCGCGCCGGGAAACAGCTTCTCCAGCCACTTTTTGCCCAGGTAGAACTGCCGCACTAACCCCTCGCCGGAATACATCTCTTCATAGGGCGAGTTGTAGGCCGCCCCCCAGGTAATTTGTCCGCCCCGCGTATATTCGGCGATTTCCTCAAAACGTTCCGGATGGCGCTCCAGGTATTCCATGAGCATCAGGCTGTTCTCCAGATCATGCCCATAGTCCGGATGCTCTTTGAGTTGTCGAAGCGCCGGGGTGATCAACAGCACGTCGCGGTCGATGATGCACTGCTGCGGGCTGTCCATCCAGGCGATGTCCTGGTGGCTGGAATTGAGGATATGCACTTCGCCCCGGCTCAGGCGCGAGTCGGAGAGTTGCTGCAACCCCTGCGTGAGGGCCGGCTGGTACCGTCCCTCTGCCGTCAGCCGCCACACACCTTCTTCCGGCGTGTGCCCTTGCACCGCGACGTACCCCTGCGGATTCAGCGTCGTCGGGAGTTCTTCCCCCAAAAACGCCGGGATGCTCAGGATCGTCCGTTCGTCCACCGTCATCGTCAGAGATTGCTCGGCCAGGGTTGCCCGGCGCCCGCGAATCTGGAGACGAGCAACAGCGGCGTCGCCACCCGCGTCGAAGGTCTCCGACACGCTTTTTTGCGCCCCGACCCGCATCGTCAGGGTCTGCCCTGCCCAAAAGGCCGGCCCGCGAACGCTGACATCCTGCTTTTTTCCGCGATCTTCGACCTGCACGTCCACCCAGAACTCATGCCCGGCTTTCCGGCGAAGATGATCGAGCGCATCGGGGCACTGAAAAATCATAAACCAGGTGGGGCTATCGTCTGCATCCCCCACCATGCGCAAGGTGGCCGGCTCGCCTTTTTTCAACCAGGAAACAGGCACGGTCATGCGCATATACCCCATCGCGTCCTTGTGCACGTCGATGAGAAAGGTGTTGAACACCAGCGTACCGCCGCCCTGCCCTTCGAGCGTCCAGTCGGTGCGGTTGGAGCTGGTATGCACGAACCGCATCGTATCATTGACGTAGAGCTTGAAGGCATGCCCGTCGAGCCTCAGGTCCATCCCCGTCAGGAAAAAGAACGTCACGGTTTCGCCGGTATAATCCGCAGGCACCACGGCTGTTTTCCACGTGATCGCCATCGCGCCGTCGGTGGTGCGGGTGATCAAGGCGTTCATGCAATCCTCCCGCAGGTTGTGGTAGGCCATCGTCGTTCCATCGACGGTTTCGGCATAGCCTTCCAGCCACCCGTCACTCTGCCGGCCCAGGTCATGTTGCCGCTGAACGACGGTTTTGAAGGATTCCGGGGTCGATGATTGCGCGTAGGCATGCGTGATGCTCAAGCACAAGCATACGCCTGCAAGCGCCAGCGCCAGATTTCGCCCTCGCATGGTTCTCGTTTGTTTGATGAACAAATAGGGGTCAAGTCCGCCTGCGTAGTTGTTGTATGAGATTGTGTGGGAGAAAGCGAATTTTGGATTTTGGATTTTAGATTTTGGATTGGTCTTACACGGCACCCAATCCAAAATCGCAAATCCAAAATCGTCTCCCTCCCACACGCCCATACATCAACAAATCAACCGGATTTTATAAGCCTGCCCGTTGCTACGCCTCCTCCAGCATCTGTAGCGCCGCTTTCATATAGCCCAGCGCGTAGGCCATACCGGCATGCCAGGGCGCAGCACAGGTCAAACGCGGGGTGTGATCCGGAATCAGCACCCCGTCAAAGTCGTGTTTCTTTAGAAGGCGTAGCACGCGGATCATATCGATGTCGCCTTCATCGATAAACACCTCCCGATACCGGGGCACCTTGCCGCGCACGTTGCGAAAATGCACGTACGCGATCTTGCCCTGCCCGGCGTACTGCTCTACCGCCTCGTACACGTCGCCCTCCGTCATCTCAGCCAGCGATCCCAGGCAAAACTCCAGGGCATTGGCCGGGCTGGGATACAGGTCCAGAAGCCGCTGGTACAGGTGCGGCTGGTAGACGAGACGCGGCGTCTGCCGCACGACCGGCATGGGCGGATCATCCGGATGCGCCGCCAGCATCACATCGGCTTCTTCGGCCACGGGCACCAGCGCCTGCAGGAAATCGGCGAGCCGCTCCCAGAGCTGCTGGTGTGTCACCGGCGCCTGAGCGCCCGGCGGCGCCTGGGAGTCGTAGATCATGTTCCAGACCATCCCCTTCGGCAACGGCGTGTCGTCGACGC